>CAZYRT010000008.1:0-61947 GCA_964650045.1 uncultured Ruminococcus sp.
TTACCCAGAGTATGTTACCTTCCCAATATTCACGGTTTGATGTCGAGGGAGTTTTTCCTCCAGAAAAGGAAGCAAGATTAGATAACCGTTCCCATTCCCAACCGTCCGGCAGTTCAAAAGGTATCTCATCTTCGATGCATTTTACCGTCCCGTCGGCGAACTTCTCATAATGTAAAATACAGGAACTCAAATCTACATAATTTTTACTGATTATGCTATGTAAAAGAAGCTCCTAATTGTCGTTATTGGCAGTTAGGAGCTTCTTAATTTTGATGATTTGATTCTTCGGAAACAGCTTGTCCTATCGTGAATTTTGTAAAAAATAGTGTAATTTGGGGTCAAGTTGTTCTTATGTGGTTGCAGGTATGCCATTTTTGCAAAAACCTTCAAAGTGCCGAAAAGCCAGTAATATCAAGGGTTTTCGGGTCCTCAGAAATGCTGGTTGTTCTTTGGTGATCGTGGCATCTGCTGCCAAATCTTCCGAAAGGTCTGCGATAGGGTCGCCTGTGGATTGGAAATAGGATGCCGTGAAGGGTACTCCGCTTGCTGCAACAGGATAAAGTCCCGTTGTGTGGTCAACGTAGTAAGCATCGAAACCGCTTGCCTTTATCTCTTCAAGGCTGAGGTTTCTGGTAAGCTGGTAAACAATGGCGCAGATCATTTCCATGTGCGCTAATTCTTCCGTACCAACGTCAGTTAAGATGCCAATAGCCTCGTTATAGGGCATAGTGTAGCGTTGAGACAGATAGCGCATTGCGGCGCCAAGTTCGCCATCGGGACCGCCAAATTGGGAAATTATCATTTTCGCCAAGGCGGGATTGGGGTTTTTGATATTAACGGGATATTGAAGCTTTTTGTCATAAGTCCACATGGTCAGTCCTCCTCTCCTTGCCAGGGCCATTTGCCGTATATCCATGACCAGCCTGTGGCTTTTCCGTTCCATGCTGCGTTGGCAGTCAAGGGGCCGTACATTTCTTCGTATTGTGCAACAGCCTCATTCATGGATTTTACAGCAGCGGAATGCTTTTCAAGAGCACGTTTGTTATTGGGATGACCGTCAAGATAAAGTACACACTCATGGGCGACAAATGCATACATTTGAATTTTTCTCATTAAGGATTCGCGATTTGCATTCATTTTTCGCCACCTCTCTTTCCTCCGTAAAAGGGAAGGTCAAGCTCTTGGAAAAGTGTTCCGCGCTCTAATGCCTTTTCGGCATCATAGAGCTTTTCGAACCTTTGGAAGGGCACATACATCATAGCCAAGGAAACCTTTGGAGGGAAGGTGCTTTCTTCGGGCTCAGGAATCGGCATAGGCGCTTGGTCCATGCAAAAGAGTCCGCAATCGTTTTGAAGCATTGTTTTTCTCCTTTTGGTGTTTTTTCTTCAAGAAACGCGTATGCGCTCCTTGTTAAGAGTATATGCCTGTAACATCAAAATGGAGACACAGGAGTTGGCATAATAAAA
The DNA here is from genome assembly GCA_964650045.1 of uncultured Ruminococcus sp. Taxonomy (GTDB): domain Bacteria; phylum Bacillota; class Clostridia; order Oscillospirales; family CAG-382; genus Coliplasma. The sequence continues at coordinate 1,467 of CAZYRT010000008.1, forward strand.
ATTGAAAAAGGTATTGATTTTTATTGGTATATGTGATAGAATAGTCGGGCGAAAAGGAAGAAATGCATTGTTGGTCTTTCACATCGAATATGTGGGTGTAGCTCAGTTGGTTAGAGCACTTGCTTGACATGCAAGGGGTCGTTGGTTCAAGTCCATTCATCCACACCAGAAAAAACCTTGTCATTGACAAGGTTTTTTCAGCTAAATCCACCCTTCGGGTGGGCTAAATCGCCTACGGCGGCTAAATTGCCCTTCGGGCAGCTAAATTCGCCTCGAGGCGAGTTGGTGGATTTAATTTAGCTGTGAGCGAAAGCGAGCAATTTAGCCATCTTGCGAATGCAAGATAATTTCGCTACCGCGCAGCGGTAATTTAGCTAAATGCAGGAAATTGAACAAAGCAACATAAAACCGACGTGATTCAGCCAAATTGCATTTGACAGCGGTAATTTAACTAAAAGAAAGGTTTGAAAAATGGCAGAAAGTATTATGCTTGAAAAAGCTAAGGATTTTGCAGTTGAGGTAGTTACTCTTTGCCGAAATATAAAGGAAACTAAACGAGAAAGCGTTTTGACAAACCAGCTTCTTCGTTCGGGAACATCGATTGGTGCAAATATTCACGAATCAAAATATGGGCATGGAACAGCAGATTTTATTGCAAAAATGCAGATTGCTCTTAAAGAGTGCTACGAATCCGAATATTGGCTGGAGCTTTTGAACCGCACCGGATATATCTCCGATGAGCAGTATAAATCTCTTCAAAACACTTGCGGTTCAATTCGCAGAATGTTGATTTCCTCTATAAATACAACTAAAAATAATGCGAATAAATAACAACAAAAACCGATTTGAAAGGTATATCCAATCAAATCGGTTTATTTTTCGTCAAGGCAAAGTATATAATCTGCGGTTACATTATAGTATTCACAAAGGGTTATAAGGTGGTGGATAGGAAGCTCATTTGCACCGCGTTCATAGCGAGCGTACATTGTTTGAGATGTGCCGAGGATATCTGCGATTTCCTGCTGTGTTTTGTCGTTATCTTCGCGTAAATCACGAAGCCTTTTTATATATTTCGGTTTATTCATGGCAAACCTCCTTTACAAGGTATTTTTATTATACCAAGTAAAGAAGTTTACTATTGACTTTAGTAAACATTTGTACTATAATGTAAAAAATATTTTAGCACGGAGGTTGAAATATGTCAAAGAAAATAACATTCAACGACAATGACGAGAATTTGGTCGAGCGAATAATAGAGTACCAAAAGGCTCACGGATTACCGTCGTTTGTTTCGGCAATAAGAAAACTTTGCGACGATGCATTAAAAATCAAAGAAATAGGACAATAAGGAGAAAACAAAATGAAAAGACTTTTACTTACTCTCTTGGCGTTTACAATGTGCGTTTCAATGTGTGCGTGTGGAAAAGAGATTGGATATGAGCAAAGTGACTCCATAGAAGTTGAGGATTCATTTGGACAAAAAGCATCCTTAGAAGCCGAGGATTCATCTGAGCAAAGTTTATCCTTAGAGTGCGAGGCTTCTTCTGAACAAGGCGATGAGCCTCATGAAGAAGTTGGTATTTTTTCTGCTGAAATAGGAGATAGTATCACTTTTGGCACTTATGAGCAAGATAATAACACATTAAATGGAAAAGAAAGTGTGGAGTGGGTGGTTTTGGCAAAAGAAGATAATAAAATACTTGTTATCAGCAAATATGCATTAGACAATCAGCCATATGATGACGAAGGCACAGGAGGTGTAACTTGGGAAACTTGCACATTACGAAAATGGCTGAATGATAGTTTTATTAATAACACATTTTCTTCTGAAGAACAGGCTATGATTACCACCACCATGGTAAGAACCTTGGATAATCCTAAGTATGGTACCTATGGCGGAAAAGATACTTTGGATAAAGTTTTTCTGCTTAGCATAGATGAAGTAACTAAATATAACGTGTCAAAATTGAGTGCTCCTACAGAATATGAAAAGGGAGAAAACATCCCGACTATAAGTGGAGATGCTTGGTGGCTACGTTCACGCGGATGGGAGTGGGATGACGTTGCTTTTGTTGATGGCGGAGGTATCCGTTTGGAAGGAATCTATAGTAAAAATGACTTCGCTGTGCGCCCTGCTTTATGGATAAGCCTTAGTACTCAAGAAGAACGATACAGCAATGCAGTTGCATTGATAGAAACCGATGTGGTTGGAGCTTATAAGTCGCTAATTTCTCTTGGCGGTTACAAAGACAGCATCGAAAAAGCGAACTCGATTTACGCTACATATATGAAAGAAAAAGCAAAAACTGCAGATGTAAGAGACTGTATATATTTCGGTTCCTATGAACAGGATAACGATTTATCAAATGGGAAAGAAGATGTAGAATGGCTTGTCTTAGCAAAAGAAGAAAATAAAATACTTGTTATTAGCAAATATGCCCTTGATTGTCAACCGTATAATGTTGAAGATACTGATACGACTTGGGAAACTAGCTCGCTAAGAAAGTGGTTAAATAACGATTTTATTAAAAATTCTTTTTCTCCTGAAGAACAATCTATCATTATAACTACAACTGTGACAAATCAGTGTAGTTGCGTTGAAAGCGATACCCAAGATAAAGTTTTCTTACTTAGCGTTGATGAAGCGGATGAATATTTTTCTAGAAGCGGTGAGGATAGACAATGTCAGTATACTGATTATGCCGAAACACAAGGCGTAACGCCAAGTTATAGTTATTCTGATTGGTATGGCGAGACATACTATTATTGGTGTTGGTGGTTACGCTCTTCGTATTTTGATGCAAATTCGCAGAAACATTATCCTCATTATGTTAGCGCGGATAATGGACAAATTTGGGAGCATGGTTGTGACACGGAAGTCAACTTTGGCGATAATGGCATTCGTCCCGCTATGTGGATTACTTTTGGTTAATCGTGCTTAATACTCTGTAAATTTGCATTTGTGTGAATGACGTGCCCCCGGCACGTCATTCACTACCGACCCGTTCGAATCCCTAAATAATCGGAGAACTAAACAAAAAACAAAAGCCACCTATTGGTGACTTTTATTTTTTGGCAGCCGAATAGGGATTCGAACCCCAACAAACAGAGTCAGAGTCTGTCGTGCTAACCGTTACACAATTCGGCTATATTTAGTTTCCGCGTCTCTCAACGCGAAAACTATTTTACCACCGATTTAATCTCTTGTCAAGAGTTTTTTTGCTTTTTTTGTTAAAGGTTCGTTTTCTAATTTAACGCCAAGCTCTTCCAGAACCAATCTGCAAGCCATTTTTGCCGATTGTCTGCGAATCTGGGCACGGTTGCCCATAAAAAGGAAGGTGGATGCATAGCATTTTTCGGCTGTGGCGATACCGATGCAGACGGTTCCAACCGGCTTTTGCTCGCTTCCGCCGTTGGGACCTGCGATTCCTGTTACCGAAACCGCAATATCCGAGCCCGAAAGGGAGCGGACGCCCGATGCCATTTCCAATGCTGTCTCCTGAGACACTGCGCCATGGGCTTGCAAGGTGGATTCCTTAACGCCCAAAAGCTTCATTTTAACATCGTTGGAATAGGTGGTCACCGCACATTCGAAAACCTCGCTTGCGCCCGATGTATCGGTTATCATTTTGGATATCAAGCCGCCTGTGCAGGATTCTGCAACCGAGATATGATATCCTCTTTTCTTTAATTCCTTTATCAATCTTTTCATCTTTTTTAGTTTCGCGGCGCAGGCAGAACAGTAAAGCCGCCATTTTTGGGCATACAAACCGTTTGGGTTAGCTTATACGCTATTGCCTTGCCGCTTTTCTCCTTTTTGATTATCCCAATTTTACGAAATGGTCGGTAGCAAGGGCTCTTTCTACCAAGCCTTCAACGTCAAGCTTGGCTTCCTCTGCAAGGATTTCTTCCATGTCGGGACGAGTGTCGGGATGCTTGGGTGTAAACACAGTACAGCAAACCTCATAAGGCAAAATTGAGGTTTCAAAGGTTCCGATTTCTCTTGCGCGGACAACGATTTCTTCTTTATCCAAGCCAATGCAGGGGCGCAAAACCGGAACAGTTGCAACCGCATCTGTTACAGCCAAGGATTGCATTGTCTGGCTTGCAACCTGTGCAAGGCTTTCTCCTGTAATAAGACAGCCGGCATGGTATCTTTCGGCAAGTCGGGAAGCGCATCTTACCATAAATCTGCGAAGCAGAAGGGTGAAAAGCCTTTCCTTGCAGGTGGCTACAAGTGTTTCCTGAACCTCGGTCAAGCTTACCGAATGGAGATATATTTCTCCGCAATACTCTGTGAGCTTTTCGGCAAGGGTGCGAACCTTTTCTGCCGCCGCTTCGCCTGTGTAGGGAGGTGTTTCAAAATAAACTGCATCAATCGCCGCACCGCGTCTTGCTATCATGTGGCCGGCAACGGGGCTGTCGATACCGCCCGAAAGCATAAGCATTCCTCGTCCGCTGCAACCAACGGGAACACCGCCCGCGCCTTTTTCGCCGTTACCGTGGATAAATGCCGCGCGGTCACGGATTTCGATAGTTATAACCCTTTCGGGGTTAACCACATCAACCTTCATATCGGGACGGCATTCGAGAACGATACCGCCGCATTCGGCGCATATTTCGGGAGATTTCAAGGGAAATTTTTTGTCACTGCGCTTTGCATCGCACTTAAAGGTCTTGCAATCGCCCAAAAGCTCATCGATATTTTCACGGAGCTTTTCTGCAATATCGCTCATATCCTTTTCGCATTGGATACCTCTGCAAACTGTTGCAACACCGAAAACCTTTTTAAGCTTTTCGTGGGCAGTATCCATATCCGCATCATCGTTTCCCGAAATGCAGAGAGTTGACTGAGCATAATCAAGGGTGAATTCGCCTTCGACGGTTTTCAAAACCTTGCGAACCCTTTTTTCAAGCATTGTATTAAAATAATTACGGTTTAATCCCTTCAAAACGATTTCGCCGTATTTGAGCAGAATGATTTCTTTCATAATGTTTCTCCGAATTTATCTTTTAAGTCTTTTTGCACATTCAAGGATTTTTTCTGCCAAAATTTCGCATTCTTCCATAATATTATGTGCGCCGAAGCTTATTCTTACCGTGCTTTCTATCTCTTCCTTGGGCAAGCCGAAGCCCGAAAGAGCATGGCTTATGCCCTTTCTTGCAGAGCAGGCACTTCCTGCCGAAATGCAGATACCTTCGGCATTAAGGGCATTGAGCATGACCTCGCTCCGAACGCCTTTTACTGAAATCGACAGTATGGAATAAATATGGTTTTCGGGTATATTCAATTTCACATAAGGATTTTCCGAAAGAAGCTTTACCGTATGGTTATAAAGGTTCTTTAAATGCTCGGGCGTTGTTTTAACATAATCCTCGCAGGCGGCGCCTAATGCGGCGATACCCAGCAGATTTTCGGTACCCGAACGAAGCCCGTTTTCCTGTCCTCCGCCATGAATAAATGGTGGCAGCTTTATGCCGTTTTTTACATAAAGAGCGCCTATTCCCTTGAATCCGCCGATTTTATGGGCAGAGATGCTTGCCAAATCGCAATTCTTTGCAATTTCACGTTTGTCCTCGGTCTTTAAAAAGCCTTGAACTGCATCGCAATGGAGCAATGCGCCGCATCCGCTTTTTGTGATAGCCTTACGTACCGAGGCGATATCATATTTCGCGCCGGTCTCGTTATTTGCAAGCATTATGCTTACAAATGCCGCGCCGTCTTTAAGTGCGCCTTTCAAAATATCCATATCCAATTTTCCACCGATGGTGGGAATGCGTATTGCCTCCCAGCCGTCGGAAACCAAGGCATTTATAGGCGCGGAAACCGAAGGATGCTCGCTGTCGGTGGTTATAATACGCCTTGAACGTCTTGCCCGAAGCTTTGCCATGCCGAAAATGGCTTGGTTATTGCTTTCGCTTCCGCAGCTTGTGAAAATAATTTCTTCGGGCTTGACACAAAGGGCGGTTGCCGTTTGTTTACGGGCAATATCTATTATCTTTTTTGCATTGATTCCTGCGGAATGGACCGATGAGGGATTTCCGTAAAATTCCAATGCTTCTTTTGCGGCATTTATTGCACTTTCCGAAGGAATCGTGGTTGCCGCAGAATCAAAATATATCATTTTTCAGTTACGCAGTACAACAATTCTTGCACTCGGATCCTTAATTTAAAAATGTTGCTACCATTATATCATAACTTAAAAATAAGTCAAGAACAGGGGCTTTACCTTCTGTAAAAAACAGTTGATATTTGAATAAAAAGGTGATATAATCTTAACAATATGTTAAAAATGATGAAAAGATGATAAATGTGTCTCAAGAAAATAAGAAGAAGGTTTATATAGTGCTGAGCCAAACAGGCTCTATTGTTTCAAAGCTTATAAAGCTTTTTACCCGAAAGGAATTCAGTCATGCTTCCATCAGCTTGACAGAGGATCTTCAATGGATGTTTTCCTTTGGCAGAATACATTCCTATAACCCTTTTTGGGGTGGCTTCGTTCGTGAAGCTCCCGATAAAGGGGCTTTGAAGCGTTTTTCCGATGCAAAGGCGGCTGTTTTAAAGGTGGAGGTATCTTCGGAGGAATTGGAAGGTATCCGAAAAACAATCGAAACCATGCTTCATGAACAGAAAAAATATCATTACAACTATCTCGGTCTGTTCAAGGCGGGTATACATCTTCCTCATAATCGAAGCGAATATCGTTATTATTGTTCGGAATTTGTTCGTGATATTCTTCAAAATAACAATGTTTCGGGTGTGGAGGGGCTTCCTAAAATAGTTCATCCTGTTAATTTTTTGGAATTACCCTATGAGATCATTTACCGGGGAAGATTATGTGATTATTCAAAACATATAAGTTAAAATCGGAAAGTATAAGTTGAAATTAAAAGCGGCTTCGATGAAGCCGCTTTCCGTATTTATTAAATTATTCTGCTTCGGGAGCAATTGCGGCATCGAATATTGCCAAAACCTCGTCGTTGGGCTTCTTATCAAGAAGAGTAACAACAACAGCAGCGATCATGCCAACCGCAAATCCGGGGATAAGCTCATAGATTCCTGTGGAAGATGAAAGGAAGCTCACCCAGAGAACGTCGGTGACTGCGCCTGCAATAACACCTGCGAGAGCGCCCTTGTATGTAAATCTGCGCCAGAAAAGGGAAAGGATAACAACGGGACCGAAGGCGGAACCGAAGCCTGCCCAAGCATTTTCAACAAGATTCATAATAGCCTGTGCGCCTTCCGCTTTACTGCTTGCTATGAAATATGCTACAACGGCAACGACCAAAACAACAGCTCTGCCTACCCAAAGAGTTTCCTTATCGGATGCGTTTTTACGAAGAATGGGCTTGTAGATATCCGATGTGAAGGAGGAGGAAGCAACCAAAAGCTGGCTGTCTGCAGTAGACATGGAAGCGGCGATGATAGCAGAAAGGAGAATACCTGACACAAATGCAGGGAACAGATCTCTTGCAAGCTCAACAAATACCATGCTCTGAGCATCGTTTGTGAGAAGCTCGTTGCCGATAAGGATTCTGCCGAAAATTGCTATGAAGATAACCGAAACAAGAGCGAGAACAACCCAAACGATTGCAACTATTGAGGATTTCTTTACCATAGAAGGCTTTTCGATAGCCATAAAACGAACGAGAATATGAGGCATACCGAAGTAACCCAAGCCCCATGCCAAGCCGCTTGCGATTTCGGAAGCAGGTGCAGAGAACAAATCGCCTATAAACTTGTAAACTGTGCCGTCCTTTGCAGAGGTGACAGCAGTGTCGAGAACAGAATAATCAAGATCCTTTGTTGCAATAATGATGATCGGAACTGCCAAAACAGCGATTATCATAAGCAAGCCTTGGAAAAAGTCTGTCCAGCAAACTGCCTTATATCCGCCGAGGAAGGTATAGATAATAAGTATGGCGGCGAAAATGAGCATTGCCAATTCTTTTTCAATGTTGAACATTGAGGTAAAAACGTTTGCACCTGCAACGAATGCCGAAGCAACATAAAGTGTGAAGCAAACGAGGAACACCACCGCGCAAACTACCTGAAGAGTTTTGCTCTTTGTGGCAAAGCGATTAGAAAGATATTGGGGAAGGGTGATGGAATCGTTAGCTGCCTGAGAAAAACGGCGCAAACGGCGGGCAACGAGTATCCAGTTAAGGGCGGTGCCCAAAGCCAAACCGATTCCGATCCAAGCCTGACCGAGACCGAAGGCGAGAATACTTCCGGGTAATCCCATCAAGAGCCAAGCGCTCATATCCGATGCCTGTGCGCTCATAGCGGTTACCCAAGGCCCCATGGAACGCCCTCCCAAGAAATAGTCCTTGTCAGTTATGCTTTTGGAACGGAAGAAGAATACAAGACCGATCCCAAGCATTGAAATAAAATAAATTATAAGGGCAATAAGCTCCCAATTCAAAATAAAAACCTCACTTTCGAAAACGAGAAATTTTAAAAATTATATCACAAAAATTCCAAAAATGCAATAGCGTTTTACAACTTTAATTAATTAACGTGAAAACTATCATTGGGCTAAAATATGCTTGACTATGTGAATGGGGTTTGATAAAATAATAAAAAATCCTTTTGGAGAGGTAAATCATGAAAATATCTACTGAAACAAGGTCTGCTGTTAACCATGTGGGTTATGAAAAAGCAGTTGAATATATAGCAAAAGCAGGATTTGATGCCTGGGATTTTTCTATGCTTGCCATGGTAAAATACGATTGGCAGAATAAGGTGGCTTTGCCGACCGATGACCCCTTGGCAGGAAGTGATTATCTTAAATTGGCAAGAAGGATGAAACAGATAGGGCTTGATAACGGAATAATTTGCAATCAGTCTCATGCGCCTTATCCTACTTATTGTAAAGAAGTCCGGGATTGTTTTTACCGCGCAATAGAATGCACCGCAGAGGCAGGAGGCGAAATTTGCGTTATACATCCCGATAACTATAAATCTGCTGAGGAAAATGCAGAGTTGTTTTTGGAATTGCTTCCTTTTGCAAAACAGCATAATGTAAAGATAGCTGCGGAAAATATGTGGTCCTGGAAACGTGATGTGGGAACAGTTCCTGCCGCCTGCTCGGACGGCAAGGATTTTTTGGCTCACATGGAAGCGGTAAAGGACGATTATTTTGTGGCCTGTTTAGATTTGGGTCATGCGGAAATGAGAGGGCTGAACACAAGCTCGGTAGAGATTATCGACACATTGGGTTCTTATCTCCAAGCTCTTCATGTTCATGATAATGATTTTGAACACGATTCCCACCAGATACCTTTTTCTATGAAGATAGATTTTGAGCCTATTGCCAAAGCATTGAAGCGCAATAACTATTCGGGATATGTAACCTTGGAATCGGTAAGCTATCTTGGCGATAAAAATGCTGATACGGTTTTCGATGCTCTTTGCGATATGGCAAAGGCGGCAAGACGGTTTGCCGATATGATCTGCGGTGAATAAGCATGGACGGCAGATACTATTCTCTGAATGAGTATTTGAAGAATATCTTTGGGGAAAAGGTTTATAAATTATCTCTTGACATTGGTACGACCTGTCCCAACCGCGACGGTACACTTGACACAAGAGGCTGTATTTTCTGTCATGAGGGAAGCTCTCATTTTTCGGCTACGGAAGGAAATATTTCCGAAAAGCTTCAAAAAGCCAAGGAGAAAGTTATCGGAAAAACCAAGGCAAATAAATTTATAGCCTATTTTCAAAGCTTTACAAATACTTATGCTCCTGTAAGTTATCTTGAACCTATTTTCAGAGAGGTTATGGAGCATGAGGATATTGTTGCAATTTCAATCGGAACACGTCCCGATTGTATTGGTGATGATATTTTGAAAATGCTTGATGACTTGAATAAGATCAAGCCTGTTTGGGTGGAATTGGGGCTTCAAACCTCCAAAAAGGAAACTGTTGAATATATAAGACGGTGCTATGAAAATGAGGTTTATGAAAAAACTGTTGCCGATTTAAAAAAACGTGGCATTCAGGTGATCACCCATATTATTTTAGGTCTGCCTAATGAAACAAAAGAGGATATGCGGTCAACGGTGGATTTTGCGGTAAAATCAGGAACGGACGGCATAAAATTACAGCTCCTTCATGTTTTGGAGGGAACCGACCTTTCTGAGGATTACCGTTTGGGGAAATTCAAGGTTTTGAGCCTTGATGAATATATGGATATGCTTTTTGATTGTATTGAAATAATACCCGAAAATGTAGTTATCCACCGTATAACGGGAGACGCCCCCAAGGCTTTCCTTGTCGAGCCTAAATGGAGCGGTGACAAAAAGACGGTTATGAATACCATTAATCGAGAAATGATAAAACGGGATATTCGCCAAGGTAAAAAAATTCAAAAACAGATTCACAGGGATCAAATTTAATTATGTACCTGCGCGGTAAAATACAACAAATTTTGTTTTGCCTGCATCGCGCTTTGAATAAAGAAAACACTTGATTTTTGATACTGTAAGGTGTATCATACTAGATTGTTGAAGGATGTTATGTTTTTCGGGTTGTTAAAAGGGTAAGGGTGTTAACTTGAAAACGGTTTTTGTAGATAAAATACCCGATTCGGTATTAAAATATTTTGCACACGAGGGCGTCAACAGCGATGATGTCCTTGTGGCGTTGCGTTCAGACCTTCGGTCAGACGGAAGCAGAGGCGATTGCTTTGTGCTTTTGTGTACCGAGGGTTTTGTTGTTGCCGAGGGCTTGATGATATTCACCTCGGGCGGAAAAACTCCTACAGGAGAGCCTATACGAAACGAGGAATTTAGGGTTTCCCGTTTTGAAAGGTTTGATTTAAAAGAGCTTTCCGAGCCAAAGGCAGAACAGCTTATTTCTACAGGCAGAGTTGTTGCAGAGGAAAAGGGAGAAGCAAAGCTTTTGTTTAATTTTACCTCTGCGTGTAAGCATGGCGCAGCCGTTTTTTGCCGTGCTGTGGGGGATTTGAAGAAAAAGGGATGCCTTGAGGAGGAATTGTATGCTTCCGAGGGATATGAGCATCATGTATGTCCCAAATGCGGAAAGCGTTATCCCGACGGCGAATTAAAGATCTGTCCCAATTGTGCCGATACCGCAAAGCTTGTTAAAAGGCTTGCTACCTTGTTTTTCAGATATAAACGCTCGGTGCTTATGGTGCTTTTGGCATTCGGCTTGATTGCGGGCTTGGGGGTTATAACTCCCTACATAGCCAACGAGGTTCTCTATGATGAGGTTTTGGGGAACCCCGAATCCACCTCGTCAGATGTGTTGAAAGTGGTTTTGCTTATTGTGGGAGTAAGGTTTTTGTCGTTATGCGTAAACCTTATTTCGGGCGCTATAAGCTCAACTGTTGCCGCTAATGTTACCTATGATCTGAAAAAGATGATATTCAATACTATAAGCAACCTTTCTTTGGGATTTTTCACCAACCGACAGACAGGCGGACTTATGACACAGGTAAACGGCGACAGTCTTACACTTTATTGGTTCTTCTGCGACGGCTTTCCTTATTTAATATTAAATATTGTTCAGCTTGTGGTAATTGCGGGAGTTATGGTCAAGGATAATTTGACCTTGGCTTTATATACCTTCATAACAGTTCCACTGTTTTTCCTCGCTTTTAAAGTGTTTTTCCGTGCATTTGGTAAAATGCACGCCAAGAATTTCTCCAAGAGAAGATCGTTCCAGAGCTTGGTTTCCGATGTTTTGAACGGCATGAGGGTGGTAAAATCCTTTTCCCGTGAGGACGAGGAGCTTGACAGATTTGATAAGCGCAACCGCGCTGCCGCTTACGCTATGAACGATATTCAAAGATTCAGCGCAAAATGGTTCCCTTATTTGAATTATCTTCTTCGTATCGGCTCTTATGTTGTTTGGGCTGTCGGCGGTTGGCAGGTGATGAACGGAACAGGCGATATGTCCTACGGCAGATTAATGGCATTTGTTGCATATTTTTCGTTAATATACGGACCTATTGAGCAATTGGCTGATGTTTCCAATTGGTGGAGCGAAACTCTTAATTCTATCCAACGTCTTTTTGAAATAAGGGATGCAAAGCCCGATGTAAGAGAAAGCGAAAATCCGATCGTTCCCAAGGAAAATAAAGGCGAGGTTGAATTTAGAAACGTTTCTTTTTCCTATGTGGAAAACCGCAAGGTTATCGATGACGTAAGCTTTTCTATCCCTGCAGGCAAAACCTTGGGTATAGTTGGTCAAACAGGCGCAGGCAAAAGCACACTTGCCAACCTATTGACAAGACTTTATGATGTTAAGCAGGGCGGAGTTTACATAGACGGTATTAACATAAAGGAACTTCCTTTTGATTATTTGAGAGAGAATGTGGCTATTGTTTCTCAGGAGACCTATCTTTTCAGAGGAAGTATTCTTGATAACATACGTTATGCCCGTCCCGATGCAACCAAGGAGCAGGTCATTGCCGCGGCAAAGGCGGCTTCTGCCCATGATTTTATTGTAAAATATCCTGACGGCTACAATACCGAAATAGGCTTCGGCAAGAAAGAACTTTCGGGAGGTGAAAGACAGCGTATTTCTATTGCAAGAGCATTACTTCGCGACCCGAAAATACTTATATTGGACGAAGCGACTGCGGCTATGGATACTCAGACAGAACGTAATATCCAAGCGGCTCTTGACAGATTGACCAAGAATCGCACAACGGTTATTATAGCCCACCGTCTTTCTACATTGCGTAATGCAGATAATCTTATTGCAATCGAAAACGGACGTGTTGCCGAAAGCGGAACCTCTCAGGAGCTTTTGAAGCAAAAGGGTGTTTACTATAAGCTTTATAAGCTTCAGGCAGAGGCATTGAAAACAGTAGGCATAGGTGAATGATATGAACCAAAACGAAAATTATCTTGATTTTGCAGAAATTATATATTTGACCGATTCCAATACCCGTTTTTATAACACCAAAAACGGTTTTCCCGGAATGGAAGCGGTTTTGCCCAAGCGCGGTGACGATTTAGAGGCAGACGTGGACAAAACTCCCGTAAAGCAGGATTTCGGCAGAGTTTATTTCCACCGTTGCTTTCCTTTTGAATCTCCCGATGAATATATTTCGGTACTTGATAAGGATGGCAGAGAATACGGTATGATATTAAAGCTTTCCGATCTTAATGATGAAGCGCAAAATATCATACGAAAAGAGCTTGACCGAAAATATCTTTGCCCTACAGTAAGTAAAATTACTCAGCTTAAAGACAAATTGGATTTCACCTTCTGGACTGTGGAAACAGACAGAGGGGAATTGACCTTTTCTACTCATGATACCTATCGCAATATTGCCAAGGTGGGAGACGGAATGCTTATAATAACTGATGTGGACGGCAACCGTTACCGTATTGAAGATGTTGAAAAGCTTGACAGAAAGAGCTATAAAAAAATCGAACTTTATTTGTGATGAAAATGATTTTCAGAAAAAAGAAAAAGCCCGATCCTTTTCTTCAAGTAAATGAAGAAATTAAAAAAAGGATAGGGAAAGACGGAAAATTTCATATTTTCAATTATGACCTGAGTTTTGATAATTCTCCCATAAGGGGAGCCTGCGCTTTGGTAGAAGGAAAGCTCTGCTTGCTTGACGGAATCGAAGAAAAAGAGCGTTGGGTATCTCTTGATGACCTTGGTGAAATACGCTATGTTCAAAATTGGGGCTGTGCTTCTATTGAATCCTCGGATAAAAACGGGGATTTGGAGCTTTGCCGAGGAGAAATGCGCCAAAGCGAGGTTTTTCGTAATGCAGTAAGAAGATTGGAAGCGGCGAGAAAGGGCGAAAAATTGGTCCTTCCCAAGGTTGCCCGTTGTCCAAAATGCGGAAAGCCCTTTCCAAAAGGCAGAACGAGCTGTGAAAGATGTATTGATAAACGTCATCTGTTTGCAAGGCTTTTGCCCTATGCAAAGCCCGAAATGAAAAAGCTTTTGGGGGCAACCGCGGCTTTGTGCGCTATTGCTTTGATAAGCGTTGTAAGCCCTATTATAAATAAATCTATTATAAACGATTATATCAATGCTTCTCCCATACCCGAGGATAAACAGGGATTTTTCCTTTTAGTAGGTTTAATGGCGGCGCTGGGGCTTTTGTCTACCGTAGCAATGATGCTCAGAAGGATATTTGTTGCCGAATCGGCAAAAAATATTCTTATTAAGCTGAGAGAGGACGTTTATACAAAGATTCAGGAATTGTCGCTTTCGGGATTAAGCAAGAGAAGCGCAGGGGAATTGATTCAGAGGGTCACAAGCGATACTCAGGAATTGCGGGATTTCATAACCTGGCTTATACCTAACCTGCTTCAGCAGGGCGCCATTCTTTTGGGCGTTACCATAATGCTTTTCACTATAAATTGGAAGCTTACTGTTATGGTAATAATTCCCGTACCTCTTCTTATTCTTATGTTCATGGTTTTGCAGAGGTTTACCCGTAAGCTGTATCACCGCCAATGGCAGGTAGAAACTGACGCAGGTACCTTGATGCATGATGTTTTTTCGGGTATGAGAGTTGTTAAGACCTATGGTACCGAAAAGCGTGAGGAGGAAAAATTCGACAACGCGGCAAAGAGGATTGCCGAAATAAGCAAGAAAAACGAATTGACCTGGAATATGACCATACCCTTCGGCGGTTTCCTTTTGGGTATCGGTGAATATGCGGCATTGTTCTTCTTGGGAAGCGAGCTTGTGGGAGACCCTTCGTTTATAACCTCGGGAATGAGTAATTTTACATTAGGCGACCTTACCCAATTCCTTGCTTATGTTGCTTTGGTTTATGAGCCTATCCGTTGGATGGCGTCGGTTCCCCGCAGAATAGCGAGGGCATCCACCTCTCTTTCCAAAATTATCGAGCTTTTGGACGAAAAAAGCGAAATGGCACTTGGAGGCGAGGAAATCGAATCCCTTGAGGGTAACATTAAATTCCAAAATGCATCCTTTGGATATAATGACGGCGAGCCTGTTTTGAAAAACATCAACCTTGAAATAAACAAGGGCGAAATGGTTGGATTTGTAGGAAGAAGCGGTGTAGGCAAAACCACAGCCGCAAACCTTATCCTCCGTTTGTATGATATAACCGACGGCTCTCTGACCGTTGACGGAAAAGAGCTGAGGTCTTTAGACCAGCATTCCTACCGTTCTCAGATCGGTGTTGTGCTTCAGGAAACCTTCCTTTTCAGCGGAACCATTTATTCCAATATCGCTTATGCCAAGCCCGGTGCTACCCGTGATGAGGTTATCCGCGCGGCAAAGCTTGCAAACGCTCATGAATTTATTATGAAACAGCCCGATGGATATAATACCTATGTAGGTGACCGCGGCGGAACATTATCAGGCGGCGAACGGCAGAGAATCGCTATTGCAAGAGCTATTTTGAGGAATCCCAGAATACTTATTCTTGATGAAGCGACAAGCTCTCTTGATACTGAAACCGAAAAGCAGATCCAAGAGGCTATTGCAAAGCTTGCAGGAGGCAGAACTACCGTTGCCATCGCCCATCGTCTCTCTACCTTGCGAAACGCATCGAAAATAGTTGTTTTCGAAAAGGGCGAAATAGAGGAAGAGGGCAACCACGAGGAACTTATGCGTAAGCAAGGCAGATATTACCGTCTTGTTATGGCACAGCGTCAGGTAAATAAATTTTAATGCATAATAAAAGGAATGGTTGTGAAGCCATTCCTTCTTGTGTTTTATGAGGTATTATTTACGCTTTTTAAAAATAACGATAATTGCGGAAATTACTGCAACTGCGCTGATTCCCACGATAATCCAGATATAGTTATTGTCGGATTCACCATTGTCTGTATCCTGAGAAAGAGAATTGTCGGATGTGGCTTCTTCAGAGGTGGATTCGTTGCCGTAGCTCCAATTGAGGGTAACGTTTTCGGGCATTCCTTTCGTATTAAACAAAGCCAAATCGTCAATGCTTTCGGCTTCGAAATTGATTGTCTTTAATGCCAAACAACCATGGAATGCCCAAGGACCGATGGTTATAACAGATTTGGGAATGGTGACCGTTTCAAGCTTTTCGGCAAATTCTACGGAGGTTTCAGCTTCTTGTTCATCCCATTGATGCATTCTGAATGCGCCCGGATGGATTACCTTTGTATCGGGATGAAGCTCTACCGAAGTAACATCGGCATGAGATAATTTTATCATGGCGTGATACGGATTTGCAGCCGTACCTAAATAATAGCAATTATTATATTCGGTATATTCAAGGTCAGCTTGGGCGTAGTTCCAATGAATTGATCTGTTGATAAGTGCGCCTGCTCCTATGTATTTCAAATTGGGAGAAAGGGTTAATTTTTTGAGTTCTTCTACGCCAAGTAATGCAGAATCGATAATTATTGCCGTATCATCATGAAGAACAAATTCTGTAACCGTTTTGTCGGCAACACCCACAAGGGCATAATAGGGATTATCCTTTGTTCCAAGATATTTGCCGTTTTCATATTCGTTAAATTGCAGTTTTTTTGCGTTGGCAAAGACCATAGTGTCAAAATAGAAAATATTTTCCGACAGGATGAGGGTTTCTCCGTAAGCATCAGCGCGTTGAAATGCTCTGGCTTCGATTTCTCTTACAGGTTTTCCTTCGTATTCATCGGGTACAACAATTTCCACCGTCTTTTTGGGAACGCCTGTGAGGATATAATAGTTTCCGTCTTCGCTAAGCTCAAATGTATATTCATCTGTAATAGGGTCAAATGTAAAATCATTTAAACTAGCAGATGCAACCGAGGGAATTTGCAGAAGCAATGTTCCAAATAACAACAATACAAGGATCAAGGAAAGTAAACTTTTTTTCATAATAATACCTCCTTAGGGGATGAAATAGGAAGTTTTGTTGCAATAACGTTTTATGCGCATATAGTCAACTGCAGTTATAGAACCGTCGTCGTTAATATCTGCGGCATTGGTTTGGTTGGCGGTAGCGCTTACCGTTCCAAAACAAATTTCGCGGCAAAGCTCATAATCGGCATTGGTAACATATCCGTCGCCGTTAACATCACCTTTGGTATATGCACCGCGATTTTCTGCATATATGGCATCAACTGCATTTTTAATAGAGAGTATTCCTCCCGTTACACAATAATCATCAAAACCGTCTACAACATCAACATTGTTTAGAATAATGTTTTTGACTTCCAATGCTGTTAAATGGGTAGCGGTACCCATTATAAGAGCACAAGCCGCAGCTAAATGAGGTGCCGCAAAGGAGGTTCCGGATTCTGTTGCGTATCCGGTTAAAGCTGTGGATAGAATGTCTTGTCCGGGTGCGAGCAAATCACAATAGGTTTTGCTGTAATTTGAGCTTATCCACTTTTCTCCCGAACTGTTTGAAGCCCCCGCAACTATCCAATAGGGACTGTTATTACATGATGCTGTAACATTAGTTTCATAAATCATGTCTCTGCCTATACTGCCGTTCCCTTCGACGGCATAATTGCCCGCTGCTGTTACAACTAAAACCTGCGCATTTGCAATACCGTTTACTATAAGAGGGTCGCACCCAAAGGGCAGATATAAAGAGCAAACGATAACTTTTGTGTTTTTTTCTATTGCATAACATAATGCGTGAATAAAAACATCTAATACTTCTTCCTCCATAACAATAGGCAATATAGTTACATTCTGACAAATGCCGTCGATTCCGATATCATTTCCGTATTCTGCGCCTATGATTCCAGAAACCATATTACCGTGAGAATCCGAACAGGGGATGTTAGTGTTTCTTTCTGTTGCGTTATATGCATTTGCTGTATCAAATTGAAGATCTTCGTGATTTAACCCAAAGTTATCATCAATGATCGCAACAACAACATCATCCGAGCCTGTAAAACCCGAAGCCCATACACTTTCCATTTCCAAATAGTCCAATGCCCATTGCTGAGCAGTCATATCCGATGATGCTGAGCGTGTATTGCCTGAGGATGAAGAAGTCACAGTTTCGGTATATTCCGATTCTATGATATAGTTTTTATCCGAAATAATTATTTGCGAATCTTCGTTCAGCGTTTCGATTGCATCATTAATATCGTATTCTTCCGTAATAGTGATAAGATACGGAAAACAATTACCAGATTTGTCTGCATAATTGGCGATGTCAGCTTCGGTGGCGTTATTAAATAACGGTTCGATTGAGGTTATTTCAATACCGTGAAACATTGATATATCGTTATAATTGTAATTTTCGGGAGCGACATAGTAATTTGTCATTACGATGATTTCGCCATCGACATATTCTAAGGTATCTGAGGCGGTAATATTATCATTTTCGGATACTGCGAATGCAGAAAACGAACATAACTGAATAAAGATGCATATGATTAAAATAAAACAAAATGATTTTTTCATAAATATACTCCTTCAATCGATGTGGTTTTAGAGATTTGTTAAAAATTCATTAGGTTCATTGGTATCACCCCTCGATTTTACTGTACATATATTTTAAGAAAATAAAAAATGTTTGTCAATACATAGGGAGTGAATCGAATTTTTTGAATAAAAAACAAAGCCCCGAAGGGCTTTGTCATTGAGTTGATATTTTGCAGATGTGAAATTTTTTTGATTACCCTTCCTCTTCTCCGCTTGCTTAGACGGTGGGGACGGTCATGAATTTGCCGAAGCCTGAGGAATCGTTGTTAAAGCAATACTTTTGTATGATAAGATAATCCGCCATTGTTAATTTTCCGTCGCTGTTTACGTCTGCCGCTGTGAGAATTGAGGCATCGGCATTGTAATAACCGAAAATAATACGTTTTGTTGCAAGATAATCGGCTGCGGTAACCTTTCCGTCACCGCTGGAGTCTCCGCCGAAGCAAATGACGGCTTGGTGTATGATACTTTCTTCCTTTATCAATTGGGCGATGCTTCCTGTGCTTAAAAGGTGGCTGTCTTGAAGGATAACGCCTTCCTTGTCGGTTATTAAAATTTCCTGTCCTTGGAAATGGGTTTTAAATTCTTCCACAGTCATTTTCCAGGAAATAGTCCTTAACAGTCCGTTGGAATCAAGAATAAAAGCATCGTCTGTAGGAGTTAATGCAACATAAGAAGTTTCGGGAGTGTCGGGATTTTCGGGATCAACCGATGTGTCGGGGTCTTCTGTAGGCGTGTCGGGTTCTTCTTCGGGAGCATATAAAGTTACATAGTCCATTGACACCCAACCGCTGTAGCCGCCGTAATTTGTTTTTCCCCAACCGTCGCTTATTGCGGAGATTTCGATAACAGTATTTGTGGGAATGGTGATATAAACATTACAGCTTGTGTTCGCCTCGGCACGGAGATTCAAATAATCGGTAGTAATATAAGAAACCGTTTCAAAACGAGTATAATACAGGTTTACCCAACCGCTGTAATTGCCGTAAGTTGTTTTGCCCCATTCGCCGTTGACCTCGGTTACTTCGATTTGCGTATCTGCGGGAATTGTAAGATACACATCGCAATTTGTGTTGGCTTCGGCGCGGAGATTAAGAAAATCCGTGGTGACATAATTACCTGTATAATATACCTTTTCTGTAGCTTCCCAACCGGGATATTCGTTCGGCATATTAACAAAATCGATACCTGCTCTGGCATATTGAGCGAATGCTTCCCAAGTATATTTCAAGGTAGAAACCACGCAAGGAGCAGAGGTGACTCCGTCACCGCCCGAATTGCCGTGGTAAACCGTTAAATATTCCTCATCCATAGCCAATATAGACACCGAATGACCTCTTGTTAAACGAACATGAGCGCCGGGTGCCGCCTGCATAAGAAGGCTTTTAACAGAATCGGCTGTTACATAGCCGTTAAGAATATATCCTACGCTATGGTAACGGGAGGAATTTGTGGGATGGTCGAGAAAACCAAAGCATTTATAGAAAACCAAACGGGAAAAGCCATAGCATTGCACTGCCAAAAGGTCGATTTCGCAGGTGGAGGGATCTCCCGTAGGATAATATCTCATACAGTTGCAATCAGAGCCGTTGGCAATACAGTCGGCAGTTGCATGGTTTGTGCAGGCTTGACCGTTTTTGGTAAAGAATGTTCCGGGCATATATTCTTCAAGAGGAAGAGTAACATTGCCCACTTGAACATAAGGCCCCGAATATGCACTTGCTGCCGAAGCGGTAACCGAGCTTTTGGGCAAATTTATTGCACCGGCGCAAAACAAAACCGCGAAGCAAACTGCAATTGATAATATCCTTTTCAACATTATAAAAAACCTCCGTAAAGACCGTTGCCTTAAAATGTCGGCAACTGCCGTCAGTTTACATAATATCACAGCGAAAAACAGATTTCAACCATATATTCAAAGATAAAACCAATTTCGGCAAATTTGCACAAAAAAGCTGTTCCTTCGGAAAATATCCGAAAAAACAGCTTTGAATATAGTATTCTCAGGGACGTTTTTTTGAAATTATAACAGCGGATGTTATTACCAAGCCGATTGCGCCTATTCCGATTATCCAATATGCCCATTCCAGCTTTTTGTTAGGATGCTCCTCGAAGATTATGACCGAGCTTTCCTCCAAAAAAATATCATCGGAAAATATAAATTCTCCTTCCGAGGAGGACTCATCCGAGTATTCGGAAATTTCAGCAGACACATTAAATATCATTGCCGAGGAGATAAAAAAGCAAGCAAAAACAATAAGAAGGAATCTTTTCATATAATCTGTCCTTTTAAATGATAAGTATTATTATAACTCCCTTAAAAGAAAAAGTCAATTGAACACTTGAAAACAAGATGTAAATATATTACAATCAAAATGGTGATTGATTATGAAAAGAACATTAATTGAAACAAAATTGGATATGCCCGAGCATATTATGAGATTTTCCCAAGGGCATGAGATATATGACAGCAGCTGTTCACCCGAGGCAAGGGTTTATTATATTAATAAAGATGAAGGATATTTTTTAAAGTGCGCCCCTAAAGGGGTTCTTGAAGCCGAGGCCTTAATGACAGCGTATTTTCACAAAAAGGGTCTTTCTGCCGAGGTTTTGGAATATCTTTCTCTTGAAAAGGATTGGCTTTTGACCGAAAGGGTAAAGGGTGAGGATTGCATCGATCCGAAATATCTTGCTTCTCCCGAAAGGCTTTGTGATATTTTGGCGTCGAAGCTGAGAGAGCTTCATGAAACCGATTTTTCCGATTGCCCTGTAAAAAACCGCAACGAAAGCTATATCGCCCTTGCAGAAAAGAATTACCGAAAGGGAAATTATGATAAAAGCCTGTTCCCCGATAATTGGGGCTATGCCTCTGCCGAGGAGGCTTATTGGGTGGTTAGCCAATCGAAGGGAATGTTGAAAAGCGATGTGCTTCTCCACGGGGATTATTGTCTGCCCAATATAATCCTTGACGATTGGAAATTCAGCGGCTTTATTGATTTAGGCAACGGCGGTGTAGGCGACAGACATATCGATTTGTTCTGGGGTGTCTGGACTTTGTTTTTTAATTTGAAAACCGAAAAATATGGCGAACGCTTTTTGGATGCCTACGGCAGAGATAAGGTAGACAAGGATATGTTGAAGTCAATAGCCGCTTTCGAAGTTTTCGGGTAAGGTGTTTGCAAAAATAGTTTGGGATAATTTGGTATATATGTTCAAAATCCTATTGATTTTTGGAATAGCTTTTGTTATAATTCATATTGATGAAATATGGGGTCATTTTGCCCCGACTAAACATAACTAATTCAGGAGAACGACAATGAAAGCTATCATTAACGGCAAGATCATTTTAAAAGATCGTATCGTTGAAAACAGCGCTTTGCTTTACAGCGATGTTATCGAGGGCATCGTCCCTGCCGATAAGCTTCCCGAAGGTGTCGAGGTTATCGATGCAAAGGGCGGTTATGTGGCTCCCGGTCTTATTGACCTTCACATCCATGGCTATCTCGGCAAGGATGTTTGCGACGGAAGCGAAGAAAGCATTCGTACAATTTCAAAGGGCTTGCTTGCAAACGGTGTAACCGGCTATCTGCCCACAACCATGACAGTTGACATGGCTGTTATTAAAAAGGCATTGGAGGTTTGCCGTGCGCTTAAGGAAGAAAGTAAGACTTGGGAAGGCAGCGCAATTCTCGGTGTTCATGCCGAAGGTCCCTTTATCAGCGAAGCTAAGAAGGGTGCTCAGGATCCTAAATATATCCTTAAGCCCGATGCTAAGTTTGTAAAGGAATATGCTGATATTATCCGTATAATCAGCCTTGCTCCCGAAGAAGACACCGAAAACTTCGATGCTATCAAGGAAATCCGCCGCGATACCGATGTTATCATGTCTATCGGCCACACAAGCGCAGATTATGATACTGCTATGAAATCTACCGAAATCGGTATGCGCCATGTCACCCACCTTTTCAACGCGATGACCGCTTTGGCTCACCGCGCTCCCGGTGTTGTGACCGCCGCTTTCAACAGCGATGTTTCCTGCGAGCTTATCGTTGATACCTTCCATGTTAATCCTGCTCTTTACGATTTGCTTTGGAAGATCAAGGGCAGAAAGCTTTGCTTTATCACCGACTGCCTCCCCGCAGGCGGACTTCCCGAAGGTGAATACACCTTGGGCGGCAACAAGATCATCTATCGCGGTATAGTTTGCCGTCTTGAGGACGGTACTGTTGCAGGCAGTGTTCTTCACCTTAATAAGGGCGTTTGGAATGTTTACACTAATTCTGCAATTCCTCTTTGGGAATGTGTAAACGGCGCTTCTCTCAACCCTGCTACCACATTGGGTATCGATGATAAGAAGGGCTCTATCGAGGTTGGCAAGGATGCCGATATTATTATCACAGACAATGAATTTAATGTAGAAAAAACAATTATCGGAGGTAACATCAGATATGAATCTTAAAGTTAAGGCTAAGCTCGACCCTCAGTTTACTCCTCTCTCCCTTGTTTGCCGCGAAATGCGCGAAGCAACTAAGGAAAACGGTCAGGATATCGTTATCGGTATTGAAAGAAACAAGGGCTACACAACTGTTTACAAGACCCGTGTTTTCAAAGACGGCACAGGTCACGATGAAGAAAACTTCAACTTTATCGAAAGAATGGTTAAATCCCTTCTTTGGGTTGCAGGCGGTTTCAAGGTAATTATCGCAGGCAGCGAAGTTATCGGTAATAAAATTAAAGAAGCTTACACAGACGGCGGTCTCCGTGATTTCGATGTTCACTTCATGGAAAGAGTTTATGAACGTGCATTCGAGGTTGAAATAGTTTCTCTCGAAAACGCTCCCGTTGCTGTTGAAGGCGCTGCTCCTGTAGGACGTCACCTTGACGGTTGCCGTATCGGCTTCGATGCAGGCGGATCTGACAGAAAGGTTTCTGCTGTTATCGACGGTGAAACTGTTTATTCCGAAGAAGTTGTTTGGTTCCCCAAGATCAATTCCGATCCCGATTACCATTATCAAGGCATCCTTGATGCTATGAAGACCGCAGCTTCCAAAATGCCCCGCGTTGATGCTATCGGCGTTTCCTCCGCAGGTGTTTATGTTGATAACCGTATCATGGTTGCTTCTCTCTTCCTTAAGGTAAGCGACGAGGATTTCGATAATAAGGTTAAGAATATGTATATCGACGTTGCAAAGGAGATCGGTGAAAATATTCCGATCGAGGTTGCAAACGACGGCGACGTTACTGCTCTTGCAGGCGCGATGAACCTTGATGACAATTCGGTTCTCGGCGTTGCTATGGGTACATCCGAAGCAGCAGGTTATGTTGATCCTCAGGGCAACATCACAGGCTGGCTCAATGAGCTTGCTTTCGCTCCTGTTGACTATTGCAAGGATGCAATGGTAGACGAATGGTCCGGCGACTATGGCTGCGGCGTTAAATATTTCTCTCAGGACGGCGTTATTAAGCTTGCTCCCTTCGCAGGTATCGAGCTTGACGAAAGCCTTTCTCCTGCTGAAAAGCTCAAGGTTGTTCAGGGTCTCATGAAGGAAGGTGACCGGAGAGCTGCCGATATTTATGACACTATCGGTGCATATTTCGGTTATGCTATCGCATTCTATGCTGAATTTTATGATATTAAGCACGTTCTCATCATGGGCCGTGTAACCTCCGGCGACGGCGGTGTTATCCTTCTTGAAAGAGCTCAGGAAGTTCTCGATAAGGAATTCCCCGAACTCGCTTCCAAGATTCAGCTTCACATTCCCGATGAAAAGGCTCGCCGTGTCGGTCAGTCTGTTGCGGCTGCATCTCTTCCTCAGATCAACTAATCGAAATAACCACAAAAAGGTTCGGTTTTTCCGAACCTTTTGTTTTGGTGAAATTGGCAAAAATGTCGGTTTTGTTAAAGAACATACTCTAAATTGTGCATCTAAAATCAAGTGACACAACATATGCAGATTTTTAGAAAAAATGTGGATTTTCAATAGGCGGAGGGCGTTTTTTATTTGGGATGAAAATAAATTTTGCCAAATAAAAAGGATTGACAATGACACTTTATTGTGATAATATCTTTGCTGTATAGGTATTTCCAAATCTTTATATAAAGGAGAGATCTACGTGAAAAGAACATTAGCGTTCATTATCTCTGTGATGATGGTATTGTCTTTGATACCTGCATCACTTTTGACCGCGTTAGCTAATGGTACAGGTACGGCAGGCAACTATGTCGAAAACCTTTCCATAGATAATGCGAAATTTGATGATACAGAGGTTCCTGCTTCTATTGTGGCAGACGGCAAGCTTGATGATACCGGCTGGATCCGTGACCAATGGAACAAGGTAAGCTCTGCAACAGGTACTTGGGATGTGGAAACACCTTCCCATAGCGAACTTGTTTACGAATACCAAATTCAAAGGGATCATCAGTTCTTGTACGGTGCCTATTCTTTTGACATGCAAACTGTCGAAAGCGGTACTCCTCAAACTATCACCCTTTGGCTCAATGACGGTACAGACGGCGAAGCCTACTGGACTCAGCGCATTGATGTAACCATTACGGTTAACGGCGATGAATATACCGCTGACATGAAACGTTGGTATAGAGCCACCGACGGCAAAGCTATGCCCGTTGATGAAGATGATGTTTATGCATATTCAAAAGATGCTAACGGCAATGTAACAAACTATAAATATTTCATCAACGACAAGGATTACTATGTTCTTGCTGAGGCTCCTGCTTGCGTTGCTGTGCGCGATACTCAAAAGAGCGAATATGACGATAGCGTTATAATTTCCGACAAAGTTATCGTTGAATTCCGCACTCTTCTTGATGTATTCAGCGACCAAAAGGCTGTCGATGCATACATGGCAGCAAATCCCGACGCTAATGAAGCGACCATATACAATGTGGGCAACAACCTCAGCGAACGTGATACAATTACACATATAACTGCGGCATCCTTTGACGATGGCGGAGCGCTTTACTATCCCCGTTTGGATGTGGGCGACAATAACCGCGAAATGGTTGACCCCGGCGTTAAGTGGCCCGCTAATTCTATCGAAGTATCTGAAACGGATATTATGAATAACGACGGCACTGCCGACTATAATAATGTTCTCCCCAGCGGTATCGACGTTGACGGTGTTTTCTCCGAAGGCGTTTGGTCTACTATTAGTGATTTCTGCCGTTATGGCTGGGCAGCAGGCGGTATGACCGATGATTACCGTGCTGAAGGTACTTATGGCGGCGCTGATTTGGCGACCTTTAAGAATATGTATTACAAGGACACCAATTGGGGCAGTTCAACCGGTTCTGCGGTTTCTGCTACCAATATTGATGCGGTTCGTTTTAAGTATGATATCGGCTTCGATTCGACTTATATTTACGGCGCTATGGTTATCTATAGTGACGAAGCTGCAGTGAACTATTGCGGCGATGGTACAAAGAACAACGAACTTACTATTACATTTGAAACTCCTGCAGACAAATATTCCATAAAACTATATAATTTCAATGACTTTGCATCCGATGATAATTTTGAGCAAAATGACATTCAGATTATTGATGGATATGATGAATTTCGCTGGAGAATGACCGATGGAACTACAGCTACCGGCGGATACACATATTTCAATGATCACTATTATGTGGGTACTTCTGCCGGCACTGCCGACGGAACAAACGGCAAAACTGTTGATGAGATGCTCAGCGGTATGTCTGCGAAGCGTGTTTCTAAATATCTTGTGCAGGTTGCGTTTAGATTCACTTTGAGTGAAGCGTTTGGCACGAATTCTGCAGCCGCAGGGTATAGATTTACCGTATCAGACGTATTTGGAAATACTGCATATTCGGGTTGCAGTTATAAGGACTTGGGTGCTGACTCGTATAACTGGCAGTATAATGATACATACTGCAATGAAAATCGCAAGTTCGCCGATGGTCTTGAGATCGCTTCCGGCGGTTTGGATCAGAGAAGCTGGCCCAATATGTACGCTGCGGACAACCATGTAGACTATATGGTTCGTTCTGAAGCATCTATGTATCAGGCTACAGGTGTTGCTATCAATGACAAACTTGGAAGCACTGAAACATATACCTATAAGCTTTTGACAGATTACGATTATCTCTACGGTGCGGCTGTTGTTTGGGATACCGAAGCGTGGGAAAAAGATTCCTCCACAATAACAGACAAAACCGATTGCTTCCGTCTTTGGATAAACAGCGGAACATCTCTTGCAACAGACGATGTTTGGGATATTACTCTCAGCTTCTATTTGAAAGACACGACAGCACATACATACCTTCAGGGTAAATATACGCCCTATAACGGCGGTTCTGCATACATGTTGACTATGCATGACCCTGCCGGTATCGAGGTTGCTATAAAAGAAAACCCCAACGGAACCGAGATCGCTTGTGATGGCTCCGGCGAAATCTACAATGAATATCTTATCGAATTCAAGATTCCTCTTTCCTATTTGATGAAATCTATTGAGGATGGCGCACCTTCTTATTCCGATAGCGATGTTACTGTAACCGAAACTGTTGACGGTGTTGAATACAAGACCACATATAGTGAAGCTCCTGTATTTAATGCTATCGTTTCGGTTGGCGAATGGAACAATAAATTTTCCGGTCTTTTCCATTCTGAGATTATATCCGGAAACAACTTCCGTATTTACGATTCTGCCGAAAACCTTACATTCTATTCGAGTTTCCCCATTGCGGATATTGGTAATATTGATGAACCTATTATAGCGGAGATCTTTTTAAGTACTCATGGCGGCACTACGGCTAACTACACAATCGACTTCGTTGGCTGGCCCGAAGACAGCGATATGACCTTTACCTATGACCAACGTCAGGGTACAGGTGAACGTCTTGACTATTTCAATCTTGACGGTAAGCTTGAAGAATTCTTCTGGAATAACGAGGCTGAACGCGTTAAGGTTAACGGCGGAAACGGTTATTGGGCTCAGGTTCCTGCTACAAGCGAGGACTTTGATTACGAATACCGTATTTATACAGGTACCGAGAACCTTTACGGTGCATTTAAGGTGAATGCCGCTGCTGTTACAGATCAAACCAAGATGACAATTTGGTTTAATGTAGATGGCAGAGATGGCGCAACTCATAAGCTGGAATTCTGGATGGACGAAAATACCAGCGGAGAATATGAAAAGAATGATGATAACTATACCATCGGCTGGAAATTGACCGGTCCCGACGGTGTTGAAATTGCAACCTCCGGCACACGTCTTTCTGACGGCGGACACGAGGACTATCTCCGCGCGGTTATGAAGACCATCAATGACGAAACCGTTCTCGAATTCGTTATGGATCTTGATGTTCTTGATACTGCAAAGAATACAGAAACAGATTATAACAACTATTGGAAGAATTTCTGGTATCCGACATTTAAAGAAAGAGATACTGCGATTTCCAACCCGAGACCTGTTTACGGTTATGCAACATCGGCAGAGGCTATTGCTGCGAAAGAATCGGGCAGTGGCTCTGGAGCGCTTGCATACGGTGCTTTGGACGATGTATATCTAGATGCATCCGACGGTGTTGTATATTACAAGGCTAAAGCGGCAACCACAACTTCAGATGGTTGCGTTTGGGGATTGGTTGTCGGCGATTTCGTAAGTAACTCTGGCTACACAGTCAGCTATGGTGTAATTAAATATTATTATAAGGAAATCGGCGGAAAGACTTTCTATTACAGTGATGCCGCAATGACACAACTTGTGACTTCCTTGTCAGACGTTCCCACAACCGGCTATTTCTGGTATGGTGATGAATATACAGCCGGCGCACTTCCTCAGTATCCCAATACTGCAAAAGACGGCTTTAGCTATGTTGTTGGCGTGAGCCAGCCTGTTGGTGATGAAACTCTCACCCTTTACCATAACGGTAACGGCGAAGAAACCTTCTGGGTAACAGGATATGATTACAAGGTTGATGCAAGCGTTGGTCTTATCTTAACGCCCGATGAATCTACCACAACCGAAATTTGGCAGTATGCGAACAAATATGTTTTCAAATCCACCGGTTATGACGGAATTTATCAGGTTGTCGGAGTGGTAAAGGGCGCTGCAGGCAATGCGAAAACTATTGCCGAACTCGTGAGCGAATATGGACTGGATGCTGCAAACGGCGATTTCATTTATGTATTGCATGAAGGTGACGCATCCAAGCAACATACTTATGCAGAGCATGCTTATGAAAAAGCGCAAACAGATTTTGCAGTAGAAAACTATATTCAGTTCAGCAATTTGGTTGTTGCGGACGAAGTTCAATACAGCGAATTTGCATATTTCGATTCTGTTCCCAACACTGTAAATAAGGGTCCTATCCTTACTGAAATAACCGTGGACGGCAAAACATACGAAGGTCTCCGCGGCGATAGTTTGGGTAGCTCTATCGATATGTTTGATGCAGGTTATGCTCCTCTTGCAGATTACCGTGTGATCTCTGCAGATGAATATGCAGCTAAGGTTGATGAGACATATCTTCCTGCAAACGGCGGCTGGTCTTCCAGAGCGCTTGAGGTTGCTCCTTTGCTTGATTACACCATCGAGTATATCTATGTTGACGGCGATTTGACCGATAACGGTTGGACAGAAGACGGCTGGATATATGTAGACAGCAACGTTAACTCCAACCTTCAGACAATTGTATACGGCACACCTTCGGGTATTGCAGACGGTGATGCTGAATACACCTACAAATATCAGATTCGCACAGACGGCGAATATATCTATGTTGCGGCTGTTCTTGATGTTGGAATGGCGGTTACAACAGGCGACACCAGCGATCCTTATGCAGAACCCTTCTTCCGTATTTGGTTTAACAACCATCCCGAACGTGATAAGGGTGATGACGGTAACGACTATAACCGTTTGACCTTTACAAAGAGATATGAAATCATTGCAAGTGCAACAGGTTCTAAGAATTATTCTGTAAGCACTCCTACTTTCGATGCAAGAACCTATCTCGGCGATTGGCAGCTCTCCGATACAACTATGAATGTTGTCGGCGATGACGTTAATTACAATGTGGCTGACGACGGAACTGTGAGCCTTACTTATGACAATGTAAGCTTTAATGTCGGCGGCTTCAGTTGGGAAACCGCAGAGGGCGAGATTGACTATGCTAACCCCTCCGGCGGTGTTGAAAACAACCCCGAAGTTAACGGCGACAACGCCAACAGCACTGTAACAAACACCTATAAATACGAAGATTCCTCCTTCTTCGGTGAAACTATAATTACCGAAGAAAACACAACCAGCGGTTGGGGTTCCAATGATAAAGATCCCACCGGCGAAGCAAGCGCATCCCCCAACTCTCCCAGCGATTTCGATGACGGTTGGGTTGCTGAGCGTGAGCTTAGAAAAGTGACCTACGGCAGCCAGCACGCTACCATGAAGGAAGTGACAGTTGACGGTGTAACACAAACTCAGGTTGAATTCAGAATTAAGCTTGATGAAGTTACCGATGAAAACGGCGAATTCGAATATACTGTATTTGCCGGTCTCGATTACGGTCAAGACCTTGTTCAGTTCTATCCTATGGTTGATAAAGAAGCAGGTATCTATTTCCCCTCGGGCTATGACCGCTTCTACAACCCCAACTGGTACTGGCCTACCAACCACTTTGAGTGGAACGCAGAGGTCGAACGCGACCTTATGCTTCGCAGCCCCTATGAACCTGTTGTAAACATCGGTTCTCAGTATTTCGAAGCATATCCTTACACAGATGCAAATGAAGACGGATCCTATCCCTCGGGCTTGCGGTTGGGCGGATATTATATCCAGGATTATATCCACCGTCAAATTCGAGACGATTATGGATTCAGCGACTATGAAGAATGGGATTATTGGGATGTCCTTGAAGTGGGTATTCTCTATATTCCTTCGCAGAAATATAAGGTAGACATCGGAACCGATGATACCGGTCTTAAGGTTCTTTCACCCACTACACTAACTCCCGGTGCGAACGATGCCGAAGCGGATAATATCCTTAATTGGCAAGAACCTAATGGCTTGAGTACCTGCTTCGCAGACTACCAGTCCTTCATTTACTATGCAGTAATTGTTGGCATCCCTGAAAAACAGGTCAACCTTAAATACAGCTACCGTTGCTATATGGACTACTATGGCAATGACGGCTTGCTCAACTACGAAGGTTCTTCCGAATATCCCGAATATGTAGATTACTACCGCGAAGCTACTTCCGGAAATCTTGTTCCCAGCTATGACGAAAACGGTTCTGTTAAAGACGAAGACGGCAATCTCGTAATGGCTACTATTGATTGTAAGGGTACAATCTACATGGAAACTGATGAGGATGGTAATATCATTTACAGAGATGCAGACGGCAATCGCGTTTATAGAAAGACCGATGACGAAGGCAATGTCGTTTATGATGAAAACGGCGATTTCATTTATGTAGATGATCAGGGTAATGTGGTTGAAAATGCTGATGCAACTCCTCTTTACAGCGACTTCTATGCTCCTGTTATAACCCGTTCCTCCACAATGGCAAAATCCGATTTGGATGCAATTGCTTCTTATACGGAAACTAAGGGAACCAACGGTTATATTTCCGGCTACACCTATACGAATACAGATGATGTTTGGGGCAATATTAATACCGTAAGCGGCGCTCTCGCTTCTGCGACCACTCACACAATGGGTGATATCGGAACCTTCCAATATTACCACAGCAATAAGGAAGCGGATGGAGACAGCAGCAGCTCTTCGGCTGTTGCAGGTGCAACACTTGGTTATGTTCCTTTCTATGATTCTTATACCGTTGGCAATGGCAATAATTACAGTTCAGATAAGGTACAGCCCGGCAACAAGGAAAGAGTTGAATATCTTGCAGCGGCAGCAGGCTATAATCTGAAAACTGCTACTTCAGTTGACGATGTTGTTGTGAACAATAATTATCCCGATATAACAAACTGGGTAATTTGTGCACAGTATATTGATATTGACCCAACAACCGGCAACTGGGACGAGATCGTGGAATTTGCCGAGGGCAAAAACGTTGTTATCGTATATCCCTATGGGTTCAAGTTTGGTAATGTTGAGATTCCCGAAAACATTACTGTAGTAAGCAGTAATGGTATTGTGGATCCGGACGGTAATGAACAATTGCCTTTCCATTCACTTGGTTTGTTGGGCGTTGCGGCGTTCACCAATAAGTATATGGGCAATGTAAACCTTCACATCAACTATTATGGTAATGACCTTGATGTGGTTGAAACATTAGCAAGCAAGATCGGCGCTACAATGAATTACAACAATACCGAAGCGCTTGAAGTTCTTGTTCTTAACAGCACAGATGCTGAGGTTGTAGACAACCTTATCTCCGATCTTAGAGATAATCTTGCTCAATCTGTTCCAACTGTTGTTATTAACGCAGTTGAAGACGCTCAGGGTTATGAATTTAACGACCCTGCCAAGGCGACTCTTGTTGATTTTGATGAGCTTCTTATCGATGTTCCCAATATCGGCAGATTGTTGGGCTACAGCTCTTGGAAGGATGAGAATACCTCTGCGGCAATGGCTCTGTCCGGTGCTATCTCCAGATATTCCTTACTGAAATACGGTGGAGAAGAGATCGACCTCGATTCCCATGAGGGCTTTGTGAAATCTCTTGCCTTCTCTCTCGTTTCCGATATCGCTTACGAGATAGATTTTCTTGACACGGATATAGAAAGAGCAACATCAAATCTTGATGTCGCAGCCCTTTGCAACAAATCCTTTGCAACAAAGGCAGACGAGATTGCTAATTATATCAATTGCTCGGATATTATTTCTTCCATAACCGACACCGTAAGAACCGATATCTTCAGCGGCGGTAAGCTTTTGATAGGCAATCTTGAATACACGCCCAACAACTCTAATATTCAGGGTATTCCTTCGTATGATGCAGACGGAGACGGAGTTCGCGACATCAACGTAGCTCAGCTTGTAAACCGTGTGAATTTCGAAATGTTCTTGACAGACGGCATCAACCATGCTTATGATGGTGCAGGCGGCGAGGTTTATATCAATACTGCTTTGAACACTACGGGTGATAATAAGGTTCAGTATGCTGATGGAACCGCTGTGCTTCGTGACAGTACCGAAGTCGGATTTGAGTACGATTATGATAGCTTCGGTAATATATACGGTAAGGATCAGTTGGATGGCAAGGTTAATGTCAGTCTTGGCGGCGACCTTAATGACGGTTATGCAACACCCACCATTATAAACAAGGTTCTTCCTGATGTTATAACTCACGAGGATTTCGTGAACACAGGAATTAATTTCGATCTCGGTGTGGAAGCCAATACATGGTTTGCTTTCGTCGATGACCGAATCAGCTATTATAATGTTTGGGACTATCGATTGGTCAAAGACACAACTGCTAACGCAAGTAACAATATATACAACCAGAAGTATTATGACAGAGTTAGATTTGCATCATATGGAACGAATACAACCGTAACGTATAACGGTATTGAATACACTACAAATGGCGATTGCTTGCTTTGGCCGGATACCAGCAAAGGCACATACGGTGTTATGAACATAGTCAACACTGTAGATGGTTCGGGACAAAATCAGAAACAAGCATATATCGGCGAACGTACGAAGTCCAACGGAATAGCTTTACGGAACGTTGTTCTCTGGTGGGATAGCACTAACCAAGTCTCGAATAGACCGTACGTATTGATGTATGATAGCGGCACGGCTTATGTAGTCAGCCATGCTGCGCTTTATACATCGTTCTGGATGCAGGTTGATAAAGACAGCAACGGAACAGTAACCCAAGATGAACTTCAAGCATTCGATCCGTATTTCTCGAGTGTGAGTTTTACGAGCACAAACGTTTATTTGACCTATAGATCTTTCGGCAATCACTTCTATTATGTTAAAAACGCTGATGGCACATGGAAACAAATATATTTTACTTTCGATGCCTCCTATTGTATGGGTTATTCTATCGATAAGCTCACCGGTGTGGGAATGGGTCTTACCACTGCAACTACAACATATCCCAATCATGAAGGCTTCTCCAACAGCGTTTCCTATAACGATAGCTATTTCCATACAACATGGGGACAGGTTGGCGTTCAAAATAACGGCGTTGAAGAAAATGTAACTAACTATGTCTTTGCCCAACGCAGTTACGGTGAGATCATCGTTGACCTTGGCGAGGTAAAATCTCTGTCAGCATTGCGTCTGCACCTTGGTGCTGCCGCGAATGCGATGTCATGGTCTCCTACAATTCAGGTATATACTTCCTCCTATACGGGCGATGTAACCAAGGGTTCAGCCCTTCCTTCGGGCATGGACTGGAGCGGCGGAAAATATGTTTCTGCGGCATTCACCCAGATGGATGAGCATATTTACTGGACAACTGCAAGCTTGGAAGGTAAGAGTTCACGTTATATTAAGATTCGCTTCGACTTAAACAACGGCGACGTATATTATATTGACGAAGTTGAGGTTTACGGTTCTTCGAAACAGGAAACCAAAACAACTGAAGACACAATGCTTGTAGCAGCAACCTATAATGTTGGTCAGTTGAGGGAGGTATTCTATAATACTACTGAATACAATTTCGGTCAGACCTATTATAGCGATAAGCCTTCTTACTATCCCAACAGTATTGGTGCTTCCTATAACGACGGTGTTACCTACAATGCTTCTATCGGCGGCGAGCACGGGGAGAGAATTACTGCAGGTTATGTTGTTAAGGATGGTGTGATCACGACTGCCGCCGAGGCTATGGGTGGTGTTATCGCGAACCTCAACGCGGCGCGTCTGGCAAACGGCAACGCGGAAATCGGCGTGATCATGCTCCAGGAAGTACAGCAATATGTACAGCAATACGGCGCAATGGATCAGCTTAAGCTCATGGCAAAAGCGGCAGGATATGATTATTTCTACTACGCTTCTGCTAACGAATATGATGCAGACAGCACCTATTCAGGTCAGGCTGAGTACTATTTCGGCACAAACGATGTTTATGACGATCCTACAACCCGTATGGATAACCCCTCCGGCGGTTGTGCGATAATGTCTAAATATCCTATCGTTGCTGCGAGAACCTATTATCAAGACAGCGGTTCACAATCCATAGCCTATGCTCAGATCAATTTCAACGGCAAGCTTGTTGATGTTTATTCGGCACACTTTGCTGCAAACGGAAGCGACAGAGTTGCAACACACGACAATAGAATGGATCAGTATGCGCTTTTGAACCATGTTCTCAAGGGCAGAAATGAATATTCTGTTGTGGGCGGCGACTTCAACGAACGTTATTTGAGCACCTATTCTGATAATGTTGACGGTATGAAGAATATTCTTGATGAAAATAAGGAAGCTTATGTGACCATTGAGGATAAAAACGGCAACAGAAAGGTTATCGACAATATCCTTGTTGACAGTGAACACAGTACCATTACGGTAGAAGGCATAAAGGTATACAACGACAGTAGCAATGATTTAGATAAGATTTTGTGCTACAACGATGATAATCCTACAAATGTAATGGGCTTCTCTGACCACTACATGGCGATTGCTGCTCTTACTATCAACGAATAGGACAATTTCAAAAATTACGTTATTTAAACAGCGTATAAAACCTTCAAAACAGCTCCGAGTTTAGCTCGGGGCTGTTTTTTATACTATTGCTAATTAATTCGGCTAGAAAATCACTTGCATTTTTTATGTGCATATAATATAATAAGAGGTGGTTTGGTATGTCGATTTTTTGGGCTGTTTTTGTTGGAATGCTTGGGGCTTTGGGCGTTGCGCTGATGTGTCTGGAGCTATATCGCAGAATAAAAGCGAAAAAGGCTTCCTTTGTGTGCCTTACCTTCGGAGATGAGTTCGAGGAGAAGAAATTGCCCGATATGCTCATAATCTGCAGAACCGATGCCGAGCAGGAGGAAATTATAAAAAGAGTGGTTTCCTCCGATCCGAGAAAAGTTTATATAAGGTTTATTTAAGTTTGTTTTTATAAAAAGGTGGTATTGGTTTTGACGGAATTGTATCTTGACGGAGTTGTTGAAGATATTGTATATTCAAACAGCGAAAACGGATATACCGTCTGTACCATCAATGTAGGCGGCGAGCCTGTGACTCTTGTTGGCATAATGCCTTATCTGGGCGAAGGTGAGACCATACGAGTCCAAGGCGTATGGCAGGTTCATCAAACCTTCGGCAGGCAATTCAGAGTTAATTATTTTGAGAAAAAGCTTCCTACAACCTCGGCGGCTATATTAAAATATCTTGCTTCGGGTGCTGTGAAGGGTGTTGGCCCTGTTACAGCCGAAAGGATAGTTTCCCGTTTCGGGGAAGAAACCTTGGATATTATTGAAAATAACCCTCGTTGGCTTTGCGATATAAAGGGTATTTCGCCCAAACGTGCCGACGAGATTCATAACAGCTATGTAGAGCAATTCGGTATGCGTACCGTTATGATGTATTGCAACGAATTTTTCGGGCCGTCACTTTCGGTAAAGATATTCAAGGCTTATGGCTCTGCGGCTGTTGATATTATTAAGAAAACGCCCTACCGTTTGTGTGATGATATAAACGGCATCGGTTTCGAAAAGGCAGACAGAGTTGCTATGTCGCTTGGCTTTGCCAAGGATTCCCCTGAACGAGCCGATGCAGGAATAATTCATGTTCTTAATGTTGCCGCAATGAACGGCGGACATTGCTATCTGCCCAAAAGCGAGCTTGTCTCGGCGGCGGCGAAGACCTTGGGGGTTTCTCCCGAGGTTGCTATGAAGGCTGGCGAAAGATTGGTTTCTGTGGGAAAATTGAAAAAGTTTTCCGACGGTAACGAGGATGCATTTTCCTTGGCAGAGGTTTATAATGCCGAGGTTTATATAGCCGCCAAGCTTCACGCAATGGATAATTTTAAATTTCCTTATATCCTTACGGGGCTGGATGAGCAAATTGATGCTCTTGAAGAAAGATATAACATAAGCTATGCGCCCGAGCAACGGCAGGCTATAAGCCATGCACTCACAAGCGGCGTTACCGTTATAACCGGAGGTCCCGGCACGGGTAAAACAACTGTCATCAAGGCTATCCTCGATATTTGCAATATTTTGAAATATTCTTGTGTTCTCGCGGCGCCCACAGGACGTGCGGCACAAAGAATGTTTGAATCCTCGGGAAAAGAGGCAAAGACTATCCACCGCTTGCTTGAAGCAAGTGTTTCGGATAACGGCGCTCACCATTTTTCCCGTGATGAGGACAACCCTCTTCCGTATAAGGTCATAATAGTAGATGAAATGTCTATGGTGGACACAAATCTTCTTTGCGCTTTGCTGAAGGCGGTGAAAACGGGAAGCTATCTTATTATGATAGGCGATCCCGACCAGCTTCCTCCTGTGGGAGCAGGCAATTGCTTGAATGATATTATTAATTCCGATAAATTTGATGTGGTGCGTCTGGATAAGATTTTCCGTCAGGCAGAGGAAAGCCTTATTGTAATGAACGCCCATGCCATAAACCGAGGGGAAATGCCCAAATTAAATTCCCGTGACAACGATTTCTTTTTTGTGGAAAAGCGAACCAACGAGGAGGTTTTGAATCTTATCCTTTCCTTTGTTGCCGAACGTTTGCCTAAAAGATACGGTGCAGACCCATTGGAGGAGATTCAGGTTATCTCCTGCACAAGAAAGGGCGCTTTGGGAACGAAAGAACTTAATCTGGCTTTCCAGAATGTGCTTAATCCCAAATCAATGAAAAAGTCCGAGAAAAAATACGGTTCTGTTGTTTTTCGCGAAGGCGACAAGGTCATGCAGATCAAAAATGACTATGACCTTCCTTGGAAAAAGGGCAACGAGGGCGGTTCGGGGATTTTTAACGGAGACATCGGCAGGATAGTCGAGATAGATACGAGAAATGAGTGCATGACAGTTGATTTTGACGGCAGAATCACCGATTATGATTTTTCTCAACTTGAAGAGCTTGAGCATGCCTATGCAGTTACTGCCCATAAAAGTCAGGGCAGTGAATACCGAATTGTTGTGATCCCCGTTTTTGATGCGCCGTTTCCTCTTATGACGAGAAATCTTCTTTATACTGCCGTTACAAGAGCAAAGGAAATGGTTGTTATTGTAGGCACTCAAAGGGCTTTGTCTGTTATGGTGAACAATAACCGCATTCCTGTGCGGCATACAGCATTAAAGCATCTTTTGGCTATAGTATGAGTGAGATTATGAAAGCAGATCTTCTTTTTCCTCAGGTTTGCATATTTTGCGGTGTGAATGCTTGCTATGATGAGCTTCCTGTTTGCTATCATTGTGTTCACAAGCTTAATACACTTATGACCGATAAATGCATCAAATGCGGAAAGCCTCCCATAAATTGTGATTGCAGAGAATCCGCAGGGATACGTTTTGCTTTCTATTTCGGAAGCCTGCCTTCGCGCAAGATATTATACAGCTTTAAATACAATGCCGATAGACGGGTGATAAAATTTCTTGCGGAGCTTCTTGTGGACAGCACTAATATAGCACCAAACTCTTTTGACGGTGTTACTTATGTTCCTCGCATAAGAAGAAATATTAAAAGGCATGGATATGATCAAGCAAAGGAATTGGCAAAGGCTATTTCCGAGCTTTACGGCATTCCTCTTATTACTGCATTAAAGCGCAAAGGCGGAAAGGATCAAAAGCTTCTTGACTTTTCTGAAAGGAAAAGGAATGTAAAGGACAAATATTGTTTGAGTTATATTCCCGAGGAAAAATTCAAACGAATCTTGCTTGTGGATGATGTTATGACCACCGGCGCGACTCTTCAGGCTTGTTCCCAAATATTGCGAAAGGATTTTGCCAAATCGGTCGTTATTGCGGTTTTGGCAAAAACCAATGGCTTTGTAAAATAAAGGAAGGTTGTTTTATGAAAAGAGAGTTGATCAAAATCAAAGGAAATGAATTGGTATGCACTCTTGAAAAGAAAGAAGGCGGAGTATCTCTTTATTCTGTGAGGGACAAAAAGAAAAATAAAAATCTTTTGTCTGTTGTGCGCCCTGTTTTTACTTTGACCGCGAGAAGCATTTTAAATGATGAAACCATCGAAGTATCATCTGATAAAAATTGGAAAAGCTGCAAAACAGAATATTGTGATGGGCTAACCAGAATTATTCTTTGGGATAATTCCCAATTAGGAAATGTAAAAGTCATTATCGATGCTTTTGGTTCGAATAATAAAATTATTTGGAAAACAGAATTAGTAAGTGAAAATAACGAATACAGCCTTTTTTCCTGTGATTATCCTATAATGACTCTTGATTCGGGAAGGAACAATCTCTTCCTGTCACCGTACGGATGCGGTGAGGTTTGGGAAACTGTTAAAGAATGTTCTTCTCTTCAAAGCTATCCGTCCTATGGCGCAAGTATGCAGTTTATGGCATTTTGGAATAAGGCCACAAAGAGAGGATTATATTACGGTATTCATGATCCCGAACCTGCTTACAAAAAAATATTTTTCCAAAAAAATAAAGGCGAAAAGTTTTTCACTTTTAAGGCAAGCCAGCCTTTGACGAATATAAATAGCCCGAAAAATTCTCAAAAACTTTTCGGGGAATGCGTTTGGCAGATTTTCGACGGCGATTGGTATGATGCTGCCATGCTGTATAGAGAGTTTTTTATCGAGAAGGCTTCCTGGAAGCCCGAAACCGATGAAAACGGAAGAATAGACACTCCTCAATGGATGAAGACAAAAACCCATTGGTGGCGTGTAAGGATGAAGAACGATGAAAATTACGTGGATTCCATTCTCCAAGCGAACAAGGATTTGGGTTACGACACTGCGGTTCATCTTTATGATTGGTTCAAGATTCCTTATGATAATGATTATCCTCATTATTTTCCTGCCAAGGATGCCTTTTACAGCGGTGTGAAAAGATTGCAGGAAAACGGTGTCAAGGTGGTTCCGTATATCAACGGAAGGCTTTGGGATACCCGAGACAGGGGAATGGAAGATTTTCAATGGTCACAATTAGCAAAGCCTAATTGCACAAAAAACAGAAACGGAGAGCCTTTTATCGAGACTTATGCTTCAAAAGAAGCAGACGGATCTCCTGTGCGCCATTCAATAATGTGTCCTTCTACTGAGCTGTGGCAAAATAAGGTCAATGAGCTTGTTTCACGATTGTTGAAGGATGTTGGTGTTGACGGTGTATATATAGATCAGATAGGTGCGGCATCTCCATATTTGTGTGAGGATGAATCCCATCCTCATTTGCCCGGCGGCGGAAGCTGGTGGGTAGAGGGGTATAATCAAATGCTTCAAAAAATAAAGGAGGTTTCTCCTGCCGAAACCTGCATTGCCACAGAATGCACTGCCGATCCATTTATGAAGCATATTCAGGCATACCTTACTTGGCTCTGGGTACATAATAATCAGGTTCCTGCGTTTGTTGCGGTTTATTCCGGATTTGTCACAATGTACGGAAGAAATTATCATTATATGCCGGATGACGATGACCAAGGTCAAAGAATAACCATAGCTCAGTCATTCACCTTTGGCGAAGAGCTTGGCTGGGATATGCCGGAGCTTTATATGCAAATGAAGCATAAGGATTTTTATAAAAAATGCGTTCATGAGAGAGAAAAAATAGGCTCTTATATGTATAATGGCAGGCTTTTGCGTTCGCCTGAATTTGAGGATGATCAGCCAAAGCTGTTTACAAACCGTTCGAAAGAGGCATATGGCGGAATACTCGAGCATTCTGCTGTATTTTGTGAGCATTGGAGAAGAAACGATGGAGTTTCTATTGTTGTAATAGTCAATGCGAGCGAAAATGCCGCCAAGGTGAATTTCAAGGGCGGTCTTTCTGATGGAAAATATAAATTAAGCGGAGATGCTCAAGGCATTCTCGAAATATATAACGGAAAGGGCGAAGCTGTTTTGCCTCCCTTGTCTGTGGTTTATGCACAAGCGAATCAGCAAACGGAGATGTTTGAATGAAATTTAGTTTTTTTCGCCCCGATATGGCATTTTGCGATGTCTATCTTATTACTCCCGAAATTCTTTCGGAATTGGGTATAAAAGGCGTTGTTTTCGATATTGATAATACTATTGCCCCTTATGAGGTGGAGAGCCCTACTCAGGAAATGATGGATTATTTCGCTTCGTTAAGAGATGCGGGAATAAAAATGGCTTTTGTTTCCAACAACAAGGGACCGAGAGTAAAGCTTTTTAACGAAAAAATCGGGCTTTATTATGTTTGCAAGGCAGGCAAGCCTTCTCCCAAAGGTGTCTGTAAATGTATCGCACATTTCGGTCTTGGAAACAATGAGGTAATAGCTGTAGGTGACCAGATATTCACCGATTGCCTTGCCGCCCACAGAGCGGGAATAAGGTTTGCTATGGTAAAGCCTATTCAGCCCAAGGAAAGTCTTTTCTTTAAAATAAAAAGATTTTTTGAACGTCCTTTTGTAAGAAATCTTGCCTGGCGAACCAAAACGGATAATATTAAGATATTCAAGAAAAAATCTAAGGAAACGGAATAGATAATTATATGAGCGCGAAATTCGGACCCGGAGGAAACTCCGATACATTTAAGCTTGCGGGCGGCAGATCAAGCTTGCAGGCACCCGGATTTGTAAAACGAATCGGGCTGGATGCCTATGAATATGAAGCAGGAAACGGTATCTCAGGAAGCGACGAAACATTTGCCGCTTTGGGTTTAAAGGCAAAGGAGCATGACATAAAAATGTCTTTCCATACCCCCTATTTCATTTCTCTTTCTTCGGTAGAAAAGGAAAAAAGGGACAAAAGTATTGAATATATCCGTCGCTCGGCTGAGGTGAGCGACCTTATGGGTGCCGAAACCATGGTGGTTCATTGCGGTTCAGCCGCAAAGCTTGACAGAGAAATTGCCATGAGCTATGCTTCCGAAACACTTGCTCATGCGGCATTGATGATGCAGGACAGCAGATTCAAGGTGAAGCTGGGTATCGAAACCATGGGTAAGGTGAATCAGCTTGGCACCTTGAAAGAGGTTTTGCGCCTTTGCAAGATATATGACAGATTTGTTCCTGTTGTGGATTTCGGTCATATTAATGCAAGAGAAAAGGGAATTTTAAAGACCGTTGACGATTTTAAATATATTTTTGACCAAATAGCCTCGGAATTAGGCGCAGAATACGCAGAAAATCTTCATTGCCATTTTTCGAAGATAATGTATACCGAAATGGGTGAAAAAAAGCATTTGACATTTGAAGACGATATTTACGGTCCCTCTTTTGAGCCGTTGGCAAAAGCTATCGTTGACCTTGGTGTGTCTCCCACAATAATTTGCGAATCGGCAGGAACTCAATCGGATGATGCTTTGTATATGAAAAAATGCTACGAAAATGAAAAACAGAGATTGGGATAGGTAAATAGATATGGTATTTGATGAGCTTACTATACATACAACTACTGCAGGCAGTGAGGTCGTTTCGGGTATTTTGTTTAACGAAGGTATAACCTGCTTTTCGGTAGATGACCCCAAAGACCTTGCAGACCTTTTGGAAAATCAATATGTCCCCGTAGATTATGTGGAAGACGGATTGCTTCGTGAGGACGGAGATGTTTTGGTGAGAGTTTATCTTGCTCAGAATGAACAGGGACAGATTCAAAAGGAAGGTATCGTTGCAGGTATCGAAAGAATGAGAGCCGAAAATCAGGATTGGATGGGCTCTCTCGAAATAGAATATTCGGTTTCCGACGAAAAGGATTGGGAAAATAATTGGAAGCAATATTTCCATCCTCTGCCCATCGGTGAAAAATTTTTGGTGGTTCCTTCTTGGGAAAAGGCTGAGGAGGAGGGAAGAGTTGTTATTGAAATAGATCCTGCTTCTTCCTTCGGTACAGGTAGACATGAAACGACCTACCTTTGCCTTGAAGCTGTGGAAAAGCTTGCGCCCCAAGGAAAAAATGTTCTTGATATGGGCTGCGGAAGCGGTATTTTGGGTATCGGCGCGGCTTTGATGGGTGCTGAGCATATCGATGCGGTTGATATCGACATGGTGGCATCGAGAATTGCCGAAGAAAATGCAGAAAAGAATCATCTTCCTAAAGGCAAAATGAACGTTTTCTGTGGAAATGTTTTGACAGATTCGGATTTTTGGAATAAATTCGCTAATAATAAATATGACATTATACTTGCAAACATTGTTGCTGATATAATCAGTGATATGCTACCTCTTTTCGATGCTTGTTTAAACCCCGACGGCAGATTAGTCTGCTCAGGTATCATTTCTCCCCGAAAGGAATTTGTTCTGGAAGCATTGGAAAGAAACGGTTTTGCCGTTGAAGAGCTTAAAGAGAAAAATGATTGGGTGGCGATTACATGCCTGAAAAAATAAACCAAGCTGAAATTATCAGCCTAATGGCTTTTCTTGAGGAAACTCTCAATTACCATTCGAAGCTTTACTATGAATTGGATGCGCCTGTTATACAGGATGAGGAATATGATGCCCTTTTTCGCGAATTGGTTGATTTGGAAAAGGAATATCCTCATTTGGCAAACCCAAATTCCCCTACCCAAAGAGTTGGCGGCAGGGTTTTGGATTCCTTTCAAAAGGTAAAGCATGAAATCCCCATGGATTCTTTTGGAGATATTTTCTCTGAGGAAGAAATCTATGAATTTGTAGATAAAATAAAAAAAGAATATCCCGAAGCCGATTTTATTGTAGAGCGGAAATTCGACGGACTTTCGGTTTCCCTGGAATATGAAAACGGTGTTTTTGTTAAAGGATTAACAAGAGGTGACGGTGTTTTCGGTGAGGATGTTTCCGAAAATATTAAAACCGTTAAATCGGTTCCCTTGAAGCTGAACCGTGATTGCGGAAAGATGATAGTTCGCGGCGAGGTTTATATGCCGAGAAAGGTTTTTGCCAAGCTTAATGAAAAGCGGGATGCAAACGGAGAAAAGCCTTTTGCAAATCCCCGCAATGCCGCCGCAGGCTCTCTCCGTCAGCTTGATTCCAAGATATGTGCTGAGAGGGGATTGGAGATTTTTATATTCAATCTTCAGCTTGGCGAAAATGTCCCCGACCGCCATTCCGATTCCTTGAAAATGATGACGGATCTTGGCTTTACAGTATCTCCCGGCGGTGTGGTCTGTCAAACAGCAGGTGAGGTGGTCGAGGCAGTCCGTCAAATCGGGAATCTACGTCCTCAATTGCCCTATGATATCGATGGCGCAGTCATAAAGGTAGACAGGCTTTCCCTTCGTGAAAGATTAGGGTCTACCGCATCTGCTCCCCGTTGGGCAGTTGCTTATAAATATCCTGCAGAAATAGCAGAAACAGTTCTTGAAGATATCGAAATTCAGGTTGGCAGAACCGGTGTTTTAACACCGAGAGCTTCGTTGGAGCCTGTGCGTCTTGCAGGAAGCACGGTTTCTTATGCAACCCTTCATAATATTGATTTTATCAACGAACGTGATGTGCGTATCGGCGATACTGTAAGAATAAGAAAAGCAGGGGATATTATCCCTGAAATAATTTCAGTGGTTTTGGAAAAAAGACTTGATAATGCAGTTCCCTTCCAAATGCCCTCTGTTTGTCCTTCTTGCGGTGAAAGGGTTCACCGTGAGGAAGGTGAGGTTGCGGTTCGCTGTATAAACCCTGATTGCGGAAGCCAGCTTTGCCGAAGCATAGTTCATTTTGTTTCCCGTAATGCAATGAATATTGACAATCTTGGAGAAAGTGTTGTTGAACAGTTTGTTTCGGAAGGATTGATAAAAAGCGCGGCTGACCTTTATTATCTGAAAAAAGAGGATATCGCTAAGCTTGACCGATTGGGTGAAAAAAGCGC
Source organism: uncultured Ruminococcus sp. (assembly GCA_964650045.1). Classification (GTDB taxonomy): domain Bacteria; phylum Bacillota; class Clostridia; order Oscillospirales; family CAG-382; genus Coliplasma. The sequence goes on from CAZYRT010000008.1 coordinate 45,697, forward strand.
ACAGAATATTGTAGATGCCATTGAAAAAAGCAAATCCGCAGGCTTGGAAAAGCTTCTTTGCGGTTTGGGAATACGTCACATCGGAGAAAAAGCCGCCCAAACCTTGGCTGCAAAATTCGGTAATATCCATTCTGTGATGAATGCCACAGAAGATGAGCTTTGTAAAATCGATGACATCGGAGCAGAAAGCGCAAAATCGGTCGTTCGATTTTTCCAAGGAGACCATGCCAAGATTCTGGTGGAAAGACTTCTTGCCGCAGGTGTTTCGGGAGAAAGCAGGGACAAGCCTTTGGGAAATGCCCTTGAAGGCAAAACTATTGTTGTAACAGGAACCTTGCCGACCTTGAAGCGTCAGGAGGCAGAGACCTTGATACGCGCCCACGGCGGTAATGCATCGGGCTCGGTTTCCAAAAAGACAAGCTTTGTTCTCTGCGGAACCGATGCAGGAAGCAAGCTGACCAAAGCCCAGGCTTTGGGTATTCCCGTTATAAACGAAGAAGAATTTCTTTCGATGATTAAATAATAAAGGAGAATTAAATTATGGATTATTCATCTCTTCCTATTTTTGCCGAAGCCGATATAGTTGTTTGCGGAGGCGGTGTTGCAGGTGCCTTTGCCGCAAAGTCTGCGGCTGATATGGGCAAGGATGTTTTGGTTGTTGAGCAATTCGGCTCATTAGGCGGAAGCGCTACAAACGCTTTGGTTTTGCCCTTGATGCATTCTCATATTCCTGACGGAAGAAATCCTCAATGCTCCTATATTTCCAATATAGTCAAGGAAAAGCTGGAGGAGATCGGCGGATGTATTAAAGGCGGAGCTAATTTCGACCCTCTTTTGCTTAAGGCTGTGGTTGAAAAAATGTGTGTTGAAGCAGGCGCAAGGGTTCTTTTCCATACATTCATCGCTGATGCTGTTGTAGAAAACAGCAAGGTTACTTCTATAGTAGTTGCCAATAAAAAAGGTCTCGGTCTTATTAAGGGGAAGATATTCATTGACGGAACAGGCGATGGCGACGTTTGCGTTCGTGCAGGCGCTGAATATACCAAGGGCAACCCCGAAACAGGAAAAAATCAGCCTATTTCTCTGAGATATATTCTTTCTAATGTTGATACCGAAAAATTCGGTCAATATATCCTCCGTTTGATTGAAACCACAGGCAAAACCTGTGATGCAGGCTATTGGAACGGTCAAATATACGGCGGCTGTACTGCTTCGGATGCAAGTGCCTTTTCCGAGGTTTTTGACGAGGCTATTGCAAACGGCGACCTTGTCCTTGAGGATAAGGCATATTGGCAATGCTTCCCCTGCGCGGCAAGAAAGAATTGCGTTGCATTTAACTGCCCCGAATTTTTCGAAAAGATCGACGGCACCGACCCCGATCATTTGACAAATGCCCAACTCGAAGGTAAGCAGGCGGTCTTGCGTCACTTGAATTTCTATAAAAAGTATTTTGACGGCTTTGAAGATGCCTATATTTCCGAAATTGCTCCCATGGTGGGCATCCGCGAAAGCCGTAATATTATCACAGAATATGTTTTGAAGGCAGAGGACCTTCTGGCAAGACGTAAATTTGACGATATGTTCAGCCAATCCAACTATCCCGTTGATGTTCACGGCTGGAAGCTGAAATGTGAGCGACACAGCGATGAAGCAGACGACGGCAAGCCTTGGTATGAAATCCCCTATAAAACCCTTGTTGTAAAGGGCTTTGATAACCTTTTCATAACAGGAAGATGCCTTGGTGCCGAATTTATTGCTCAAAGCAGTTTGCGTATTCAGCCCTGCGCCCGTGCGTCGGGAGAAGCCGCAGGTATCGCTGCTGCCCTTTGTGTTGAAAACAATGTATGTCCCCGCGACATAAACGGAAAAACCGTTCGCGAGATTATGATATCCAAGGGCGCGGAATTTATTTAACATAACAAAATCACCTCTCGCATATAATTTGCAGAGGTGATTTTTTTGCTGTCTTTTCTTTTATCGGTGGTTTCAAAATGCTTTTGTCTGCTTTTGAGAACCTCCGATACTCATTCATTTCCCCCTCCTTTGCCCAAAGCAGAGGAAAAAGAGCTTTTTATAAAAGCCCATAACGGAGATATTTCTGCCCGCAACAAGCTTGTTGAGCATAATCTCCGCCTTGTTGCTCATATTGTAAAAAAATATTACACAACAGCCAAGGATCAGGATGACCTTATTTCGGTAGGTACAATCGGATTGATCAAGGCTATCGACAGCTTTGATGTAACAAAAGGTGCTCAGTTTGCTACTTATGCAGGAAAATGTCTTCAAAATGAAATATTGATGTATTTCCGTTCTCAAAAGAAGCATTCGGGTGTTACTTCCATAAACGATCCTGTGGATGTGGATAAAGAGGGAAACCCTCTTACATATCTCGAAATAATAGCCTGCCCAGATGATATTGTGGATTCCATTGATAGAAAAATAAAGCTGGAAAAGGTTGTCCATGCAATAAAAACTGTTTTGACTGACCGCGAACGTAAAATAATGATGCTTAGATACGGGCTAAACAAAAGCGGAAAGGCATATCCCCAAAGAGATGTGGCGAATATGCTGGGAATATCGAGAAGCTATGTTTCCCGTCTTGAAAAAAGCGCTATAGATAAAATAAAAGAATATGCTGAATGATTTTTGTTTCAAGCTATAACGAAAAAAGATATGCGATGTAAGCATATCTTTTTTGATTAAATCATTGATTTATTATTTTGTTTAGAGTATAATAAAACGAATAGGATTTTTTAAATGCCCAATTTTTCGGAAAGCTCGTCTAATGTGCCGAAGGTATATCCTCTTTCCTTTAATTGAGCGATAACCGAGGTGAGAATATCTGCGTTGGTCTTGCTTGTGGGATGAAGCAAAAGCACCATACCGTCATGAGCATTATCAAGTATTTTTGTTCTTGCTTTTTCGGTGTCAGGCTGTTTTACGTTGTCCCAATCTGCATAAGCGAATGACCAAAAAACAGGTGTATAGCCTAATTCTCGGCAGAATTCCAACGTTTTTTCGGAAAAAGCTCCCTCGGGCGGACGAAAATATTTTTCCATATCCTTTCCCGTCAAAGCTTTGTATGCTTCCTCCACACCCTTTAATTCCTTTTCAAATTCTTCAATAGAGGTTATTTTAGACATATCCTCGTGGGTGGTTGTATGGTTGCATATTAAATGCCCCTCTTCTGCCATTCTTTTAACAGTTTCGGGGCTGTTTTTGATTATTCCGGGAAGAATAAAGAATGCGGCTTTGATGTTATTTTCCTTTAATGTGTTGAGGATGCTTTCTACATTTTCGTTGGAATATCCTGCATCGAAGGTCAGATAAACGGTTTTATCCCCTTCGGGCCCCAGATAAAGGCAGTTTTCGAGACCTTTTATCTGCTCACCTCCCATAATTTCCGGACAGGAATTGTTTCCTCTGCTTTTGAAAAACCAATTGATCCTTTTTGAATCGGCGGATACGTTGGTTTGAAGCAGCGCGAAAACTATCGACAAAGCCAAAAGATGTTTTAAAAATTTCAGAATATCAACTCCTTTCAGATTTATTTTTCGTTTGTTTTACTTATTTATCCATGACAAAAATTTGATAAGAGGATGATTTTTGATGTTAGTTTCTGCGCCTTTTGCTCCCCTATTTAAGTCTCCCGATTATATGTCGCAGCAAGCGGACGAGGTTCTTTACGGCGATAATGCCGAGATTTTGGAGGAAACAAGGGAATTTTACAGAATTAAAACAGATTACGGCTATAAAGGCTGGGTCTCAAAGGATGCGCTTTTTAAAAAGCTTTTTGAACCCGATCATATTGTAACCGCGCCTTTTGCAGACCTTCTTTTTCAAGGAAGATACAAGCTTCGCCCTGCTTTTGCCTTGCCTCGTGGCGCAAGAATAAAAGCTGAAATCTCCCCGAACAACAGCCGTTATGCTTATGTTACCTATGCCAACGGTCAGACTTATTATATTAATAAAAATCTTATTTCTCCCATTTTGCTTAAATCGGATAGAGAAAATATAGTAAATGTTGCAAAAAGCTATTTGGGCGTTCAATACCGTTGGGGCGGAAGAACTCCTTTTGGAATAGATTGTTCGGGTTTGTGCTTTAATGCCTATCGCTTTTGCGGAATGGATATTTGGCGTGATGCGGATATAGGCAAATCCCCTAATTTAAGGGAAATCCCATTTTATGAGCTTGAAAGAGGAGATCTACTGTTTTTCAAAGGTCATGTTGCCATGTGGCTGGGGAACGGAGAAATAATACATTCCTCTGCTTCAAGAGGAAAAGTTGAAATAGAAAATTACAATGAAAATCAATATTTAAAAGAAATTTATATTTGTGCAGGAACACCATTCTAATGAACGAAATTTACATTAAAGAAACCGAAATTGAAAAACAATATGATATAGCCTATTCACTTCAATCCCAAACCAAGGGAAAGAAGGCTTGTGTTATAACATTCGGCTGTCAGCAAAATGAAAATGACAGTGAACGTATTGCAGGCGCATTGGAATTATGCGGTTATGAAATAACCGAGGATGATTCCTTGGCAGATATGGTTATAATAAATACCTGCGCTATTCGCGAGCATGCGGAAATACGCGCATTGTCGGAAGCAGGTCAATTCAAAGGCAGAAAAGAGAAGGACAGAAGCATAAAAATCGGTTTGTGCGGCTGTATGGCTCAGCAGGCTCACCGACGTGAGCAAATATACAAAAGCTACCCCTATGTTGATTTTGTGTTCGGCACCGATATGCTTTACCGCCTTCCCGAAATTGTTAAAACGGCTCTTGATTCTAAAAAGAGAGTTTCCTTTGTAACAGACAAACCTCACAACGAATTCGGAATAATAAGCGAGGGTATGCCTGTTAAACGTGAAAGCAATTATAAGGCTTGGGTTCCCGTTATGTACGGATGCAACAATTTCTGCACATATTGTGTGGTTCCCTATGCAAGAGGACATGAGCGTTCTCGCAGAAAAGAGGATGTTGTTGCCGAGGTCAAGAGCTTGGTCGAAGCAGGATATAAGGATATTACACTTCTCGGTCAGAATGTTAATTCCTTTAACGGAGGTTGCAGTTTTGCCGAGCTTATAAAGGAATGTGCTTCCTTTGAGGGTGAATACAGAGTGCGCTTTATGACAAGCCACCCTAAGGATGCGTCAAGTGAACTTATTGATGCCATTGCTCAAACTCCCAACATTGCAAAGCATTTTCATCTACCTGTTCAATCGGGCTCCACGAGAGTTTTGAAATTGATGAACCGCAAATATTCAAGAGAGCAGTATTTGGAAAAGGCTTTTGAAATCAAGGAAAAATGCCCCGGAATATCTCTTACCACCGATATAATCTGCGGATTCCCCACGGAAACAGACGAGGATTTTGCCGATACCCTTTCTCTTGTGAAACAGGTGGGATTTGATATGATCTATACCTTTATCTATTCTCCACGTTTGGGAACCATTGCTGCAAACATGGAGGGACAGATTTCCAGAGAAATATCCAATGAGCGCTTCAAGGCTCTTTCGGATATGGAAAACGAGATAGCCCAGGAACTTAACGATAAATTTATCGGAAGGACGGTTCGTGTCCTTTCCGAGGGCTTTAACAAAAACGGTCTTCCCTGCGGAAGAACTACTCAAAATAAGCTCGTAATTTTTGATAAACCTATAAAAGCAGGGGAATTTATCGATGTTAAGATAGAGACTGCAGGAGCTTATTTATTAAACGGAAAAATAATTTAAAACCGAAAGGAAATAAAAAACAATGAACGAAACAATGAGAAATGCAATCGAAAATCTCAAAAATGCACTTGCAGCAACCGAAGAGCTTGCGGCATACAACGAAGCAAAAAAGGCTTATGATGCTGATGAAGATCTTGCAAAATTGATCAGCGAATATAATGTTCAGGCAACTCTTCTTCAAACCGAAGGCGGCAAGCCCGAGGAAGAAAGAGATAACAACCTTATCGAAAGCCTTTCCACCCGTCTCCGCGAAATTTATGACACTATCAGCGAAAACAAATCTCTTTCCGCTATGAGAGATGCCGAAGCGGCTCTTTCCGAAATCGTTGCTGCTATCAATCAGGCTGTTCAGTTTACAATCGACCCCGAATCTGCAAACTGCACTCATGATTGCTCTACCTGCGGCGGCTGCCACTAAGGAGCGCTAAGCTTTCGATTGAAAATGAAATTTTCAATCGGCTTGTGAGTTTTGTGCGCTCGCGCCTAGCTGCTATGCCCTAAAAATCTTCGATGTTCAGGGATCCCCCTTCGCCGCTCGCAAAACTCTAAGGAGTATTTTTCGAGGCGCATGTCCTCGAAAAATACAAAATTCTATTGTATAAAAAGGTTTTCCGCGGAATTCCGCGGAAAACCTACAACGATTTTTTATTATTTATTTTGATTCTATCCCCAACGGAGGTTTTTTATGGCACTTTCGCCGCTGATGAAGCAATATCTCGAGGTGAAACAATCTCATCCCGATTGCATTTTAATGTGCCGTGTAGGTGACTTTTACGAAATGTTTTTCGAGGATGCAAAATCAGCCTCCCGAGAGCTTGAACTTGTGCTTACAGGCAAGGATTGCGGGCTTGAGGAACGGGCGCCTATGTGCGGTGTGCCCCATCATGCTGTTGAGGGATATATTGCGAAATTGGTTTCACGGGGCTACCGTGTTGCAATTTGTGAGCAAATGGAGGACCCTGCGACCGCGAAGGGCCTTGTTAAACGTGACGTTATCAGAATAATAACCCCCGGTACAGTAACCGAGGGCGGTTATCTCGATGAAAAGAAAAACAACTATATTTCTGCCGCATATATTGATGGTTTCGGATGCGGTATAGCTTTTGCGGATGTGTCAACGGGCCAGATCTCCGCAACCGAAATTCTCGGGGATAACCTTAATGCAAGGGTACTTTCCGAGGCGGCAGCGTATATTCCAAGCGAGCTTATCTGCCGAACCGATTTTCCTAAAGAGCTTTCCCAATCCTTCGGCGGAAGGTTCAATACCCTCGTTTCAAATCTTGAGGATGATTGCTTCGACGCAAAAACAGCCTCGGACATTATTTTCGAAATCTACGGTGATTCACCCAAAACCGACAGCGATTATGCCGTTCGCGCTGTGGGCGGATTGCTTTCATATATTAAAAATACTCAAAAAATCGATCTTTCTTATCTTCAAAAAATCAATTTCTATTCCTGCGATGAATTTATGGGCATTGATTCGGCTTCAAGACGAAATCTTGAAATATCGGAATCAATGCGTACAAAACAGCGCAAAGGCTCTCTTCTTTGGGCGATAGACCGTACCAAAACAAGCGCAGGCGCAAGACTTTTGCGCCGTCATCTCGAAAAACCTCTTGTTAACGAGAGTGCTATCCGTTCCCGTTTGGATGCGGTTTCCGAGCTTTATACCGACGGTGTTTTAAGAGATGAGCTTCGGGAGGTATTGAGAGGAATAACCGATATCGAACGTCTTACCACAAGATTGGTTTACGGCACAGCCAATGCAAGGGATTTGAAATCTCTTGAAAAGACCATTCTCCTGTTCCCCATGATAAAGGACCTTTTGGCAAATGCCAAAACAAAGGCTTTGAAGCGTATCGATTCGGAAATAGATGCTTTGACCGAAGTTGCCGAGGCTATCGGAAATACCATTGCAGAGGAGCCTGCCATTACCCTTAAAGAGGGCGGAATAATTAAGCGAGGCTGTAATGCCGCTGTAGACGAGCTTTATGATATGGTCACAAACGGCAAAGCATGGATAGCAAAGATCGAGGAATTGGAAAGAGAAAAAACCGGAATCAAAACCTTGAAGGTAGGTTATAACCGAGTTTTCGGCTATTATATCGAGGTCTCCAAATCCTTCCTTTCTCAGGTTCCCGACGATTACATAAGACGTCAAACCTTGTCAACGGGAGAAAGATATGTAACTCCCGAATTAAAAGAAACCGAAAGCCGTGTTATCGGCGCAAGAGACAGACTTTATGCTTTGGAATATGAGCTTTTCGTTTCTCTCAGGGATTATGTGCTGAAAGCCCTTGATAGAATAAAGCTTGCGGCAAATGCTATCGCTGAATTGGACGTTTATTGCTCCAATGCCGAAATAGCAAGAGAACAAGGCTATGTTTGCCCCGAAATCGACCGTTCGGATAAAATCATTTTGAAAAACAGCCGTCACCCTGTTGTGGAACGGTTCCTTGACGGAAATTATTTTGTCCCCAACGATTGCTTTTTGGATTGCGGCGCCAACCGTATGATGCTGATCACAGGTCCCAATATGGCAGGTAAATCTACATATATGCGCCAGGTGGCTCTTTGCGTGGTGCTTGCTCAAGCAGGCTGTTTTGTTCCTGCAACCGAGGCGAGAATCGGCATAGCCGACAGAGTATTTACTCGTGTCGGCGCATCCGACGACCTTGCCAGCGGCAATTCCACATTTATGTTGGAAATGAACGAGGTTGCGGATATTTTGAAGAATGCAACGAGAAACAGCCTTATAATTTACGATGAGATCGGCAGAGGAACAAGCACCTATGACGGTATGAGTATTGCAAGAGCCGTTGTAGAATATACCTCTAAAAAAATCGGCGCGAAAACCCTTTTTGCAACTCACTATCATGAGCTTACCGAGCTTGAGGGTGAAACAGAAGGTGTTGTAAACTATAATATTGCCGCGAAAAAACGTGGCAATGACGTGGTTTTCCTTCGTAAAATAGTAAAAGGCGCTGCCGACGACAGCTATGGTATCGAGGTTGCTCACCTTGCAGGTGTGCCCGATTCTGTAGTAAACCGCGCAAAGCAGGTTTTGGCAGAACTTTTGGAAAATTCTTCTGCTCCTGTTGTAAAAGCAAAAAAGCAGGATGAGGTCAATATAAGCTTTGAATCTATCTGCGAAGAAAGAGTTATTGAGCGATTGAGAACTCTTGACATAAATACTTTGACCCCCTATGAAGCCATTACAATTTTGTATGAGCTTAAAAAGGAGCTGGACTAATTGGGAATTATTAATATTCTGGATGCACAAACTGCGAATCTTATTGCCGCAGGCGAGGTTGTTGAAAGACCTGCATCCGCAGCAAAAGAATTAATTGAAAATTCAATAGATGCCGGGGCAAAGAATATTACTCTGGAAATCAAAAACGGAGGCAGAAGCCTTTTGCGTGTTACCGATGACGGATGCGGATTTTTGCGAGAGGATATTCCGAAAGCCTTGCTTCGCCATGCCACAAGCAAAATTTCCTGCGGTGACGATATCAACGGTATACGTTCGCTTGGATTCCGCGGTGAGGCTTTGGCGGCAATCGGCTCGGTTTCAAGGCTGACTATCGTTACAAAGCACCGTAGCGAGGAAATGGGTACAAGGCTTACATCCGACGAAAACGGAATCGTAATGGTCGATACAGGATGTCCCGACGGAACCACGGTTTCCATGTGTGATATTTTTTATAACACTCCCGCAAGACAGAAGTTTTTGAAAAGAGACGGAACCGAAGGTGCATCATGCATCGGCGTTGCCGAAAAAATGGCTCTTTCTCATCCTGAAATATCCTTTGCCGTTATAAGCGACGGTGAAAGAAAATTCACCACATCGGGCGACGGCAAGCTGTATTCGGCTATATATTCGGTTTTCGGACGTGAATTTGCAAAAAGCCTTGTTGAGGCAGATTATGAAATAAACGGTGTCAGCGCAAGGGGATATATAACCTTGCCCGATGCTGTCCGCGGAAGCCGTAATATGCAAAATGTTTTCATCAACGGCAGATATGTTAAAAGCAAGACAGCTCAGGCGGCTATCGAGGAAGCCTTCCGTTCCTTTATTCCTCGCGGTAAATATCCGGGCTGTGTGCTGTTTATAACATTAGACCCTGAACTTACCGATGTTAACGTCCATCCTGCCAAAACCGAAATTAAGTTTGCCAGTGAAAAGGATGTTTTCCGCGCGGTATATTATGCGGCTAAAAATGCTCTTGAAGCAGAGCCCGAGGACAAGCCCTTGGGAGAATCGGTTGACAAAATTTCTCAAACCTCAATCCAAGAGGAAACACCTATTTTTGATACAGAAGGCTTGAAATCAGAGGAATTTTCAATTCCCCTTCGTGAGCAAGTGCCTGCTTCGAGAGAAGTGTATTTCTTTCCCAAGGATGAACCCGAATTTGCTCCTGTTCAAAAGTCAGTAAATGAATTTAAAGCGAACATCGGAGAGGATGACCTAATGCCGAGTGAATCCACCTTTGTTTTCAAGGATAGCCTTGAACAAAATGCGGTTCAAGAGGAAAAGGAAGAAATACAAACTGTTATTGAACCCATGCACCCCTCTTGGCGAATGATAGGTCAGGCTTATGATTCCTATATTTTTGTTGAAACCGAGGATAATGTCCTTATAATCGATAAACACGCAGCCCATGAAAGAATACTTTATGAAAAGCTTGCGAAAAGCAAGGAGCTTCATGTTCAGGAGCTTTTGGCAGGTGTTCCTGCTGTTGTAGGCAGAGAAAACGCGGCGATACTTCTTGATAATGCCGATTTTCTCGAGGAGAAGGGTTTTAAAATCGAGGATTTCGGAGAGGGCAGCATAATCGTTCGTACTGTTCCTTCCACTTTGGGAAATCTAAAAGGGCTTTCTTCAATTCTTGAGGATTTTGCAAAGACACTTTCCGAAGGAAACGGTCTTTCCTTTGAGGAGCGTTGCGACAGAGCCTTGTATACTGTTGCCTGCAAGGCGGCATTGAAGGCAGGCATTAAAAACCGTCCTGAAGATGATGAAAATGTTGTAAAAATGCTTTCCGAGAATCCTTCCTTGCGTTATTGCCCTCATGGCAGACCTTTTATAAAAAAGCTTCCCAAACGGGAAATAGAAAAATATTTTGATAGGTAATTTTTATGAGCTTTACAATACATAAAACCTGCGGTACAGCCCGTACAGGTACATTTAAAACAGTTCACGGCGATATTCAAACTCCCGTTTTCATGAACGTGGGAACCTCTGCCGCCATTAAGGGCGGTATTTCCACAGGTGATTTGAAAAATATTGCTTGTCAGGTGGAGCTTTCCAATACATATCACCTTCATGTCCGTCCCGGCGAGGATGTTGTTTATAAGCTTGGCGGTATTCATAAGTTTTTCAATTGGGACAAGCCTGTTCTCACCGACTCGGGCGGATTCCAGGTGTTCTCTCTTGCACAGCTTCGTAATATAACCGAAGAAGGGGTTACCTTCCAGTCTCACATGGACGGCGCAAAGATATTCATGAGCCCCGAGGTAAGTATGCAGATCCAATCGAAGCTTGCCTCTACTATCGCAATGGCTTTTGATGAATGCCCCTCCTCTGTTGCCGACAGAAATTATATGAACCGTTCGGTTGACCGTACAACACGCTGGCTTTACCGTTGTGTTGCCGAAATGGAAAGATTAAATTCTCTTCCCGAAACAATAAACCCTCACCAAATGCTTTTCGGTATAGGTCAGGGCGGTATTTATGACGATATTCGTGTTCGCCATTTAAAGGAAATTACCCAGCTTGACCTTCCCGGTTATGCCTTGGGCGGTCTTGCCGTTGGCGAAACAGCCGATGAAATGTACCGTGTTATCGAGGTTTGCGAGCCGCATCTTCCTCAGAATAAGCCCCGTTACCTTATGGGCGTTGGAACTCCCGTTAATATTCTTGAGGCGGTTGACAGAGGTATCGACTTTTTCGATTGCGTTATGCCTTCCCGTAATGCCCGCCACGGTAATTTGTTCACAAGCCAGGGCTTGATGAATCTTAATAACCAAAAATATATGCTCGACCCTCGTCCCATTGACGAAAACTGCGATTGCCCCGTTTGTAAGACCTACACAAGAGCATACATCCGCCACCTTTTCAAGGCGAGAGAGCTTCTCGGTATGCGCCTTTGTGTTATTCATAACCTTTATTTCTATAATAAGCTTATGGAAAAGATCCGTAATGCTATTATGGAGGGCAATTGGAAGTCCTTCAAAGAAGAACAGGTTTATATGCTTGGTAAGAGAGCTGAATAGATTTATATCAAACTACAAAAAAGTCCGAATGCTTTCGCGTTCGGGCTTTTTTGCTGACTAAGAGTCAGCCATTGCATAAGGTTTTCTATTAAATAAAATCTGTTTTTACCGTTTTTGATATTCCGATTAACATATACGTCTTTCTAAACCGAAACCGAATAATTAATATTAACATTGCAATTCCTCCTTGATTTAAACTGAAAAGATTCGCCTACAATATTGCAGGCGAACCTTTAAAAAGCAAGTGAATTGATTGACCAATGTAATTTAATATAATGAATAATGTGTCAATATATTAAAGATTGTCTGATTGCTCATGTGCGGTGATGGCAGAAATAATATTGTCATATTTCTTTTTATTTGCAACAATCTCAATCTTTTTCCCATTTCTTAGTTTAAACACAACGTCTTGCTCAACACCGATATTTTTGAATTCTACTGAGTCGATCTGTGCGAAAGGAATTGTGCAAAAGATTTTGGTGAAGAAAATTATTTTATTGCTCGCAATCACAGAATTGTCTTCAGAGTAAGAACAAAAAGCTTCACTTGCGGAAAGGTACTCATTTTGCATCAAATCATCCAACTTAAAATTTTTTTGGCAAGCCCAATAAGGAGTTGCGTAAATACCGAGCATTATAGCAAAAATCATCATAGGCACAAAATAAGGAAGCGCCGATATAACAAAAGCTAAAAGATAATTGTCTGTTCCGGATGCACCTGCGCCAATTCCTGCAAAAAACATAAATACAGCATAAATCACAATGAATAAAACAATTTTAGAACATTGCTTTTTTCTCGCTTTAAATCCTTCAATGTACGTTTTTTGCAAACATCATCAAATCTTATAAGAAAAATGCCAGCCAGTACATTTGCAACAATCGGGAGCATTGTACCAACAAACGCACCATATGTTGCAGCCGATGAACCACGATCACTCATAAAAGAACCATTGGATATAGAGCCAATCAAAACCAATGTTGCAAGAACAAACAAAAATCCACCAAGTATTTTTCTAACCATTATGTAAATCTCCTTTATGAATATATTGTCTATAAAACGACAATAATATTATACTCGGTATATCGACAATTGTCAATAGAAAGAGCATAAATTATACTGATGAAGAGGTGCAGATTATGATATCATACGAACCCCTTTATCGTACAATGAAGGAAAAAGGTATTACCACGTATACTCTTGTTAACAAGCATGGAATCAGCCGAAGCCTGCTGGATAGATTAAAGCACAACAAGCCTATAAGCACGGTTACCTTAAACGATTTGTGCAATATTTTGGATTGTCGGGTTGAGGATATTTTGCTGTTTACAAAGGATGAGGATTAAAATGAAAAATATAACTCTTGAAGAAATTATAAAAAGAAAAATTGCTTTTATTGAAGGTCATCCCGACAGGGAATTAAGGGATGTGGATCAGGGCTATCTTTTGGGATTTAAGGAAATGCTTTCGGACATGGAAATGACGGAAACAGAATTTGCCGAAAAGTACAAAAAGGCTATTGGGAATCACAACCAACAGATAGATTCGGTTTTTGCAGGTGATTTGAAAATCCCCGATTTTGGCAAGGTTAGCGGTTATAATAACGCCGTTTTGGAGATTCTCTCCCTCCTCGACACCAAATATATGTTTGAATAAGTTATAATCTAAAAGTAAAAGAAGGCTGGTTTTGCAGCCTTCTTTTTATCCTATAAACATTTGAGTCCAATAATTTCCGTCGGCAACATAGCCTACACCGATTTTTGTATAGGATGAACTGAGAATATTGGCGCGGTGTCCCGATGAATTCATCCAACCGTCAACAACCGCTTGGGGAGTCTTATATCCTTTCGCAATATTTTCTCCTGCGGATCTATAGCTTAGACCAAAGCTTTTCATCATATCAAAAGGTGAACCGTAGGTTGGGCTGGTATGGGAAAAATATCCCTTGTCGTGCATGTCCTGAGATTTGTAACGGGCAACTCTAGATAATTGCCAATCATATTGGAGAGTATTCAAACCGTTTTCCTTGCGGATATTGTTAACCAAACGTATAACCTCCTGTTCGTATTCATAAACAGAATCGTCCCTTTCGGGAATGGTTATTATTTGGTTAGGATATATCAGATTTGGATTTTCGATTTGGGGATTAGCTTGAATTATCTCGCTTAACCCGATTTCGTGTTTTACGGCGATCTTCCAAAGGCTGTCGCCTTTTACAACTGTGTATTCCGCGCCCGATACAGCGGTTGCGCACAGTACAAAAATAATCGTCGAAAACAATAATATTTGTAATGCTTTTTTCATGATTTCGCCTCCGTTTTTATTTTTCCACAGAAAGCGAAAAAATCAAATTGAAAAATTCGGAAATTATTCGGCAAGAATGCTCCAAAAAGGAATTTCCGCCGATTCACCGTCTGAAATCGACCTGATATCTGTAAATTTACGGAAAAGATATTCGAAAATATTTCTGCCGAAAGCTATTGTATCTCTGCCCACCGAGGAAAAAACAGGAATTGATTTTTCGACTATATCTGTGGGAATAAATGGGTATCATTTTGTGGGAATTATTTTGATGGATAGATGTTATTAATTGCTCTATGTGGATTCTATTTTCCGTGGATAATTATTTAGGTAGTTTTCTTGAAAATCTTTCTGTTTTCCGACCTTTCATCATCGTTTACTGCTTCTTTAAGCAAACGGTAGATGATAGCCGCTATGGGAACACTTAAAAGCATACCCAAAACTCCCATCAAGCTGCCGCCCACGGTAACAGCCGCCAAAACCCAGATACCCGGCAAGCCCATAGACGAGCCTACCACGCGGGGATAAATAAGATTTCCTTCCAATTGCTGAAGGATAACAAGGAAAACAATAAATATTAAAGCCTTTATGGGCGATTCGGTGAATATCATAAACGCGCCCAATCCACCGCCGATATATGCTCCTGCAACGGGAACCAATGCGGTGAATGCGATCAAAACGCCTATCATGGAAGGGTAGGGCAAGCCCAAAATCATCATACCTATAGCGCAAAGGACACCCAAAATCACAGCCTCGATACATTGACCTACAATATATCTGCGGAAGCAATCGTTTCCGATGGCTACAACATGCATAAATTTGCAGTAACGTCTTTTTCCCATTATCCATTTGAAAAGACGCTCGCATTGGTTTTTCAAGGTCTCCTTGCTGAGAAGAACGTAAATGGAGAAAACGAATGCCAGCACACCTGTAACAGTACCCGAAATGACACTTGAAACAGTGCCTACAACAATATCAAATGCGCTTCCTAATCCCGAACCTACAACCGAAAGAATTTGGTCAAGACGGGATTTCCAATCAATATTTTTCAGTTGATTCAAAAGATCATCGGTGAATATATTCCATTCATCCAGTTTTGAAATAACAGCGCTGTATGCAGATGGGAATTTTGAAACAAGAACTTTCACACAATCCACAAGCTGAGGAACCATCAATGCGATTGTAATTCCAACCGCACCAATAAATGTCAAATAGGCGGCTACCATACATACAGGTCTGCGGCTTTTGACTAAAATCTGCTTTTTCGTTTTCGGAAAATAATAACGTTCATAAAATCCCATTAAAATATTGACAATATATGCCACTACAATACCCAATACAACAGGCATAACAGCGTTTGCAATGATTTTAATAAGATTCAATGCATTAGGCAGAAAGTAGATGCAAAGGTATAAAATAAAAATACTTATTCCTACCTTAAAGCAGGATTTCCAATCGATTTTCATTTAAAACTCCCGATATTTGATGACAATATTCTACTCCCATTAAAGCTTTGTGTCAAGTAAACTATTGTTAACAATTCAAAAACGGGGCTGTTACAAACAGCCCCGTAAATATTAAAGATTATAATATCTGTCAAATTCTGCAGGATGGGGAATTGCCGCAAGCTGACGGCATTCTTCTCTTTTCGCTTTGATGAAGTTGTTAATAAGTTCTTCGGGGAAGACACCGCCTTCGGTAAGATAGTCATGGTCATTTTCCAGAGCATCCAAAGCTTGGTCAAGAGAAACGGGAAGATGAGAAAGCTTTGCCTTTTCCTCGTCGCTGAGATGATAAAGGTTCACATCATAAGGACCCCAACCGTTTGCATGAGGGTCGATTTTGTTCTTGATACCGTCAAGACCTGCCATAAGAATAGCCGCATAGCAGAAATAGGGGTTGCAGGTTGCATCGGGGTTACGAAGCTCAAATCTGC
>CAZYRT010000009.1:0-11312 GCA_964650045.1 uncultured Ruminococcus sp.
CCCGACCTACTGCTTAGAAGGCAGTTGCTCTATCCAGCTGAGCTAAAGGCACATTCAATTGTTTTGCGTAAAAGCTACGCCAAAGTGGAATTTGGAGCGGGTGACGGGAATCGGACCCGCGCGGCCAGCTTGGAAGGCTGGAATTCTACCATTGAACTACACCCGCGTATTTATTTAAGGCGACAAATTTCGGTTCGCCGCCTTAAATTATCACCTAGGCTAAACCGTTGAGAAGCTTGGTGAACTGGCTCTTCTTACGAGCGGCATTATTCTTGTGAAGAATGCCCTTAGAAACAGCTCTGTCAACCATGCCGACAGCTTCAAGATAAGTCTTTTCCGCGAGAGCCTTATTGCCTTCGGCAATGGCAGCCTTATACTTCTTAACAGAAGTTTTCATAGCGGACTTGAACATCTTATTCTGAAGTGTCTTAGTTTCAGTAACCTTTACACGCTTTTTAGCAGATTTGATGTTAGGCATGCACTTGTAACCTCCCATTTATTTTTGGAACCACACCATAATACCACACTTTTTTTGATTTTGCAATAGGTATTTCGAAAAAAATTATAAAAATTTTATTTTGGGGAATTATTAATAAAAAATCGGGTGGGGAATAGAAAAATGTTTGAAAAACGCACAGATTTGGCATTGGAAGTCCATGAATTACACGGTGAAGAATCGGGTATTGAGATAAAAGAGGAGAACAAGGGCGGGTTTGATGTTACTGTAGCAACAGTTAAACCGGGCGAAGGGGAAAGAAGATCGGGGAAAGCGGCAGGAAAATATATAACCTTGGATTCGGGAAAGCTTTGGCAAGCCGATTCGGTAACATTGCACAAGGCGGCAGAGGTTTTATCTCGTGAAATAAAAAGCCTTATGCCCAGGGAAATGGGCTGTGTTCTTGTGGCAGGCTTGGGTAATATTGAAATTACAGCGGATTCTTTGGGGCCAAAGACGGTTAATAAGCTTTTGGTGACACGTCATATAGAATCATTGGATATTGACCTTTACAGCAATGCGGGATTCGGTAATCTTGCGGCTATTTCAACCGGAGTTCTGGCACAAACGGGAATCGAATCGGCTGAAATTGTAAAAAGCGTTTGCGACGCCATAAAGCCCAAATGCGTTATTATAATCGATTCCCTTGCGGCAAGGCGGTTGTCGCGCCTTGGTGTGACGGTTCAGCTTTCCGACAGCGGTATAGCCCCCGGCTCGGGCGTATCTAATAAAAGAATTGCCCTTGATAAGGGGCTTTTGGGCTGCCCTGTAATTTCTATCGGAGTTCCCATGGTAGTAGACGGCCCCACCTTAGCTTATGATATTTTAGAGGAGCACATGGGCGAATATGACGAGGGCTTTGCCCAAACGGTAAAAGCCATTCTTTCGGGCAGGGATAGGGATATGTTTGTAACCCCAAAGGAAAGCGATGTTATAACCGATGTTAACGCAAGGCTTATTTCAAGCGCAATCAACCAAGCGGTTCATAAAATCGGCATAAACGAAATTAACGAATATTTGGGAAAGTAATCATATTTCGGAAATACTCTGCATATAATTGTTCTGAGGATGTGATTAAAATGAAAAGAAGATTAACTTTAAAGCAGAGACAAGCCCTTATGAAAATCGGGTGTCTTGTCTTATCGGTCGGAATGTTTATAGGGGCGCTGGCGGCGGTTCCCTTTATTGTGAAAAAGCTTCCCTATATCGGCGGAACGGGAGGTCTTTTTGGTGATGTGGCAAGGGCAGAGGATATGCCTGTTTTTGCCTTGGATGCAGGGAACTTTGAGGAAACGAGAGAGGAAAGCTCTGAGGAAGAAAGCTTCCAAGAAAGCTCGGCTGAGGAGCCGTCTGTTGCTCCGATTCCCGATGAGGACGCCTTGTTTGTAAGCGCAGGGAACCTTTGCTGGTACGAGATTGGGGAATCGGCTTCCTTATATTTAAATAATAATACCGATTATGACGTTGACCTTTCGGATTATCTGGAGAGGGAATTTCCTATAAAGGGGGATATTCCGTCTTCGGAGCCCTTGGTTTTGATTATACATACCCACGGAACCGAAAGATATCTTCCTTCGGGCTATGAATTTTATTCCCCCGAGGAAAGCTTCCGTTCCGAAAATCCCGAGGAAACCGTGGTACATATAGGCGAGGTGCTCAGTAATAAGCTGACCGAATTGGGCATCCCCAATTATCACGACACGACCATGTATGACATTGAAAGCTTTAATGATGCATACTATAATTCATTTGAAGGAATGAAAAGGGCATTGGAAAAATACCCTTCAATAAAATATGTTATAGACCTTCACAGGGATTCGGTTTTTGATTCCGAGGGCAATAACATAAAGCCTTTGACCGAGATCGAAGGGGAGAAATGCGCCCAATTGATGCTTGTGGTGGGGAGCGACGGATACGGAACTCATCCCAATTGGCGGAATAATCTGACCTTTGCCACCTACCTTCAGCAGGAGATTAATGAAATTTATCCAACCCTTGCCAGACCTATCAATCTGAGAAGCTCGGGCTTTAATCAGGTTATCTGCGACGGAAGCATTATTGTAGAGGCGGGTTCCTGCGGAAATACCGTTGAAGAGGTGGAAAATGCCATTGTCCGCTTCGGAGAAGCCTATGCGGCATTGCTGAAAAGGGAAATGGAATGATTATTATTGACAAAAAACCATGAGTATGGTAATGTTAAGTATAGAAATCCAACAATATATAAGGAGCTAAGTTATGAAAAGAAAACTTGCGTTGTTGCTTTCTGTGCTTATGATTGCAACAGCAGTTGTCCCCATGACCTCAACGGTGCTTGCGGCAAATTCCGCACCTACCGTGCTTCCTGCTATCCGCGATTGGACAGGCGGAAGCGGAAGCTTCGTTCCCAATGCTTCTACCGTTTTGGTTTATAACGGAAGCGAAGCAAGCGAACAAATCCAGCTTGTCCGGGGCTTTTTTGCCGATATGCTGGGACTTGATTTGAAAATAGCAACTACAGCACCCTCCTCTAACTATATTAAATTTGCTATCGGTTCCAACCAAACCTCCGATTCCGAGGGCTATACCTTGGTTGCAACCACCTCGAAAATCGAAATTACCGCTACTACTAAAATAGGTCTTCTTTACGGCGGTACTTCTGTTGTTCAAAGCATTTATGCCGACGGATATTTCCCCTGCGGCACAGCAGTTGACTATCCTACTTACAAGGTTCGTTCGGGACTTATTGACGTTGCACGTCTTTATATGCCTATGAGCGAGCTTATGGATGTCACCCGTTATATGGCGTGGTTCAAGCTTAATGAGATCCATGTTCATATAAATGACAATGGTAAAAACGGATATTCTGCTTTCCGACTTGAAAGCGACATTCCCGGTCTTACCGCAACCGACGGCTATTATACAAAGGAAGAATACCGTGATTATCAAATCGAAGCGGAAAAGTACGGTGTTACCGTCCTTACCGAAATCGATTCTCCTCACCATGCGCGTTGCTTCTCGACAGTAAATATCGACGGTTGGTCTCCCAAACTTCTCACGGAAGAAGACGGTGTTGACGAAGGCGCATCGGGCAGAGCTTTGGATATCCGTGATGAACAGACGGTTCAGCTTATAGAATCGATTTTCACCGAATATCTCGGCGGGGACAACCCTGTTATTCTTAACGATACTATTCACATCGGTATGGATGAATATCCCAATCTTTTCCCCGAAGAGTCTGAAGCTTATATTAACAGAATAATCAAGCACGTTAACTCTCTCGGTTATACTGCAAGATTCTGGTCCAGCTTCGGTACAAACGGCTTCCTTAACGGAGCTACTCTTGATTCCGGTTTGGATTACAATACTATTTATTGGGATTCTACTCATTCCGGCTATAGCGAAACGATTGCTTTGGATTGCGGAATCGTTAACTATCTTAACAACTATCTCTATATTGTTCCCGGTTGGAACAATCAAGTCAGAGATTCTTTTGAAGATTATCTTACCGATGAATCTGCTGAATATCTTTATAACGAATTCCAGCTTCACAGATGGAGCGCATGGAATAAGAATGCCATCCTTTATGCTGAAACAGACGAAAGGATGCTCGGCGGTGCTTTCTCAATATGGAACGACTTTGGTTCCGCTTGGTACGGCTTGACCTTTACCGATATTATTGACCGTGTTCGTACCATGGGTACTTTGGTTGCTGAAAAATGCTGGTGCGGCAGCGATACCGGCACAACAGAAGGTACGATCAGCTTTTCCAACTTCAAGGCTCGCCGCGATGTGCTTGCTTGGCGTGCAGGTGATACGGACATCTTCAACCGTGATCTTCCCGAAGGCGGCATCAATATCGATTTTGAAAACGGCGTCCCTTCCTATGCAACAGTAAACGGAACCGTTTCCAACGGAAAGCTTGTTCTTGACGGAACATCATACGTTACCACAGCGCCCGAATATGATTATGTTGGTATGCCCAACACCCTCAGCTTCGACATTAAATTGGACGAGCTTCCCTCCGAAAGAGCATATATCTTCCAAAGCGAAGACAGGACATATTTGGGAGAAACAAAATCCGGATTTACTAATATCTTCGTAGACCCCGACGGAACCATCGGCTTCGAATCTCTTCTTACCGAAGCTGACGATACAGTATACGGCAGATATGAATATATCTACCATTATAAGCTCCAAGCAGGCGTTGAAACCAACATCACTCTTACCTGTGCTTTGCCTCAGGCGGGCGTTCAGTTGGTAGAGGGCGGCCCTCTTGTAGGAAGTTTGCCCAGCATTACTACCTTGGTGGTAAATGACAGCCTTGCTTTTGAACCTCACAGTAGCTTGGCTCACCTTGTTGTAGGCGACTATTACGGCTACGGCACATATTCTACCCTTACGATTCCCCTTTACCGAATCGGTTTGGGTGTAAAGGGTACCATCGATAACATTAAGGTAACAGGCGAGGCATCCTCCGTTCCTGCTATCTGCGAAGCTAACCTTCTTCTCGGTTCTTCTGTAACTCTTGAGAATATTAAGGAGAGCGATTCTTCCTCGTATCCCAAAACTGCTTTGACCGACGGCGCGGTTTCTGCTTCTAAGAAGATTTGGACTTCTGCCAACTATGGCACAAGCGTTATCGACAAAACTCAAACTTGCTATATGACCTTTGATGAATTTGCTTCTACGGTTCTCACAGGCGCAAGCGTTTATTTGTGTGTTGATACTGCTTCTGCTATCGCCAAACCCACAAAAATGATGCTTCAGGCGTTGGTAGACGGCGTATGGGCAGATGTGGCTGAATTTGATATGACACACATTCCCGGCTGGACACAAGGCGGAAAAGACTTTGATGTATATGCGGCTGTTATCAACAAGATTCCTACAGAGGTTACCACAAGCCAAGTAAGACTTGCTTATACCTCCACAGGCGCAAACTGGTTCAGCGAGGTTCAGGTTTACGGTTACGCATTGCCCGATGGCAGCCAGATCGTTAACCATGCGGCTGTGGGCAAGACTGTTACCGACCTTTCGGGCAAGCCTGCTCTTGATAGCTCCAACGGTGTATTCTATTTCGCAGATGTTTTGACAGACGGTATTGCTCAAAACGGATTTGATGCCACCAATGATACCTGGTTCGGTATTCAAACATGGCACAACTGCACAAACGGCGTTGCTTCTCTTGTTGTTGATCTTGGTGAAGAGATCGGCATTGATAACATAAAGCTTCACCTTGCAAATTCCAATAAGACCTTCACCTTGAACGGTGCTTCCGGCACTATCAATGCTCCCGAACCCCAGAAGGTTGAAATCTTCATTTCTTCCGACGGAACAACATATACCTCCGCGGGAACAGTTGATACAGTAAGCGATGCTAATGTCGTTTATTGGACTAACACTTCGGTTATGCAGAATGCAAGATATGTAAAGGTTTGCATTACCGTGGCAACTGATGCGGTTACCTATGCATTGATAGATGAAATCGCAGTTTATGAATGTGCAACTCCTATCGTTCCCGAATCTCCTGTCGACACCACCTATGAAACTATCGAGCATGATGCTTTGAACAAGACTGTTACCGATCCCTCGGGCAAGCCTGCTCTTGACAGCGTTAACGGGGTGTTCAAATTTGCTGATGTTTTGACAGATGGTATCGCTCAGAACGGCTTTGATGCTACCAACGATACTTGGTTCGCCTTCCAGAGATGGCACAACTGTACCGATTATGTAGGCTCTGTTATTGTTGACATGGGCGAAATTAAGACCATCGACCGCTTGAAGCTCCACCTTGCGAACTCCGATAAAACCTTTACGGTAGGCACAGCAAGCGCGACGATCGATGCTTTGGCCCCTGCAAAGATCGAGATATTCATTTCCTCGGATAACGAGACTTACACTTCCGTGGGAACTATCACGCCCCAAACCGAAATGAATATCGTATATTGGACAGATGAGTTGGCAGTCGGTGAGGATGCTCAGTATGTTAAGGTGACCTTCACCTTGCCTCAGACAGTCAGCGTTCCCTATGCATTGATCGATGAAATCGCCATTTATAATGCAGAAGAGGTTGTTCCTCCTTCTCCCGAATATATGGTTGGTGATATTAATAATGACGGCAAGCTTACCGCTACCGACTACATGATGCTCAAGAAGGTAATCTTTGATATGTTGAGCGTTGAGGACCTTAAGGTTCCCGAAACTGCAGCATTGCGTTGCGACCTTAACGGTGACGGCAAGTATACCTCTATCGACTATTTCATGCTCAAAAAGCTTATTTTTGCATAATTTAATAACAAAAAGAGGCTGTTTTTGCAGCCTCTTTTGCTTTGGGTTGATTCATTTGTTTCCCGAAGGCAATTCCTTGAATCTGACAAGGATGGTATCTTTGCCTATCCTTTCGATATCCCTCCATGGAATACAGATTCGGTTTTTTGCCGAGAGGGAAGCCAATATCCCGTTCCCCGGCAAAACGATGGCGGTTATTTCGCCGTTGCATGAACCGAATTCGATGTCGCTGACACATCCCAAAAGGCTTCCGTCGCAAATATTTATAACCTCTTTGTTTCGCAATTCCGAAAAAGTCAAGGTGAACGGTGTTATAAAAGGATGCATATCAAACCGCCGCTGCCCTCGTTGATTATCCTCTGAATAGTTCCTGCGATCTTTGCTCTTGCTTCGTCGGGCATGTGGGCAAGCTTGCTGTTCAAGCCTTCGCTTACCAATTCATGAAGAGATTTGCCGAACATATTGGATTCCCAAATGCTTCTCGGGTCTTCCTCGAATTCCTTTAATAAAAAGCTTACCAATTCCTCGGATTGGCTTTCGGTACCTACGATCGGGTTGACTTCGGTTTCAATGTCTGCTTTCATCATGTGAATGGAAGGCGCGCTGGCTTTTAGCTTAACACCGTAACCGCCGGGCTGCTTCACGATTTCGGGTTCCTCTAAGGTAAGGTCATCGATTGTTGGCATCACAATACCGTAGCCGTCATTCATAACATCATCGATAGCGCTTGCTACCTTGTCGTATTTTTTCTTGATCTCCGAAAGCTCGGTCATTATGGTCAGCAATTCCCGTTCGTTTTCGATTTCAAATCCGCTTTTTTCTCCGAGAATATTATAGAAAATGCTGTGTGGAATAATAACATCTATCCTTGCGCTGCCCTTGCCTAAGTCAAGCCTTTCCAGTCTTGCGCTCATTTCTCCGTCGGAAAAATCCGAAACCGCATCCTTTATCTCGCCAACGCGCTTCAAGCCCTTTGCTGTGGATGCAACACGTTCGAACAAACGGTTTCTCAAATCGTCCTCTTCCTCCAAAACGTCTATCCATGAGGGAAGGGAAAATTTTATTTCTCTCACAGGGAATTCATAAAGTAAGCCCTTGAGAATGTCCTTTATGTCACCGTCCCCCATTTCCAAGCAGTTTATGGGCAATACGGGAACGTCATATTCTTCCTCAAGCTCGGATGCCAATTTCTGGCTGTTAGCAGAATTTGGATGGGCGCAGTTCAAAACAACAACAAAAGGCTTTCGAAGCTCCTTCAATTCCGAAATCACACGCTTTTCCGCATCTGCGTAAGCTTCTCGAGGAATTTCACCGATAGTACCGTCGGTGGTCACCACGATGCCGATTGTTGAATGCTCCTCGATAACCTTTCTTGTTCCGATTTCTGCGGCTTTCTCAAAAGGAAGAGGCTCGCTGTCCCAAGGCGTCATTACCATTCTGGGCTGTCCTTCCTCGGATAATCCCATAACACCCGGAACGATATATCCCACGCAATCAATAAGCTTGATTCGGCATTCCGCACCCTCGTCCAAAGGTATTTTTGCGGCATTTTCGGGAATGAATTTAGGCTCTGTGGTCATAACGGTTTTTCCCGATGCCGATTGTGGCATTTCATCCTTTGCGCGCTCTCTCATGCTGTCGGTTTCGATGTTGGGCAAAATAAGATTTTCGGTAAAACGCTTGATGAGTGTCGATTTGCCTGTTCTTACGGGGCCGACCACCCCGATATAAATATCGCCCCCTGTTCGGTTGGCAATATCGCTGTATATTCCGATGTCGGTCATTCTAGGGTCCTCCCAATGCTTTTTTGTTTTTATTATATTCATAAAAAACTTGCCCTAGAACCGTTTGGTAAATTATTGACAATCCCGTTGTTTTGTGCTATCCTTTCGATGTATAAAGAATTACAACTCCTGAGGAGGATGCTATAATGAAACAAATTAAAAGAATCGGCGTTTTGACAAGCGGCGGTGATGCTCCCGGTATGAATGCGGCTGTCCGTGCGGTCACCCGTCTTGCTCTTTATAAGGGTATCGAGGTTATGGGTATCTATAACGGATATCAGGGCTTGATCGAAGGCGATGTTAAGGAGCTTCACGAACGCGATGTTTCTTTTATTATAAACCGTGGCGGTACAATGCTCTATTCCGCCCGCAGTAAAGAATTTATGACACCCGAAGGATTGGCAAAGGCTGTCAACACCTGTGACAAGCATGGCATCGACGGTATTGTCACCATCGGCGGTGACGGTACCTTCCGCGGTGCAGTTTCCCTCACAAATGCAGGTGTTCCCTGTATCGGTATCCCGGGTACTATTGATAACGATATCGCTTCTACCGAGGCAACCATCGGCTTTGATACCGCAATGAACACCGTTGTTCAGCTTGTTGACAAGCTTCGCGATACTTCCGAAAGCCATTCCCGTTGTACTGTTGTTGAGGTAATGGGCAGAGATGCAGGTGATATCGCTCTCCAAACATCCATAGCCTTGGGCGCTGTTACCGCTGTTATCAAGGAGATTCCCACAGATTTCGACCATGTTATCGAAAAAATGGTTGTAGCAAGAAAAGGAGGCAAACGTAATTTTATTATCATAACCTCTGAGGGTATGGGTAAGGAATATGGCGAGGAATTGAGCAAAATGATCGAAAAGAGAAGCGGCATCGAAACCCGTTTCGCGCGCCTTGCTCACATTCAGCGCGGCGGTGCGCCCACCCTTCGTGACCGCGTTCTCGCCACCCAAATGGGCTGTGCGGCTGTTGAAAACCTTGTTGACGGTCAGATGAAGCAGGTTATGTGTCTCCGCGGCAATAATATCGTTGCAATGGATATTTTCGATTCGTTGACAGTTGATAAGCTTATGAAGGGCAAGCTCGCCCCTGAAGAAGAGGATGCTATTCCGCCCAATAAGCTTTATGAAATGAAGCGCATCGTTGCCGATAAGCAGGCATATAAAAATTACCTTAATTATATCATCGACCATATTACACTTTGATTTTTGGATAATACATAATACATAATTAGGGGCGGGGTTCAACTCCGCCCGTTTTTCTTACACGTAATTCTTTGTTTCGGGATGACCGGAAGCCCTCCCCCTACATTGAAATCTTTGCTTCGATTTCTATAAAGTTGCTTTATTTAAATCAAACCAACAATACCGCCCTGTCTGTTCTGCTGAATATTTAACAATATTTCTCCGTTTTGAATTTTTGGTGAAAAATTACATAATAAATTGTATTGACATTGTTAATTTTGTGTGATATAATTTCCTCGAACATGGGATATTATCCCGTAGAAAATAATTTTTTAGAAAGGAAATCCACAATGAAGAAAATTCTCGCAATTCTTCTCTCTACTGTATTGGTTGTTTCCATGCTCGTAGCGATCGTACCCGCTTCTGCTGAAACTTCCAATGTTGCACAGGGTCTTAACGTTACTCTTGATAACGCTACTATCCACAATGCAGAAAAGTCTGTTGCACTTCTCACAGACGGCGCAGTTGCTACCGATCCTTGGGCTGCTACTTTGTACGGCTTCAAGGCAGTTGATACTGGTACAAACGCAACTGTTTACATGACTCTTGATGCTTTCGCTCAAGAAACCACTATCACTAACGCTGAATTGACTTTCGGTGTAATTCCCGACAGCGGCGTTAGCAAGCCTTACGAACCTTGGCTCGAAGCTATGGTTGACGGTGCTTGGACTCAGGTTGCTCTCTTTGATGACATTGCAGGCGAGTTGGCATACGGTATGTATACCTATGCTCTCGAAGCTGACATCAACGTTACCACAACTCAGGTAAGAGTTGGTATGTACGTTTACGGCTGGAACTTCATCGATGAAATTAAGATCATGGGTTCTGCTGCTTCTGATGTAACTTCCGAAGACGACACAACTTCCGAAGACGACACAACTTCCGAAGCTCCTGTAGTTCCTGCTGACAACAAGATCACTCCTGTTTCCGCTACTATCGTTTCCGGTACCGGCACTGCTGCTTCCGAAACTCGTAACGGCAGCCTTATCGACGGTCAGATCGCTCCTTATTCTTCCGACAACTGGTATGACCACGGTCTCTGGTATGCTTTCAAGGCAGACGCAACTCTCAACTCTAACCCTGTTGACCAGGATGGCGACGGCGAAGCAAACTACTGGGAAGCTCTTACTGTAATCGATCTCGGTGCTGAATACGATATCGAAAAGATCGTTGTTAACCACTCCGGTATGACTCCTGACGGCGTTGGTCCTGTTTGGGGTATCTTCGTTTCCTATTCTTCTGATAACGAAAACTGGACTGCTGACTCTGTATACACCGATACCGGTTCTGCTATCAATGATAACACCGGTGCTACCGGCGGTGTATGGACTGCTTCCTACGACACTTACACAACCACTCATACTCCCGGCGCAGCTACAACTGCTCGTTACCTCAAGGTTAACACTGCATTCATGTCCGGCGCATGGGGTCTCGTTTCCGAAATCTCTGTTTACGGTACTGCTGTAGCTTCCGATGTAACATCTGAAGAACCCTCTTCTGAAGAACCCTCTTCTGAAG
>CAZYRT010000009.1:11412-12146 GCA_964650045.1 uncultured Ruminococcus sp.
AACCCTCTTCCGAAGAACCCTCTTCCGAAGAACCCTCTTCCGAAGAACCCTCTTCCGAAGAACCCTCTTCTGAAGAACCCTCCGAAGAACCTACTATTCCTTCTCTCTCTGAACAGATCGAAGCTATCATGGGCGAAACCAGAGATGACGCAGTTTACACTGCAGTTATCGATGCTCCCGCTGAAGTTGTAGTTGGCGAAGACTTTACTGTTACTGTGATCGCTAACGATGTTACAACCGCTATCGACCTCTTCTCTATGTACTTCCAGTGGGATGTTGATGCTGTTGCTCTCATAAGCACCGCTACCTCTGAAAATACCGAAGTTAAGAACTCCTTCGTTGCTGTTGACGGCAAGACTGATGAATGGGAATCCTTCATTCGTCTCCTCAAGGAAAATGATGCTCTCGTTCCCGGCGTTATCTACCTCGAAGTAGGTACCATGGGCGAAGACGGCACCATCCAGAGCGTTACTGAGGATGGCGTATTCCAGGCTCAATTCACCTTCAACGCATCTGTTGTTGGCGAAACTGCTTTCTATATCCCCCACGAAACTGCTGTTGCTCAGGAAATGACTGACTTCAACGAATATACCGGTAACGGTTCCTATGCAATCGTTAACGTTGTTGAAGCATCTGACGAATCCTCCGAAGAAGAACCCTCTTCCGAAGAACCCTCTTCTGAAGAACCCTCTTCCGAAGAACCCTCTTCTGAAGAACCCTCTTCTGAAGAACCC
>CAZYRT010000009.1:12246-35177 GCA_964650045.1 uncultured Ruminococcus sp.
TCTGTAGATGAACCTTCTTCCGAAGAACCCTCTGTAGAAGAACCTTCTTCCGAAGAACCCTCTGTAGATGAACCTTCTTCCGAAGAACCCTCTGTAGAAGAACCTTCTTCCGAAGCTCCTTCTGTTGACACAACTCCCGATACCGGCGATGCTTCCGGCATCCTCGTATTCGTAGTTCTCGCAATTGTAGCTCTCGCTGGTTCTGCAGTTGTTATCAAGTCTCGTAAATAAGATTTGATATAGCTGAATAAGCTTTAATAGGGCAGTCCTTTTTGGACTGCCCTTTCTTTATTCATAAACACGGATAGACTAAAAAGCTAAATGTTAATAAATTGTAAACAAATCAAAAAGTGCTTGAAATTACTTCCCTTTGCTGATATAATCATCATGATATTAGATAGGGATATTATTTTTTTATAGAAAAGAGGCGGTTATAATGAAAAAAGAATATGTTGCGCCTGAGCTTGATAAGATACTTTTTGATATTAATGATATTATAACTCACTCTCTTGCAACAGGCAACTCTAACGGCAACGATAACGAAAATAGTTATGGTTCCGGCGATAGTGATGGTATGATGGACATCGAGACCGATGGTATCAGCGTCAGTGTATTCGGTATTAGACTTGGTTAAGAAACTTAAAAAACAGCCGTTTGATGAACGGCTGTTTTTCTTTTCCCTTGCCATAGATAAATACTAAAATCCCTTAAATATATCCTTTTAAAATCCTTAATAGTGCGTTGACACATGGTTTTGGGTGTGGTATAATAAAATGGATTATGATTATAAAGAAGGTTTTGGAATGAAAGATAGTAAAAACCACAAGGATTCGGTGGAAGAAGGTCTTTTTATCGGAAGAAATGCTGTGATGGAGCTTTTGCGAAGCGGCAGAGAGGTGGACAGAATATATGTGCGTTCGGGCGGCAGAGAAGGCGTTGTTACCAATATCTGTGCTAAAGCTAACGAGCGTAAGATTCCGGTTGTGGAGACTGATTCCCGACGTCTTGATAAAATGGCTGATGGCGGCGCTCACCAAGGTGTTATCGCCGTTGCCGCCGAAACGGATTATCTTTCTGTCGATGAGCTTTTTCAAAAAACGATTGAACACGGACAAAAGCCCTTCTATTTAATATGTGATTCTATTAACGACCCTCACAATCTCGGTGCTTTGATAAGAAGCGCCAATTGTGCCGGTGTTAACGGTGTTATAATCCCCAAAAGACGTGCTGTTGGTGTAAACGGAACCGTGGCAAAATCAAGCGCAGGTGCGGTTTTTGCTATGCCTATTGCTCGCGTACCTAATCTGGCAAATGCGGTTAAGTTTTTAAAGGAAAACGGTGTTTGGGTCTGGGCTGTAGAAGCAGGGGGAAGACCCTATTATGAGCAGGATTTCAAAGGCTCTTGCGCTTTGATACTCGGAAGCGAGGGCGAGGGAGTTTCGGAAATACTCAAAAAGGAAAGCGATTTTATTGCAGGCATACCTATGTTCGGAAGTGTAAATTCACTTAATGTGTCTGCCGCAGGTGCTATTGTAATGTTTGAAGCTGCAAAACAGCGGAATAATCAGTATTAAAAGACGACAAATTTAAAAATGCTAAAAAGCAAAGCGTTTCAGTCCTTTTGGGCTGGCTCGCGTTATAATGCTTTGGCTTAAAGGAGCAGGTGAGCCGAATGTCGAACCTCAAGGGCGGAAAGCCCTCGATGGATATATTTGAAATCCTCCGTCAAGCGGAGGAAAAGAACAATGCCGATATGAACGTCCAGCCGATTCAGCGCAAGCCGGAATTGGAAAAAACCAAGGCAATCGGTGAAGAAACGCCCAAAAGGCGAACCAAGGTAACAAAACGTATAAACGCAGAAACTGCCGAGCTTATCGACCAATACAGCAAGCACAAGGACGAAGATCCCATGACAGATACTCAGAAATTGCGCTTGAAGCTGGCTGAACAAAGCGACAATTCCGAACTTTTGGGTTACCTTACCGAAGAAAGAAATAACGGTACAAGCGAACGAGTTGAAAAGCTCTATGAAATGATAAATGATGCCCGTACCCGTACCATGTCCGATGAGGAAAAGGTGTTTCCTGCGGCTGTGGTGGATAACAATTCCCGTTTTTCCGATGAACCCGAAAATGTTCAGGAGGATGAATATAAGCAAGAGGAAATGTTTCCTTTGGGCGAGACCTTCCGTTTTGAGGAAAAGGCGGATGATCGTGAGGTGGCCACCTTCGATTCCGATTATGAAAAGCTTACAGAAAAGATATCCAAGCGTACCTTTCATTTTGAAAACGAAAATGAAAGCGAAGGGCAGGTTAAATTTGATACAGACGATGATAATTTGACCCTTTTAGGCGGAGAAGAATTGGACGAGACCGATATCAACCTCCGTTTGGCTTTTGAAATGATGGAGGATGAGGACGGTACTCTTGAAAAGCTTGCGGCGAAGAACCGTGAAAAGCGTAATCGCGGAAAGAACAAGGAAGAAGAGAGCCTTGGTGTAAGCTATACCTCCAGAGAACAAAATTCCGAGATAGCTAAAATCTACCGTAAGAGGATGCGCGGTTCTCTTGTACGCATTATCATGGTTGCTATATTTACCTTAGGCATACTTTTCCTTGAAATTGCGACCAATGACAGCGAGATCCATTTTGATTTTATAAAACCCGGCAGATACGGTATTGTTTACATACTTATCGATCTTCAGCTTCTGTTCTTTATCGGGCTTATAATGCTGACTCCAATAAGGAACGGAATTAAAAATCTCTTTAAATTCAGGTTGAATACCGATAGTTTGCTGGCTGTTTCAATATTTTTTGCCTCGGCATATTCTTTGGTTCTTCTTTTCACAGATCCATATTCGGCGGATTTGAAAATGTATAACCTGCCTGCGGCATTTGCGGCTCTTTGCTCGGCTGTTTCAAGCTATTTGTGCGCAAAAAAGGATTACCGTTGCTTCCGCATCGTTGCTTCTAAGCATCCTAAATATACAGCTTGCGAGCTTACTGGCGGTACAAGAGAAGCGGATGAATTTTACAAGTATCTTTTTGAAGACAGCGATATTTATACAGTAAAACGTGCCCGTTTCGTTGACGGTTTTGTAGAACGTACCGAAAAACGTACAAAATTTGAGGATGTGTTCAATTTTATCGTCCCTGTGGTATTTTTGGCAGGCGTGGCATTGTTTGTGACCATGCGTATCTTCGGCAGCGATACTGTGGCGGCTTATTCGGCGTTTTCCATTATTATCGCCGCAAGTGTTCCTGCAGCATCCTTCTTTATGATAACTCTGCCCGTGGTTTCGGCTAATCGCATCGGCAAAAAGCACAATACGGCATTTGTGGGTAATTGTATTGCAGAGGAATATGCTACAGCTTCGGTTTTGTCATTTGCCGATACCGAGGTTTACCCCTCCAGTTTGGTAAAAATCAACAATATCCGTCTTTACGGGGATTACCGTATCGATGCTGTGATAACCGACCTTGCAAAGCTGTTTAACCATGTGGGCGGTCCCCTTTCCAAGGTTCTCGCTTCTACATTGAGCGAAAAGCCCGAAAAGCCTGCGATGATACGTATCATCGAAAGCTCTAACGACGGTCTTTGTGTTGCCATGGACGGTCATAACTATTTCCTTGGTAAACGTTCTTATATGCGCCGTTACCGTTTCGAGTGTCCTGTTGATCAGGGTGACGATGTTTTCGAAAAGGGCGTTGGCTCGGTTATGTATATTGTTGTTGACGAAAAGCTTGCCGCTAAGCTTTATATAAAATATACAATAAACCCCTTGTTCGATTCGCTTTTAAGGGATATGTATAAAGCAGGGCTTTGTCTTGGTATTAAAACGCTTGACCCGAATATTAACAACGATCTTATAAATGCTCAGATAAAATTCCGCAAATGCCCTATTTCCGTTCTTCGCGGAATCGATTCTGAGGATGTAAGAGGCGAGGCTGAAAGAGTGAACAGCGGCGTTGTCTGCAACAGTTCTCTTCATAATTTCCTTAAAATGTTTGCTCTTTGCGACAAAGCAAGACATATTACCAAGTGTAACATAATTATAAGTATAATAAGCATCTTTCTTTCCTTTGCCGCAGTTGCATTTCTCGGTATAACCGGAGATATTCAGGCGGTTACCTCTCTTCATGCGGTGGCATTCCAGATATTTTGGCTTATTCCTGTTTGGTTAGTGTCATTTTTGATGATGAGAAAGTAACCAAATTCGAAATTTTTGGTTAAATGTTATAAAAAAATTCAAAATCCACTTGATTATTTGTTCTTTGTAATATATAATGACTTTAATATATTACTTGGAGGAAAAATCAAATGGCCAAATACGCATCTTCTCAAATTAGAAATATATGCCTCGTGGGACACAGCGGCGACGGTAAGACATCTTTTGCCGAAGCGATGCTATATCTTGCGAAGGTTACCGATAGACTCGGCAGTACAGCCGAAGGTAATACTGTTTGCGACTTTGATCCCGAGGAAATTAAAAGAGGTTATTCTATCAATACCACCCTTGCTCAGTTTGAGTGGAAGGGTGTAAAGATAAACCTTTTGGATACTCCCGGTATGTTCGGCTTTGCAGGCGAAGCTAAGGCAGCGGCGGCTGTTGCTGCTTGCTCGGTTATCGTTGTAGACGCAAAGAGTGGATGCAAGGTTGGTACTGAGCTTGCTTGGGAGCATTCCGCAGGTAAGCCCAAGGCGTTCTTTGTTAACAAGATCGACGATGAACATTCCAATTTCGAAAAAACCTTCAACGGTCTCCGCGAACAGTTCGGTACGAGTGTTTGCCCCTTGCTTATTCCTTTCGGTGAAGGCACAGGTACAATAGGTCTTTATAACCTTATTACCGATGAAGTATTCACCTGCGAAAAGAAGACAGGCAAGCGTATTGAAACTACTGTTCCTGCTGACTTTATGCCGAAAATAGAAGAATACAAAGCTGCTCTTGTTGAATCTCTCGCTATCACAAGCGAAGAACTTATGGAAAAATTCCTTATGGAAGAGCCCTTTACCGAGGACGAAAAGCACAACGCTCTTAACAAAGGCTTGTTAAGCGGCGATATTGCTCCCGTATTCTGCGGTTCCTCTACCGATATGGCAGGTATCCGCTTCTTCCTTGATACTGCTGCGGCTTCCTTTGTTAACCCTCTTGATATGATGAAATATGCAGATCAGGAAGGCGAAACACAGCTATTTGTATTTAAGGTTCTTGCGGATAACTTCGGCAAGAAAGTGTTCTTCAAGGTTATGAACGGTACTTTGAAGAAGGATCAGATTCTTAATAATATTACCACAGGTCAGCAAGAAAAATTCTCTAAGATCTGTGTATGTGTAGGTAAAAAGGAAATCGAGGTTGAAGAGCTTGTGACCGGTGAAATGGGTTATGCTGTAAAGCTTGCTAATACCGGTGTTAACGATACCTTGGGTAACAGCCCTGCAGGTAATGAATTTAAGAAGATCGAATTCCCTTCTCCCTATTACACAATGGCTATCAAGCCTGTTTCCAAAAATGATGAGGATAAGGTTTCTCAAGGCATTGCAAGAATACTTGAAGAGGATCCTACTCTCCGCTATTTCAATAATGCCGAAACCAAGCAGATGACCATTTCCGGTATGGGCGATATCCACTTGGATGTTGTTTGCAGTAAGCTTAAAGCTCGTTTCGGAACTGCTGTTCAACTTGAAGAACCCAAGATAGCTTACCGCGAAACAATCAAGAAGACTGTTGCTGTTGAAGGAAAGCACAAGAAGCAATCCGGCGGTTCGGGTCAGTACGGTCACGTTAAGATCACCTTCTCTCCCGGAGAAGAGGATGGCTTGACCTTTACCCAAAGCGTTGTAGGCGGCAACGTTCCCAAAAACTTCTATCCTGCTGTTGAAAAGGGTCTACAGGAAGCAATGCAGAAGGGTGTTCTTGCAGGTTTCCCCGTAGTTAACCTTAAGGCAGACCTTTTCGATGGCTCCTATCACCCTGTTGACTCCAACGAAATTTCCTTTAAGCTTGCGGCAAAGCTTGCTTATAAGGACGGCCTTTTGAAGGCAGGTCCTGTTATTCTTGAACCTGTTGGATATTTGAAATGTACCATACCCACAAATTATTCCGGCGATATCATGGGTGACGTAAGTAAACGTCGCGGCAGAATCATGGGTATGAGCGAAAGCACCCGTAAGGGATATACCGTTATCGAAGCGGAGGTTCCTTCTTCCGAAATGACCGTTTATGCGGTTCAGCTCCGCGCAATGACCCAGGGCCGTGGTTCTTACACCTTTGATTTTGTAAGATATGAAGAGGCTCCTGCCGAAGTTGCACAGAAAGTTATTGCCGAAGCGAAGAAATCTGAGGAAGAATAGGGCTTTTTGGGGCTTGCATTTATACAAAAAATAGTGTATAATAGTAAAGTCAAATAGAAAAACTCTAATTTCTCTAAAAGTGAGGCTTTGAAATGAACATTAATCTCAAAAGAACCCGCCGTTTAACCGCGTTGTTGGGATTGCTTATGCTTCTTTCCGTAGTGCTTGCGTCTTGTGTTGATCTTGACGAGGTACCCGAAGTTTCCCCCGGTGATATTCCTACAGCTTCCGATATTAGTGACAATAGCGGCGATGAGCTTTCTACACCTGACGGTTGCACCGAAGCTCCCCAGGTTGCTAAGATTGTAAACATCGATCCTTATACTGTTGCTATCAGCGGTACCTGCGAAGAAGGTGCCAAGATAATGGTTTCCGGTGGCAAGGAATATGTTGAAACTACTGCTAACGGCACATATTTCATTATCGAAACCGAGCTTTTGTACCAAAAGAACCTTCTTAAATTAACCGCACAGGTTGAAGGCAAAGAGGTTTCTTTGGAAAGAGAAGTTATAGCTGAACATGATGCTACCGCTGAATCTCTTCTCGATGGAAACAGCGTTTCTGTTGGCGCAAATTCTCTACTTTACTTTGACAAAATGCTTGATGATGCTTCCGGTAAAAATCTTTACACAGTATCTCAGCTCAACAATATCCGCGATTATGTAAATGATACTGTAACCAGCTACAAGGATAGAGCAGGTTCCCAAAAGGTTGAGCTTATCTATGTGCTTATTCCCGATGTGACCACAATTTATCCCGAAATCTTCCCTGAAGGCGCTGTTGAGGATCCTTATACAACAGTTTACGATCAGATTCTTGATACCTTGAATAATACTAAGGCAAAGGTTGTTGATATGCGCGAGCAGTTTATGCAGCTTCGCGATGATGAAGATATCAAAAAGAATTATGGCGGTCTCTATCGTGTTACCGACAGCTCTCTTTCCGATTACGGCGCATATCTCACATATTCCGCTTTGATGAATGTTGTTGCCGATAACTTCCCCGAAGCTGCTCCTCGCGCTTTGGATGAATTTGAAGCGGCACAGGTTAAGGCAAACGGCGGTAACCTTGTTGACTACCGTGAGTTTGATGATTCGGTAATCAACGAAGAAATCGTTACCTTGACACCTAAATTTGATTTGAAGCTTGGCTCCAACACAGCAGGTAACTCCATGATCGCTTCTCTCCGTAAATATGTTAAGTCTGACGATGCAGATTATGACTATTTCACAGAAAAAGATACTGCAGACGGAATTAACGGTATCGCGGAACGTTGGATAATCGATACTGCGCGTAACGATGCTAATCTTCCCAATGCTATTATCCACCGTGATTACGGCGCCCTTTCCTTCTCTGATATTCTTGCTGAGAGATTTAACAAATCCCTTCTCGTTGCTAGCGGAGAACATTCCATCAACCTTTCTACTGCAACTCAGTATGCGGCTGAGGATAAGGCTGTTGTAGACTATATCATCGTTATCATTTCCGAAGAAAATATGGATACAGCTTTCTCTAACGTAAAATAATAAAAGTGTTGTAAAATACAGGTCATTTTGTAATGACCTGTATTTTTTCGGTATAATGAGTGATTGACAAAATATATCGGTAATGGTATACTAAAAGAAAGTTAATATTTTATTAAAAGAAAGAAATGGTGCGTTTATGTATCGTAAGGTTATAAAGCGTGTTCTTGATATAATTTTATCCTTTCTTGCATTGGCAGTTCTTGCGATTCCGATGCTGATTTTGGCTCTTGTAGTTAAGCTCAGTTCCAAAGGACCTGTGTTCTTTTGGCAAAAAAGAGTTGGTTTGCATAAAGAAACATTTATGATGCCCAAATATCGCAGTATGTATACCGACACTCCTTCGGATATGCCCACACACCTTCTCAATGACCCTCAAAAATGGATAACTCCTGTGGGTAAGATAATGCGAAAGACCTCTCTTGATGAGCTTCCTCAGCTTCTGTGTATTCTAACAGGTAAAATGAGCTTTATCGGTCCCCGTCCTGCATTGTGGAATCAGGACGATTTGGTTGCCGAGCGCGATAAATACGGAGCAAACGATGTTCGTCCGGGATTGACAGGTTGGGCGCAAATCAACGGAAGAGACGAGCTTCCTATCTCTGTAAAGGCTGCCCTTGACGGTGAATATGTTAAAAGAATCAGCTTTTTAATGGATGTAAAATGCTTTTTCGGTACCTTTGCTGCTGTTCTCTTTTCAAAAGGTGTTGTTGAAGGAGGAACGGGTACAATGGAAAAGGATTCGGACAAGCCCAAGAAGTTCTTGGTGCTAACAAACCATTCATATATGCTTTGGCAATTCCGACGTGAGCTTATGGCGGCTTTGCTGGAAAAGGGCGAGGTAGTTATCGGCGTACCTTTCGGTGAAAATATTGAGGATTTTGAAAAATTGGGTTGTAAGATGATCAATATCAATCTTGAACGCCGTTCTATGAATCCTCTTAATGAGCTGAAACTCTACCAAGCATATAAAAAGCTTATAAAAGAAGAAGATCCTGATGCCGTTATAACCTATTCTATCAAGCCTAATGTTTATGGCGGTTTTGCCTGCCGCAGAGCAAAGAAGACCTATTGTGTAAATGTTCAGGGCTTGGGAACAGCATTCCAGAAAACAGGACTTGCCCAATTGGTTACGATAATGTACCGTATAGCTTTGAAGGGCGCAAAGGTTGTTTTCTTTGAAAATCAAGCCAATGCCGATTTGTTTGTTAGTAAAAAAATCATTCCTAAAGAAAAGATATGTGCACTCAACGGCGCAGGTGTAAATCTCGAACGTTATTCTTATAAGGCATATCCCAAAAATGAAAAGCTTCATTTCCTTTACCTTGGCAGAATAATGAAGGAAAAGGGTATCGACGAGCTGTTTGCATCTGTTATCGAATTGAAAAGACGAGGCTATGATTTTGTTCTTGACCTTGTGGGCTTTTTCGAGGACGAATATAAGGAAGCGGTTGACCGCCTTGTAAATGACGGCATCGCCGTTTTCCATGGCTTCCAAAAGGACCCTGTCCCGTTCTATGAAAACGCAGATTGTGTCATTTTGCCTTCCTATCATGAGGGCATGAGCAATGTGCTTTTGGAATCTGCCGCAATAGGCAGACCTGTAATAACAAGTGATATCAGCGGTTGCCGAGAGGCTGTTGTTCCCGATAAAAGCGGATACCTTTGCCAGGTGAAAAATACAATTTCTCTTTTAAATGCCATGGAAAAATTCTGCAAGCTTTCCCGAGAAGAAAGAGAATCTATGGGAGAACGCGGCAGGGAATTAATGGAATCCAAATTCGAAAAGCAAAAGGTCGTTAATACGACTGTTCACGCTATTTTTGAATAATTTGAACAATAAAGGCAGAACACAAGCGGTTCTGCCTTTTTGTCTATTATCTGTTTAATATTTCAATTGCGGTTTTGGTGTCTTCCTCTGTGAGACCGCCCAGAAAACCCGATGTGCGAACAAAATTATCGTTGACCAATTCCGAGTTGAGGAACATATCATCCAATACAACGAAGCTTGAGACCTCTGGATTATCGTCAAGCCAGCTTTCTATTTGAAACTCTCTGTCTCCCGAAATTTCGGGTGTTTTGTCATGGATTTTCAAGCCGTATTCTCCGAAGATGCGGTTGATATCCTTTCCCATTTGGGTGCATAAGCTCTCATCCTGCTCCCAATGCTCTCTCCATGAGGTTGACAAAACTATTTTTGCGTTTGTAGATTTGACTATATATGCCAAAAGCTCCATTTTTTCGGGATCGAGAATTATTCCGTAGCCTCCGACTTTATTAACATAATATGTTCCGTTGAGAACCCCATCGAAATCTAAAAATATTATTTTCATAATAACCTATCATACATTTTTTTATAATTATATTACAATAAATCAAAAATATCAACAGCGAGAAAATATGAAATACAAAAACATTAAAAAAGGGATATTTATATCACGTCCCAACCGTTTTATAGCCGAAGTTCAGATAGACGGTGAAATTAAAATTTGTCATGTGAAAAATACGGGAAGATGCAAAGAGCTTCTTCAAAAGGGCGCAACTGTTATATTGGAAAAAAACGATAATCCAAACAGAAAAACCGAATATGACCTTATTTGCGTTTACAAGGGGGATAGGCTTATTAATATGGATAGCCAGGCTCCCAATAAAGTTTTTGGTGAATGGGTGGCAGAAAGCGGATATTTCAGCGAATTGACTCTTTTGAGACCCGAAACAAAATATAAAAATTCCCGTTTCGATTTTTATTTAGAATCGGGGGACAGGAAAATATTTGTTGAGGTAAAGGGCGTTACTCTAGAGGAAAACGGCATAGTGCGTTTTCCCGATGCTCCTACAGAAAGAGGGATAAAGCATATAAAAGAACTTGAGGATGCTGTAGAAAACGGATTTGAGGGATATATTTTCTTTGTGGTAAAAATGGATGATTGCCAATATTTCACGCCAAATAAGGACACACATCCCGAATTTGCCCAAGCCTTGAAGGTGGCAGATAGCAAGGGCGTGAAAATCCTTTGCGTCAATTGCCATGTAGAGGAAAATCAATTAAATATAAAAGGTTTTGTTAAAGTGGTATTATAAATCAAAAAATCGGGCATTATAAAACAAAAGAACGGAGGTTTTATTAATGCACGAAAACGATACTTTGAAGCTTTTAAGAGAATGTGATGCAGGAGTAAAAATGGGTGTTGCATCCATAAACGATGTGCTTCCCGATGTAAAGGCAGATAATTTACGCAGAGAATTGACCGATTGTCGTAATCAGCACGAGGTCTTGCTGTCCGAAATAAAGGAAAAGCTTGCTCAGCATTGCGATAAGGGCAAAGAGCCTGCGCCCGCGGCAAAGGGTATGTCTTGGATGAAGACAAATGTGAAAATGGCGCTTGAATGCAACGACAAAACTGTCGCAGACCTTATAACCGACGGCGCCAACATGGGCGTGAAATCATTACAACGTTATCTTAACCAATATTCCTATGCCGATTCCGAATCCAAGGGTATTGCAGGCAGGCTCATAGAGCTTGAGGATGGCTTGGCTAAGCAGATGCGCCAATATCTTTAATTTAGTTCCCGCGGTGGAGCAACCGATATGCTCACACATATTCCGCGTGGGGATGAGTCAAAATCAGATTAATGATATAAAGTAGGGGAGGGCTTAATCCTCCCGCTTTGCTTTAAATTTGCATAAGCTAAATTGCATGCATCATAAAAAAGAATAGGGCAGATGGGCACTCAACCATCTGCTCTATTCTTTTAAGCTTTTAGTTATCACTAGTGTACTAAAAATATTTCCAAAAAGCTGAATGGCTCTTTTTGGCAAAAAAATAAAAAGGGTGGGTGCCTCCGAAACCGAAAAACTCGGTTTCGGAGGCGATATGGGGGATTAAAGGGATAGCATAAATGAAGAAATTACAGTTTAATTAATCCTCAATATAGGGGAAGCGTTCGGTTTTACGTCCGAAGGGCTCGAAGAAATCTCCCGTCCAAACAGATTGGCTGTAAGGGAATACAGGAATATTAACTATATCGAAGCCGATTATAGAGGTAATTGCGTCTTCTTCCGAAGGAGCGATGGCCTTGCCCGCTTCCAATTCTGCCATCTGGTCGGAAATAAGGTTGTCTACATATTCGATAAACAAGTCACCGCCTGTGTAGAGAATACCGCTTGCCCACATTTCCATAACATCGCTGTCGGCACCATAGGAATAAGCAAATGCAAGCTCGCCGCTTCCGTATTCGTCAGCAAACCATATTGCGAAAACCTCAACACGGTATTTCGCCTTGTCAAGATAAACGGGTGTTTCATTGGATGCATATTTGCCTGCAGGGTCATAAATGCATTCGCCGCGTGTATAAACGTCCAGGTGGAGAAGATTGATGTCGTCCCAAGTTTGGTCCTCGGTATAGATTTTCTGAGAAACAAGCTTGCCGGTTGCGTGCTCGTAAATTGCAACTACAACATCATAACGGAAATGATAGGGATAATCGCAATTTTCGTCCTTGCAGGTTTTTACAAGCTCTACCTGCTCCTCCTCGTTTTCTTCCTGCGCGGGAATTTCGTCATTGGGAGCCGCTTCGGGTTTTTCTATGGGGTCTATAACCTCCAGAGGCTCGGAAATGGGAGTACCCGATTGAATTTCGGGAGTAGGCTCGTTTTCAATGGCTGAGCCATGAAGCAGAGAAAGACCTGCCGTGAGGATAATTGCTGTTACAGTAATAATAGATGCTGTAATAAGAATTAAAGTTTTGTTTTTCATTGCTGTGGCTCCTTTCCTTGATTTTTAGATTTTAGTCTGCCAAATAGGGGAATCTTTCGGTATAACGCTCAACCTTTTCCCAATATCCGTCCTCGTCATCCCAACGTGCAAACTGTGCCATGGATTGACCTGAAACGGGGGATGCTGTGCCTGCTTCGATAGCTGCGATTTCGTCAGCGATAAGATTGTCGATAAAAGCAACATATTCTTCACAGCCGTAGAAGGGCAGACCTATTTGATTAAATTCCCAAATGATTTCATCTGAATCATAGGTGTAAGCCATGCTGAAAAGGCTGTTTATACCGACGCTTTCGCCGCCATAGGAAACTGCTCTTTTCAAGGAATAAACCTCAATGCGGTATTTTCCCTGAGGCAATGTGATAGGTGTTGCATTGGGGTCATTAACGTCAAAGCATTCTTGGGTCCAATCGAAAACCTCATCAAAAAGCTTTTCGCCTGCTTCATAAACATCGTCATCAAGTACGGTGACTCTGCCTACAAGCTTGGCTGTTGAATGCTCATAGATATCGATAATGATATCCTTGGAATAAATGACCTCTTCGATAGGAAGTCCGTAATTGCCGGGGTCATCCACAAACTGACCGTTGTGTTCCAAAAGGGATTCGTTGTCCATTTGACCTTGGTTTTTGTCGGTCACCTGAACCTTTTCGTTTACTGCTTCGCCAACATTGGAAACGGGAACCGAAGCTTCAGCAGGAGTAGGTTCATTTTCAATAGCCGAGCCGTGAAGTAATGAAAGACCTGCTGTGAGAACGATAGCGGCGGTGGTTATAATTGCCGCAGACACCATAATGAGAGTTTTGTTTTTCATAGAACTCTCCTCCTTTCTGTGACAATAGGATAACCCTTGATTATTCTGAAATTGTTCGGGAATTGTTTTGGAGTTGTAAAAATTAAATACTTTTCAATAAAATATAGGCTGTTGTGCCTTTTCCCAATTCCGAATGGAAGCTAAGGCAGGTACCATGGGCTTTTGCAATTCTTTCGCAAAGTGAAAGCCCCAATCCTGTTCCGCCTCCTTCACGTGAGCGTGACCTGTCGGTACGGTAGAAAGGCTCGGTTATGTGTGATAATTGCTCGTCGGTCATTCCGATTCCGCTGTCCTTAACATAAAGCTTAATTTGACCGTCGGTTATTTCGGTTCCGATGGTAACGCTTCCGTTCCCTCGGCAGGCTTTAATGGCGTTGTCTGTAAGGTTGGTTATTAAAAGCTGTATGAGTAATTTGTCACATTGGGCAAAAACCTCTTCTGTGTTTATCTTCAACTCGATTCCTGCGTTTGCGGATTTTACAGAAAGCCCCTTTCGGGATTCGAAAATAAGCTGTCCCAAATTGACCTTTTCGGCATTTATGCCGTTTTCTCTTATAAATGCTTCGTCAAGCAGACGTTCGCCGATAAGCTTTAGTCTTTCGGATTCGGTTATTATAAATTCAAGTGCTTCTACCTTTTCGGATTCATCAATATTCGCATCACGGAGATATTCAGCGTATCCTCTTATAGAGGTCAACGGGGTTCTCATTTCATGGGCAAGGTTGTCCAGCATCCTTTGCTTTGTTTCGGCGTCAAGCTGGGTCTGGTGTATCTTTTCGGAAATATGCTCGCCCATTTTATTAAAATCCGAAGCAAGAGCAGAAAATTCATCGCTGCCCGAATCGTCTGCACGGCAATCAAAATTCCCGTTGGAAATTTCCTCTGTTGCCTTTCTCAATCTTTCCAAAGGCGATAAAAGCTTCCTTAATATAAAGAAAAGGCAAATCGCAAGAAGTGCGCTTGCACAAAGGGAGGTTATAACAAAAACGATTGAAATGCTTTTGAAATCCTCGTCAAGATAGCTTACGTCCTTGGCATAGGTAAAGGTATATATGCCTTCGTAGATTTGCTCGGTAATGAGATAATAACGCTTGCCGTCAACACGCTGAGTAGAGGAATAGCCTACATTTGGAGGAACCAATCCCGTGTCGAGGGAAGAATAAACCGTTTCTCCGTTAAAGGCAAATAGGATCTCGATGCCCTTTTCCTTGTAAAAATCCCCGTATATTTCCATGATTCGGGCGGTATCCCGACTATAATTGTAATATTTAAGCTCGTTTTCAAAGGATTCTGCAATAACCTTTTCCTCGGTAATACATATTTCCTTTGCGGCATTTGCATTGTTTTGATAGGAATAATAGGCAAGCGAAAAAATGCCTATGTTAAAAAACAAAAGAAATAAAGTAAGGGTAAATAAATATACCTTTTCTCTGAACTTTAATTTCATACCTCTAACCTATAACCCGTTTTATAAAGGGTCTTTAATCTATCCTTTAATCCCAATTTTGCTCTGATTTGACGAATATGAACGTCAACGGTTCGGGTGTCACCCTCATAATCGTAATTCCACACCAATGTGATAAGCTTTTCTCTTGATAATGCTATATTTCGGTTTAAAACAAGAGTTTCAAACAAAGCATATTCCTTTGGTGTCAAAAATACCTCGATACCGTCCTTATAAACCTTTCTTCCCGAAAAATTGATTTCAATATCATCAAAGGCGAATTTCTCCTCGTCCTTTTGTGTTCTTCTTAAAACGGCTCTCACTCTTAACAAAAGCTCCTGCATTTCAAAGGGTTTTACAATATAATCGTCTGCACCCAGAGTCAATCCCTTTAGTCTGTCGCTGACGCTTTCCTTGGCTGTTACGAAGATCACGGGAGTATTACCCGAATATTCGATTAGCTCAAATCCCGAAATTTCGGGGAGCATAACATCGAATATCATCAAATCAAATCTTTCGGTTTCTATCAGCTTCAAAGCTTCTTTTCCGTCCCCTGTACCTATGCAATTAT
The DNA here is from genome assembly GCA_964650045.1 of uncultured Ruminococcus sp. Lineage (GTDB taxonomy): Bacteria > Bacillota > Clostridia > Oscillospirales > CAG-382 > Coliplasma. The sequence goes on from CAZYRT010000009.1 coordinate 27,728, forward strand.
GACCCACCAATTCCAAATTTCGCATCATTAAATGGCGAATAGGACGTTCATCCTCAACAATTAGAATTTTTGACATTGTTTGCACCTTCCTTACAAACCATTATATATCAAAATATAATGGATTTGTTAAGAATTTTGTATTTAACAAAAATAAATTCCTTTGCTTTTTGAGCAAGGGAATTTATTATGATTTTCAACTGTTATTCTGCTTTTTCAAGGCTGTCGATGATCTCCTTGGCTTGCTGAACATCATCGGCAACAAAGCTGTAATGGTTTCCGTCGATAACGCCTTCAGTAAAGCAGCCGTTCAACCATTCGTGCCAATCGCTGATATAGAACACAGTATCCAAGGCTTGATACCTTTCGGCATAAGGGTCATACATCCCATCCTCCTTGGAATAACCGGGGGTTATGTGAAAATCGAGTATGTGCTCATCCAGCATATAGTTTATTTGAATTCCGTGGGAACCTGCTATAACAAAAGGACGTGGGGAATTGGCAAAGGGTTCATAGCTTGGGTAATAAAGTCCGTCTCCTATATCTGCTACAATATCCTTTACCGAACGGTAAAAGCTTACGGGGGGATGTATTCCGTCGTTTCCTCTGTAATCAAGCATGGCTTCAAAGCCCTGCTCCATTTGGCTTTTTGTGGAAATTTCGGTTTCTTCGGGTTCTTGACTTTCTTCGGCTATAAAGATGTTTTTTATATCCGAAACAATGTTTTCATTATCGGAGGTTACCGCAAGGGCAAAAACTGCGCCCAAGGAAAAAACAACAAGATAAACAGCCATTGCAGGAGCAAGCTTGAGAAAATTGAATTTTTGCTTTTTCTCTGCTTCAAGGCAAACCCCTGCCACAGAAAGAAGCTCTTCCTTGGATCTGTGCTGTATTTTATCAAAATCTCTGCGGATTCCGCTTTTTATTCTTTTCACGGATATTGACCTCCTATTTATAGTAATCCTTCAACTTGGCGATTGCTCTTTGATAGAGCTTTTCTGCCGCAGAAGGCGTTATTTCCAAAATTTCAGCGATTTCTTTGTGCTTTAAAAAGCAATAAACCTTCAAAATAACAGCCTCTCGCTCTCTGCTGTTTAGCTTAGATAGGGCATCAAGATATATAAATTCAGATTCTATATCTTTTTTTGGGGCTTCTTTCGGTGTTTCCAATTGGTCAAAGGGTGTTTCTCGGCTCTTTTTTCGTGCCAATGTTAATGCTTGGTTTCTTGCGATAGATAATATCCAATATTTTGGGTTGCCGCCTTTATAACTTGGTGCGGAACGGATGATTTCGCAAAGGGTATTTTGCAATATGTCCTCTGCATCCTCATGATTTTTCAAAACCGACCATGCGACAGAATAGATAAGCTTATGCATTTTGTCATAGATCACTGCCAAGGCATCATTATTTCCCTTGGCTATTTCCTTTAACGCCTTTTCGCAAACAGCGTTAATAATTGCCTGTTCAAACATTCCGCCGCCTCTTGTGGTTTTTGCCCCGAAACCAAAGCTTCGGGGCATTTAACTGCATTTTTATACTATTCTGCTTTGGTAAGGTTGTCAATGATCAATTTTGCTTCTTGGTGGTCTTTTGCAATAAAGCTGTAAAGATTACCGTCGATAACTCCTTCGGTAAAGCAACCGTCCATCCATTCGTGCCAATCGCTGATATAGAAAACTGTGTCCAACGCTTCATATCTTTCGGCATTGGGGTCATACATCCAATCTTCCTTGGTACAGCCTACTTCGATCCAGAAATGCTGCATTTTTTCTTCCAGCATATAGTTCATCTGGAAAGCATAATGACCATCTAATTCGCCTGTTACCTCGTCATAATAGCCTCTGCCCGAGTAAATGATGAAAGGTCTGCCGCTGTTGTTCCAAGGCTCATAAGCGGTGTAGTAAAGGTCATCACCCAAATGAGCAACAATATCCTTAATAGAGCTGTAATAGCTTACTGCAGGGATATTGCTGTCGCTTCCTCTATAGTCAAGCATAACCTCGAAGTCAGTCTCCATGTGTTCACGAACCTCGATAACATAAGCTTCTTCGGATTCAACGGTCTCCTCTGCAACGGCTTCGCCTACCGAAACGGTATCGGGAATCTCTACCTGTGCAGGCTCTGCAAGAGAGACTGCCGAAAGAGACATTGCCATCATAAAGACGGCGAGAAGGGTAAAAATTACTCTGCGTTTCATAATAAAAGCTCCTTTTTGTTGATTTTTGAAAACAGCGCTGTTTTTCGTTTCGTTATATAAGTAGCTTTAAATAGGCTTTTTCGGACAAAAATTATATTGAAGTTTTTTGGAAAATAATTTATAATCAAGTTAATATCAGAAAAAGGTAATTTAATTATGACGTTTGAAGAAATAAAACAATGTAATACATTAATATTCGACAGATTATCCCTTCTTCTTAATTTTCAGCCGGATTTTATAAAGAAGGAAATGGTTGATGAGCTTGTTAAGGAATTTGATTTGTCGGTTCCCCAAGCCTATTCTTTTATTCTTTGCGCGGCATTGGGGTTTGATACCGACAATGAATTTGACAAAAGACTTTGGGACAATTATTCTCCTTTTATGCTTCACCATTTGGACGAGCATGACTTTCTTTCCGACCCTTATTATATGGCGGTGAAGATAAACAGCGGTAAAAAAATCGGTGATTGGGAATTGAGAGAGGATGTTCTTCCACCCTTTTCGGCTTTTGTATGTGATAACCCTTTGACCTTTCCCGACGGAAGGGTGATTCCTCAAATTGGGTTCTTTGATACCGAATTTCGGTTCCTTTCGGTTTTGCAAAAGGATAGGGAATGGATGACCATGATGCCTAATGAGCTTGTGACCCAGCGGGAACCGATTAAGAAAGCCAAGGGTAGGGTTTGCACCTATGGCTTGGGCTTGGGATATTTTGCTTTTATGTGTGCAAGAAAAGAGGATGTCGAGAGGGTCACCATAGTGGAGCTTGACGACAATGTTATCACCCTCTTTAAGGAAATGCTTCTTCCTAATTTCGTCAATCCCGAAAAAATCGAGATTGTCAAGGCGGATGCCTTTGAGTTTGCCAAACATGAAGCCCCAAAAAGAAATTTCGACTATATTTTTGCCGACATTTGGCATGACCCCTCTGACGGCGTTGAGGCTTATAAAAAATTCAAAGAGCTTGAGCATCTCTGTTCGAATACAAAATTTGATTATTGGATAGAAAAAACCTTGAAATTATATATGTAATAAGGAAGCAACCAAATGATTTATTATATAGAACGCATTTATCTTCCCGAAAATTCACTTGAGCAGGCGAAATTCGCTTCAATGGAGCTTCAATATTATTTCTCTATGATAACGGGCAAGCCTTTTCCTATAGGAGAAGAAAAGGAAAATGCGGTTGTATTGACCCAAACAGAATCAAATTTATTAGGTGAGGACGGCTTTAGGATTATTCCTCAAAATTGCCATATCGAAATAGAAGGCGGCAAGAGAGGGATACTTTACGGTGTTTATGAGCTTTTGGAGCTTTTGGGATGCCGTTTTTTCACACCCAAATGCGAAAAGATTCCCACAGCTTCTGAAATCAACATCAATTTAGAAAAGGAAATTTTCCAAAAGCCTGTTCTTGAATACCGTGAACACAATTATATCGACCTTTGCGAGCATCCGCGTTTTGCGGTAAAATGCCGTATGAACGGTTCACACCATAAAATCCCTGAAAGATTGGGCGGTAATCTTACTTATGCCTGGTATGTTCACACGGTGGAAAGACTTGTACCGCCAAGGCTTTATGCTCGATCTCATCCCGAATATTATGCCTTGGACGAAAACGGTCAGCGTAACACATCAAGAGCTGTCTGCCAGCTTTGCTTGACAAATCCCGATGTTCTGGAAATTTCCATTGAAAATGTGCGAAAGGCTTTGATTGAAAACCCTCAGGCTAAGATTATTTCCATTTCTCAAAATGATACCGGAAAGGGCGCCTGCCATTGCGACGCCTGCAAACGTATCGAGGCGGAGGAAGGCTCCGCTGCGGGCCCTATTCTCAGGTTTGTAAATGCTATAGCCGAAAGACTTGAACCCGAGTTCCCCAATGTTATTTTTGATACTTTGGCATATATCTATACCAGAACCGCCTGCAAGGTCACTCGTCCCCGAAAGAATGTTTGCGTGCGCCTTTGCTCTATCGAGGCTTGCTTTTCTCATTCCTTTGAAGCCTGCGATGATATCGCCCGTCACAGAAAGCTTCCCGACGGAACCACGCATTCCTTTATGAAGGATCTTGAGGAATGGGGACAGATCTGCGAAAGAATGTATATTTGGGATTATGTGACCTGTTTTGCTCATTATCCTGCACCGCATCCCAATTGGAGGGCATTACAGCCAAACATGAAGGCTTTTATTAAAAACAATGTCAAGGGTATTCTTGAGCAAGCCAACTATTCAAAGGGCGGCGGCAGCGATTTAAACGAAATGCGTGCCTATGTTATCTCAAAGCTTCTTTGGGATGCTGAAACAGACGTAGAAAGACATATAACCGAGTTTTCCGATTACTATTACGGCGCCGCAGGAAAATATATCCGTGAATATATCAAAATCCTTTGCGACAAAGCGGACGAGGACAACATCCACGTAGGCTTTAACGATAATCTCCAATCACCATTATTCTCCGAAGAAATGCTGGATATTTACGATTCTGTTTTGGATAAAGGCGAAACGGCGGTTTACGACCAGCCCTTATACCGATTAAGAGTACAGAAAGCCAAGCTTTCGCTCCGTTGGGTTAGGCTGAAGCGCAAGGCTATGCTCCAAAACCAAATCGACCGAGAGGAAATGAACCGCTTCTTCCTTGATTGGCAAAGCCATGGATTAACACGTATTGACGAATGGGTGGATATTCCCTTCACTCTCCGTGCCTTTGTTGACAATAAATGGCGCGGTGTTGCCTATCTCAACCATTGGACCGACGAAAGATTGGAAATTCTTTTTTAGTTCCTTTTTTAGTTCCCGCGGTGTAGTCACTTGTGTGCAAGGACATATTTCGCGTGGGATTTGATTAGTCCGAAAATAAAAACCGATTTGAAAGGAAATTTCCAATCAAATCGGTTTTTGTTTATAATTTTAAATTGTAGCAGAAGCAACTCTGTTATAGAGACCTGCGTAAATACCGCCGAGCTTAACCAATTCCTTGTGGCTTCCTCTTTCGGCAATACCGTCGGAGGTCATTACCAAAATTTCGTCGGCGTTCTGGATTGTCGAAAGTCTGTGTGCAACAACGATAACGGTTCTGCCCTTCGCAAGCTCCTCTAAAGAGGCTTGAATCTGCATTTCGGTAACATTGTCCAATGCGCTTGTTGCTTCGTCAAGAATAAGTATAGGAGGATTTTTCAGGAAAACACGGGCGATGGATATTCTCTGCTTTTGTCCTCCCGAAAGGTTGATTCCCCGTTCGCCTACTGTTGTATCATAGCCTTTTTCGAGAGTCATTATATAATCGTGAATGTTAGCGCGCTTTGCCGCTTCGATTATTTCGTCGTCGCTTGCATCAAGGTTGCCATAGGCGATGTTTTCTCTTATAGTACCCGAGAAAAGGAACACATCCTGAGCTACGATTCCGATATTCCGGCGCAACGACCTTCTTGAAAGAGTTGTTATATCCTTGCCGTCAAGGGTTATAACCCCTTCGTCAATTTCATAAAAACGGGGGATGAGATTGCAAAGTGTGGTCTTTCCTCCTCCCGAGGGACCAACCAAGGCGATAGTCCTGCCCCTTTCTATTTTAAGGGAAAGGTTTTTCAAAACGCCCTTGCCTGTGTCCCCTGTAGGATAGCTGAAGCTAACATTCTTAAATTCAATATCGCCCTTTGCATCACTAAGCTCAATAGCGTTTTCGCTTTCCTCCTCAACGGGAGTGCGGATAATTTCCAAAAATCTGCCGAATCCCGTCATACCGTTTTGAAGCTGCTCGAAAAGAGAAATAAAGCGGTTGATAGGCTTGAGAAGCATTGCCATATAAAGAATAAAGGCTGTAAACTGACCTATATCTATCTGACCGTAATAGAAGAACAATCCGCCTGCAAGCAAAGCCGCAAGATACAAAAAGTCGGTAAAAAATGTCATTGTAGAATGAAATTGACCCATAGCCTTGTATGCATGGCCTCTTGCGGTCTTAAATTCCTCGTTGGCTTGGTCAAATTTGGCATTTTCGTGGGATTCGCTTGTGTATGCACGGGAAACGCGTATGCCCGAAATCGAGGTCTCAACATTTGCGTTGACCTCGGCAACCTTTTCTCTTGTTTTGCGGAAGGCATCCTTCATTCTTCTTCTCATAATAACCGAGAAAACCACAACAAAGGGGATGAGAGAATAGATTATAAGGGTAAGCCGGATGTTTTGGCTTGCCAAGGCAATGAAGGAGCCGATGAACATTATAATCGAAAGGAACAAGTCCTCTGGGCCATGGTGAGCAAGCTCGGAAACGTCCATAAGGTCATTTATCAATCTTGACATAACGGTACCTGTTTTGTTTTCGTCAAAGAATGAAAAGGGAAGCTTTTGGAGATGACGGAACATATCCTTTCGCATATCACCCTGAAGCCTTACACCTACAACGTGACCCCAATAGGAAACAAAATAGTTCAAGCCCATTTTGGCAAGATAAAGGAAAAGGATGAATCCTGCCCAGAAAAGAACCTGCTTCAATTGACGGTTAGGCACATATTCATTAATAATATTTTTTGTTATCATAGGGTAGAAAAGGTCTGTCAACGCAATCAAAAGGGAGCAGCACATATCTGCCGCAAAAAGCCTCTTGTGTGGTTTGTAGTATTTTATAAATTCTCGTATCATAATCCGAACATCCTTTCATTATAATTATACTCCTTCTCGTTAAAATGTCAAATATTAAGAAATTTTTAATGTGGTTTTAAGAAAAAATGTTTATAATTAAAAATACAGTTGACCGTAAATAATGATTGGAGAGAAAAAATGAAACGAATTATTGCGCTTTCAATTTGCACCCTTTTTATTTTGTCGGTGATCCTTACAGCCTGCGGAAATGATGAGCAGGAAAGTTCAAATGTTATAGGCGGAGTTACTATATCTCTTGCGGATTTGTCCGGCATTGATTTAAGCTTTGATGAAGACGATCTGGAGGGAGACTATTCTCACAAATCTACCACGGTGATTGATTTGGGAAATGATCCTGATGCGGAAGAATCAAATAGTTCATTCGCGGAAGAAACAACCTCCAAGGAAGCGACAACCTCTAAGGAAGCGACAACCTCTAAGGAAACGACAACCTCTAAGGAAGAAACGATCTCCAAGGAAGAAACAACCTCCAAGGAAACGACAACCTCCAAGGAAGCGACAACCTCTAAGGAAACGACAACCTCTAAGGAAGAAACGATCTCCAAGGAAGAAACAACCTCCAAGGAAACGACAACCTCCAAGGAAGCGACAACCTC
>CAZYRT010000009.1:35277-55824 GCA_964650045.1 uncultured Ruminococcus sp.
CCAAGGAAGAAACAACCTCCAAGGAAGAAACAACCTCCAAGGAAGCGACAACCTCTAAGGAAGCGACAACCTCTAAGGAAGCGACAACCTCCAAGGAAGAAACAACCTCCAAGGAAACGACAACCTCTAAGGAAGAAACAACCTCCAAGGAAGAAACAATCACCTCCAAAGAGGAATCCTCCGTTATTACCGAATCCTCCGAGCCTTCAAAAGAAGAACCCTCAATAGAAGAGTCCTCAACAGAAGATACTTCGACAGAAGAGTCCTCTGCAGAAGTATCCGATGATACTTCTGTTGATAATGCTCCTCAGGAAACGGTTCCTTCCGAAACTGAAATTATTAATATTACTGCAGGAGGAACCTATACATTAAGAGGAAGCAGAAACGATGTTATGATAACAGTTGATGTTGGTGATGAGGATGTCCAGCTTATTTTTGACGGACTTACTGTAAGAAATTCCAACGGTCCTGCTCTTTATGTAAGATCTGCCGATAAGGTAGAGATCACGCTTGCAGACGGCAGTGTAAACAGCCTTTCGGACGGAAGCTCCTATTCTATAATCGACTCGGAATCTACCTTGGATGCAGCGCTGTTCAGCAAAGCTGATCTTACAATAAACGGAAACGGAACTCTGAATGTCAGCGGTAATTATAAGCACGGTATCGTTTCCAAGGATGATCTGATAATCGCTTCCGGCAATATTAATGTAACATCTCAAAGCGCAGGCTTAAACGGCAAGGACTGCGTAAAGATAAACAGCGGAAATATTACAATAAACGCAGGAACGGACGGTATACGTTCGGACAACACCGAGGATGCTACAAGAGGCTATGTATATTTATTCGGCGGCACCATTAATATAACTGCAGGTAATGACGGTGTTCAGGCTGAAACCGTATTGAAAATAGAAAATACTGCTCTTACTGTGAAATCAGGCGGCGGAAGCTCGGTGAGTATATCTTCCTCTGATACCGAATCTTATAAGGGAATCAAGGCAGGCTCGGATATTATTCTTGTAAACGGCACTTTTAATATAAATTCTGCTGATGATACCATCCATTCCAACGGAACCATAACAATTTCCGGCGGTACCTACAGCCTTTCTTCGGGAGATGACGGTATTCATGCCGATACTGATTTTGCCATAACCGATGGTAATGTGAAAATTACCAAAAGCTATGAGGGTATCGAAGCAGTTCAGGTCGTTATTGCAGGAGGAGATATTTCCATAGTTGCTACCGATGACGGTATCAATGCCGCAGGCGGAAACGATTCCTCTTCCTCCTCTGTTCCCACAGGACGTCCCGGCGATAATTTCTCTTCGTCTAACGGTCAGATAGCAATTTCCGGAGGCAAGATTTATATTAAAATGAACGGCGACGGTCTCGATGCCAACGGCAGTTTGAATATAACCGGCGGTGAAATAACGGTTTCCGGCGCAAACAGCGGCGATACTGCAATTTTGGATTTTGATACAACAGGAACGATAGGCGGCGGTGTGTTTGTTGGAACCGGCGCAACAGGAATGGCGCAAAACTTCAGCACATCATCTACTCAAGGGGCGATAATGTACAGCTGTGGTAATAAATCGGCAGGGACTGTAATAACACTTAAAGATTCATCGGGAAATGTTCTTGTTACAAGAACCGCAGACCAAGCCTTTTCCTGTGTTATAATAAGCCATCCCGATATTAAGCAGGGCAGTACATACACATTAACAATAGGCTCATCTTCTACATCAATTACCATGTCGAGCTTGATATACGGAAGCTCGGGCGGAGGAAACAGCAACCGTCCCGGCGGAAGATAATGTAATTAAATATAAAATTGGGGCTGTCTCAAATTAATATTTTGAAACAGTATCCTGTACAAAACAAATAAAAAATCAAGGTCGTTCACTTCGCAGACCTTGATTTTTTGTGTTATAGCCGAAACTGTGTTTTGAAAAGTTTGTATATTGACAGAAATTAAAGTGTGAGGTATACTGAAAGCAGGAACAGAAAAAGGAGCGACAAAATGAAAAGAATTTCTCAATTGATTTCCTTTGCCCTTGCAGCAATAATGGTTTTTGCTTTGATACCCATATCGGCTTCGGCTGTTACATTGGTGAAAGAAATGAAAATTGTCTGTTTTGGTGACAGCCTTACACATTTCGGCGCATACAAAACGGGCAGCACCGATGAATACGGAAATGCCATATATGCAAATGCTTATCCCGATTATCTTGCAAGCCTCACAGGCGCAGAGGTTTATAACGCGGGCAGAGGCGGCGATTCTACCGATATGGCAGCCACACGTATACAAAATGAGGTTTTAAACCAAAACCCCGATGTGGTCGTTATCTGTCTTGGCATGAACGACCAAGCTTACGATTCCAGAAATACATGCAGTATGACTTCTGTCGAAGCCTATCGTGCTAATTTGGAAAAGTTTACGAAATTGATTACCGCCCAAGGTATTGACGTTGTTTTTCTCACTCCCAACCCTGTTTATGCACCATATTATACCGCACGTGCCAATAACTATAACTACGGCAATATGCCCGAATATTGCAATGCTATGCGTGAAGTTGCAATCAAATATGGCTGCGGTCTTGTTGACGGAAATTATGAATATACCAGCTTATCTGATTTGAGCAATTATATATTGTCCGGTGACGGTATTCACCAAAGCGATACAGGACGCAGATATTTTGCAAGTCTTGTTGCGGAATATCTTGCATCGGAATATGAAAACTATAACAGAGCTGAAATGACAATCGTTTGTAAGGATACAAACGGCAAGGTCCTTAAACAATATACCATAGTGGGCACAGAAGGCGCGCTCATTACAGTTCCCTCCCCCGATCTTGGCGAAGGCTACACCGCAATAACCGCAGATGTTAACACAACCTTCGTTAAGAATGCAACCCACACATTTACCTATACGCCTACTATCTCTACCGCTATTACAAATGCGGCTAATACAAATGTTGACACCAATATGTCAGCGTATATTTCTATGCTTACAAATAATGCAGATTCGCTTCTTTCTGCATCCGAATTGGATTTCGATGCCATCGGAAAAACCACCGTTCTTCTTCAAAATGCAATAAATGACGTTGCGGTTCTTTCATACGGTGCAACTTATTCTGCAACTGCTTCTACTTATGATAGCTATGTGGATCTTGACGATGACGGAATTCGTCTTACCGATGGTTACAAAAGCTATGCGAACGGTTGGGATTCCCGTTACAGCGCATGGACATCTGTTCAACCCGAAATCATCATCGACCTTGGCACCACCGTGAAAGCTAATGCGTTTAAAGGATATTTCGGCTGGCTTACAGCTTCCGGTGTGGGTTCTCCCTCTTCGGTTATGGTTTCCTATTCTACCGATAAAACAAATTGGTCCACAGCTATTGCGGCAGTAAAATCCACCGTTGCAACCAGCAATTCCGGCAACGCCACAGGCACTTGGGATAGGGATATGTTTGCCGCAACTATCAATTTTCCTGCTGAAATGCGATATGTTAAGTTTAACATAATTCCTACAGGCTCCTTCACATGGGTAGATGAGCTGGAGGTTTGTTATGATGCTTCTATAGTTTCTGATCCTGATGACCTTGATGCAACTTCCACATACACCACTTCCGACCTTTACCGTCAGGGCAGTGCCGATACGAACTGGGGTTGGGACGAAAATGCGGCTATCACCTATCCCGACGAAGGAGGAAACAGCCTTATTGACGGTGTTATCGGCGCAGAAAACATAGGGGACGTTTGTTGGGTAGGCTTCCACCATAACACACCTGAATATATCGCTACAGGTTACCATAGAATCACCTTTGACCTTGGCGAAGCGAAGAACGTGGGCACTGTAGATGTTTATGTAGGTACTATCGCCTTAGGTGCCGGCGTTACTGCCCCTGCTTCTGTTCAGGTTTTAGTTTCTGACAATGGAACGGATTTCAAAAACGTTAACACTGTTAACCCCACCGATACTGCAAATGTTATCGGATTTTCAACAGTAGAGAAGGTTACTTTGAATGTTAACAAAAGCGCGCGATATGTAGAACTGCGAATCGTCAGCGGCAATTGGGTGTTCGTTTCAGAGGTTGAGATTATCGCAGGCGAAGTTGTCGAAGAACATACCTGTGTTGCCAACGGAGCAGCTTGGCAGAGCGATGACACAAACCATTGGCATGAATGTGACTGCGGCGAAAAGGTTGATATTGAGGAGCACATATATCCGGATGATACAACCGGAGGCTCTGCCAATACATGTACACAATGCGGTTATGTTGCTGAAAATGATTTTCTGGTTGGAGATATAAACAATGACGGCAGGTTGACTGCCACCGACTATTTGATGCTCAAAAAGGTTATTTTCGGCACACTCGACATCACAGACCTTGATGATCCTGAAACAGCAACATATCGTTGCGACTTTAACGGTGACGGCAAATATACCTCTGTTGACTACTTCATGCTTAAAAGGAAGCTTTTGAGCTGAATCTAAAAAATCAAGGAGTTAAAACTCCTTGGAAAGACTTTATAAAAGATACCGCAGGTTCATTTGAACCTGCGGTGTTTTTGCGCTGTGTAATTATTGTTTTTTGTAAACGATTGCAGTTCTGGAGGGGAGATAGGTAAAGAAGCCCAATCTTCCGTCTGCTGTTTTCTGTGCTTTGTAAAGATATACCTTGTCCACACGTTCGAATCCGCCGAATTGGCTGTCATCCGAGGAGAGGGCAACACGGTAGAAGCCTTCCTCTTCAACGGGTACAAAATAGTTTTCAAAGGATTTGTCGGGGTGGAAGTTGAAGGTAAAGGCGATTTTTTTCTTGGTGTAGATAATAACCTTGTCCCCTTGGTCTATCCATTGGCTTTGAGCCTTCTTCGACATAAGGCGCTCGCCCCTTAAAAGCTTTATCATAGCCTTGTCGAAGTTGTTGAGATATTCATATCTTAAATATCCCTTGTCCACAAGACTCCATTGGCGTCTGCAATAGTGATAGCTCCAGCCGTTGCCTTCTCTGGGGAAATCTATCCATTCGGGATGACCGAATTCATTGCCCATGAAGTTAAGATATCCTTCGCCTACAATAGACGAGGTTATCAAGCGTATCATCTTGTGCAATGCGATGCCGCGGTCGATTATGGGGCTTTGTTTGTCTTTGCTCATGCTCCAATACATTTCGGAATCGCAAAGACGGAATATAATAGTTTTGTCACCCACCAACGCTTGGTCATGAGATTCGCAATAACCTATGCTCTTTTCTTGAGGACGGCGGGAATTAAGCTCATACCAAAGCTTGAACATATCCCAATCCTCGTCTTTGTATTCTTTGATAAACTTTATCCAAAGATCTGGAATGCCCATGGAAAGACGGTAATCAAATCCGATGCCGCCGTCATTAACGGGAATACACATACCCGGCATGCCCGACATATCTTCGGCAATTGTGATAGCCTTGGGGTTGATTTCATGGATAAGCTCATTTGCAAGGCAAAGATATGTAATAGCTTCGTTATCGGTATTTTCGGTAAAATACATACCGTAATTTGTGAATGCACTGCCCAACCCGTGGTCATGGTAAAGCATGGAGGTAACACCGTCGAAACGGAAACCGTCGAAATGGTAAACATCCATCCAATATTTAATGTTGGAAAGAAGAAAATGCAAAACTTCGTTTTTGCCGTAATTGAAAAGCTTGGTATCCCATGCCATGTGGTATCCCTTGGGGCCCTCGTGGAAATATTGATATTCGGTTCCGTCAAAATAATTAAGACCGTCACCTGCGTTTTTAACAGCATGAGAATGAACAACGTCCAAAAGGACGGTTATACCCTTCTTATGGGCGGTATTTATTAATTCCTTTAAATCCTTTGCATATCCGAATCGGGAGCTTACCGCAAAGAAGTTGGAGACCTGATAACCGAAGGAGCCGTAATAAGGATGCTCCATTATCGCCATTATCTGGATAGTGTTATAGCCCAATTCCTTTATACGGGGAAGAATATTATCGGTAAATTCCTTGAAGCTTCCGACCTTGCCTTCTTCCTGAGCCATACCGATGTGGCATTCGTAAATAAAAGGAGTTGAAGCAGGCTTGAAACCATCGTCGCTCCATTGGAAATTATCGAAAAGGGTATCATCGATAACCGCGCACCATTCGCTTGGTTTAACGGAATTTTGCTCTACTCTTGTGGCATAAGAGGGGATGCGCCGCAAAAGCTGACCGTCCTTGAAAATAACTGCCTGAACGTGCTGACCTAACTTTAGTGCATCCTCGCCTTCAAGATAAACCTCGAAAACACCGTTTTCGATACGCTTCATGGGGTAATCAAAAATACCCCAATTGTTGAAATCTCCCACGAAAAACATTTCGTCTGCACCCGGTGCCCATTCGCGGTAGACCCAGCCGTTTTCGGTTTTTCTTATGCCGAAATAGTTATAACCGTTTGCGAAATCGGAAAGACTTTTGCCATCGCCTAATAATTCTGCCTTTTTCTGCAGAAATTGCTCAGTTCTTTGGTTCAGCGAATCCTTGAAGGGTTCAAGATAAGGGTCGATTTTAAGAATGTTCAAATCCATGTCAGCCTCCCAAAGGTTATTTTAATACTTTAATTATAATACTCTTTTTTTCATTTATCAAGAGAATATTGTTGACTTGCAAAAAGTTAATGATATAATTATCTCAAAACATCAAAAAAGGATAAAATTATGATACATATTGTTCTCTATGAGCCTGAGATACCTCAAAACACAGGCAATATTTCCCGAACCTGCGCGGTAACGGGATGCCATCTTCATCTTATCGAGCCTTTAGGGTTCGAATTGAGCGAACGTTCCATTCGTAGGGCAGGATTGGATTATTGGAAATACCTTACCGTGACCACATATAAAAATTGGGAAGAATTTCAATCAAAGAATCATGGTGAATTTTTCTATTGCTCTACAAAGGGGCAAAAATGCCATTCGGATGTTAATTATACCGCTGTTACAGATGATATCTATTTTGTTTTCGGCAAGGAAAGTCATGGCTTGCCCGAGCCTTTGCTGAAGGATAATTACGACAAATGCATCCGCATCCCCATGAGAGGGTTTGTGCGCTCTCTTAATCTTTCCAATTCGGTTGCCGTGGTTGTTTATGAAGCTTTACGCCAGCTTGATTATCCCGACCTGACCGATCAAGGTCAATTAACAGGAAGACTCGATTGAATTTTGTGTGAACGATAAAACAGGGGGCCGTTTTCACCTTTAAAATCGGCGGTTTCGCAATTGATATTCTATTAATATATGTTAAAATGAAATAAAAGGAGTGGCTTTGTATGGTTTTGACTATAGATATCGGAAATACAAATATAACCTTGGGCGGTTTTGAAAAAGACAGCTTAGTGTTTGTTGCCCGTATTTCTACAAATCATTCTTTGACCGTGGATGAATATGCCGAAAAGCTTATCAATATTCTTTCTCTTCATAATATCGATAGGTCTGCCATTAACGGAGCTATAATATCCTCGGTGGTTCCGCCTTTAAATTCGGTTATGAAAAATGCTGTAAGCTTTGTTTTCGGCATTAATGCCATAGCGGTTGGTCCCGGAATCAAAACAGGCATAAATATCCATTGTGACGACCCTTCCTCTGTCGGTGCCGACTTGATATGTGCTTGTGTTGCGTCACATAATATCTATGGCAGCCCTTCCATTATCATTGACATGGGAACTGCTACAAAAATAATGGCGGTGAACAAAAACGGCGCATTTATCGGAGTTTCTATAATTTCCGGCGTTTTAATGGGATTAAAAGCCCTTGCCGACGGCACGGCTCAGCTTCCTCAGGTAAGTTTGGATGAACCCGATTCGGTTATCGGAAAAAATACAGCTGATTGTATGCGTTCGGGTGTTGTTTTCGGAAGCGCAAGCATGGCAGACGGAATGATAGACCGTTTCAAAGAAGAAATGAATGACGATGTTAAGGTCATTGCAACAGGAGGGCTTGCTCCGAAAATCATCAAGCATTGCAGGCATGATATAACTCTTGATTCCGATTTGGTTTTGAAGGGGCTTAATATACTTTACAATAAAAACATTCAGTTGCAAAAATAACTCCCAAAGGGAGATTATATATAATTCAAAAATGCGTTGTACCTATTTAAAGGACGACAGCAAGGAGGAAAGTATTATGAAAGCAACTCAAAGAAAAATGTCTACCGAGACAATGGTTCTCGGTGCCATTCTCACAGCCTTGGTGGTTGTGCTCCAGCTTATGGGCGGTTTTATCCGCTTCGGTATGTTTCAGGTATCGTTGGTTTTGGTACCTATCGTTATCGGCGCGGCAAAGGGCGATTTTAAGCTTGGCGGCTGGCTGGGATTGGTGTTTGGCGTTGTAGTGTTGCTGAATGGAGACGCGGCTGCGTTTTTGGCAGTAAACCCTGCAGGCACCATTTTTACGGTTATTGTAAAAGGTACTCTTTGCGGTATTGCCGCAGGCGCCGTTTACAAAATGCTGGAAAAATATAACCAATATCTGGCTGTTATGGCTACGGCTGTGGTCTGCCCTGTGGTGAATACGGGAATTTTCCTTGTGGGATGTGTTCTCTTCTTCATGGAGACTATCAATCAATGGGGCTTGGCAGCAGGCTTTGAAAACGCGGCGCAATATATGTTTCTCGGCTTGGCAGGAGGTAATTTCCTGTTTGAGCTTGGCACAAACATAGTTTTGGCACCTGTTATTCTCAGAGTTCTCAATCTCGGTAAGTCGAAATAAAATAAGCAAAGGGGCGTGAAGAAATATTCGCGCCCCAACGCTTATATTTTATCATATAATAAGGGTAATGTCAACAAGAAAACTGTCGAAATGAACAACTTCTGTTTTTTAAACAAAAACAATTTGTGAAATTTGTATAATGTGTGTATTGAAAAACAGCAATCTATATGTTAATATATAGTCGAAGAGAGAAACAGAACAAATTAAAAAAGAGGATAGACCAATGAACACCTAGTAAGCCTTTAAGGCAATCGATTAAAATTGAATATTCCGAAAGGTTAGGTAACTTCCGATGTTCTGATCGATTTTTTCTCCAAAGAGATTTTCCATTCTAAGAAAGAGAGGTAACCATTGATGTTGGAGCCTAAAATCGAATTAAGATAACCCTTGACTGTTCGCCATTAAACAGTCAAGGGTTATTTTTTGTGGTATGCTTTAAATATCTTGAAATATGCAATTGCGGCTGATATAATTAATTGAAAATATATAAAAGGAACGATGAATATGGATTTTATGAATCTTGCCTCTCAGCGTTATTCGGTGAGAAAATTTGAAAACCGACCTTTGGCTCAGGATGATATTGACTGTATTCTCCAAGCAGGTCATCTTGCGCCCACGGGATGCAACTATCAGCCCCAAAGAATTTTGGTGATAAACAGCGAAGCTGCTTTGGAAAAATTACGCAACTGCACAAAATGCCATTTCGGAACACAAACCGCTTTTCTTGTATGCTATAACAAGGATGAATGCTGGACACGAAAATATGACGGCAAGACCTGCGGTGTTTCCGATGCCTGCATTGTTGCCACACACATGATGCTTTCCGCATTTGAAATAGGTGTCGGCTCTACATGGGTAATGCATTTTGATCCCTTTGCTATGAGGGAAAGCTTTGGCATACCCGAAAATATCGATCCCGTTGCCCTGCTTGTAATGGGATATCCTGCATCTGATGCAAAGCCTCTTGACCTTCATTCCCAATACCGACCCATGGACGAGGTCGTTAAGTACAACGAGTTTTGATACCTAAAAACATAAAAACTGTCTCGTTGTCGGCGGTGCGGTAAAAACGCTTGCCGTTTTGTGGAGATTAAAACATTCTCGGAAAGTTCTTTGACGTGTCTTGGACACATTTCACTCATTCAAATAATAAGACGGCTTCTTATAAAAGTGCTCCGGAAAAAATAAAACTGCGAGACTTCCTGAAAAGAAAGTCTCGCAATGCGCCCCAACGCATATAGTTTACTACAATTATACCGAAAAGTCAATAGATTTTTGCAGATCGCATTCACACAATGACCATATTCTACTATTTAAATAAAAAATATTTATGCAATTTGTATAAAATGTGTATTGAAAAATCGGTTGATGTATGGTACTATATAGACACAGAAAGGGTGAGTCCAATGTATGAGTAAGGTTCACCGCAAAAACATATAAAGGCGGTATTACAATCACTTGAAAAAAGCAACAACGAGCAGTGGAGATAGAAAGCGAGAACACTAACAAGAAAGTATTTTGAGGTACACTCCAATGGCAATGTGAATTTTTTCTCACCAAAACGGCAATAACTCTTTTATAAAATCTATTAAACACCGAGTCAGATCTCGCTTGATATGACTGTAAGTTTTAATATAGATGGTAGTTTAAAAGAAATGACAAAAAAGAGTAGCCGCAAATAAAAGAAAGAGAGGTTAATCAATGATGTTGGATATCAAGAATTCCAATAAATAACCCGTAGCTGTAACAAATAGATCAACAGCTACGGGTTATTTCTTTTTTTATGACGCGAAGTGGTTCGGTTGGTATTGTTATCATTCCCGCGCGAACACACGGTGAGGTTAGCTTTTTGGTCGCCAACTGCGCGAACATATTGTTAAGTTTGCGTTTGAACGCCGAAGCGGTTCATTGTTCCTTCATGCCTTGTTCCCGCTTTTGGCGAATATATTCTTCTGCTGTTTCGATGTTCAGTGTTCCGGAAAAATAATTTGTAGAGTCGGTTCGCGTTTTCATAAGGTAGGGACCCACATAATGCATCGGGTCCAATGTGCGGATTCGTCGTCCGTCTTTTTTCTTTTTGTCTTTCATGTTGTGCCCTCCGTTAAAATGGGGGATTGTTTATCAAAGAAATGGTATCATGTTTTGCGGAAAATTGCAATATTAATATTGACGAACTTATTAAGACCGATTAAAATCAAGGTAAAACAACAATGAATAGGGATTTTGTTATGAAAATTTTAGCTTTTGGTGAAATATTATGGGATATTTTCCCTGAGAAAAAGGTTATCGGGGGCGCTCCCTTTAATTTTGCGGCACATTGCGCCAAGCTTGGTGCAGAAAGCTATCTTGCTTCCTGTGTAGGCGGTGACGAAAACGGTATTTTTGCGGTTTCCGAGGCAAAAAGACTTGGTATAAAAACCGATTATATAGCAATTGACCGCCGTTTTGAAACAGGTAAATGCATCGTTACATTAAATAACGGCAATCCAAGCTATGATCTCGCCGCAGACGTTGCCTACGATCATATTCCCGTGAATTATGCATCGGGAAGCTTTGATGCTTTGTATATGGGTACTCTTGCTATGAGAGGAATACAGTCCCGTAACAGTTTTGAAAAGCTTTTAAAGGCTGTTTCCCGTAAGGAGACTCTTTTTGATGTGAATTTCAGGGGGAATTTTTATTCAAGAGAGCTTGTGCATTTCCTTTTGAAGGAAACTACAATTTTGAAAATAAGCGATGAGGAGATCGGCTTTTTCGGAAAAAGAGGAAATATTGACACTCTTTTAGAACTGTCGAAAAAATATCCCAAGCTGAAATATATCTGTCTTACAATGGGAGGCGAGGGCGCAATGGTTTATGACTGCCGAAAGAAAAATATTCTTCTTTCGGACAAGCCAAAGGGAGAGGTTGTTTCAACGGTAGGCGCAGGAGACAGCTTTGCCGCCTGCTTTTTGATCAGCCTTTTAGAGGGACTTGATGCAGGTCAATGCCTTGACCGTGCGGTAACACTCAGTAGTTATGTTGTTACTCAGCTTGGCGCAGTGCCTGATTATGACAAGGATAAAAATATAGAGGTACATGTGGATAGAGATGGCTTGGGAGACGGAATAATATCAACTGATATCGGTGACTTACATTGGTAATATACATCTCAAAGAAATGGCGACAAGCGTTTGCTTGCGCTATTTCTTTTTTTGCTTGTATAAAAACCTTGTTTTTGTTGACTTTAAAGGTATGAAGTGGTAAAATAATATAGATTATATATACCGAGGGATAGCAATGGGAAAAGCATTGATTTTTGACGGAAACAGCATATTGAACCGAGCATTTTACGGCGTTCGCCCATTGAATGCTCCCGACGGATTGCCTACAAACGCCCTTTTTGGCTTTAACGGCATGATAAACAAGGCGTTTTCGCAAATCGGCTCATGTCCCGATTATGCGGCTATCGCATTTGATTTAAAAGAAAAAACCTTCCGTCATAAGGCTTGCGAAAGCTATAAGGCAACAAGAAAGCCTATGCCAGAGGAGTTGGCACTTCAATTGCCCTTCGCAAAGGAATTGGCAAAGGCTTTGGGCTTGACAGTTATTGAGCAGGCAGGCTTTGAAGCAGACGATATATTAGGAACGCTTTCTGCTGAATTTACTGCTCTCGGTGATGAGACTTTTATAGTAACAGGTGACCGAGACAGCTTTCAGCTTATAAATGACCATGTAACGGTTTTGCTGGCATCGAACGATGATACAAAAGTGACCACACCTAAGGAAATTATGGAAAAATACGGTGTGGAGCCTAAAAAGCTTATTGATATAAAGGCTTTGATGGGTGACAACTCGGATAATATTTCCGGTGTTCCCGGAATCGGCGAAAAGGGAGCGATAAAGCTTATTGCAGAATACGGCTCTCTTGATAATATTTATGAGCATGTTGATGAAATAAAGGGAAGCGTTGGTAAAAAGCTTGCCGAAGGCAGAGAAAGCGCATATATGTCCCGTTTCCTTGCGGAAATAAAGCTTGATGTACCCTTGGGATGTGAGCTTTCTCAATGTAAATACCAAGGTATGGATATTCCTGCTCTCAGAGAGCTTTATACAAGATTAGGCTTCCGTCAATTTTTGGAAAAGCTTGACAAGGCGGCGCCCGTTGCTCAGACGGAAGAGGAATTTCTTCCCTTGGAGCAGATGGGCGATTTATCGGGAAAAGAAATTTTCCTTAATCAAAAGGATGATGAGCTTCAAATCAGCGTTGACGGAAAATTGTATTCGGGACAAGGAGAAAAGGCTTTCTCGTTGATTCAAAATTGCGAAAAAGCGGTTTGCTGGTCAACAAAGGAATTGCTTCATTTCGGTAAATCGTTCGGAGCTTTTTTGGCGATGCCATTGGAGGATATTTCTCTGATGGTTTATGTGTGCGCTCCTGCGGATAACGGTGTTTCCTTTGGGAAAGCGGCTTTGGATATTTTGGGTGTAAGTGCAAGCGATATTAAGGTTTCGCTTCTTCCTGATATGTATAATAAGCTTTTGGAGAAGCTTATACCTCAATCAAAAAAGCTTTATGAGGAAGTGGAGCTTCCTTTAGCAAGACTGCTTTGGGATATGGAATGCCGCGGCTTTGCGGTGGACAGAGATGCGCTGAACAGCTTTTCCGAGATTCTTTCCCGTTCGATCGCCGAGGAAGAGGAAGCCATATGGGCTTTGGCAGGTGAAAGCTTTAATATTAATTCTCCAAAACAGCTTGGTACGGTTCTTTTTGAAAAGCTGGGCTTGCCCCATTACCGCAAAACAAAAAGCGGATATTCCACAGATGATTCGGTTTTGGAAAAGCTTGAGCCTTATCATCCTATCGTGGGTCTTATCAGAGATTACCGCAAGGATACCAAGCTTAAAAACACCTATTGCGACGGATTGAGCAAGCAGATCTCTTTAAACGGAAGAATACACACGACATTTAAACAAACCCAAACCTTAACAGGCAGGCTTTCCTCTGCCGAGCCTAATTTGCAGAATATCCCCGTAAGAACCGAAAAGGGAAGAGAATTTCGCAAATTTTTCGTGGCGGGAGAGGGAAATGTTCTTATAGATGCCGACTATTCTCAAATCGAGCTTCGCATTTTGGCTCATGTTGCCAATGATGATGAACTGATCGACGCCTTCCGAAAGGGTGAGGATATCCACACGGTTACAGCAAGTCAGGTTTTCGGCGTGCCTGTATCTCAGGTAAGCGGCGAAATGAGAAAAAGGGCAAAGGCTGTAAATTTCGGTATAATTTACGGAATCGGTGATTATTCTCTTTCTCAGGATTTAAAGATTCCCCGTAAGGTCGCAGCGGAATATATTTCCAATTATCTTTCCAAATATCCGTCTGTAAAGGAATATCTTGAAAATACCAAGCTGTTCGCAAGAGAAAACGGATATGTTGAAACTATTTTCGGCAGAAGAAGATATATTCCCGAGCTTGCTTCCACCAATAAAAACCTTCAGGCTTTTGGCGAAAGAGTGGCGATGAACACTCCTATCCAAGGGGCGGCAGCCGATTTGATAAAAATGGCAATGATTTTAACCGATAAAATGCTCAAGGAATCAGGGCTTCGGGCAAGATTGATTCTTCAGATTCATGATGAACTGATAATCGAAGCTCCCGAAAATGAGGCTGAATCGGCAAAGGAAATTTTGAAAAAGGCGATGTCTCAAGCGGCAAAACTTAATGTTCCTCTTTCTGTTGATGTGGGCATGGGCAAAAGCTGGTTCGAGGCAAAGGATTAAATATAAATGGCAGGAATACTTTATATTGTGCCTACACCTATCGGCAATTTGGGAGATATGACCCAAAGAGCAAGAGAGACCTTGGAAACGGTTGATTTTGTTGCCGCAGAGGACACAAGAGTAGGCGGAAAATTGCTGATGCTTTTGGATATTAAAAAGCCCTTGGTCAGCTATCATGAACACAGTAATAAAAATGTTATTGATTCGATTGCGGAACGAATCGAATCGGGTGAATCATGCGGACTTATCACCGATGCAGGAACTCCTGCAGTAAGCGATCCCGGTGAAAAGCTTGTTGCCGCTTGTGCCGAAAGAGGAATAACGGTTTGCCCCCTTCCCGGTGCCTGCGCGGCGATAACCGCAATTTCTGCTTCGGGTCTGGCTTCTCGCAGATTTTGCTTTGAGGGTTTTCTTCCCGAAAACAATCGGGAAAGAAGAGAACGTATCGAAGAATTGGCAAGAGAAAAACGGACGTTTATCCTTTATATCTCTCCTCACGATGCGGAGGGTTATTTAAAAGAACTTGGCAAAGCCTTGGGGAACCGAAAATGCATCCTTGCAAAGGAATTAACAAAGGTTCACGAAAGATTTTTCCGCGGTACTGTTAAGGGTATTGCAGAAATGTTTTCTTCTCTTTCCGCTCCTGAAAAAAAAGGCGAATATGTTTTTGTTTGCGAGGGCATGGCAGAGGAGGAAGCATTCTGGAAGGATATGACCGTTCCCGACCATGTGGAATATTATATATCAATGGGAATGAGTAAAATGGACGCCTGCAAGCAGGTCTCCCGTGACCGCGGAGTAGGAAAAGGCGAAATTTATAAAATTGTTAATAAATAAGGTTTGAAAATGAAAAAATATATTTTGGTTTTGATTTCTGTGCTTTTGGTTTTTTCGCTTTGCAGCTGTAACAGTGATAACGAAAGAACCGATGAAATAGCGGTACCCTTTGTAAAAGCGTTGCTTTTAAAGGACAATTCGGCTATGGAAGCATATATACATCCCGATTATAAGGAAACAGCTCTCCCTAATGAGGAATTTTATAATAACCTTTCGGAAAATCACTTTTTCACAGCAGGAAATGAGCTGGATGCATTGGAAGCGGTGGATAAAAATTATATTAACGATACCTCTTTTGAAGGTAAGCTGATGAAATGCGATTATCTTATCCGTTCAAATGAGCTTTTGTACGATATTGAGCTTATAATATTGGAGAACGAATCAGGATATGGAATCGTTGCCGTTTCCATGAAGCTGAATACAGATATCAATTATTTTGAGGAAGAGTGAGCAGAACTTATCCGTCGAAAAATGGTTCGGATTTACTTAACTCACTCTAAAAGGTGAATAATGGAAAAATCGGTAATTAAAGCAGTTAAAAGATATCTTTTAATGACCTTTGGATGCCTTTTGTATGCATCGGGGGTTGCGTTGTTCTTTTCGCCTGCTAACCTTGCATCGGGCGGTGTTTCGGGTCTTTCAATCATTGTTAATTACTGTGTCAGCAGTATATCAACCGGTACATGGGTGGCTATAATTAACGTGCCTATTATGATATTGGGTATTTGGAAGCTTGGTTATAAAATTTTGCTTCCCACTATTTATTCAATTGCAGTAAGCTCGTTGTTTATTAATCTTATTGAAGCTTATGTTCCTGTTATAACCGAGGATAGGTATCTTTGTTGTATAGCAGGCGCGGTTTTGGTTTCCACGGGTATCGGAACCGTGTTCCGTTGCGGTTCTACAACAGGAGGTACCGATATTATCGTAAAGGTAATACGCCAGCGTTTTCCTCATGTTCCTACGGGCAATATCTTCCTTTTTGCCGACGGAACTATATGTCTTCTTTCGGGTATAGTTTTCAAAAATATCGAAACTGCTCTTATTTCGGGCGTTGCATTGTTTATCCAAATGTATGTTCTTAATACTGTGCTTTACGGCTCCGATGAGGCAAGATTGATATATATAATAAGTGACCGCGATGATGCTATTGCCAAAAGACTTTTAAAGGAACTTGATGTGGGCGCAACCTATCTTCAAGGTCAAGGCGCTTACACGGGCAAGGACAAAAAGGTCTTAATGTGCGTTATGAGAATGCGTATTCTTCCTCAGGCAAGAGATCTTGTAAAATCCGAAGATGAAAATGCATTTATGATCGTTACCAAAGCCACAAGTGTTTTCGGTGAAGGCTTTAAAAGCTATGCCGAGGAAGATTTATGATAAGAGAACTTGTAACTCCTCTTTCTTCGGTTATCGATTCCTTGAAGGAAGAAAAATCACCTATATTTCTTTACGGAATGGGCAACGGTGCCGAAAAGATATATTCATATTTGAAAGAGCATGATGTGGAAATAAAGGGTGTTGCGGCATCGGACGGTTTTGTAAGAGGACAAAGCTTTTTGGGCTTTGACGTTATCTCTGTCAGCCAAGCCGAAGAACTCTACGGAAGGCTTTGCTTGGTTTTGTGCTTCGGGCTAGAGGGCGAAAAATCCCGTTTTTTGAAGGAAATTGCAGGGAAACACCGTTTGATATCCCCAAATCTTCCTGTTTTTGGGGAAGGCTGCTGTGATAAAGGCTTTGTTTTGGAAAATGCAGAAAAATTCGAAAGAGTCTATTCCTGCCTTGCTGATGAGGAATCCAGAGAAATATTCCTGTCACTTGTGAAATATAATGTTACGGGGGATATTTCCTATCTTGACGGCAACAACGGATTTGTTGCACCAAAGGAATTTTATAATCATTCCCAAAGGCATATCGATATAGGCGCCTATGACGGTGATACTGCAACCGAATATGTCGAAAACAACCCGAATTATTCGGACATTATCGCATTTGAGCCTGATAAGAATACATATAAAAAGCTTTGCAGAAATGTTTCGGATATAAGAAATTGTGTTCCCGAAAATATGGCGGTTGGGTCAAAAGACGGTGTTCTCTCCTTTGCTGACGGAGGCGGAAGAGCCTCCCATTGCGGTTCGGGCGGAAGCATGGTTCAATGTGTTTCGGTTGACAGCTATTGCGGATTTGACCATATCCATGCCAAAGGAATTCCCGTGGGAAGCATAAAGATAGATGCCGAGGGAATGGACGAGGAGGCAATATTCGGAAGCGTTAATACGATTTATTGCTGTAAATGCCATGTATCTGTGGCTCTTTATCATCGGGCAGAGGATATTATAAAGCTTCCCTTGCTTTTGAAAAAGCATAATTATAAATATAAATTTTATTTGCGCAAAAAGGAATATGTACCTGCTTGGGATGTGTTTCTTTATGCAATAAACTGTGAATAGGAGAGATGATATGGCATTTAAGGAAATTAATGCGGCTGATATGGATTCAAATGTCTTTGAGGACATCGGCAAAAAATGGATGCTTGTTACTGCCGCTAAAAAGGACGGAACTGTCAACACCATGACAGCAAGCTGGGGCGGAATGGGTGTTCTTTGGAACAAAAACGTTTTCTTCTGCTTTATACGTCCCCAAAGATATACCCATGAATTTACCGAGGAAAGCGATAAAATATCCCTTTCGTTCTTTTCCGAGGAATACCGTGATAAA
Organism: uncultured Ruminococcus sp.; assembly: GCA_964650045.1. Lineage (GTDB taxonomy): Bacteria > Bacillota > Clostridia > Oscillospirales > CAG-382 > Coliplasma. Next base: position 53,351 of record CAZYRT010000009.1, read on the forward strand.
TTAACATTCTGCGGAAGGAACAGCGGCAGAGATGTTGACAAATTTATGGAAACGGGGCTTACTGTATTTAACGATGACGGAAATGTGGGCTTTAATGAGGCAGAAAGAATAATTTACGGCAAAAAGCTTTATGCAGGAAAGATCAATCCGGATGCTTTTGTTTCTCAGGAGATTTCCAAGCATTACGATAACGATTACCACACCGTTTACATTTGTGAAATTGAAAAAATAGAAGAAAAAATATAAAAAAGGAATTTAAAACTATGCTTGCTACTGTACTTATTGAAAAACTCCAAAACGGCGATTTCGATAATGTTATCGCAAAGCTCTATCCCAATAAGGATGTTACCGACCGCAGAAACAGAATACTTGCCTTGGCAGAGGATTTTAAAAGACTTTACGGAGACCTTGATGTAACCTTGTTCTCGGTTCCCGGAAGAACCGAGCTTTCGGGCAATCATACCGACCATAACCAAGGTCAGGTTCTTGCCGCATCGGTGGATATTGATATAATCACTATTGCCGCAAAAACCGATAATATGACCGTTACTCTCAAAAGCGCGGGCTACAGAGAAGATACTATCGATATTTCCGAGCCTTCTCCCGAAAAAGTACGCCCCGGAAGCTCTGCATCTCTTATAGCCGGTCTTGCCGACTATTTCCTTAAAAACGGCAAAAAGGTAGGCGGCTTTACGGCTTGCACGACAAGCGATGTTATGACAGGCTCGGGTCTTTCCTCATCGGCGGCATTCGAGGTTATCTGCGCTCTTATTTTCTCAGAGTTCTATAACGACAACAGCCTTGCTCCCATGGAGCTTGCAAAAGCAGGTCAGTATGCCGAAAACATTTTCTTCGGTAAGCCCTGCGGACTTATGGACCAAGCGGCTTGTGCCAGCGGCGGCTGTCTCTGGATAGATTTTGAGGACAATTCTGCTCCCAAAACCGAAAAGATCGATTTTGATATTGATAAATACGGCTATAGCCTTTGCATCGTAAACACAGGCGGAAACCATGCCGACCTTACCGATGACTATGCTTCTGTTCCCGAGGAAATGCGCTCTGTTGCGGCATTGATGGGTAAAACCGTTCTCCGTCAATGCGATGAGGCTGATTTTATGGGCAGAATATCCTATATGCGCTCTATTGTAGGAGACAGAGCTATAATGCGTGCGATGCATTTCTTTAACGAAAACAAGCGTGTCGCTTCCTTGAAGAATGCATTAAAGACCGATGATTTCAACAGCTATCTTAATTATGTAACCGCTTCGGGTAATTCATCCTTTAAGTTCCTTCAGAATGTTTACACAAATAAGAATGTAGGTGAGCAGGGCATCTCCCTTGCTTTGGCTTTGACCGAGCAGGCAGGCTTTGTTTGCCGTGTTCACGGCGGTGGATTTGCCGGAACCATTCAGGCATATATTCCCAAGGAAGACGTTGCTGAATATAAAAAGCTTATGGAAGGTGTTTTCGGAGAAAACTCCTGTCAGGTTTACACAATAAGACCCTACGGTGCGGCTGTTGTTACCGAAAACGAAATTATCGGATAAATTCTTTTCATGGAAAAAGCAAAGGTTTTCATGCTTTATTCCTCGTCAAAAGGGAATTCGGCATACATAAAATACGGCAGAGATGAATTTCTGATAGATTGCGGCGCTTCCGCAAAGGCTATCGAGGCCTCCCTTAACCAAATCGGTACAGGACTGAAAAATATTTCTGCCATTTTTATAACACATGAGCACAGCGACCATATAAAGGGGCTTCAAACCATTACCAAGCATTTCGAAATGCCGGTTTTTGCCCCTTCCAATAGCTGTGAATATATTTCCGAAAGGGTGGATTTCGGCACAAGATTGATACCCATTTCCACAGGTGATGTTATCGAGCTTTGCGATACTGCCCTTTGCCCTATTCCTACTCCTCATGATTCTCGCGGAAGCGTTGGCTTCCGTATTCGCGCAGGAGAGGAAAAAATAGGCTATTTTACTGATATCGGTCATCTTTCGGAAGGTGTTCTCAGGGGACTTTCGGGCTGTAGGCGTGTTGTTATTGAATCCAATCATGACATTCAAATGCTTGAAGAGGGACCCTATCCTTATCATTTGAAGCAACGCATTTTAGGAGCAACGGGACATTTGTCAAATGAGCGTTGCGCCAATCTTTTGCCTCATTTGGTAAAATATGGGGCAGAGTCCTTTATGCTTGCCCACTTGAGTCAGGAAAATAATCATCCCGAGATAGCATATCGTGAAAGTTTCAATTCTCTTACGGAAAGCGGATTTAAGGTTAATACCGAAAATGACGAGGGCATCCGTCTCCGTGTTGCGCCCGTAAGCGGTGTTTTGGAATTAGTGTGATCGGAAAAGTTTAAAGAAAATTCAAAAAGGGGTTGACAAATATGACAATCAAAGGGATAATCTATCGACAGACAGACAGACAGACAGACAGACAGACAGACAGACAGACAGACAGACAGA
>CAZYRT010000010.1:0-55594 GCA_964650045.1 uncultured Ruminococcus sp.
AAAAACATCAATGAAATTTTTAATTATTTTTTCGATTTGGGTGTTTGCACAAATTCACACATTCGTTTTTAAGCAAAATAACAAAAAACGCTTCGCGCAATTGCAAAGCGTATAAAAAAGCTTTCGCAGGATATATCGCCCGCGAAAGCTTTTTATTATTCTGTAAATCAGTTCCAATCGTTGCCTGTTCCGGTGTTTTCGCTTGTTTCATCGGAAACCTCGGGAACATAAGGATCGCAGGAATATTTATAGTTGATATCATAGGTGCCGAAAAAGGCACGCTTGATCATCATGTAGTTTATGGGACGAATTTCACCGTTGGAGGTTCCGCCTGCAGCCTCTACCGCAAGAGAACCCAACTGAACATAACCCAAAACAGCGCGCTTTGTCATAAGGTAGTCTGCCGCTTCGGAACGGCCGTTACCGTCAACATCGCCCATGACAACCGTAGCATAATTAACGCCGTCAATCTTAACGGTAAATCCGGTTCCGATATAAGTACTGTCGCCCTCAGAAAGCAAATTGCCGCTTCTGTCTCTTATTTCAATGTTTTTGGGATAATAGGCAGTTCTTACATCAGCCTCAGTAGATTCAAGAGAAATACCATATAGCTTGCCTGCCTTGAGCTGAGGAACAAAATCGATCTCCTCCAAAGCAAATGCATTCACCGAAAAGGCTGCAACCAATATGCAGAGAGCTGTTAATATAGCAACAAACCCTATCTTTTTCATACCGTTACACCTCTATCCATTGACCCTTGTTGTTCAATGCCTTGTTGCCTGCTTCGATAATACCCATTACCGAAACAGTTTCATCATGGTCGGCAAAGGTCTTTCCTGTTTTAAAGAATTCACAAAGGGATTTGATGAAATTGGGGAAATAATCGCTCAATTGAGGTACTTTAACAGTAGAGCCGTCATCATAATTGATAAGCATTTCAAAATCAACGCCTGTCCAACCGTAATGGCTCATAACAACACGGCGGTCATTGGAAAATTCGATAACCATAGATTCATATTTTCCGCTGCCTACAGACATCATTCTCTTAACATCGCTCCCCATCAAAACAACGATAGGCTCGATTTGGTGAATTGAATAGGTATCAAAATTACCGGGACCGCGGGAATTGATAAAGCAGATTCCCTCTTTTTTAATATCCTTCAATTCGTTGGAAAATCTTAATGCGGAAGTTGAGAAGAAGGGAGTGTTATTCTGCTCGCCGATAGCAACGATTTCCTTGGCGATATCCTTTGTAGGGGCAAATGTTTTATCAACATAAACTCTTTTGCCCGAAGCCAAAGGCTCACGGCAAAGGTCAAGATGACGTTCGGGATTATCGGGAGAAAGAACGATTATGCAATCGCTTTTTTCTACTACTTCAGCAATTGTATCACAACGCTGAACACCGTATTTTTCGCACCATTGGTCTGTTGTCAAGCCGTTGGGCTTGTCTATCTCACCGTAAGCATAGCAAACCTTAAATTCGTCACCGCCCTGTTCGGTAATAAACTGAGGATAATTGTTTGCGTGCCATTCATCAAGATAATAATCAATAAAACCGATTTTTATCATACAAAAAACTCCTTTATCAGCCAACAAGCTTAATGAAAAGCTCGGGCGCAAAATAAAACAATGTAACGATTATAGCACCTGCACCGAGAACACCGCAGGCTATGGGAAGAAAGCTCTTTTTCAAATCAAGACCCAAGGTTATGGCAATAAGCGCACCTGTCCATGCGCCTGTTCCGGGAAGAGGTATCGCCACAAAGGTGAACAATCCCCAAAATAACGCTTTCTGCGCGCCCGACTGCATCTTGGCAACCTTTTTTTCGCCTATTTCAAGAATTTTGCGAAAGGGCTTTCCGAATTTGGGAAACTTTGCAAAATAGTGCAATACCTTTCCGCCGAAAAGAATCAAAAAGGGAACGGGGAGAAGATTGCCCACTATCGCTATCGCAGTAACAGGCCAAATAGGAAGAGCCTCGGTTATGGGAGGAATGCCGTATATACCGAAGGGGATGGCGCCTCTAAGCTCCACAACAGGAAGCATACTGATCAATAATACCAAAAAATAATTTAACATGAAATATCCTTAAAAATTATTTGTTGAAGTTATCAAAGAAATTTTCAAGCTCTGCAGAACCGAAGATTATCTTTTTGAGAATAAGATAATCGGAGCCTGCGGGAGCATTGCCGCCTCTGATACAGCAGGCAAGATAGGGCGCTTCACTGGGAGAATACTGAGAAAATACAACACGCTTGAGCATAAGGTAGTCGGTTGCGGTAAGCTTACCGTCGCAGTTTACATCACCAACCAAAACGACAGTGATTCCCTCGCCTACGGCAATAACCTTACCTGTGCCCACCAGACCGCTTTCATAAAGATTTCCGTTGCTGTCAAGGATATCAAAACCACTATCCACAAAAAGGGATTTGAAAGCTTCTGCCGAAAGCTCTGCCCGGAAAAGATAGAGATATTTTCCGTCGGAAGAAAATTTCGCAAGAGAATCGGATCTTAGTTGAAGTGTGAACTCATTATTTACATATTCACCGATAACAAAGCCTGCATCGGACAATTGGAATGCCTCGGATGTTGCAGTCGCCTTAACGCTGAGATTATAAAGAGTGATCTTTCTGCCCACATCGGCATTGGATGCAAAATCGGAATAATCCGCGCTGTCCTTGTGAACTGCAATTATATAAGAACCTCCGGGGATGGAAACCTCGGATTTATCTGTATCTATAATAACATCACAATAAGAAATAACGCCGTCTGCGCCTACGATAATGATACCGTAATTAGCAAGAGTTTCCTGTCCCGAAGCGGCGCTCATATATTTACAAACATAATCGCGCACGAGAATATCGCGGCTTGTGTAGAAAACTGTGTTGTTCACATCGTGCTTATACCCCGCTATATCCAAGGAAATAGCATCGGAAGGGAGAGAAACAGCAGAATTAGGCTGAGGAGAATAGCGAACAACAGTATCGGAAACACGAATGTCGCAATAATCTTCCATATCGGTGTTATACGCTCTTACATTTTCAAAAGAAAAAACGATATTGCTGACACCAACATTTTCGGAAACCTTAAAGGGGACGGTAATCACAAGCTCGCCGTCATTGATAACAGAGCCGATTCCCGAAACATCGGAGAAAGCAAGCTTGTAAACACAGCTATCCTCATCCAAAATACCAAAGCCTTCCCAATCGGAAGGGCTTTCGGTAAGGAGAGAACCGAAATCGCCTTGGTCACCGTCAGAGTCCACCGATGCTTTTACTGTAGGTGTGACCATATATCCGTTATAGTAAATATCCAATTCCAAAGCAGAAACACCGTCTGCTTCTCCGAAATCGATATCGCAAAGAGAAATAACAAGCTGAATATCGTCTCCGGGATTAAAATAAGAGTCGGTAGCCGATGTGTCAATCGAAGCAAAGGCAGGCTCGACCGCAAGGACGGGAACGCACAATGCCAACACAAGGAGCAGGGATAAAACGATCGATGATAATTTTTTCATATCAAAAAAATCCTTTCAAGATATTTGCATATATCTTATTGGTTTGATTTTAACAAATACAGAATAAAAGGTCAATAGCAAGTTTTTAAAAATTTCATCCTTTTTATTGTAATTCAGGAAAATATATAGTATAATGAAGATGTAATAATTTACCATTTGAAACCAAGGAGCTGTTATATATGGGCTATAAGCTCACAGAAAATCATTCGCTTGCTCAATTCTCCTCTATGAAAGCAGGGGGCAACGCAAAATATATAGCCGAGCCGAAAAACGAGCAGGAATTGCTTGAAGCAATTAAGGATTTCCGCACAAGGAACGAAAAATATATTATCGTAGGCAATTGCTCAAATATTCTTTTCCGTGACGAGGGCTTTGACGGATGTGTTATTGTTACAACATCAGTAAAGGGCATTGAAGTAAACGGTAATGAGATAACAGTATCCTGCGGAGAATCTCTCGCAGCCTTGGCGGTTACTGCATGGAAAAACAGCTTGACGGGATTTGAATTTTGCCACGGTATCCCCGGAACAGTAGGCGGCGGCGTTTTCATGAACGCAGGAGCCTATGGCGGCGAGCTTTCCCAAAGATTTATAAAAGGACGTTTTCTCAACAAAGATTTGGAAATAATCGAATTTTCCAACGAGGATATGGAGTTCGGCTACCGCAAAAGCAGAATGATGAAGGAAGAGCTTGTTCTTCTTTCCGCAGTTTTCATGGGAGAAAAAGGCAGCTCCGACGAAATAAGAAGCAAAATGAATGAGCTTATGGAAAAGCGCAGAGAAAAACAGCCTTTGGAATTTCCAAGCTGCGGAAGCACATTCAAGCGTCCCGAGGGTCATTTTGCGGGAGCATTGATAGAGCAATGCGGTCTTAAGGGAGCAGCTGTAGGCGGAGCCGAGGTTTCGGAAAAGCACGCAGGCTTTGTTATTAATTCGGGAAACGCTACGGCAACCGATGTTATAAAGCTTATGGAATTGGTTTCGAAAAAGGTTTTCGAAGAAACCGGCGTGCAATTGGAGCCTGAGATAAGAATAATTTAAAACAGAGTTTGGTATATGTCATTTTCATCTGAAATAAAAGAACAGCTTTTGGAAAACGAAATAAAAAAGCAATGCTGTAAAGAAAGCCTTGAAAAAGGAATGGAATTGTCACCCTTCGACCAAAAATGCCCAAAGGATTGCGGTATATATTTAAGGGGTGTATTTTTGAAATGCGGTTCTGTCACACCTCCCGGCAGAAATTTCATGCTTTCTTTCGTTCTCCCCTCGGAAGAGGCTGCCGATTATATCGGGAATTTACTTGAAGAAACGGGGCTTCCCCCAAAACGCTCGGTAAGAAAAGGCAAGCCATTGCTCTATTACAAGGCAAGCGAAAGCATCGAGGATGTTTTAGGCTTCATCGGCGGAACAAAGGCTATGCTTAAAATCATGAGCGACAAGGCATTAAGAGATGTCCGCAATAATACAAACCGCCTGTGTAATGCGGAAACCGCCAACCTTGACCGAACGGCAAAAGCCGCAGCCGAGCAATGCGAAGCAATTAAAATAATTCAAAAATACGGAGCAATGCAAAATCTCCCGCCCGAATTGAGAGAATGTGCCGAGCTTCGTTTAGCAAACCCCGATATGAGCCTTGCACAATTATTGATTTTGGTAAGGGAGCCTGTAAGTAAATCGGGGCTTAATCACAGATACAGAAAGCTTATCGAAATAGCGGAAGCGTTGAAAAATCATTAGAAATCAGGATAAATTATGGGCTTTGTTCATCTTCATCTTCATACAGAATACAGCCTTCTTGACGGCGAATGCCGTATAACCAAGATCCCCGATGCGGTTTTAAACGGGGGTCAGAATGCCTGTGCCGTAACCGACCATGGCGTTATGTACGGCGCAGTTGAGTTTTACAAGGCTTGCAAGGAAAAGAATGTAAAGCCTATAATCGGATGCGAAATATATGTTGCCCCCAGAGCAATGGAGCAAAAGGACAGATTATTAGATTCCGATTATTCCCATTTGGTTCTTTTGGCAAAGAATGAAATCGGCTACCGCAACCTTATCAACATCGTTTCAAAGGCTTTTACAATAGGCTTTTACCAAAAGCCCAGAACAGATATTGACACATTAACAAAATTTTCGGAAGGCTTGGTTGCCCTTTCGGGCTGTATTTCGGGAAGTATTCCCAAGGCTATTCTTGGAAATGACCTTTCTCTGGCAAGAGAAAGAATTATAATCTTCCGGAGAATTTTCGGAAAAGACAATTTCTTTTTAGAGCTTCAGCGCCATGGCATCCAAGGTCAGGAGGAGGTAAACCGTACTCTCATCCGTTTTTCCAAAGAATTGGAAGTCCCCCTTGTTGCCACCAACGATGTTCACTATACCACAAGAGAGGATGCATCTGTTCAAAAGCTTCTTTCTGCCATCGCAACCGGCAACACTCTTGACGGAAGCGGATTCGGAATGGAAGGAAGCGAGCATTATATAAAATCCACGGAAGAAATGGAAAAGCTTTTTGCCGATGTTCCCGAGGCTTTGGAAAACACGGTTAAAATAGCTGAAATGTGCAATTTTGATTTCGACTTCGGCACAATGCACCTCCCTGCCTTCCGTCCTCCCTATCCCTATGATTCTCAAAGCTATCTTAAAAAGCTTTGCCAAGAGGGCATCGATGCTCTTTCTGCATCGGGAAATATAGATAATATAAAGGAATACACAGAACGTCTTGATTATGAGCTTTCGGTCATCCACCAAATGGGCTTTGACGATTATATGCTCATAGTTTGGGATTTTGTAAACTATGCAAAAAAGAACGGTATACCCGTAGGCTCGGGCAGAGGCAGTGCTGTAGGCAGTCTTTGTACCTATACCTTAGGTATAACTCAGGTAGACCCAATAAAATACGGGCTTCTTTTTGAAAGGTTCCTCAATCCCGAACGAATCACCATGCCCGATATTGATATAGACTTCAGCGATGAGCGCAGAGGCGAGGTCATCGATTATGTTGCTTCTAAATACGGAAACTCCCATGTTGCCCAGATAATCACCTTCAACAGATTGGCTTGCCGTCAGGCTGTGAGAGATGCAGGCAGAGCCTTGGGCATGAGCTATTCCGCCGTTGACGAAATCGCCAAAATGATACCACGATATTTGGATGTTACATTGGAATCGGCTTTAAACGAAAGTCCCGATTTGAGAAACCGATGCGAAAACGACCCTTCTGCAAAAAAGCTTATTGAGCTTGCATCCAAGCTTGAAGGCAGACCACGGTCAACTTCTATCCACGCCTCGGGTGTTGTCATAACCGACGAGCCCTTAACAAGCTATCTCCCCTTGGCAGTAAATAATGACACAACTGTTACTCAGTTCCCTATGAACACAGTTGCCGACCTCGGGCTTTTAAAAATGGACTTCCTTGGAATAACCTTCTTGACAGTCATCCATGACACCGAAAAGCTGATAAAAAAATCCGAGCCGAGTTTTTCTGCAGATTCAATCCCTCTTGATGACGAAGAAACCTATAAAATGCTTTCAAAGGGTCATTCCTTAGGTCTTTTCCAAATCGAAAGCGAGGGAATGAGAAAGCTCCTTTTAAAGCTTCAGCCAAGGGAATTTGAGGATATCGTTTCGGTAATATCCCTTTTCCGACCCGGCCCTGCCCTGTCTATTGATACATTTTTAAAGAACAGAATCAGCGGAGCAGAAATAGAATATGCAGACCCCCGTTTGAAAGAAATACTTGACAACACCCACGGTGTAATGCTATACCAAGAGCAGGTCATGCAGATATGCCGAAGCCTTGCGGGATATTCCTATGGCAGAGCCGACCTTGTGCGCCGTGCAATGGCAAAGAAAAAGCCGGAAGCAATGGCAAAGGAAAAGGACATTTTCCTTGAAGGTGCTATGAAAAACGGTGTAAAAAAACAGGTTGCCGAGGAAATATTTGAGCAAATGAGCGAGTTTGCCAAATATGCGTTTAATAAAAGCCATGCGGCGGCTTATGCTGTTGTGGCATACAGGACAGCATATCTGAAATGCCATTATCCCAAGGAATATATGTGTTCCCTTCTTAATGCATTTATGGGCTCTGCCGATAAGGTAGGTAAATATATTGCCGATTGCGAAAGAATGGGTATAAAGGTTTTAGCCCCTCATGTTAACGAAAGTCTGGGAAGATTTTCGGTTGTGGGCGGTAATTTAAGATTTGGATTAGCTGCAATTAAAAATGTAGGCGGACTTTTTGCAGATAAAATAATCAACGAAAGATACAGACGCGAATTTTCTAGCATTGAGGATTTTCTTTCACGATGCGCTCAATTCGGAAGTTCAAAGGCGTTTGAATCCTTAATTTCAGCCGGTGCGTTGGATTCCTTCGGTATATATCGAAGCAGACTTTTTACAGGACTCAGCACCGCATTGGAAACCGTTTCCCGTGACAGAAACCGCAATGCAGAAGGACAAATGAGTCTTTTCGGAGGAGCCATCGAAAGCGAATCGGCTTTCGAATTTCCAAAATCCGATTTGCCCGAGCTTCAAAAAAGCGATATTTTGGCAGGAGAAAAGGAAATGACAGGGCTTTATTTCTCGGGTCACCCTCTTGACGGCTACCGCGACCTTGCCACCGAAATTAACGCTCTTGATTCCGAAAAGCTCCGTGAAAAGCTAAACGACGGCACTCTGAAGAAAAATAATTTAACAAAATATGTCGGACTCGTAACAAAAAAACGCTCGAAGGTTACCAAAAAAAATGATATAATGGCATTTGTAACGGCGGCAGACGAGTTTGGAGAAATCGAAATTATAGTTTTTCCCTCTCTCTATTCCGAAATCGGAAACAAGCTTTCCGAAAACAAGGTTTATGTTTTCACAGGTAATCCCGAAATGAAGGAAGCCTATGGCGAGGAAGAAGGAGAAAATGTAACACTTCTTTTAAAATCCGTCTCCTCTCCCGAGGAAGCCGCGGCAAGCGCACCAAAAAAGAAGCTTAAGCTGGAATGCTCCGACGAAAAGCTCAAATCTCTTTATATCAAGGCTACCAAGGACAATATGGAGCATCTTGACGATGCAATCGCATTAGCATCAAGAGTTTCGGGTAACGAAAGAATTTTGGTTTATTTCGAGGATGCAAAGAAGCTTCGGGCAGCCAAAGACAAAACCGCAAAGATCACAGATTCCCTTTTAAGGCAATTAAAAGCACTTATGGGAAATGATAATATAGCAGTAAAGTAACCAATGTATACTCTGACAGTCGAAAGGAGTTTGAAAAATGCAGGAAAATCCAAACACTCCCGAAAACGGCGGAAACGATATTCCTCATAACGATCTGTTTCCCGATGAAAGTCCGTTGGACAGAGATTTTCTCGGAGATAACACCGAAAACAAAGAAGAAGATTTTCTCACAAACAGTCTTTTCCCCAAAAATGATGCAGAGGACGAAGCTGTACCTACTTTAATAACCGAAAGCGAGCTTTTCCCCGAGGATACTCCTCAATCAGAGGAATTTCAAGAGGAACCAATTAAAAGCACGGAATTGGATGCCGCCACACGGGATTTTTCTCAGTCGGCGGAACACACAAGCGGACAAAGCACGGCTACAAGAACCTTCGGCACCCTTGAAACCGAAAAGCAGGAAGAAAAGCAGGAGAACAAAAAGCCCGAACCCAAAAAGCCGGCTCGAAAGAGAAAAAAGAAATCCAAAGCCTTCAAGGCGGCAAAATTTACGGCAAAAAGCGTTTTGTTTGTGTTCCGAAAGATATTCACATATCTTATGAATTTCCTTCTTACCGTTTTGATGATAGGTATAATCACGGGTACTGTGGTAGTAATGGCATTTGTCATTTACATCAAAAACTATGTTGACCCCAATTATACAGGATTGGATAACCTTAAATTCGATTCGGCATTGTCCACAACACTATATTATTTAGATGAAAACGACAATGAAATATTACTTGAAGATGATACTTTGGAAAGCTCGGAAAACCGTCTTTGGGCAGATTACGAGGATATTCCCCGAAACCTTATTGCCGCTTATATTGCGGTAGAGGACCAACGTTTCGGTGATCTTCAGGAAAACAAGAATATTATCAACGGACACCAAGGCGTTGATATGACCAGAACCGCATCAGCGATATACAATTTCTTTATACCCACCAGCTCAAGCTATGGCGGCGGTTCTACCATTACTCAACAGCTTATCAAAAACGTTTCAGGCGAAAACGATACCACCATGCAGCGTAAGATACAGGAAATCTTCCGCGCATTTAATGTAGAAGAAAAGTTCTCCAAAAATGAGATAATGGAAATGTACCTCAATACCATTTACCTTTCTCACAATTCCTACGGCGTGCGTGTCGCCGCACAAACCTATTTCGGAAAGGAATTGGAGGACTTGACCCTTGCCGAATGCGCGGCTATTGCATCTATCGGCAAATGGCCCATTCAATATGACCCTATCGTCAATCCCAAAAATAACCTTGAACGCCGAAACCTTGTTTTGAAGCTTATGCTTCAGCAGGAATTGATAACCCAAGAGGAATTTGACGAAGCTTATGATACTCCTCTTACCCTTGCAGACGGAAGCGAAGAGGAATACACCGCAACTGTCCACTCCTATTATATCGATACGGTGCTTGACGATGTTACTGCCGATTTAATGAAGAAATACGGATATGACTATGCTACCGCATCCAGAGTTCTTTTCTCGGGCGGTCTCGAGATAGTAACCTGCCTTGACCCTGTTATTCAGGAATGTGCCGAAAAGGTTTATGAAAACAGCGAATATTGGCCTGCTCAAAGCGGTATGCAGGCTCAATCGGCTATTTGTATAATGGATCCCGAAACCGGCGATCTTCTTGCAATAGTCGGCGGTTTGGGAGAAAAGAAGGATGCCCGCGGTCTCAACCGCGCGACTATGTCCGTGCGTCAGTGCGGTTCTTCCATAAAACCCGTTTCGGTCTATGCCCTTGCGCTGGATACAGGGCTTTATACCGCAGGCTCTTGCGTTGATGACGTTCCTCAGACCTTTAACACAAATACAGGAGGCTATTGGCCCTCCAACGCAGGCAGCGGCTACCGAGGAAAGGTATCCCTTGACTATGCGATACGCCGTTCTCTTAACACCGTCGCTGTTGCAACCTGCAATCTACTTGGTGTTGAACGTGTATTTAACCATATGCTTGAACACGGATATACCACATTGGTAGATTATGAGACCCGTGAGGACGGCTCTGTTTACACCGACCTTGGCGCAGGTCAGCTTGCGTTGGGCGGTCTTACCTACGGCATCACCGTAAGAGAGCATACTCAAGCTTATTCTTCTCTTGCCAACGGCGGTGTTTCCTCCAAGGCAAGAACCTATACCGAGGTTCGAGACAGTACAGGCAAAATCATCCTTGACAACAAGATAGAGCAGACTGTTATCTACAAGGAATCCACCGCGGCAGTTATGACAGAATTTCTCCGTAAGGTCGTTGCTACCTCGTTGGGTACCGCAAGCGGATTTATTAACCTTGATATAGCCTTCGATATAGAAGTTGCAGGTAAAACAGGTACAACAAACAACAAATACGATACCTATTTCTGCGGATATACTCCCGACCTTTTGGGTTGTGTTTGGTACGGTTATGACTATTACAAAACCGTTTCTGCAGGAAGCCGCGCCCCCGGTACTCTATGGAATGCGGTATTTACCGAGATCTACAGCTATTACGATGCCAACGGAATAAGCTATTCCAAGGAATTTGAAACTCCCGTCTCTGTTGTGGAAGGTGTTGAATACTGCACCATTTCAGGCAAATTGGCAACCGATGCCTGCCGAAACGATCTTTATTATCTGGAAGGCGGCTCAAGCTGTGTTGCAACGGGAGTCTTTGCCGCAGGCACCGAGCCTACCGAGGAATGCGATGGTCACATTGCAGTAAAATGGGATAAGAACACCCGCGCTATCTGTGTTGACGGCTGTACCTGCCCCGAATCAAATATTATAACGGTAGGCTTGCGTAAGATATCTCTTGATGACCGTAAGATGGAAGTCAATGTTTATATTTCCGACTCTGCCTATGTTTATATGGAAGTTCCCGATGACTATGTTTATCCCACAAGCCCCAATGTATCCTTCTTCTATAATGCCCTCCCCGAAGATTGCAAATACGCCTTCGGTACCTATGGATCCTATCCCGCCAACCGAGTTTGTATAGAGCATTACCACCCCGAGGAGGCAGAAGAAGACAAACCCGATGAAAATGTTCCTGCCGTCCCTGCTGGATAATTAAATAACCATAAAAAATGCTGTTGCTTTAATCGCAACAGCATTTTTACTTTTAGAATGAAATATTATTTTTTTCGTTTTGTAATAAGCACAGTAACCATTACACCCATAACAAAAGCGCCTGCGGAGCATACAACCAACACCCAAGGCTTGATACCCGAAGAAATATCAGCTTGTACTTTTTCGGTTTCGTTAGTTATACTATTCTCGTCCTGACTGTGACTTTTGTCGGTTAAACTTTCTTCATCGGGATAAGAAACATCCGGATTAGGCACCGTACTTCCCTTTGCCATTTCGGGATAAAATTCTTCAAGGTAATCCAAAAATTCGTAAGAAGCGCCTAACCCGGCAACTTTTTCATTATACTCATCGGTACGTCTAAAGTCATCGAATTTTGGACCATAAATTTTAAAATCAGCCAAAGTAAACTGAATTGCCTCCGAATCATGGTCGGGATAATAATAAACCAAAGAATTGTTGTCGCCGCTTATATAATAAACAACCATACCGTGATCAAAAGATGCCCAAGGCGCAGTTTGAAAACAAATCACATCGTTATATCTTACATTTTGGGGATTTAAGGCAGAATCATAAACCGCATTTGACCTTATATCCTCTAATGCTCTGAAACGCCAGGCTTGATTCTGTTCACCGTTACATTTATCAATGTGGTACACTTCGTTTCTATATATTACCGTTGCAACAAACGGTCTTTCGTCCATTATTGCATATTTATCTTCTCCCGGACCATAAAAATTGTCCTTAACTGTTTCTCCCGGAAGATATTTCGCAGCTGCAAATGCTCCGCAAATATTTTCTCCGCCTGCATATAAATCGTAACATTTAAATATGAACGTATCGGTATAATCATAACCCTTCATATCGTAGCTATATATATCTGTGTTATATATCAAATCATCGTCGGGTATGTTCGCTCTCTCGGTTTCGGCGATTATGTCAAGTATTGGCTTTTTACCCACGTTGTCTTCTTCCGCCGAAATAGAGCCAAAGGGAATAAATAGAATTAAATATAATGCTATTAGCATTCTTGTTATATTTCTTTTCATATAATCAACCTCCTATCATTACATGCTGGGAGAATAAGGGAATCCGTTCCAATCAATGGTGTTTGCATAATTTCCTTTTTGATATACGGTTACTCCCTCCCATATATGATAAGCCATGCCTTCTTTTTCTTGACATATCTCAGTATATGTTTTTAGTTCAACAGTACCTTCATTTACAGGTAAAGGATTCAAAATAACGTATACATAATTGCTAATCGTAGTATCATAATAATAATCTATTACAACTGTGGCATGCCCATTTACTCTTGATGCAAGCTCTGAATATATTCCGCGAGAAAGAATCACGGGATTAGAATCATCCAATAATGAACGCAATACTGATTCTGAATATATTTTATATTCCGCTGCATATACAGGATATTGATATTCTAAAATATATTCTAAGGCTTGTTTAGTATGATGTACATTCCCAGATTGAGTAGCTTGTTCAATCTGTTCAGCAGTCGGAGACATATTACTAATCCCCAAATGCACCTTTACAGCCGCAGCCGCTTGGGAATAGTAGGAATCCGCATATATAAAACTCGCCATTCGGGCACAAGCAACCCAGCACCACACGGGAGTTTGTTGAGGTTCAAGATAGGCACCGTAATTTGTATGAATGATTTCTAAACACGGCATATATATGGAACCGTATGCCGATGCGTATTCAACATTCAAAAAGCCTCTTGCTTGGGTCAAATCGGTTTCATTAGCATTAACAAGCAAAATCCCCTTGGAAGGAGTGTAATCACCCGAAGTCCACCCTCTTACGGCAGATAAAACATCCATTGTATTCTTTTGAACACCAATATATGATACTGTTGTAACCGAAGAAATATAAGTAGGAATTGTCATAACAGGATACAAACTGTTCCATGTTACAGAGGTTTTGTACCATTGTATCGGTGAGGTATACGCTTTTATTGTAGCAGTTGAGCTATAGCTACTTGTTGTATAGAACGAAAATGTTGCACTTCTAATATCTGCAGCATATAGTTGTTCGAAAACATTATTGCTTGCCAAGTACGGGAATTTTACCAACAATTCACCTTTTTTATATGTGGAATCCACATAACCCAATGTGCTGGTTCTTGCACTTCCATAATTGGTTGTGGGAGTTCCCGAATATATTGCGGCATCGTCAACTGCGGCAACTGTATTAACGGTTATTGTTGGGTCGACCGTTACAGGATAAACGGTTGTTTCACTTTGTAAAAATTCTTTATCTGGAATAACAGTGATAATATACTTTTGGTTAGCCTTTACTTCGGTAATTTCAATATCTCCGCCTCCGAATTGATTTAATGCATCAACACAGAATACCTGCATCATTTCTGCTTTAACCGAATCTGTGGACGGGTCAATAAAGGAACAACTGCCGTTATCGTTCTTGACCATATATAAACCATTGGTGTTTATAACGAATGAAAATTCATTGAAATCGGTATAGCTATCGAGAATAATATCTTCTTTAACACCCGAAAAGGTTGCAGTGTAGCTTAAATGTATGTTACTTCCGAATGCATTTTGATAAGTTACTTTGTTTCCATATTGAGTTTTTGAAGTTTGTTCAGCGATTCTTGCGTTGGCACTTGCGCTTACATAATTGGGAGCCATTGATATATTTATATTCTCTTTTGAAACAGATATACCCTGACTTGCATACTGAGGAAAGCTTACAGATACATCATTGTCAGCCGTTATAAGCTCTGTTCCCGATAACGATAATTTTGTGCTTTTGTCTTTGATTTCTCCATTATTATCGATATATTTTATCGGCGCGCCGAATATATACATGGTTTTTGTGCCGTCATCATTGGCGAATATTGCGGTAAATAAATCTTCTTCAAGTTCTCTTTCTCTAGATATATGACCCTTATTTTTCGCTTCGCTAAAGTCCAAGACCTCGGGCACATCACTTTCGGCGAGAATAGTGGTTATACTTGTATTTATATCGGCATTTTCCGAAATAGTTTGAATGTCGGATTCAATTGCATATACAGGTGATAAAACAAATGAAAGAACCAAGAAAAGCGCTAATGACAATGCTGTTATTTTGATTTTGGATAAATTCATAATAAGCTCCTTTCGAAATTTGTATTATAGATATTGACTCATCT
Source organism: uncultured Ruminococcus sp. (assembly GCA_964650045.1). GTDB lineage: Bacteria > Bacillota > Clostridia > Oscillospirales > CAG-382 > Coliplasma. The sequence continues at coordinate 14,974 of CAZYRT010000010.1, forward strand.
ACATTTGCCATTGGAAACGCCCTCCTTTCTAAATTAATTTTAACATAGCTTTAATCTCTATGTCAACACCGTTCGCTCCCTATAAACAGCGGCTCACTCCACGCAAACGAAAAAGAACCTCGCAAGGGAGGTTCTCGGTATAAAATGCTGTTACAACAGCATTTTTGTTATTTGGCAAATTCTTTCATTAATCCGTTTAAAATATCCTGCTGACGGCGAGAAAGTCCACTTGATTTGGGAGAAGTATCCTTCAACTCATAAATTATCATTTCCACCAAATCTTTTTGTTCACCGCTAAGTCCTGAAACCGAAACCGTTTCGTTCTTATCGATACCCACAAGATAATCAAGAGAAACATTAAATATCACCGCAAACTGAGTGAGTATCTCGGCAGGGGGAAATTTAATATTGTTTTCGTAACTGCAAATAACAGATTTGCTTCTCCCTACTTTTCTGCCCAACTGCTCTTGTGTCATTTTATATTTTTCTCGCAATTGACGTAATTGCAACCCAAAATCAAACATTTTCACACCGCCGTAATTTTGTTTACGAAAATATTTTAACCCTATTGCGTTTTATTATCGAAAACGATATAATGTTATAGTTCCATTTTCGGAAACTTTGTTGTCAAAGAGGTTTTGCTTATGAAAATGTGTTGTTTTGGTCACAAAAAAATATTTACCCATGTAGAAAGTGCCGCTGAAATTTTACATTTCAAAAAGAGCTTAAAAGATATGATAGAGCCGCAAATAATCAATTACAATGTGCAAATCTTCATGACAGGCGGGCAAGGGGAATTTGATAATATCTTTGCAGAAACGATAAGAAATTTGAAAAACGATTACCCGCATATACAACTAATTCTGGTAGAACCGTATTTATCAAAAAGATATTGCTCCTACAAACAATATTACGAATCAATTTACGACAGTGTAATCGTCCTAGATAAATGCGCAAATGAGGGTGATGAGATTGCAATAGCAAATCGCGATTGTTGGATGATAGAAAAAAGTGATTTTATACTTACTTACATCAATGATCATACAGGAAATGAATATATGGCAATGAAATACGCAAAGAAAACAAAAAAATTCATAATCAATCTCGGAACGATATAACAAAAAGCTGTTGCAATTGTGATGCAACAGCTTTTTGATTTTTTATCTTCTTTTTCCCTTTTGAGTTTTTTGTTTATTTGCCTTGGGTTTACGGTTAAAATCGGGTTTACCCTTGCCCGACGAATTCTTTTCATAATGCTTGGGAGGCTCGGGACGGACAAGGCATTCCTTGCCGAAACCGATCAAATCCTCTCTGCCTGCCCTTTTCAAAGCCTTGCGAACCAAGGGCGCATTAGCAGGACGGGCAAACTGAAGCAAAGCTCTCTGCATCTGCTTTTCCTCATAATCACGGGCAACATAAATAGGCTTGAGTGTTGCAGGGTCGATTCCGGTATAGAACATACAGGTAGACGCAGTTCCGGGGGTAGGATAGAAATCCTGAACCTGCTCGGGGTTAAGATTATTTTTCTTCAAATAAAGAGCAAGCTCGATTGCGCTGTTTAAATCGCTTCCCGGATGGGAAGAAATAAGATAGGGAACGATATATTGCTCCTTGCCCGCTTCTTTGGTCAATTGAGCAAATTTCGCCTTGAATTTGTCGTAATCCTCAATAGGAGGCTTGCCCATAAGCTTCAATACATGGTTACAGCAATGCTCGGGTGCCACCTTCAAATGACCCGAAACATGGTCATTAACAAGCTTTTTGAAGAATTTCGGGTTTTTGTCTGCCAAAATATAGTCATACCGCAAGCCCGAACGGATGAAAACCTTTTTTACCTTGGGAACAGCCTCGATCTTCTTCAAAAGTTCGATATATTCGGTGTGGTCAACCTGCATATTTTTACAAACAGAGGGTGTCAAGCAGTTTTTGCCCTTGCAGACACCGTATTTCTTAGCCTTTTCGCATCCGTTTGTTCTGAAATTTGCGCTGGGACCGCCCACATCATGGATATACCCCTTGAAATCGGGCATTTCCACAATTTTTTCTGCCTCGGCAACACAAGATTCTATGGAACGGGAGGTTACTGTTCTGCCTTGATGAAAAGCTATAGAGCAAAAATTACATCCGCCGAAGCAACCGCGGTTGTGAGTAATCGAAAACCTCACTTCCTCGATTCCGGGAATACCGCCGTCCTTCTCATAAGAAGGGTGATAGGTACGCATATAAGGCAGAGAATAGACTGCATCAAGCTCTTTTCTTGTCAAGGGAGCCATAGGCGGATTCTGAACCAAAAGCTTTTCGTCATAACCCTCGGTTATCGCCTTGCCGTATATATGGTCTTGGTTATCCGACTGTATTTTAAATGCAGAGGCGAAAGCCATATTGTCGGATTTAATATCGTTAAATTCACCGCAGAATACATGGTCGAAATGAGGCTTGAAATCACGGCTTTCCATGAAAACAGTACCTCTTACATCCCGAATCTTTCTTATGGGAACGCCTTTATCAAGCAAAAATGCCAAACGGCGGAGAATATTTTCCCCCATACCGTAAGTCAATATATCCGCCCGGGAATCCACAAGAATACTTCTGCGAACCGAATTTGACCAATAGTCATAATGGGAAAAACGTCTTGTGGAAGCCTCTAACCCCCCGATTATTATGGGAACATCACCGTAAGCTTCGCGGATGCGGTTGCAATAAACGATAACTGCTCTGTCGGGACGTTTGCCTATCTTTCCGCCGGGAGTGTAATAATCGTCGTTTCTCCGTTTTTTTGAAGCGGTATAATGAGCAACCATTGAATCGATATTACCCGAATTTACAAGAAAAGCTAATCTGGGCTTACCAAACCGCATAAAATCAGTTTTACTTTTATAATCGGGCTGAGGTATTATGGCAACAGAAAAGCCCTCTGCCTCCAAAACACGGGAAATTATTGCAGTACCAAAAGAAGGATGGTCAACATAAGCATCCCCTGTTACGATTATAAAATCGGGCTGATAGTCTATTTCTTCAGGAAATATAGGTAAAAACGGCATAAACTTTTTCGCTCCGTAATAATTTAGAATTAATTTCAATATATTTTATCATCTATTTGTAAAAAAGTAAAGAAAAACAAAAATTTATATTGACAAAGGCTTAAATATATGGTACATTTTTATTAGAAATTATTACTATTAAGGTGAAGTAAAATGATTAAGGAGCGGCAAACAAAACAAAAGGCGCTGATTCTTTCGGCAGTGCAGGGTACCAAAACTCATCCCACAGCCGAGCAGGTCTATGCCATGATTTCCGACAGTATGCCCGGATTAAGCTTGGGAACGGTTTACCGCAATCTTAACCGAATGGCAGAAACGGGATTGATAAGACGTATTTCAGTTACAAATTCACCCGACAGATTTGACGGTGATATGAAGCCCCACCACCATATATGTTGTTCCGAATGCGGAAAATTCGGGGATTTTTATGAAGTGGCTTATGACAAATCACTTGATGAGCTTATTGCAGAAAAAAGCGGATTCGATATCACACGTCACGAAACAGTTTTCTACGGAAGCTGTCAAAAATGCAAAAATAAAAAAACAAACTAATATACCAATAACAAAAAAAGGAGAAAACACTATGGAACTCAAAGGCAGCAAAACAGAACAGAATCTTATGACAGCATTCGCAGGCGAATCTCAGGCACGTAATAAATACACTTATTACGCAAGCGAAGCTAAAAAAGCAGGATATACCGTTATCGCAGATATTTTTGAAGAAACCGCAGGAAACGAAAAGGAACACGCAAAAATTTGGTTCAAGCTTCTTCATGACGGCAAGGTTCCCGATACTGCAACCAACCTTCTCGATGCAGCTGCAGGCGAAAACTATGAATGGACCGAAATGTATGCTGAATTTGCAAAAACAGCAAAGGAAGAAGGCTTCGACCACATTGCTTATCTTTTCGAAGCTGTAGGCAAGATCGAAAAGGAACACGAGGAAAGATACCGCGCTATCCTCGAAAAGCTCAACACCGAAACGATCTTCGTTTCCGAAGAAGTTCAGATCTGGATCTGCACCAACTGCGGTCACATCCATGTTGGCAAGAAGGCTCCCGAAATGTGCCCTGTATGTCAGCATCCCAAGTCCTATTTCCAGAAGAAGGTTAACGCATTTTAATTTAGCTTAACAATTCGGAGCTTTTGTAAATTATTTTACAAAGGCTCCTTTTTTATTGAAAATTATAAAGATTTGTAGTACAATATGGCGGAATGGAGGATTCATATGAAAAAATTATGGGACATTATAAAAAATAATAAGCATTGCCTGCTTTTGCTATATTGGCCTATCCATTTTATCTGGTATGAAATTCTCAGAGTAAGCTATGCAGATAACGATGTTTTAATGATATATTCATCCTTGGATGACAAAATACCCTTCTGCGAATGGTTTGTAATACCCTATGTGTTTTGGTACGTATACATCGCCATGGTGCTGATATATTCTTTGGTCAAAGGCAGACGTGAATTTTTGCGCGCCGACCTTCTTTTAACAGGGTGCATGGTGTTGCCTATGATATTCTGCACCGTAGTTCCAAACGGTATTGAGCTTTCTATGCGACCCGATTTTGATACTTTAGGAAGAAGCAATTGGGCGATAGAATTGGTCAAATCGATTTATGCAGCCGATTTTCCTCCCAGAAATGTTATGCCCTCAATGCACGTATCTGTCTCATGGGCTTTGATGCTGGCAGTATTACAAAGCAAGCCCTTGAAAGGGAAAGTTATCTTAAAATCCTCGGCTGTTATAATGAGCATATTAATTTCCCTTGCTACCGTTTTTATAAAACAGCATTCGGTTCTCGATGTTTTTGCAGGAATCGCAACAGCATTGTCGGTTTTTGCGATAGTATTCGTTGCCGAAAAGCTGCATGATAAAAAATCCGCTTAACATAACTATAAATACTCTTGTATTATTTCAATAAAAAACGATATCCGTATTATACATTTTTCACAAATGCCAAAAGATATCTAAATTGAACTTGACTTTTTTGTCAAAAAGTGATAACATATAAAAAATGCGTTTGAGCAGGAATAAGTAAGCTTGGATAGAACCTTGAGAGAGTTGCCGTTTGGTGCGAGGCAATGGGAAAATCCTTTCCGAATTCCTCCTGCAAGCTGTGTACCGAACGAAAGGTTTCCTTTTCAGTAGGCTGCAACGGGTGTTCCCGTTATAGAACAGGGGTGTGTTGATGCACTCCCAAAGGCCGCAACCGTGAGATTGCGGTAAATTGAGGTGGTACCACGGGTTTTCTCGTCCTCAGTATTCTTAATGAGAATACTGGGGACTTATTTTTTCTCGGTTCCTTGGTAATCTCAAAAATCCAAAAACAAAAAAGGTGATGAAGATGGAACAGAATTACTACCAAAAAGAAATTGAAACCATGCCTGTTGAAGATATTAAAAAGCTTCAATCGGAAAAGCTGGTAAAGCAGGTAAAGCACGTTTATGACAATGTTGCTTATTACCGTAACCTTATGGACGAAAAGGGTGTTAAGCCTGAGGATATCCACGGTATCGAGGACCTTCATAAGCTTCCCTTCCTTACAAAGGCAGACCTTCGCGATGCATATCCCTATGGTCTCCTTGCAAAGCCTCTTGAAGAGTGTGTGCGAATCCAATCCACCTCCGGTACAACAGGCAGACGTGTTGTTGCCTTCTATACTCAGAAAGACGTTGAGCTTTGGGAAGAATGCTGTGCAAGAGCAATCGTTGCGGCAGGCGGTACAAATAAAGATGTTTGTCAGGTCGCTTACGGCTACGGTCTTTTTACAGGCGGTCCCGGTCTGAACGGCGGTTCCCACAAGGTTGGCTGTCTGACACTCCCCATGTCCTCCGGCAACACAGAACGCCAGATTCAATTTATGACCGATCTTAATGCTACCATTCTTTGCTGTACTCCTTCCTATGCCGCATATATCGGTGAAACTTTGAAGGAAAAGGGATATAAGCCCGAGGATATTCCTCTTAAGGCAGGTATTTTCGGCGCAGAGCCCTGGACAGAGGAAATGCGCAGAGGTATCGAAGAAACCTTGGGCATCAAGGCTTATGATATTTACGGTCTTACCGAAACATCCGGCCCCGGCGTTTCCTTCGAATGCTGCGAGCAGACCGGTATGCACATTAACGAGGACCATTTCCTTGCCGAAATTATCGACCCCGACACAGGCGAGGTTCTCCCCGAAGGTGAAAAGGGCGAGCTTGTATTCACCTCTCTTGATAAGGAAGCTTTCCCGCTTTTGCGTTACCGTACCCGTGATATTTGCGTACTTAGCCGTAAAAAATGCTCCTGCGGAAGAACACTTATTAAAATGGCGAAGCCTATGGGCAGAACCGATGATATGCTCATCATCCGCGGCGTAAACGTATTCCCCAGTCAGATAGAAACCGTTCTTCTTAACGAAGGCTATCAGCCCAACTATCAGATCATCGTTGACAGAGTCAACAACACCGATACATTTGATGTTAATGTTGAAATGAACCCCGAACAGTTCACCGACAAGGTAAGCGAAATACTCAACATGGAAAAATCTCTTGCAAATGCAATGAAGATCATGCTTGGTATCAACCCCAAGGTTCACCTTGTTGCGCCTAAGACCATCGCAAGAAGCGAAGGCAAGGCTGTGAGAGTTGTTGATAAACGTAAATTGGTTTGATTTAGAAAGGAGATTTTGTAATGGCAATTAAACAGTTAACGGTTTTTGTTGAAAATAAACAGGGCGCTCTTGTTTCTATTACAGATACACTTGCTCAGAATAATGTTAATATCAGAGCATTGTCTATTGCGGAAACCGAAGATTTCGGTATTCTCCGCCTTATTGTAAATGATGAAGCTACCGCAGAAAAAACTCTTGCCGAGCAGGGATATCTTATTAAAGTTACCGATGTTGTAGGAGTAAAGATAGGCGATGCCCCCGGCAAGCTTACCGCAGCTTTGGATGTTATCGATAAAGCAGGCATCAACATGGAATATCTCTATGCATTCATGTCCCGTACCGAAAAGCACGCTTATGTGGTTCTTCGTGTTGAGGATAACGAAATTGCAGAAGCTGCTCTTGAAAATGCAGGATTCCATCTTATCACAAACGCTGACGTAAACAAGCTTTAATTTTATAAAAGCAAAAACGTTGCTTCGAAGATATCTTCGAAGCAACGTTTTTATTAATATTTTCTATATGATAGTACGCTTACAAACGATTTTAATTAGCCGATAACAACCTCGTGACCTGTCTTAGCAGATTCGTAGATAGCATCGAGGATCTTCATGAGCATAACGCCGTCTTCAGCAGGAGAGATGCATTCTGCGTTGCCGCGAGCGCATTCAACAAAATGATCGATTTCTCTTGCAAAGAGACCGTCGAAGGAAAGAGAGGAATCGCCAAAAGGCTTAACGTCAACAAATACACCGTTCATGTCGCCGAAGAATTCAACCTGAGGATTGATCTTCGCACCTGCCTTAGTACCGAACAATTCGATTTCGCCCTTATCATTCTTAATGTTAAGGTTGAAGGAAGCTTCAACATGAAGAGTGAGACCGTTGTCAAAACGGATAAGAGCAGAAGCAAAATCCTCTACGTCATATTTAAACTGACCCTTTGTGGTGGAAACCCAATCCTGACCGCCGCTTGCACGATTGGAGCCGAGGCTGTTATTGGTAACACCGTAAACAGAAACGGGCTTAGGACCGCCTGCAAGGAAACGAACAAGGTCGATAACGTGAACACCGAGGTCGATAAGAGGACCGCCGCCTGCATATTCCTTATCACCGAACCAGCCGCCGGGGCAGCCGTTACGGCGCAAATAGCAAGCCTTTGCATAATAAAGGTCGCCCATTGTGCCGCCGTCGATAAATTTACGGATAAGATCGGCATCGTTACCGAAACGGCGAACGAAACCAAGCATCAAAAGATTGCCTGTTTCCTTAGAAACAGCGAGCATTTCTTCAGCTTCTGCTGTATTCATAGCCATAGGCTTTTCGCAGAGAACCTTGCATCCCGCCTTAAGAGCAGCGATGGTTGCGCCCTTGTGGGAGGAGTTCCAGGTGCAGACAGAAACTGCATCGATCTTTTCCTTTGCGAGCATTTCGTTATAATCGGTGTAATATGCAGGAACCTTATTGATTTCAGCATATCTCTTTACTTTTTCTTCATCAAGGTCGCAAACTGCAACAACCTCGCACTTTTCGGGAATAGCCTGATAGCCGCCGATGTGAGCATTACTGATACCGCCGGTACCAATAATGGCAACTCTGAGTTTTTCCATGATTTTCTCCTTGGTAATATAATTATTCTTGCTTTGATAATATAATTATTTTTCACGTTTGTCAAGGCAAATTGAAATATTATAAAAATTTTTTCGCCCCCTTGACAATCATTTGACCGCGTGATATAATCATTTAAACTTTTAAGAGGAGGAATTAGTTAATGAGTATTTTCAAAGCTTACATCCATGGCTGGAAAAATTGGAAACGTTGGGACGGCCGTACAAGAAGGAGAGATTATTGGGGCTTCATGGTATGCCACTATTTGGCGGAATTTATCTTGTTTTTGCTTTTGGGCTTTACAGAAAGCTTTTTTGTAATTTTTCTTATATTTGCCTATAATTTCATCTCCATTGTGCCTGTTTTAGCAATAACATTGCGTAGACTGCATGATACAAACCACAGCGCTTTGTATTACCTTGTTCCAATGGTACCTGTTATCGGCAGCCTTTGGTTCTTTATCCTTATGTGTACAAAGGGCGATTACGGCAAAAACGATTACGGTATCGACCCTAAAGAGGTCGTTTTAGACGACGGCACTTCTATTGATTGCGGCGATTACCCCGATTTCAGAAGCTAATGATAAAAATATCGGAGCCAAAAAACTCCGATGATTTTTATGCCTATTGCACAAATATTTCCAATCGTAATAAAAATATATTGACGTTTTGACAATAGCATGGTATAATTAATTATCAAATCATAGCAAGGGAGGATTAAAGTTATGAAGCTATTCAGAGAATACATCAATGCCATAAAAAATTGGCGCCATTGGGACGGAAGAAGCCGCAGACGAGATTATTGGATGTTCACCTTAGTGAATTTTATCATTTCTTCTCTGCTTTCTGCCCTGGTTCCCCTATTGTCGGGCAATAAAACTCTTTATTTGACTGCTACATTCCTGGTCGGAATCTATTCGATTTTAATAATCGTTCCCTCTGTGGCTGTAACTATCCGCAGATTGCATGATGTTAACCGTTCGGGATATTATTACTTTATCCAATTTATTCCCCTTATCGGAACGATTTGGTTCCTTATCCTTATGGCAACTGTTGGCGATTATGGCCCCAATAAATATGGTGCAGACCCTAAGGCTGAATTTTTCCAAACAGGTATTGACAAATAATTAACAACATAACAAAAAACTACGCTTCTCGTTTTGAGAAGCGTAGTTTTTTTATAAGGATATAGAATAAAAGATCACATTTGAGAAACGGTGTCTTCGTCAAGAAGCTCGCAGCCGTGTGCAGACAGCGCAGCGATAGCTTTTTCGTTATCAAGAACGCGCATTACAAGGAAAGCGCGGTTGGAATCTCTTGCAACATAGGCATACATATATTCAACACCTACATCCTTGTCGGCAACGGCTGTCAATGTTTCTGCAAATCCACCGGGTCTGTCGGGAATACCAACGGCGATAACATTGGTCAAGGAAACGGTCAAGCCTGCTTCCTTCAATGCCTTTTCTGCTTCATCAGGTCTGTCTACAACCAAACGGAGAATACCGAAATCGGTCGTGTCGGCAATAGAAAGGGCGCGTATATCGATTCCCTTTTCTGCTATGATAGAGGTAATTTCGGCAAGTCTGCCCGATTTGTTTTCGACGAAAACAGAAAGCTGCTTAATATACATATCTTTTCCTCTTTCTAAATAGTTATTTAACAGAAATTATTTCAAATCATAGCCTAAATTAAAGGCTTTTTCGTTCACTTCAATAGTTTTTGCGGGAACCGTCGCACGAATTGCTTCAAGGCATTGCTCCTTTTCAAAGCCCAAGGATTTAGCCGCAATGCCCAAGAGAACTATATTTACAGCCTTTGCACTTCCTGCCTGCTCTGCAAGGGAAAGAGCATCGGCAGAAATAACCTGAACTCCTGCATCCGAAATTCTTCCGAGAACGTTTTCGGGATATTCGGCATTACCCATAATAACAGGCATAGGGTCTATTTGAGCAGTATTGGAAATTATAACACCGCCCTTTTTCAAGTAAGGAAGCCAACGTGCGCTTTCCAAAGCCTCAAAGGATATCATAATATCAGCTTCGCCCAAATCGATAAGAGGAGAATAAACCTTTTTGCCTGCGCGAACATAGGTTACAACACTGCCGCCTCTTTGGCTCATGCCGTGAACCTCGCTGACCTTTACGTCCATGCCCGAATCTATAAATATCTTGCCCATAAGCTTGCTGGCAAGGAGAGTCCCCTGACCGCCTACGCCTACTATTAAAATGTTAATATTATTCATCAGTTGCCCCTCCTTAATTATTTCCGATCGCGCCCAAGCGGCAGCTTTCAACACAAACACCGCAGCCCAAGCATTGATTCTGGTCGATAACAGCCTTCATCTTGCCGTTTTCCTGCTTCTTCTGAGAAATAGCAGGACATCCAACCTTCAAGCACATTTTACATCCTACACATTTATCGGAATCAACCTTCAAGGGAGCAGGATGCTTTACATTCTTAAGCAAAGCGCAGGGACGTCTCGAAATAACCAAGGAAGGCTCCTCTGCCTCCAATTCAGCCATAACAGCCTCTCTTGTACCCTTAATATCAAAGGGATCTACCACAACAACTCTGTTGATGCCGATAGATTTTGCCAAAGCTTCAAGATTTACTGCTGTTGTAGGATCGCCCTTTATGTTTTTGCCGTTCAAGGGGTTGTTTTGGTGACCTGTCATACCTGTTATGGAGTTATCCAAAACAATAACGGTAGAGATGCCCTTGTTGTAAACTATATCGATAAGACCTGTTATACCCGAATGGATAAAGGTAGAATCGCCGATAACTGCAATAGATTTCTTTGCCGCATCGTTTCCTCTTGCGGTATTATAACCGTGCAAAGCAGAAACCGAAGCACCCATACATACACAGGTATCCATCATAGCCAAAGGTGCCTGAGCGCCCAAGGTATAACATCCGATATCACCGCTTACATAAAGGTCAAGGTTCTTCAACGCGTAATAAATACCTCTGTGAGGACAGCCTGCGCAAAGAACGGGAGGACGGGCGGGAACATCGCCGTCAAATACGATATTCTCGTTTTCCTTACCCAAAATTGCCTTTGCGATAAGAGCTTGGTTATATTCACCGATAGGAGGGAAGATTTCTCTGCCGATAGCCTTAACGCCCAATTTAATACAATGGGTTTCGATAATATCGTCCAACTCTTCAATTACATAAAGCTTTTTCACCTTGCTTGCAAAATCGATTATCGCCTTTTCGGGAAGAGGATTAACTATACCGAGCTTGAGATAGCTTGCCTTTTCGCCCAAAGCTTCACGGGCATAAACATAGGTTGTGCCTGCGCAGATAACACCTATCTCATCGGAATTCATTTCAAGCTTATTTACGCCGATATCAAAAGCCTTTGTGTCAGCCCATTCAACCAATGCGCGTGTTCTGGCTTCAACTCGAACATGAGCCTTTTTTGCCATTGCAGGCATCATAACGTTTTTCATAACGTCACGCTTATATTCCTTAAGAGGAATTTCGGTTCTGCCTGTTAATTGAACAAGTGAACGGGAGTGGGAGATTCTTGTAGAAAGACGGAGAAGCATAGGAGTATCAAAGCTTTCCGACAAGTCATAAGCTATTTTTGTGAAATCAAGACATTCCTGACTGTCTGCAGGCTCCAGCATGGGAACCTTGGATGCGATTGCATGACGGCGGGAATCCTGCTCATTCTGAGAGGAGTGCATTCCGGGGTCATCGGCAACAGCGCAAACCATACCGCCGTTTACACCGATATAGGATGCTGTGTAAAGAGGGTCTGCCGCAACATTCAAGCCAACGTGCTTCATAGCGCAAAAAGACCTTGCGCCGCCGAAGGATGCGCCGACTGCAACCTCAAAAGCAACCTTTTCATTAGGAGCCCATTCGGAATACATATCGTCATATTTGGATGCCGCTTCGGTTATTTCGGTGCTGGGTGTACCGGGATAGGAGGAAATAACTCTTACGCCTGCCTCATAAAGACCTGCCGCAACAGCTTCATTTCCCAAAAGCAATTTCTTTTCCATATATCAACATCATCCTTAATTACTTATTTTCGTTTCTCAAATCGAGAACTCGCTTTGCCTTGCCTGTGAAACGTTCGATAGTGTTAGGCTCAACAAGGCTGACCTTGATCTCAATTCCCAAAATATTCTTAATGTTATCGTGAATGCGCTTTTGCAATGCAACAAGCTCGCCATAGCGGTCAAGCAGGCTTCCGTCGATAAGCTCCACTCTTACTTCCATAGAATCGGAATAACCCTCTCTGCGGAGAACGATAAGATAGTTGGGGCTGATACCGTTGATGCCGATAAGTGCGCTTTCTACCTGAGTGGGGAAAACGTTCACGCCGCGAACCTTTATCATATCATCGCTTCTGCCGATGATCTTATGCATTCTTGCGCTGGTTCTTCCGCATTTGCAGGTATCATAATTTATGTTTGTAATATCCTTGGTTCTGTAACGAAGCATGGGAAGACCGCGTTTTGTAAGGTTAGTTACAACCAATTCGCCTGTTGAGCCCTTTTCAAGAACATCGCCGCTTGCAGAATCGATTATTTCACAGAGGAAATGGTCCTCGTTAATGTGCAAGCCGTCGCGGTACATACATTCGCCGGACATACCGGGACCGTTTAATTCGCTCATACCGTAGTTATCGGTGCAGAAAAATCCGTTGCCCCAATGGTTCTCGATGGCAGTACGCATTTCGGGTGTAGAGCCCTCGCTTCCCAAAATACCGTACTTGAGTTTATAGCTGTCCATAGGATATTTATCCTGCATATTTCTTGCAGCCTCGGCAAGATACATACAATAAGAAGGGGTTGCAACAATTGCATCTGTGCCGAAATCTCTCATGAATTTAAGCTGCTTTTCGGTATTGCCCGAGGAGGTGGGAACAACAGTTGCGCCAATCTTTTCCAAGCCGTAATGCAAGCCGAGAGCGCCTGTAAACATACCGTAACCAAAGCAGATCTGAACAATAGTGCCCTCATGTGCGCCTGCGGCAACAGCCAATCTTGCAACCTGCTCCGACCAATTCTCCATATCCTCTCTTGTATAAGCAACAACAGTAGGATTACCCGTGGTACCCGAGGAAGCATGAACTCTCACAATTTTCTCCATAGGCACCGAAAGCATTCCGAAGGGATAGGTATCTCTCAAATCGGCTTTTGTTGTATAGGGAATATACTGGATATCCGAAAGACATTTGATCTTATCGGCGGTAACGCCTGCCTTTGCCAAACGCTTTGCATAAAATTCCGAATTTTTTTCGCAGTAGTCTACCAAAGTCTTTAATCTTTCAAGCTGTAATGCCTCCAATTCCTTTCGGGGCATACATTCCATTTCTTTATTGAAAATTCTGTTTTCCATATCTATGCTACCTCTTTATTATAAAAACGCTCATCAATAAAAGACATTATACTACCTTTTACTCAAAAAAGCAATAGTCCACTAACAAATTAAAGTATTTTAAAATTTCCAAGGAGATTTATTGAATTGTTCACAATTATAGTTTATAATAACATCATTATAATGACAAAGGAGATTATTTCATGGCTATCGGTATTATTATCGCTTTGGTCCTTATTGTTGCTATAATCGCTCTGTGCGTTGTGGCTTCAAACCAATACAAAAAGAACGCGGAAAACATTAAAACCGCAAAACGTCAGGGTGTTATTCCTGCTAAAAAAACGCCTATGCCCACAATTCCTGTTATCCTTATTGCTGTCACTGTTTTGGCTTTGGCAATTTTCCCTATGAGCTTCCACACAGTACAAACAGGCGAGGTTGCAGTTGAAAAGGTTTTGGGTGAAGCAAAGGCTGTTAAAACCCCCGGTACATATTTTTCCTTCTGGCTTACAAACACCTATGACTATTATGACACAAAGGTTCAGAATGTTGATATTCTCGCTTCGGCATATTCCTCCGATGCTCAGACAATGGACATTCAGATGACACTTCAATATCAGATAATGGACGACAAGGTTTTGGAGGTTGCAAACCAATACGGCTCTCTTGCCACACTTCAAAGCAGAATCCAATCTATCGCTGTTGAAAAAACCAAGTCTATCCTTTCCTCCTACAAGGCTATGGACATTATCGCAGACCGAGCTTCCATGTCCCCTGCAGTCGAAGCCGCTATCAAGGAAGCAATCGGCAACGATTATTTTGTAAATGTAAACACCGTGGTTCTCACAAATATCGATTTTTCCGATGCTTTTGAGCAGGCTGTTGAAGAAAAGATGATTGCAGAGCAATCCAAATTAAAGGCTGAATACGAAAACGAAACAAAGATCGCACAAGCCGAAGCAGAGGCAACTGCTAAATTAAAGGCGGCAGAGGCTGAAATCGAAATCGCGAAGGCAGAAGCAGAGGCATTGAAGATTGCCGCAGAAGCAGAAGCCGCCGCAAACGATATTATCAAGGGCTCCCTTACAGACGAAATCATCAAGGAGCATTACCTTGACAAATGGAACGGCGAGCTTCCCAATGTTATGACAGGAAGCGATAACACCTCTATTTTGATTCCCTCGGATGATATCAACGACGGAAATTAAATCATTTCAATTCAGGCTGCTGACATTTAGTTGTCAGCAGCCTTTTTAATAAAAAGCATTGATTTGCAGTGTTGATTTATGTATAATGAAACCACTACTTGTATAATGACAACTTATTGAGAGGAATGATATTATGCTTTCATTTCAAATAGGAAATACAACGTTTAATTTCACTTCACCTTTTATCGCGCTTGTAGCTTTTTTTGCCGTGGCGGCTATTATCGGCATTGTTTTGATAAGCAGAACTAATCGTTCAATCAGAGCATGTAAAACGGGCAAATATGATAAAGCCATTGCTTTGGCTAAAAAGGCACGCAAAACCTGTGCAAAGTATTGCCGTCGAAGTGGATATTCAAAGAAAGTGACAAAAGGATATGTGGATTGGATTAATAAATTAGATATCATTATCGCAATTTCTTATTTTGCACAAGATAATACCGATGAATTTTTATTAACTCTTAATCAATTAAATGATAACTTATGTGATAAGCATTATTTATTTACTTTGCATTATCTTTTAAAGGACAAGCCGGATGATGCGAATATACATTACCAAAGATTCATCAAATGCGACCATTATCCGATTATAAAAGATTTTTTGGACGGTATAATCCTTTATAAAGAAAACAAAATATCAGAAGCACAATCCAAGCTTCGGGAAGTTTACCCAAAGCTATCCTATGAGTATTCAAAAAATATAGCAAAAAGCTTTATGAATTAAATCCTCTGTTTGGATTATAAAATCAACCTTTTTACAAACACAAAACCACCGAAAAATCGGTGGTTTTTGGTTTTATATATGGATTTTTTATTTACCCGAAAGCTTTTTGTCAATAGCCGCAGCCGCAGTTTTGCCTGCGCCCATTGCCAGGATAACTGTTGCCGCACCTGTAACAGCGTCGCCGCCTGCATAAACATTTTCACGGGAGGTCAAGCCGTCATCATCGGCGATGATACCGCCCCATTTTTCGGTTGCAAGACCTTCTGTTGTAGACTTAATAAGAGGATTGGGAGATGTACCGATAGCCATAATAACGCAATCAACATCCAAAACAAATTCGCTTCCCTCTTTTACAACAGGTCTTCTTCTGCCGGAAGCATCAGGCTCGCCCAATTCCATTTCAACACATTCCATGCCTGCAACAAATCCGTTTTCGCCACGGAGAATCTTGGTAGGATTGGTGAGAAGCTTAAAGATTATGCCTTCTTCCTTTGCATGCTCGATTTCCTCGGCACGTGCAGGAAGCTCGCTTTCACCACGGCGGTAAACTATATAAACCTCGTCAGCACCCAAGCGGAGAGCGCTTCTTGCCGCATCCATTGCAACGTTACCGCCGCCTACAACAGCAACTCTTCTTGCGCGGAAAATAGGAGTTCTGCTGTCGTCACGGTATGCCTTCATAAGGTTGATTCTTGTCAAAAATTCGTTAGCCGAATAAACACCCTTAAGGTTTTCGCCTTCGATTCCCATAAATTTAGGAAGACCTGCGCCCGAGCCGATGAAAACAGCCTCATAGCCTTGCTCGAACAATTCATCAACCGAAACAAGCTTACCTACAACAGCGTTAGTCTTAATTTCAACACCGAGAGCCTTTAATGTATCAATTTCCTTTGCAACGATAGCCTTTGGAAGACGGAATTCGGGAATACCGTAAACAAGAACACCGCCTGCAACATGGAATGCCTCAAAAACAGTAACCTTATATCCCTTTTTAGCCAAGTCGCCTGCACAGGTCAAGCCCGAGGGACCCGAGCCTACAACAGCAACTCTCTTGCCGTTGGAAACAGGGGCAACAGGAACATCCTTGCAATTCGCATTATGATAATCGGCAACAAAGCGTTCCAATCTGCCTATTGCAACAGGCTCGCCCTTGATGCCTCGGATACATTTGCTTTCACATTGGGATTCCTGAGGGCAAACTCTGCCGCATACAGCAGGGAGAGAGCTTTGACGGGCGATAACATTATATGCGCCCTCAAAATCCCCCTGAGCAACCAAAGCCAAAAACTCGGGAATATCTATTTTAACGGGACAGCCTGCAACACAGGGACGGTTTTTACAGTTAAGGCAACGCTGTGCCTCGTCTATTGCCTGCTCGGGTGTATATCCAAGAGCAACCTCATTAAAGTTATTACGGCGAACCTCGGGAGCCTGATGAGGCATTTCGTTCTTTTTTAAAGACATATTAGCCATTTTAAATTACCTCCCCTAAATTATTCAACCGTCTTATTAAGAAGGTTGCAGGTATCTTCATAAGAATGACGTTCGAAATCGCGGTACATACTTCCGCGCTCCATAGCTTCGTCAAAGTCAACCTGGTGACCGTCGAAATCGGGACCGTCAACACAGGCAAACTTCACTTTTCCGCCCACAGTCAAACGACAGCCGCCGCACATTCCCGTACCGTCTATCATAATAGGATTCATGCTTACAGTTGTCTTAATGCCGTACTCTTTAGTAAGCTTACAAACAAATTTCATCATGATAAGGGGACCGATAGCGATAACTTCATCATATTTTTCGCCGCTTTCGATAAGCTTCTTCAAAGCATCTGTAACAAGACCCTTTTCTCCCACCGAGCCGTCATCTGTCATAATAAGATATTTATCACTGCAAGCCTCAAATTCATTTTGAAGGATAACAAGATCCTTATTTCTGAAGCCCACAACCGAGTGAACCTCTGCGCCAAGCTCATGAAGCTTTTTAGCAACAGGGAGAGCGATAGCGCAGCCAACACCGCCGCCGATAACGGCAACCTTTTTAATGCCGTCGGTTTCAGTAGGCTTGCCCAAAGGACCGCAGAAATCGGATATATATTCTCCTGCTTTTTTAGAATCCAAAAGCTTGGTCGTTCCGCCGACTATCTGATAAATAATTGTAACAGTACCCTTTTCTCTGTCATAATCAGCAATTGTAAGAGGGATTCTTTCCCCCTCGTCGTTAACGCGGAGAATGATAAACTGACCGGGCTGAGCTTTTTTTGCAATTTCGGGAGCTTCGATAACCATTTTTGAAACAGTAGGGTTCAAAGACTCCTTAGAAACAATTTTAAACATAATAATACACCTGCATTTCAAAGTGTTTTAAAATTATACCAATTCGATTATATCACTCATTTATTTATTTATCAACAGTTTTTTCGTGAAATTCATTGATTATCGCTGATTTTCATTGTATAATGTCAGGAGAACTTCAAAGGAGTATCGGAGCATGAACCTTATTATAAAAAACATATTGCTTCCCTCGGGCGGAACGGCTGTGTCAGGGAATATTTATATTGAAAACGGAATAATTAAATCCCTTGATAAAGCCCCCGAGGGGTTTATTGCAAACGAAATAATAGAGGGCAACGGAAAATTGGCTATACCCTCGTTTATAAATTCCCACACCCATGCATATATGACTGTTTTAAGAGGTGTTGCCGATGACCTTCCTTTTATGGATTGGCTTTTCGGCAATGTAATGCCCCGTGAGGAAAAACTCACAAGGGAGCAGGCTTATTGGAGCGCGCTTTTGGGCTGTGCCGAAATGATAAAGCACGGTACAGGTACATTTGCGGATATGCATTGCTTTTACGGTTCCTCCTCCAAAGCTGCGGTCGCATCGGGAATGCGTGCAATAATAGGCAGAGGCTTGGTCGGAACAGAAGGCGGTCAGGAAAGGCTCTGCGAGCTTTATGCCGAAATGGAAGAATTCGGTCACAACAAAAATCTTTCATTTATTCTTTCACCCCATGCAATTTACACCTGCGACAGCAATTTTCTTTTAAGAGTTCGTGAGGAATCCGAAAGAACAGGCTTGTACATTAATATCCACCTTGCGGAAAGCGTTACCGAATTTGAGGATTGCATAAAAGCTAACGGATGCACCCCTACAGAATATCTTCAAAAAATCGGACTTCTGACAAATAAAACAGTTGCCGCCCATTGTGTTCAGCTTACCGACAACGATATTTCCATTCTTGCCGAATGCGGTGTCAGCGTAGCAAGTAATCCTAAAAGCAATCTTAAATTGGGCAACGGTATCGCGCCCTTGACAAAGCTTGACAAGGCAGGCGTTAATATATGCTTAGGCACCGATTCCACCGCTTCAAACAATTCTCTTAATATGTTTTCCGAGCTTAATTATTCTGCCATGCTTCAAAAGGGTATAAACGGCGACAGCACGGCTATACCCGCAAAAAAGGCGTTTGAGTTCGCAACGGTAAACGGTGCAAAGGCTTTCGGAATCGAAAAGCTGGGCAGACTTGAAGAAGGCTGGAAGGCAGATATCACTCTTATAGACACCGATGTTCCCCAAATGATGCCCTTCCGCGATCCCTATTCCATGCTTTGCTATTCTGCCGACGGAAGCGAAGTTGATACGGTCATAATCGACGGCAAGGTTGTTTATCTTCACAAGGAATTTAAAACAATCGACACAGAGGAATTATATTATCAAATCGCCAAAATCAAGGAGGTTATTTAAAAATGTCCTACGATATTAAAGATATTTCCCTTTGGGAAAGCGGAGAAACAAAAATACAATGGGTAAAAAGCAACATGGACCTTCTCCGCGGAATAGAAGAAGAATTCAGCAAAACAAAGCCCTTCCAGGGAAAAAGGATCGCCCTTTCGGTTCATTTAGAGGCGAAAACAGCGTATCTTTGCCGTGTTCTTGCTTCGGGCGGCGCAGAAATGTATATAACCGGTTCCAACCCTCTTTCCACTCAGGATGACGTTGCCGCGGCTTTGGTCAAGGGCGGTTTGAACGTTTATGCTTGGCACGGATGCACAGACGAGGAATATGAGGCTCACACATCAAGAGTCATTTCCGAGGGCAGACCTCATATCATAATCGACGACGGCGGCGACCTTGTAAACCTTATCCACACAAAATACCGTGAACTTCTTCCCAACGTCATGGGCGGATGCGAGGAAACCACCACAGGTATCATCCGTCTTCAGGCAATGGCAAAAGAGGGAGTTTTGGAATTTCCCATGGTTTTGGTAAACGATGCCGACTGCAAGCATCTTTTCGATAACCGTTACGGCACAGGTCAATCGGTTTGGGACGGTATCAACCGCACAACAAACCTTATTGTAGCAGGTAAAAAGGTTGTTGTGGCAGGCTACGGCTGGTGCGGCAAGGGTGTTGCAATGAGAGCTAAAGGCTTGGGCGCATCGGTTATCGTTACCGAGGTGAACCCTATCCGCGCAATGGAAGCGGTTATGGACGGATTCGCCGTAATGCCTATGGAAAAAGCAGCACAGGAAGGAGATTTCTTCTGTACCGTTACAGGGGATTGCGAAGTTATCACCACAAAGCATTTCCCTCTCTTAAAGGACGGAGCTATACTTACAAATGCAGGTCACTTTGATGTGGAAGTGGACATGAAGTCATTGAAGGATTATGCCGTTTCCTCCTTTGAAGCGAGAAACAATATTATGGGATATAAATTGCCCAACGGCAACACAGTTTATGTAATTGCTGAGGGCAGATTGGTTAATATCTGTGCAGGGGACGGACATCCTGCCGAAATTATGGATATGTCCTTTGCAATACAAGCTCTTTCTGCATTGCATATTGTTAAAAACCAAGGGAAAATAACCGAAAAGCTTATTTCGGTTCCAAAAGAGGTTGACGAGGATGTAGCAAGAAGAAAGCTTGCGTTCTGGGGATGCGAAATAGACGAGCTTACCGAAACCCAAAAGAATTATTTAGGCGCTTGGCAGCATTAATGCTTATTAACTGAAATTCAAAAAACACCTATCAAGTTTAATTGTTCTTGATAGGTGTTTTTATGTTATCTATTCCTTATCGCATCAATAGGACGTTTCGAAGCGATCTTCTTAACGGGCAGGAAGCTTGCCAAGGCGGCAACGCCTATGCTGACACAGAAGAGAAGGAGCAATTGACGGGCACCGAAATTGAGCAATGTCACAAGCAAGCCCAATTCGTTTCTCAATGCGGAATTAATGATTGCTGTAAGTATTGCCGTACCGAGAGAAGCAAGAACAAAGTTTATCATTGCAATAATAAACGCTTCTGCAAAGAATATTCTGATAACATCGTTTCCTCGGGAGCCGATAGCACGCAAAATGCCGATCTCCTGCTTTTTATAGGAAATACTTGTTGCAATAAAATTAGAAAGAAGTATTGCCGCAAACACAGCGAAGAATATACCCACATAAAGGAAGACCTTGGCGAGCATCGCTATTATTTCATCAAAGGTGTCCAATTCAAAGGAAACGGGGTTGTTAAGAGCGTATTTAACACCGTTTTCCTCGGTATAGCATATCTTTGCAAGATTTTCTATGCTGTCCCTTGTTAAAGGCATGGGACCGATAGCCAAATCGTAAGTACCGTCGGGCATAGTGCAATATTTGTCAAGGAACCCATCGGATACTGCTGTAAAATAGTAATAATTGAATTTCATGGAATTGGCGGCTATAACACCGACAATTTTTATATCCTCAATAGTTTCAAAATCTCCTGTGGCAAAATCGTATATATCCATCGTAAAGGATTTTGAAGCAAGGGATGAGTCGATACTATAATTTCCGTTTGCATCAAAAACCAGAAATTCATATACCATATCGTCGGAAACGATAATTTCATTATCTGCAAGGACGGTTTTTTTGCCGTTTGTCCAATGAATCTCATAATCCTCGATTTCGGAAAGAGATGTGAAAAAGCTGGGGCTGTAATAATATTCGCCTACATAAAGGTCTACAAATCCTCTTTTCACTTCCCCGAACACAGGAATTTCATCGGTATGGCGCTGAATAAAGCCCGAGCCTGTCATCATCATACCCGTATGGCTGTATGAAATGTCAGATTCAAACTCATTATAAAGAGCATAATCTATCATCTGGTCAGCCGCATCGGTATTTTCGGATTCTTCCAAAAGGGAGGAATAGCGCGACCAATCAAAGCCTGTGTCAACAACACCTGTAACGGTAAATGCTCTTTCGTTTATGAGAAGTGTCTTGCCCACCATATCGGCATAGCTGTTTATCTTCACCTCGTCCCCTTCTTCATAAACACCCTGCTCTTCGTTATAATCAACCTGAACATATCCCGTTTTCTTAAAGACATCCGCTGTATATGTACTTATGGCAATTTCATCCTTGGCTCCGTCGGGCAATTGTCCTGCAACAAGAGAATAACCGTAAAGATTCAATGCGCTGTTATCTATTTCTACAATGCCAGAAAAGTTGTCAAAATAAAGGTCATATCTGAACCTGCCCGATTCCTCTTTTCCGCTTCCTACATTGAACTGATAATAATATCCCATATAATCGTCAATGTAGACCCCCGAAAAGCCTATTCCTGTTTTATCTGAAAGAGATTTCAGCTCATCATCGGTAAATTCCACATTATAATTCCAGATACCGCCCAAGCTGTCATCTATTTTTTCGTTTTTGGTAACTGCAGCATAAGCAACACCCGTGTCATAAAGAGAGCTTGCGGTAGTTTTAATATGGTCATAGGAGCTGAATGTGTCAACCAAACCGAACAGCACAAAAGCAACCAAGGAAAGAAGGATCGTCATAACCAAACGGAATTTTTTATGCTTCAATCCGCTTGCGCCGATCTTGAATGAGTGTTTAAGAGAAAGCTTCGATTTGATAAGTTCAAAAGGAGATCTGTCCCGGCTTTCTATTTCATCCTGATTTGTGGGAACAAAACGGTAATCAAGCTTTTTCTCGGTAAATTCAAGCTCTCCGCCGTTTTCAAGCCTTTCAAGATATTCGTTTATGGCGATTCTGTCTTCCTCGGTAAGACGGTAATTGACAGGAATCTTTGCCTTGTCGCCTTCAAAAACGATGCCTTCGGTTTCTTCTGTTTCCTCCATGTCCTGACAGAAGGTTTTATCGCTGATAACACGTCCGTCGGCAAGCTCAATTATTCTGTCGGCATATTCCGATGCAAAATCACGGTCATGGGAAACTACAATAACCAATTTTTCCTTGGAAAGCTTCTTTAATGTGTCAAAGACCTGCTTGCCCGTTGCAGAGTCCAAGGCTCCGCTTGGCTCGTCAGCCATGATTATTTTAGGATTCTTAACCAACGCTCTGGCTATTGCCACACGTTGCTTTTGTCCGCCCGAAAGCTCATTTGGCTTACGGTTGCCGTAGCCTGCCAAATCAACCTCGGCAAGGATTCGGTTCAGCTCGTCATCATTGGCTTTTCTGCCCTGAAGCTCGATTGCAAGGGCGATATTTGCACCAACGGTGAAATCCTCAAGAATGTTATATTCCTGAAAAATAAACCCTACATAGGTATTACGGTAGGAGTCGAAATGGGATTGCTTGAAATCCCTTGAAGAAATTCCTTTTATTATAATTTCGCCGCCGTCATATTTATCCAAACCTCCCAAAAGGTTAAGAAGAGTGGATTTACCGCTTCCCGATTTACCTAAAAGGAATACCATTCCTTTATCGGGAAATTTCAGAGAAACTCCGTCTATTGCTTTAACGGGAACCCCTTTGTGAGGGCGGTAAATTTTCAGCAGATTTTTTGTTTCCAGCATAATATTATCCCCTTTAATGTTTTCGTGGTTATTATAAAGCACAGTAAAAATCAAATCAATAGATATAATATTAAATTTGTATTAAGATAACAATAAAAATTTGTATTAAGGAAATAATAAAGTAAATACAAAACTCAGGAGCATGAATATGATATTTGCATTTTTTGACACAAAGCCCTACGACAAGCTTTCCTTTGAAAAATACGGAGCAGAAGCAGGAATACAATTCCGCTTTTTTGAAACCAAGCTGAACAGCTCAACCGTTTCTCTTGCAAGGGATTGCGACGGTGTTTGTGTTTTTGTAAACGATACTGTAGACAAAACAGTTATCAACAGGCTTCATGAAATGGGCATCAAAGCCATCGCATTAAGGTGCGCAGGCTATAATAACGTTGATTTGAAGGAAGCCAAGGGAAAAATCGAGGTTTTCAATGTGCCTGTATATTCTCCCAATGCAGTTGCCGAACACGCAATGGCGATGCTTCTCACAGCAGTCCGAAAAACCCATAAAGCATACATTCGAACCCGTGATTTTAATTTCAGTCTTTCGGGCTTGACGGGATTTGACCTATACGGAAAAACTGTCGGTATAATCGGAACCGGCAGAATCGGCAGAGTTTTCGCGCAGATATGCAAGGGATTCGGAATGAAGGTTATTGCATTCGATAAATTCCCTTCGGAAAACAGCGGTATTGAATATGTTACATTGGAAAAGCTGTTCACAGAAAGCGATATCATCTCACTCCATTGCCCTCTCACAGAGGAAACAAAGCACATTATCAACAAAGAAGCTATCGAAAAATGCAAAACGGGAGTAGGTATTATAAATACCTCCCGAGGAGGGCTCATTGATGCAAATGTTCTCCTTTCGGGTATAAAATCCAGAAAAATAGGCTTTGCCTGTCTGGATGTTTATGAGGAGGAATCGGAATTTTTCTTTGAGGACCATTCCGAAACAATTATGGATGACGACACCTTGGCAAGGCTTATTTCAATGCCCAATGTTATCGTTACCTCCCATCAGGCTTTTCTCACCGAGGAAGCCCTTAACAATATTGCAGAAACCACAGTTAAGAATATCCAAGAATATTTTCAAAAAGGATATTGTGTCAATTCGCTTTTTTCAAGCTTGAAAAACTAACAGGGACCCAATAGGGTCCCTGCTTTTGTATTAATTCAATTACCCACGGTTATATGAATATCACCGCTTGCGGTTTTTGCATTTAATGTGGAATCCGATGGTTCCGAATCGGGAATATCAACATCTCCACTTGTTGAATCAGCCGAGAAATTTTTAGGCGTCTTCACAGAGCCCTCTATATCTCCGCTTGTAGCAGTCAGATTGATTTTCTTGGAATCAATACCCCAAAATTCAACATCTCCGCTTACTGTAGAAAGTTGAATTTCTTGAGAAGCCTCGGTATTATCAACGTCAATGTCTCCGCTTGTGGCGGTTACACGAAGCTCGGTAAAATTACAATCGACAACAAGGATATCACCGCTTGTTGATTCCAGGATGATGACCGCGCTGTTCATCCCTCCCACATTAATATCTCCGCTGATAGTTTTGATATAAACATTTTCCGCTGTTAAAGCAAAATATTCCACATCGCCGCTTGTAATATTTATATCAGCATTTTTCAAGGAAACCTCTTTTGATACCCAAACATCAGAAGAATATCCGTTTATCTTCAAGGAAGCATAATCCTTTTGGGAAAGATATAAAACAAAATGGGGGTCATCATGCCAAATGAATCCAATATGATTATACCATTTACGGTTGTCTGCAAAGGATAATTCAAGAATTTTGCCGTTTATCTGAGAATTGATTTCAAGCCCCTCGATTTTTGAATATTCAAAATAGCTTTGGTCTTTATCTGTAGCTCTTATTTCAATATCAAAAAACGCATCCTTAATTTCTATTGAATCAAAACCGCTTTCGATGCTTTGAGTTTCGCTTGCTGTCATTCGTTCTTTCACGAAAGATATATTAAAATCTGTTGCCGCAAAAGCATAAATCAACATTCCCGCGCCTGCAAATATAAGCAAAAACGCTGTTATCAATACCACCACAGTTGATTTTTTCATCTTGTTCCCTCCTTTTTCTTGCCAAGCTTTGATTTGACAAAATTTACTGTAAGCTTAATAAGCTTGACGGTAAGCTTTATACAAAGATTACCCAAAAGGAACAACAGCAGAGAAATACCCATGCAAAGCAGCCCTGCGCCCACATAAGCAACCGTTTCTCCTGCCAATGTCACGAAAAATGCTTTTACGATACAGGCGACACCTGCCGCAAATACACCTACCGCCGAGGCATAAAAGGCGGCGATGGCAGAGAAAACGCCTGCGGCGATACCGATTAATCCCGATGCAAGCCCAAACAAAATCGGCACCCAAACAGGAGAGGTCAATACCACAGCAGCAATTATCCAAGGACGGGCATCGCTGTCGATGTTGTCCTTGAGCTTATCCGAAATAGGCTTTTCCTGATTTTGGGCTTGAGATTGAGAAGAACCTTCTCTTAGTATCTGAGCAACAATATCGCTTGTAGAACCGATATCTGCCACAGCCTCCTCTTCTGTCATTCCCTCTTCCATTCGGTCATCTACCATTTCGGAATAATATTCAAGATATTTTTCTTTATCCTCCCGGGGCAAAGAAGAAATTCCTGCTTTTATTCTGTCTAAAAATTGTGTTTTAGTCATCTGCATTGCCCTCCTTTATTATAAATTGGTAAATCGAAATAATTTCCTGCCATTCATCGGCAAAGGCTTTTATTCTCTTTCTGCCTTGGTCGGTTATATGATAATATTTTCGCAATCTGCCGTTATGCTCCACCGAATAAACGGTCAACATATCCGAAGCCTCCAAACGGCGAAGGATGGGATAGAGAGTTGATTCGGATATAGAAACATAAGGCTTAATATCCTTGATTATCTGATATCCATAGGAATCCTGATTCTTGATAGCCGCAAGAACGCAAACATCAAGAAGACCTCTTTTTAACTGTATATCCATCAAATATACCTCCTTTCATGCGATACTATACCACGCATAGTATTATTTGTCAAGAGGTATCATGCTAATTTAGATAACAAAAATATGCACCCCGAAAATCGATTTCAGAGTGCATATAAATTAACTTTATCCGTAAATAACGGCTTTTACATATTTTTCGTTGGCTTCAAGGTTGATGTTAATAACCGAAGAACCGTAAACCCAGCCAAATTCATAGGAACCATCGCAGGGCATATGAACATCGGTCTTAAGATTATACTTGAGATAGGAAAGAGAACTGAGGAGATATGTGGTAAGCTCGCCTTTTGAAATATCGGTAGCCACATAAGGAAGCACCGCGACAAGAAGCTTATCCAAATCGGTAAGAGAAGCAGATTTGCAGTTTGTAATAAACTGAGATATAAAATCCCTTTGGTGAAGGGTTCTGGTAAAGTCGCCGTCCACATAATTACGGTTACGGGCATAGGCGAGGGCATCGTCTCCGTCAAGATGAACCATGTGAGTACCGTCGATAGCCTCGGATTTAGAAAGGTAATAAACCGATGACCAATTACGGAAATAATTATAGTTATCGGCATTTACCACCAATTCAACACCGCCGATAGCATCGACAGCCGCTTTGAAGGAATTGAAATTAACTCTCACATAGTTATCGATGTCAATGTGAAAATTATATTCAATAGTTTCAACCAAAAGCTTGGAACCGCCGAAAGAATGGGCAGCATTAAGCTTGTTGTAGCCGTAACCGGGAATTTCCACATAGCTGTCACGAAGGAAGGATGTGAGAACGATGCGTTCTTTAACAGGATTGATAGACACCAGCATCATAACGTCGCTGAGAGAAGCGGCATTATCAGCGCCGATAAGAAGGATATTAATAACCTCTTCTTCATAATCCTCGGAAATGTTTATACCGTCAAACTGATTCTCTATTTCTTCATAAGAAAACTCTTGGCTTGGTGTTGGAGCTTGGGTAAGAATATTGGAGGATTCGGTGCTGATGACACCTTGGCTTTCCAAATATTCGGGGTCGGCAAAAGAAGCCTCCGATTCGCCGGAAATTGTACCGCCGAGAGAAACTCCGCCTGCGCCGACCGATGTTTCATAATTTATCAAATCGAGACGGCTGTTGATATATAATGCGGCTGCGCCGACCGCAATAAAAGCAAGAGCTAAAATAACCAGCAAGCATATTAAAATGATTCTGCCTGCAGATGTTTTTTTCTGAAGCTTTCCGAGCTTTTTGCTGATAGCCGCATCCTCTGCATTAACAGTATGTTCCTGTGTTTTCATATCCTGTTCCTGTTCTCCGGTATTCTGCTCTTGGGGGTCGGTAATCTGTTCTTTTCCCTGTTCCTCGGTATTCTGCGTTTGCTTTTCGGTATCGCTCATTATTATCTTCCTTACGCGGTTATCCGCTTACATACATATAATGTCTCATTCATTGAAACTTATTCTATCACCCTATTTCTTCTTTGTCAATCCTTTTCGAAATTTGTATTTTTTGTTTTCATATTGTTTTCAATCATGTAACTTTCTATTCCCCAAAGCAATCTTGCTGTATAAGCCTTTGTCATAACAGTTTCGCCGCTGATATCCTGGTCAAGAGCAATAATACCCGAGTTTACAACAGCAGAAAGCGCGTTTACCTCATCAGAAGCCCCTGCTGAAGCGCTTCCCGCCAAGGGAAGCTTCAGCGCATTCAAAACCATAAATGCCGCATCATCAAAAGTAATGCCTTCCTTCGGAGAAAACATACCGTCATTCAGCTTTAAAAGTCCCTGTTCCGAAGCAGCGGTAAGGTAACCCTTTAATCCCGAGGACAGACCGTTGTCATCTCTGACCATACTGTCGGCAACGGCTGTTATTCCCGTGTCAAGCTCGGCTACATTCATCAGCATAACAAGAAATTCCATTTTTGAAACCTGTTTTTCGGGTTCGAAATAGTAATTTCCGTTTTCATAACGGTAAATCATAACCTCCGATTCACACATTTTATGGGCATAAAGATGCTCTTCCATATTTTCCATATCCGCAAAATATATTCCGCTTTGGTTTTCCTGAACTGTAATGGAAAGAGTTGCCGTTTGGGATTCATTTCCATAGGCATCGATTACCGAGAAAACCATTTTGTCATTGCCGTGAAAATCCTTTTCGGGAGTATAAACTATTTCGCCCTTATCCGAAAGCTTCAAATATCCGTTTGAGGGATAGGTTATAACCTTTACATCAAATCGGTCGCCGTTAGGCTCGCTGATATTTAGCTTAGCAAAGCAGGAGATGTTTTCAACAGTTTCGATTTTGCTGTCATTTGCAACGGGAGGAGAATTCGGGCTGTCGGAAAATACCATTTCGCAAACTATTTCACTTCCCTGATAGCTTTGGCTGTCGCAGGTGAAGCTAAAGGATGCCATTGGAATATCTCCCGAAGGTACAAATTTAAGATATCCAAGCTGAGAAGCAGGAAGATTCTGACCCTTCGCCACCGATTGACCGTTGAAAACAAGAGTTCCTGCCTCTGCCTGAGGAAGAACGGTCACGGTAATATAGCTTAGGTCTTCACCCAAAAGATTGGAAAAATCATCTTTTGAGAAAATTGTATTTTCTGATTTTTCGGAATGCTTGGTCAGCTTCAATTGCTTTTGAATAACCGAAAAGGCAGGCGGTTTCGACGAAACTTCCGGTTCTTCCTCGCCTCCGCCGCAGGCGCAGAGAGAAAACGCCAACAGCAAAGAAATCATGATCAATAGGATTTTTTTCATAACAGTATCATTCCTTTAAGGGTGTTTTTTCTTTTAATTTATATTCTCGGAGGCTTCTGTTTATACAAAAAACCGTTGCAGAAAAAAAGAAAAAATGGTAGAATACAGAAAAGTTCAAATTCGGAGCAGATTTATGAAAAAATGTTTTGTTGCGGTAAGTGGCGGCGTAGACAGCGCAGTTGCCCTGCTTTTGCTGAAAAACAGCGGTTTTGCCACAGAAGGAATAACCATGGTCACATTCGGGCGGGAGCTTGTTCCCCAAGCTTCATTGAAGGAAGCCGAGGATGCAAGGCTGCTTTGTGAAAAAATGGGGGTGCCCCATCATCTGGTAGATCTGTCACAGCTTTTCCGTCAAACTGTTATAGAGGATTTCATAAATGCATACGCAAAAGGAGAGACCCCGAACCCATGTGTTGTGTGCAACCGTTATCTCAAATTCGGTGCTTTGGCAGACTATGCCTTGGCAAACGGAGGAGAGGAATATGCCACGGGGCATTATGTAAGAGTAAAGCAACAGGGTGACAGAAGGATAATTGTCCGCGCTTACGACCCCGCCAAGGACCAAAGCTATGTTCTTTGGAGCCTGACAAAGGAGCAGGTTTCCCGTTTCAATGCTCCGTTAGGCGAATATACAAAAAAAGAAGTCCGCGAGTTTGCGGAAGAAAACGGGTTCCACGTTGCCAAAAAGGGCGACAGTCAGGATATTTGCTTTATTCCCGACGGGGACTACCGCGCATTTCTCAACAGAATCTCACCCAAAAAGGAGAAAAAAGGAGAATTTATCCTTTCCGACGGAACAATTTTGGGCAGACACAACGGTCAAAGCTTCTATACTATCGGTCAGCGAAAGGGCTTGGGAATCGCCTACAAGGAGCCTCTTTATGTTATCGGACGGGATATGGAAAAAAACCAAGTGATTCTCGGCTCCAACAATGACCTTTTTGTCAACCGTTTTGTTGTGCGCGAGGCTAATTTTTCGGCGCTTGATTTCCCTCAGACCGATTTTGAATGCGAGGTCAGAATACGCTACCGCGCGCCCTTTGTGAAATGCAGGCTGATACCCTTGGGTGAAGGCAAGCTTTTGGCAGAGACCCAAGAGCCCGTTCGGGCTGTTACCCCCGGTCAATCTGCAGTTTTCTATGACAGCGAAACTCTGCTGGGCGGCGGAGTTATCTGCTGAAAGCCGAGCAAAATAAAAAAACACCTTATCGGTGCAAACATAACAATGTATTTATTGAGAGAAAAACTTTTGGAAAAAGTTTTTCTCTCAAACTATTTTTTCAAAAAACCTTAATTACGCATTTCTCAAATAAGGGTTATTGTCTCTTTCGTCCTGCAAGGTTGTGGGACGGTCATGTCCGGGATAAACGTCATAATCGCCGGGGAGGTTTCGCAATGCTCTGAGCGAGCGCATCATGGCATCCTCATCACCGCCAAGGTCGGTTCTGCCGATGCTGTTTTTAAAAAGAGTATCCCCCGTAAACATCATGCCATCGAAAACATAGCAAACGCTTCCGGGAGTGTGACCGGGTGTGGGAATAACATAAAAATCAAAACCGTTTATAGAATATTCCCCTTCCTTGGAAAAGGTATATTCCGCAGGCTCGAAGGGACGGGGGTCATAGGGGATTATTGCGCTGAACATATCTCTCTCTGTCAGCATATGGGCATCACGCTCGTGTATTGCAACGGGAGCCTTGCTGTTTCGAAGGTCGCCCACAGCGAGAATATGGTCGAAATGACCGTGGGTAAGCAAAATAAGACGGCAGACCGCATCGGCACGGTGTAATGCGTCTTGTATTACGGTAAGATCGGCACCCGGATCGATAACCACCGCATCGCGGGAATCGGAGGATTTAACTATATAGCAATTTGTTCCCAAATTTCCCACGGGAACTCTTTTCACGATCATATCTTTCATTCTATTTTTCTCCATGAAATACTGTTTATAAAAATTATACACATTAAATCTTAAAAAGTAAAGGGCGAAAAATGATGTATTTTAAAAAAATCAAAAAATATGAAAAAAGGTATTGACAACAGCACTTTAAAGTGCTAATATACTACACATCAAAAACCGATAAAAGCATAGACAAGGACACGGGTCGTTTTGCCCAAGCTTTCCAGAGAGTTGCCGTTTGGTGCGAGGCAACAGCTTTCATTACGATTTATCACCTTCGAGCTGCACATCCGAAATTCACAGTAGGTTGTGACGGAGCTTCCGCCGTAACAAAGAGGAAACGCGTAATATTGCGCCGCAAATGAGTGGTATAATGTTGCTATTGTTTTATAGCTTCATCTCGTTGCAGATGAAGCTATTTTTGTTTTTATCGGAAATTTTCTTACCGAAAGGATAATTACCATGGAACAAACAAAACTTATTGCAGGAAGACTTAAATGGGCGAGAGAAAATCTCGATATTCCCGTAAGCGAAATGGCAGAAAACTGCGGAATGGGTGAAGCTGAATACCTCCGTTTGGAAAACGGCGAGGAAGACTTTTCCTTTACCTTCCTTTTTAAGTGTGCAAAGCTTTTGGGTATGGATATTTCCGAGCTTGTTTCGGGCTCCGACCCAAAGCTCGATTTCTATAACCTTACCCGCGCAGGAGGCGGCATCTCCATAAAGCGCGAAAAAGGATTTGACTACCGTCATGTGGCACCTCTTCTCAAAAACCGTATGAGCGAACCTTTTATCGTTACCGCAAAATACGAAGAAGATGCACAAAACAAGCCTATTTCCTTGGCAACACACCAAGGACAGGAATTTGACCTTATCCTTTCGGGTCAGCTCAAAATTCAATTAGGTAAGCATGTTTATGTTATGAATCCCGGCGATACCGTTTATTATGACAGCGCGCACCCCCACGGTATGATTGCGGTAGGCGGAACCGATTGCCAATTCTTGGCAGTTGTTTATAAGACCGCTGATGAAGAAGATATGCACGGACACATGACCGCTCACGAAAAGGCAAAGCCTCTTACTCACACTCACGATTATTCCGATTGTATCTACAAGCAGTTTGTTGACGAAACCTTTGATGAACAGGGCAGACTTACCGACATCAAGCTTCATTGCAACGATAACTTCAACTTCGCTTATGATGTCGTTGATGCATTGGCAGCAAAGGTTCCCAACAAGAAATGTATCCAATGGGTAGGCAATGACGGCACAGAAATGGAATTTACCTTCTCGGATATCTCCCGTCTTTCTTCCAAAGCGGCAAACTATTTCAGAAGTTTGGGCATCAATCAAGGCGACAGAGTCATGCTGGTTCTCAAGAGACATTGGCAATTCTGGGTCTGCATGATCGCTCTCCACAAGTTGGGCGCGGTTGCGGTTCCTGCTACCAACCAGCTTGTTGAGCATGATTTCGAATACCGCTTCAATGCAGGTGAGATCAGCGCGATCGTTTGTACCGCCGACGGCAATACCGCAGAGGAAGCGGCAAGAGCCGCAGAAAAGTCGCCTACCTTAAAAACAAAGATCATGGCAAGAGGCGCAAGAGAAGGCTGGGAGGATTTTGACAGCAATTTCATCAATTGCTCCTCGGTTTTCGAAAGAGTTCAAAACTCCAAAAATGACCCTTCGGTCATGTTCTTCTCCTCGGGTACAACAGGATATCCCAAGCTTGCTATGCATAGCTTTACCTATCCTTTAGGACATATCGTTACCGCAAGACATTGGCATTATGTTGATCCTGACGGATTGCATTTTACCATCTCCGATACAGGCTGGGGTAAAGCTCTCTGGGGTAAGCTCTACGGTCAATGGCTCTGCGAAGCGGCTGTGTTTGTTTATGACTTCGACAGATTCGATGCGGCGAAGCTTCTCCCCATGTTCAAGAAATACAACATCACAACCTTCTGCGCTCCTCCCACAATGTACCGTTTCTTCATCCGCGAGGATATTTCCAAATACGACCTTTCTTCTCTCAAGCACGCTACTATCGCAGGCGAAGCATTGAACCCCGAAGTATTCAAGCTTTTCTATAATGCAACAGGCTTGAAGCTTATGGAAGCCTTCGGTCAGACCGAAACCACTCTTGCTGTAGGTAATTTGTTCGGTCATGATCCCAAGCCCGGTTCAATGGGTAAGCCCAGCCCTGCTTATGATGTTGACATCATCCGTGAGGACGGTTCAAGCGCAGGTGTCGGTGAGGAAGGCGAGATCGTTATCCGTCTCAAGGAAGGCGAAGAAAGACCCTTCGGCTTGTTCTTGGGCTATTATAAAAACGAAGAAGCCACAAACAAGGTTCTTACTCCCACAATGTATCACACAGGGGATACCGCATGGAGAGACGAGGACGGCAATTTCTGGTACGTGGGCAGAGTTGACGACGTTATCAAGTCAAGCGGATACCGTATCGGTCCCTTCGAAATCGAAAGCGTTATCATGGAGCTTCCTTATGTTCTTGAATGCGCTATCACGGGCGTTCCCGATGAAACAAGAGGTCAGGTAGTTAAGGCTACGATCGTTCTCACAAAAGACAAGGAACCCAGCGATGAGCTTGTTAAGGAAATCCAGAATTATGTAAAAACTCACACCGCTCCTTATAAATATCCCCGTAAAGTGGAATTTGTAAAAGAGCTTCCCAAAACCATCTCGGGTAAGATAAGAAGAACCGAGATCAGAAAACGCGACACTAACAAATAATTCACATAAAAACCATTGACTTTACAGGATAATGTGTTAAAATTAAAGGTGCAGAAATTTTCTCTCTGCACCTTTGTATTCGTTATTTATATTATAACTACATTATTATTGGAAGAAAATGTATTGATGAAAAAGATACCCTTGCTCGTTGTTGTGGGACCTACAGCATCGGGAAAAAGCGCCTTGGCAATTGAAAAAGCATTGAGTTTAAACGGCGAAATAATCAGCGGAGACTCTATGCAGATATATAAAGGAATGGATATCGGCACAGCCAAGCCTTCTTTGGAGGAAATGGCAGGTATTCCCCACCATTTGATTGATGTTGCCGATATTACCGAACCTTTTTCCGCGGCGCGGTTTGTTGAATTGGCTTCCAAAGCTATCGAGGATATCGTTTCAAGAGGAAAGCTGCCTATCATCGCAGGAGGAACAGGTCTTTACATTGATACATTGATTTCGGGAACACAGCTTACCGTTGCCGAGGATGACTATGAATTAAGGGAAAAGCTTTTTAAGGAAGCCCAAGCAAAGGGTGCGGAAACGCTTCATCAACGTTTGGCTGAGGTTGACCCCGAAAGCGCAAATGCGATCCACCCCAATAATATCAAGCGAGTTGTTCGCGCTTTGGAAATTTATCTGACAACAGGAATGACAAAAAGCCGGCTTGACAGAGAAAGCAAACAGGAAAGCATTTACGATTCCCATATCATTTATATCTGTCCCGAAGTCAGAGAAACCATTTACGACAGAATCAATAAACGTGTAGATATAATGTTTGAAATGGGTTTGGCTGACGAGGTCGAAGCCTTGGTCAAAGAGGGACTCCGTGAAACACCTACTGCTTCTCAGGCAATCGGATACAAGGAATTTTATCCTTACTTTGACGGCATAATAGATTTGGGAACGGTGAAGGAGAACATTTGCCTTAACACCCGTCATTACGCAAAAAGACAATTGACCTGGTTTAACCGCAAGCATTGGGACGAGATCAGGTATATTTAGGAAAATATTAATTTTAATATGCCTAACCCCCTCGCGGAATATGTCTTTACACACAAGTGACAACATCGCGGGCACCAAAAAAGAAAGGAGAAAGTATGGGCGATAACAGAAAAAATGTTCCTGTAAGGGCGCAAAAAAATGCTGTGGCTACAACAAGAGGAATAAAAAAAGAAAAATCCAAAAGCGATATGTTCCTTTATTATTCCAAACGCTTCTTTGCCCAATTCGGTACAGCTATTTTGGCTGTTGCCGTAGTTGCTTATATGTTTCTCCAATTAATGCTGAATGTGGGGACTATTCTTGATACAGAACACGCCGTTTACGCAAATATAACCGAAAAAAGAGAATTGACTGCATTTTTGTTCAGAGATGAATCTCCCATAGCTTCAAGCGCAGAAGGCACACATTGCTATCTTGCAACAGACGGCGAAAAGGTTCGGGCAGGAGAGCAGGTTGCTATAACCTATTCCAACCCCGAGGACGTTAAGAAGCAGACAAGAATAAGCGAGATCGATGCAAGAATAGAGGTTTTGGAGCAAAGCAGTCTTTCCACAGGTGCATCGACCACAAATATTTCTATGCTCGATTCTAAAATAAACGAGCTTGTGCTTTCCATAATCCGTCAAGCCGATGCAAATGAGTTTGACAAGGTAATAAGAGAAAAAGAAGAGCTTCTTATCCTCATGAACCGCCGTCAGGCAATCGTTCAGCAAGGCAGCTATGATGCTGAGCTGGAATCATTAAAGCAGGAAAGGAAAACACTTACAGAATCTCTCAGCGGCGCAAGCTTTGTGACCTATTCTCCGAAAAGCGGATATTTTTATTCTGCTGTTGACGGATATGAAAAAAGCTTTACGATTGACCGTTTGGAAAATCTCACAGCAGAAGAATTCGAAAAGCTCTCCGAAACAAAAGCCGACGAAAGTATAATCAGCAATTCTTCGGGAAAAATCGTTATCGGCTCCACATGGTATATTGCCGTTGCATTGGACAAGCGTACTGCCGAGAGTTTCCGAGACGGATACAGCTATCCCATAACCTTCCAATATTCCAATAATACACAGATAAACATGACAGTTGAGCGCAGAATGACAAGAACCGACAAGGATATTACCGTCTTGATATTCAGCACAAAAACGATGCCCGAGGGATTTGATTATTCCCGAAGCCAAACAGTTGAATTACCCTGCGAAACCCACGAGGGCTTGCGTATAAGCACAAGCGCTCTCAGAGTTAAGGACGGCAAAACCGGAGTTTATACAGTTGTAGGCTCAAAGGTGGTTTTTAAGGAAACAAAGGTCATTTATACCTATGGAAGCTATTCGGTGTGCTCCATTCCCCAAAACCCTCTTTATCCTAACCAAAAGGATATTGCCTATTCCTCCCGAAGCCAGCTTTCTCTTCACGATGCCGTTATAATCGACGGTAACGAGATATACGACGGAATGAGATTAACTTAATTTTATGAACGACAAAAAACAAATTGCAGAAAATATCCAAAAAATCAAAAGCGAGATAAACGGCAGAGCAAGATTGCTTGCGGCTGTTAAGACCATACCTCCCGAATTGATAAATTTTGCTATAGACCAAGGAATCGACCTTATAGGAGAAAACCGTGTAAACGAGGTTTTGGAAAAATACGGGCTTATCAACCGAGATAAAGCAGAATTGCATTTTATCGGCGCATTGCAAACCAACAAGGTTAAGTATATTATCGACAAAGTGGATATGATACACTCGGTGGACAGAGAAAGCCTTGCTTTGGAGATCGAGCGCCAAGCAGCAAAGCATAATATCGTTATGCCTGTGTTAGCCGAAATAAATATAGGTAACGAAATAACAAAATCGGGCATCTCGCCCCATAAGGCAAAAGAATTTTGCGAATTTTTAGGCTCGCTTCCTCACATTTCCCTTCGCGGATTAATGGCGATACCGCCAAAATGCCCTGAAGGAGGGAATAATAAGGAATTTTTTTGCAAAATGAAAAAAATATTTGTTGACATATCGGCATTAAATGTAGATAATAGTATTATGGATACTTTATCGCTGGGAATGAGCGATGATTATATGGACGCTATCGAATGCGGCTCCAATCTCGTCAGGATAGGCAGCTCTATTTTCGGCAAACGTCCCCCGTTACAAAAGAATTAAAAATCAGGATTAAAAATTATTATATAAATTTTTCAGGAGGTACATCCATGGGACTTATGGACAAATTCACTAACCTTTTCAAAGAAGAAGAGGAATACGAAGAATATGAAGAATACGAAGAAAATGACGAGGAAGTAGTTGAACAGCCTGCGCCTGCGGCTCCTGTTGCTGCTCCTAAGGCTGCACCTGTTTCCAGATCCACCGGCGGCATCTCTTCCGGTGCGGCATTGGAAATGAAGGTTATCAAGCCCGAAAGATTCGATGAAGTCCGCGCTATCGGTGAGCATCTTCTTGCAAGACGCACCGTTGTTCTTAACCTTGAAGAAACCAACAAGGAAACCACAAAGAGAATCATCGACTTCCTTTGCGGTGTTGTTTTCGCTATCGACGGTCAGGTAAAGAAGGTTGCAAACGCAACTTATATCGTTACCCCCAAGAATGTTGACGTAACAGGCGAGCAGACTGAAAGCAACGCTGAAGAACAGCCTGCTAAACCCAGAGAGCTTTTTCGATAAACCACGGAGCTGATTCAGATTGGACCAATTAATTTTTGTTATAATGGCTTCGGTTCAGCTTTTTATCAACGGAATGATGATAATGCTGGCGGTGAGAGCTTTGGCAGGATTTTTCGCCGATGAGGATTCGAAAATTCTGGCATTCAGCAGTATTGTTACCGAGCCTGTCGTTGCCCCTGTGAGAAGTCTGTTGTCAAAATTTTCGTTTTTCGAGGATTCTCCTATTGATTTTTCGCTTATGGCATCCTATTTGGTTTTGATACTCATTCAATATGCACTACCGGTTTCGTTTTAATAAAACGAAGCTTGTAGTGCTTTCAGCCATGCCGTCTTTCAAGAACAAACGGCAAATAAACCGGCATTTGTCATAATTTAATTTCGAATAATTACATTTATTGTTTTAAATATATAATCACCGTGAAAGGATGTTTCCAATGCTTGCACCTCACGAGCTGAAAAATAAACAGTTTCAAAAGACCTTCAAGGGATATAACCCTCAGGAGGTTGACGAGTATCTCGAATTTCTCCTTGAAAAATATACCGAGGCTTACCGCGAAAACAATGAGCTCGAAAGAAAGCTGAGAATCGTGGTCACCAACCTTGATGAAATAAAGGACGAGGAGGAATCCATCCGTAATACCCTTATTTCCGCCCAGAAGATGGCAGAAAAGATAATCAACGATGCCAACGACCGCGCCGATGTTATTACAGGCGCGATAAAGGACCGTTGCGACGGTGTTATAGCCGAATTCCGTCAACAGCTTCAGGCTGAAAAGGAAAAGGCTTGGGTTATGAGAACCCGTATAATCGATTTCAAAAAAGAGCTTTATGAGCTTTACGGAAAGCATATTAACGAATTGAAAGACCTTAGCGTTAATGAGATCGAGGATATCGTTCTTCCTAACGATGATGTTCTCATTGCAGGCATCTTTAACGATGTAAAAGCCAAGGTCGAAGAAGAAAACGAGCGCCGTAAAAAAATCCGCGAACTCAAGGAAGAAGAGCCCAAGCTCAAAAACGATGTTATCGCAGAAGAAGCCAAAGCAGAGCTTTTAACTATTGAAGAATCTGCGGAAGAAGTTGTGGCTGAACCCGCAACCGAAGCTACCAAAACAATCGAGCTTCCTCAAGAGGTAAAGGAGCCTGCTCCTAAGGCAAAGAACGAATCCAAAGCAAAAAAAGCTGAGGATGCTTATCTTAAATTTATGATGGGTGAGGAATAATTCTCTCTCACAGAAATTATATCTTTATTTAAACTTGATTTTATGATTGGAGAAGGCGAAATTTTCTTAATTTCGCCCAATGTTTAACATAATGAAAGATTACAAGGACACACTTAACCTGCCTGCTACGGAATTTCCTATGAGGGCAAACCTTCCCAACAAGGAGCCCGAAACCTTGGAGCTTTGGAACAGCAAGCAGCTTTATAAAAAAATGCTCAAAAAGAACGAAGGCAAGCCATCGTTCGTATTGCACGACGGCCCTCCCTTCTCTAACGGCTTTATCCATATGGGCCACGCGCTCAACAAGGTTCTTAAGGATTTTATTATAAAATCCAAGGCAATGTGCGGATACTATACCCCTTACGTTCCCGGTTGGGACAACCACGGTCTTCCTATTGAAAGAGCCATCGAAAAGTCCAAAAAGAACTTGAACAAGGATATGTCTGTGCCCGAATTCAGAAAAGCCTGTGAGGATTTTGCAGAGGATTTTATCCAAAAGCAAATGTCGGGCTTTAAGCGTCTTGGTGTAATGGGCGATTGGGACGCACCTTATCGCACCATGGATAAGCATTTTGAGGCTCAAGAGGTTAAGATTTTCGGTGCAATGTTCGATAAGGGCTATATTTATAAGGGCCTTAAGCCTGTAACCTGGTGTCCCTATTGCGCCACTGCGGTTGCCGAAGCTGACATTGAATATCACGACGATGCTTGTACCTCTGTGTACGTTAAATTCAAAATGAAGGATGATCAAGGTAAGCTTGCGGGCTTTGACCTTGAAAACACATATTTCGTTATCTGGACTACTACCATCTGGACTCTCCCCGGTAATATGGCAATCTGTCTGCACCCCCGTGAAAGCTATGCGCTTATCAAGGCGGACAACGGCGAAACCTATATTATGGCAGAGGCCCTTGCCGAAAAGACGATGAAAATAGGAGGCTTCGAAAATTACGAAATTCTTGCCACCTATCCCGGCGAATTTTTTGAAAATATGTTGGCGTCTCACCCATTCCTCGACAAAACCTCCCGTTTGGTTTATGCAGAATACGTTACCATGGATAGCGGTACCGGATGTGTTCATACAGCACCCGGCTTCGGTGCAGACGACTATCAAACCTGTATACGCTACGGTATGGACCTTGTTGTTCCGGTTGACGATTATGGCAAACACACCGACTATGCAGGAAAATATGCAGGGCTCAAAACCGAGGAATCCAACCCCATTATCCTTGAGGATATGAGAGAATCAGGCGCATTGTTCGCCTCTGAAAATATAATGCACTCCTATCCCCACCACGACCGTTGCAAGAAGCCGGTTATCTTCCGTGCAACTCCCCAATGGTTCTGCTCGGTTGAATCCTTTAAGGACCAAGCTATAAAGGCAATCGAAAACGTTCAATGGTTCCCCGCTTGGGGCGAGGACAGAATGATCAGCATGATTCGTGAAAGAGCCGATTGGTGTATTTCACGTCAACGCCGCTGGGGTCTTCCCATTCCCGTATTCTATTGTAAGGATTGCGGCAAGCCGGTTTCCACTCCCGAATCTATTGCAAAAATATCCGCGCTCTTTGACGAGCACGGCTCTAATATATGGTTCGAAAACGAGGCAGAAGCGCTTATCCCCGAAGGTTTTACCTGCCCCCACTGTAACGGCAAGAGCTTTGAAAAGGAAACCGACACTCTTGACTGCTGGTTCGACTCGGGTTCCACTCATTACGCATCCCTTATGAAGGATACCCCCGACCTTTGGCCCGCCGACGTATATCTTGAAGGCGCAGACCAATACCGCGGTTGGTTCCAATCCAGCCTTCTTACATCGGTTGGTGCTCTTGACAAGGGCGCTCCCTTTAAGCAAGTGTTGACACACGGTTGGGTTGTTGACGGTCAGGGCCGTGCAATGCACAAGAGCCTTGGCAACGG
>CAZYRT010000011.1:0-54550 GCA_964650045.1 uncultured Ruminococcus sp.
TTTATAGAAATGAAATAGGATGAAATGAAAACGAGGCTGTCGTTATGACAGCCCCGTTTTTTATAAGGCGATTATAAGTTTATATATTTAAGCTGTACTCTATGCTTGAGAGAACAAAGAATCTCGTAATTTATGGTGCCCATTGCCTTTGCAAGGTTGTCGATATCCTCGGCTGTTTCGAAAATAACTGCCTCGTCACCGATTTTGCAATCGTGGTCCAAGCCGATATCCACCATACACATATCCATGCATATCTTGCCGACAGTTCCGAAGGATTTTCCGTTTATTCGTATTAATTCCTTGCCCGAATAAACTCTCGAGAAGCCGTCTGCATATCCGATAGAGATAACCGCCACTCTTGTGTCCTGCTGTGCTGTAAAGGTACAACCGTAGCTGACCGAATCTCCCTTTTTCAAGGGGTGGATAGCACAGACTCTTGCCGAAAGGCGCATTGCAAGCTTGATATTTTCGTCCTTGCAGTTTTCGGAAGGCATAAGTCCATATAGGATAATTCCTGCACGAACCATGTCCAGATGCATTTGGGGATAATTCAAGGTTGCCGCGCTGTTACAGCAATGCTTGATGCCCAATTGGATATTGCGCTCCTCCAAAAGCTTTATAAGGGAAGTGAACATGGAAAACTGCTTGTTTGTAAATTCCGCAGAGATTCCGTCGCTGTCGGCAAAGTGGGTAAAGATGCCGTCTATAATGATATTGGGGAGCTTTGAAATCACTTCTATTTCATGGGCAGCCTTTTCCAAATCAGCTTCGTT
Organism: uncultured Ruminococcus sp.; assembly: GCA_964650045.1. Classification (GTDB taxonomy): domain Bacteria; phylum Bacillota; class Clostridia; order Oscillospirales; family CAG-382; genus Coliplasma. The sequence goes on from CAZYRT010000011.1 coordinate 774, forward strand.
ATGGCAATATATGCCCAAACGGGACATTCCCGTGTCTACCTTGACATGAATATGTACTCTTCCTTTTTCGGAAAGAGAGGCTGCATAATCAAGGCTGTCGCAGGCTTGGATAAATTTGCCCTCAATAACCTCGGGCACCAAACGGCTGTCTGTAGGACCGAGTATCAGGATATTGGAATCGATTCCTGCTTCTCTTAATTCCTGTGCCTCGCTGAGACAGGCAACGGCAAAATCACGGCATCCGAGAGAATAAAGCTCCTTTGAAATCGGCTTTGCACCGTGACCGTAGGCGTCTGCCTTGACTACTGCCATAATTCTTGAATTGCCTATTTTGGATTTTATATAATTGTAATTGTTTTTGATCTGCTGAACGTCAACTTTGGCTGTTACTCTGTGCTTCATAAGGGTCTACGGCGGTTATATTAAATTCAAACCGTTTGCCGTTTTCCTCCGTTCCGATGCCGATAATTTGTTTGGTATCCTTATCATAATACACCATTATCGTCATTTCGTCAATAGTGTACTTGACCCCGTTTTCGGTTTTTATACCGTAATTTTCGTTGGATGAAATCGCCTTTATTGCCTTGACAAATGCCTCTTGGGCAGGGAATATCCCCTTTTTTACGGTTCGTTTAAAATCTCCTGCAGAAACGGTGTTTTCGGTTTCGCCCAAAAGTATTTCGGTGCCGTAAAGCGGATGGCTTTGGTCAAATGTTATCCTTGATTCGGTTTCGGTCAATTGGGCTGTGAATTTGGAATCGCTTCCCGAAAGAGTTGCGGTTATTGTCAGGGGCAGGGTAATATTATTTTCGGGTTCTTGGCTGTTTTGACAGGAAGAAAGAGAAAAAATCATTAGTATAATAAAAATAAATTTTTTCATAGGGATATTCTCCTTTGATTTAGCATCGGCAAGCCGTTGATTTAGGGAAAGGCGTTAAGAAACGACTTTCCTCTTTTCAACGGCGGTGAAATATTCATTCTCGCATTTCACTCATAATAACAATATGGGAAAGATTAAAAAATTATTCGGGAAGATTAAGGACACCGTTGGAATATATTTTTATAATACGGTTGAGTATATATCCCTTTCCGAACAACCCATATATTTCGTTTTGTATAGGTATAAGCATTCGCAGGGTATAACAGCTTTGGAGAATACTCCTTGCAGTGGTTCCGTTATCCGAAACAGATATGGTGGTTGTATTTCCGTTAAGGGTACCCATAGCGAAAATGCCGTCACCCGTGTAAACAAAATCGGTCAAAACCTCTCCCTCTGCAGTTTCGCATAACCGCGTGAGGCGTTTTCCCTTTAAATCAAAAAGATAGGCATTTCTTCTGAATGCGCCCACAGCAAATCTTTCGCTTCCGATGCAGACTGTCATTGAATCGGTCATTTCGGTTTCGGAGCTTCCGCCGCAGGAGCATCCGCGTCTTGTATTAAGATCCAAAAAATCGGTTTCGCGAAAATTTTCATCCAGAAAATATATTCTTGTGCTGTTACAACAGCTTTGGGCGGTATAACCCGAGCATCCGTCGGAACGGAGTCTGCGATAGGGTCTGAGTGTATCTACACAGCCCTTTTGAGTTCCGTCGAGTTCAAATAAATGTATTTTAGATTGGAAACCGTCTGTGGCGGCAATGGAATTTTCCAAAGGAACCGCCGAAACTGCCGCAAGACAATTTCCGAGAACAAAGCTTAGATTTGAGTTTTCTGACATTGTAATCACTCCTTGATATAAATATATTCAAAAAAATCGTAAATGTAGCTTTGTTGCTCTTGATTTTTTGGAAAGTATTATATAAAATAAAAATTGGATCTGTGGGAATAATACAATTTTGAAAGGGATATTCTCTTTCATTAATTTTAAAAGGAAAATATAAATCAATGCGAAAAATATTTTCTGTAATTACCCTCGCGTTTGTTTTGTCATTTTGCTGTTTTAACAGCGGTATTTTTGTTGATGCGACCGCAGGAGAATTGGAAATTGTGGTTTTAGGTGATTCCATTGCCAGAGGGTATGGTTTGGAGGATCCTGAACGACAGCGTTTTTCTGCCGTTCTTGAGGAAAAGCTTTTTGCAGATTATGCTAAATCGAAGACTTATAATTATGCAGTTGACGGCATTACGGGAAACGAGCTTTTGAACAGCTTAAAGGGTGAATATCCTGCCGAGCTTACACATTGCGATTATGTTGTGATAAGCATCGGGGGAAACAATATCCTTAGAAGTCTTTCCGAGCTTGACGGTGTTGCCGATTTGGCAGGAAACCTTGAACCGAAGGTCTTTATAGACTATTTCCGTTATCTTTTCTCAAAGGATAAAAGCCAAAAGGAAGCATTGGATTATGCAAGGGAAACCTTGAATATGCTTTTCAAATCCGCAAATGATGCTTTTAACGGAGACGGGTTCGCTTCTCTTGTAGCAGAAGCAGGACGGAAATTGGAAAAAGAAATACCCGAAATTGTGGCTGTCATAAGGGAAATAAACCCCGATGCTAAGATAATCATTCAGACGGTTTATAACCCTTATAAGGATATGCACCTTGAATTGAAGGGTATTGCTGAATCCTTGGACCTTTCACAATGGGGCGAAATGGCGGTTGAGCCTTTGAATGAGGTTATTGAAGCCAATTCTGAAACACTTTCTTATACGGTAGCCCCTGTTGCAGAGGTGTTTGAGGCATCGTCCGAGGCTTTGACAAACGCAGGCTTTGACCTTTTGAACAATATGTTCGGGGTTGACCCCCATCCCAATTTAAAGGGTCATGTTATCATGGCGGAAATTTATTATGACATTATCATGGAGGAAGCCAATGGCTAAAAGGTTGATAATATTTTTTATTTCAACTATATATATTTTCGGGCTTTTGCCGTTGTCCTCCTTGGGAGAGCCTTTGAGTGTTAATCTCGTTCAAGGGCTTACATATCACATCCAATCGGGAGAAAATACCGATTCATCTTTAGGTTCCTTCGGACAGGGGAGCTATGATATTGATAACGGTCAGCTTACCGACGGGAATTTTGCCTCTCTTTCCGAGGATGCAGCAGGCTGGTATCGGTCTTATGGCGGAAGAAGCCGTGTTATAACCTTTGACCTAGGTGAAACAATGGCGGTTTCTTATATAAAAGCAGGGTTCCTTCATTCAAGAGCATCGGGTATCTATGCCCCCAGGTATATTAATGTGCTTCTTTCCGATGACGGTGTGAATTTCGGTTACGGCGGAAAATATACAACTAATTATCGAACAAGCAGCTCTACTGTAGCGAGATACGATGCATTGATAAAGCTTGATGAGGTCTATTCCGCAAGATTTGTAAGAATAGAAATATCCTGTGATAAGATTATGTATTGCGATGAAATTGAGGTTTACGGAGAAAAGGAGCTTTCGGGAAATGAAAGCAAGGTAATTCCCTTTACCGACATTTCGGCAGGAAGCTATCCTCAATCTGTTGCGGGAGTTTCCAATATTGTAAAAATCGAAAACGGATATAACAAAGAATTTCCTTTGCTTTCGGAATATACCGAGGAGGAGTTTTTGCCCTATATAGCTTATTTGGGCTCAAATGGAGAAATCGAAGGATTGATGTTCGACGGAATGATTTTCTCTCCCTGCGAATCGGTTTATCCTTCGGGAGGAAGTCTCGTGGCAAGCAGCTCTGCTGCAGGCGGAATAATGTCTGATTGGATGCTTTATATTCAACGTACTTTTGAGGACATGGATTCTCTCAACCGTGCAGCGGCAAATGCTTTTCGGCAAATTGGTGTAGATAAAAAATTCAAGGTGTTTTTTACAATACCTTATCCTCGGATAATCTCAAAGCCTTTCGGTGATATCGACAATGACGGTCTTGATGAATATTGCCGTACATTTAACGAACGTAATGCTATAGTTAAATGGTATATTGACAAATGCCTGTCCGATTTTGAGGCAAAGGGCTATGAAGCTCTGGCTTTAGGAGGATTTTCTTGGGGTAACGGCGAGCTTGATTACGGCAATTCCGATCATGAGGTTCTTTTGATAAATGAAATGAACGATTATGTTCATGGGAAAAATTACGAAACTGTTATATCCTTCGATTATCTTGCATCAGGCTTTGATTCCTGGAAGGAACTCGGATTCAGCGATAGCTTGATGAAGCCTAATGCTGTTTACGGCAACGAAAAGGGCTTTGGCTTTGAGGTTATAGCCGAATGTGCCGATAATGCTCATAAATATCAAATGGGCGTGGAGATAGAAATGGCTGATTTGGAAGCTTTTCAAGGGGACAGCTATCAAAAGGCAGGCTTTAATTACGAAGGCTATCTTTACAACGGAAAATCAAAGGGTTATATGACCTCTTTGAAGGTGTTTGACCAAGGCTTTGGCGAGGTATATTACACATTGTGCTACGGTGACCTAAGCACGCCCAAGGGAATCTATCTTCGCAGGCTTTATGAGCTGACTTTTAAATTTATCCATTATACCTATTCCAATCTTCCTCCCGTTCTTGATACGGAAACTGAGATAGAGCTGGTAAACGGTGATACAAATATCACTCTTAATCTCAGCGTTAATGACGATGATTCCTATCTTGACGATATTAAAATCGAATTTCCCCGAATGCCTGCCCATGGAAATGTGGCGGCAGCGGCAAACAAGAAAAGCCTTATTTACAGTACAGACCAAGGCTTTGAAGGGGAGGACAGCTTTACTGTCAGGGTAACAGACGGCTTCGGATATTCCGAGGAGCATGAGATAAAGGTGACGGTGGTTGCGCCTGAGGTGTTTGAAACCTCTTTTGACAAAGGTGCTTCTTCCGAGTCACCGGCTGATATAGTTATTCCCGAAAATCCAAAGGAAGGTATGCCGGTTTGGCTGGCTGTTATTCTTGGGATTTTGGCGGCGGCAATGGTTATAGTATCCTTGGTGGTTATATTCAAACCAAAGGAAGCGAAAAAATAAATTCAAAGGCTGATACAGTTGAAAAAACCAATATCAGCCTTTTTGTTATATTACATAAAAAATGAGATCAATTCAGCCCGAAGCTTATTCCGATTGCGCTGTCTACCTGATGCATGGTAGAATCATCAAGGGTTCCCATTCTTTCTTTCAGCCTGCGTTTGTCGATAGTTCTTATTTGCTCCAGTAGGATAATTGAATTTTTTGCCAATCCGCAGGAATTTGCTCCCGTAACATTTTCTCCTGCGGAAACTTCTATATGGGTAGGAAGCTTGGTCTTTCCCGTTTTGCTTGTTATGGCGGCGGCTATTACTGTAGGGCTGTAACGGTTGCCCATATTGTTCTGAACTATAAGAACAGGTCTGATACCGCCTTGCTCAGAGCCGACGACGGGACTTAGGTCGGCATAATATATGTCCCCTCGGCGGATCTCATCTTCGCCGTTTTGAAACTTCACTGTTGAACACTCCTCTTTTTTAATTTCAGTTTATGTCTGTATAGATATTTTTGCCAATAGGGGGGTGTTTATTCCAAATCCACAAAAAAAGGAAGACTATTTTGTGAACATCAACAATCAATTTTTTCTTGCTTGAGTTCTTGAGATATGGTAAAATAATAGGCAATAAAGAGTACAAGAGAGGTTACTATGAAAAAATCGGTTCGTTTGATTGCCGTTTTGCTGGTTTCGGTTATGCTTAGCGCTTTGATACCTTTTTCTGCATCTGCCGCTTCCAACCTTGACGGTAAAAAAATACTTTTCTTTGGCGACAGTATAACCGCATTGGGTGGAAGCAACCGTTACACCGATCTTTTAACATCCATGTATCCCAATTCTACCATAATCAATGCAGGGGTCAGCGGTGATTCCACCTACAATGCTCGCCTCCGCTTTGAAAATGATGTTATTGCTAAGGACCCCGATATCGTTTTTATCTGTTTGGGAATGAACGATGCGGCTATTGATACAACAGGCACTACAGTAAAGCCTATTGCCACCTATCGCAAAAATATCCGGAATTTTATAACAGCCCTTTATGAAATAGGCGCAGATGTTGTTTTGATGACACCTCATCCGGTTTGCCTTGCTACCGAGCCGGGCAGAACCAGCCCTAATTATGCCGACGGTGAGCATGAAGCTTTCTGCGATGTTTTGCGCGAGCTTGCTATGGAAAACAATTGCGGTCTTCTTGATATGTATACCGAATTTGATTTGAATTACAATTCGGCAACCTATATTTATGACGGTTTGCACCAAACTGCCGCAGGCCACAAGGTTTATGCCGATAAGATTTCCGCTTATCTTAATGCAGTTTACGACAATGTTAACAAGGCTGAATTTATTGTAAATTATAAAACCGAAAGAGGAACCTATATAGATTCCTATACATATATCGGCGCAGTTGGCGCAAATGTTAAGCTTATGGTTCCCGAAATAGAGGGCTTTACCGCTGTTTCAACTCCTACAGTTGCCGCTCTTTCCACAACTGTTGTTGATTATATCTACAATTCTGAATTGGAGGATGCTTTGATTCAGGTCGAAAATTCGGATTTGTCGGAATACGGCAAAATTGTGGCAAGTGAAATAGAGTCTTGCTATGGCTTGGGCAAAAATATTCTTGTAAACGGAACTTCCGAGGAAATGGCCGCAACGGCAAAACGCCTTAATTATCTCCTTACGGTAAAGGGCGATGCGGCATTGAACCATGCTTTGAATGCGAAATATACCGTTTCTCCCGAGCCTAATTATTTCTATGGCGGAAACGATACCAGATTTGTAGATGACGGTATCCGTCTTTCCGACGGAAGTAAATCCAACTTAGACGGAGAAAACGGCACAGGAAGCTTTTATTCGGTTTGGCAGGGTACAAATGCCGAAATAACCTTCGATTTCGGAAAATCGGTTTATATGGATACCTTCAAGGCTTATGTTGCAGACGGTCAAATGGGCATATCCAGACCCGATCAAATCAGCGTTTCGGTTTCTGAGGACGGCTCAAGCTTTACAACTTTATCTGCATCCCCTGTTGTTGAAACAATTGCAAACACCGAAACATGGGATACCTACTGCTTCACGGTTTCTGCACCTGAGGTTTTGTCTGCAAGATATGTTAAGATAACCTTAAATACCGTAACTTGGGGCGCAAAATGTGTTTGGGTCGACGAGGTTGAGGTTTTGCTCAATGATACAAATTATGCTCCCGAGGGCTCTGAACCTGTAGAGCCCGAACCCGACAAGGAATATGTTCTCGGTGATATCAACGATGACGGCAAGCACACCTCTGCCGACTATCTTATGCTTAAAAAGGTTGTTTTCGGTGTTACCGATGTGAACAGCCTTAAATCTCCCGAAACCGCATCTCTCAGATGTGATTTAAACGGCGACGGAAAGCATACCGCAACAGACTATTTCATGCTTAAACGCTTGATATTCTCTTAAATTAGAAAGGGCTTGGAGTTCGATCCAAGCCCTTTAACTATTTAATTTGGTTGACATAATCAATCAATGGATAGCATTTCAGTAAGGTAATAATTAAATGCTTCGGAGGTTCCGGCAGGAACTCGCTTTATTTCAAATCTGTTGAAGAGTCCGCTTTCACCGCTGTTTACAGTAACGCTTCTGCGGAGCCATTGACCAGTTCCGCTTTTGAATACTATCGTGCAATATCCGATTTCGGAATCATCGATTATATTTAAATATCTTTCCACCTTTTCGGACATTCCGTTTGCGGTTTGTACTCCTCCGAGACGAATCTCATATATGAGCCTTCCGTTAAGGCTTTTTTCCTCTGCCGAAAGGATTTTTTCGTTAGGAAGTGATGCGATGTCATTACAGGAAACCGAAAAGCTGTCATCGGGGAAATATTTTCGCAAAAGGCTTGTAAGCTCAAGGATATAAGGCTGTGTGAGCTTTTCTTCCATAACCGTTTCAAAGCTGTCGGCAAGCTTGTTTCCTGCAAAGGAAAGGGTTCCGCCCTCGGTGGGATATTTACTGCTGACAGCGTCCATACAATAGGCTTTGGTTTCGAAATTGTAGTAGATATTTGTAAATTCAAATTCCCCTAATGCGGCATCTTCTGCTTGGGGATATTTTTGTTCTGTATAGTCCTCAATGGTGTTTTTCGCCTTTAATGCCGATATGGGATTACCGATAAACAAAACACTTAAACATATGACCAATGCAAAGGACACGCACATCATTGTAATGCCCTGCTTCTTTTTGCTTTTTATAAGCCTTGCCGAATGGTCGAAAAGAAAGCAGGCGAGTAGACATAATGCGGTGAATGTGATTGTCACCTTAATGTCCTTTTGCTCAACTGTGTTTACAAAAAATACCGATACGCCGAATATGGTAAGCTTTAAAGCAGGCTTTACGGCGATAAAAGAAGCCAAGGCGCACACAGCAAAGCCGATAGGCAGCATGGCAATGATTCCCGCCGAACGTCGGAACACCAATGCTGTAACAAACGCGGCGGCAACCGTTAAAAGAAGCTTTATAAAATCCGATTTGCCCTTGGTATCTTTAGACTTTTTATTAATGTTTTTTGTTTTTTCTGTCATGGAATTCCTCTCCATATCCGATTATCGGTTGTTATATTCCTGCGCAAAATAGGGATTTGTCAGCTTTATTAAAAGTGAGGTATCGTCGTCGCTTTGCATTTTATTGTTGCGTTCTGCGCCGCATTTTACACATTTGTGGGTTATTACAAACCCTTTTTTGGGATGTGATGTTACCGCCGAGGGATACATCAACGCCTGACAATCCGAAGCTCTGTCCCCGGGATTGATGTCCAGATGTCTTGAATAAAGGCAAAATGGGCAATGGTTTCTCGAACTGTAGCCCAAAGGAGGTACTTCTTTTCCGCAGTTTCCGCAGATGAAGCCGCTATCGTTTTTCGAAAAAAGCTTACTTTCCATATAACACCGAATTATTAAATAATTAAAATAACAATGTAAAATTTTTTAAATTGGGGTTTTATTTTTGAAACAAATATAGTATAATACAAAATCGGAAGAAAATCAATAATTTTTAAGGAGTATAAAATGAATAACAATCAGCAACCGCAAAACCAATGTGATTCTATTGCCTCCCGAAGGGGCGCAGTAGGCGGTCAGGCGATAATTGAGGGTGTTATGATGCGCGGCAAAAAGCACACAGCTATTGCCGTACGCAGAATGGATAACAAGAAAATCACCGTTACCCGAAAGAATAATTCGTCTGTTTCCGATAAATTCAAGTTTCTTAAATGGCCTTTAATACGCGGCGTTGTCAATTTTGTTGAATCTATGATACAATCCTTTGCCACAATTTCCGAGGGCACCGATATGCTTGGCTTGGATGAGTCTGTGGAGGAGCAATCCAAATTTGACAAATGGCTTGAGGACCATTGCGGAAAATGGTTAATGCCGGTTATGACAGGAATATCCCTTGTTTTAGGTGTTTTGCTTGCCGTCGGTCTTTTTATCTGGCTTCCTACATTTATCGGAGGTCTCCTTATTGATAATATCCGAATGGGGGATGTTGCCGAGGGCGTTGTAAGAAGTGTTGTTGAAGGTGTTTTGAAAATAATCATTTTCATCCTTTATATTTGGCTTACGGCATTTATCCCCGATATGAAAAGGGTCTATATGTATCACGGCGCTGAGCATAAGAGCATTTTCTGTTATGAAAAGGGATTGGAATTAACTGTGGAAAACGTTAAGAAGCAATCCAGATTCCACCCCCGTTGCGGAACCTCCTTTATGTTCGCTATGCTTCTTCTTTCTATTTTTATCGGTATAGCCTTCCTTTGGCCTATTAAAACTGTTTGGCTCAGAAGCCTTTTGAAGCTTTTGCTTCTTCCTCTTACTGTGGGCATCGGATATGAATTTATCCGTTATGCAGGCAGACATGACAGCAAAATCATTCAGATTCTTTCAAAGCCCGGTCTTTGGATGCAGAATCTTACAACAAGAGAGCCCGACGATTCTATAATTGAGGTTGGTATTACCTCCTTGAAATGCGCTCTTCCCGATGATTTCCCCGGCTTTTACGAGGAAATGCTTGAAAAGCAAAAGGAAGAGGACAAGGAAGCAGAAGCACCCAATGAGGAGGAAGCAAATGAAGCTGAGAGAATACAGGAATAAGCTTCGGGAAATGCTTGCAAGCATCTCTCCTGAGGAGGGCGACATTATTGCCGATATGCTTCTCTGCGAGGCTTTGGAAACCGAAAGAGGATATCTTTTGGCTCACCTTGACGATGATGTTCCCCGTTCTATCGACGGTTTTATAAGCGGAGCTGTTTTTGAGCTTTCTATGGGAAAGCCCTTGCAGTATGTTTTGGGTAAGTGTAATTTCTACGGCTATGAGATTCAGGTAGGGGACGGTGTTTTCATTCCCCGAAGCGATACCGAGATCGGTGTAAAAGCCGCATTGGGGCTTTTGAAGGACGGAGACCTTTTCGCAGATATATGCAGCGGAAGCGGATGCATCGCAAAGGCTATTGCCGCAGAAAAGCCGACTGTCAGCGGATATGCCTTGGAGCTTTCCAGAAAGGCATTGCCCTATACCGAAAAGAACCTTGCCGACCGGAAAAATGTGTCTGTCAGACGTTTTGACGCTTTGGACGAGGATGATTATATCGACCTTGCGGGAGTTTTGGAAAGACCCTTGGATCTGGTCATCTGCAATCCACCTTATATTCCCACAGACGATATTGCAACATTGGAAACTCAGGTTGCAGGCTTCGAACCCGAAACTGCTCTTGACGGGGGCGAGGACGGACTGAGATACTACCGTATGGTTACAGCCTTGGTTCCTCATATTTTGAAAAGAAACGGTATACTTATCTATGAGATCGGCATAGGTCAATGCGAGGATGTTTCCAAAATACTTCAGGAAAACGGTTTTGATGTGGCGGTAATTGCCGATTACGGAAAGATAGACAGAATACTTGTTGCGAAAAAACCTGAAATTTAATATTGACAACCTACAAAATCCGTACTATTATTATATATTATAATAGTATGGATTTGTTTTTTATGAAAAGAATAGAATCTCGCAATAATCCCACAGTTAAATTTATAAATTCACTTTCTGCCAAAAAGGAAAGAGAACAAAACCGTCTTTTCTATTTTGAAGGGGTTCACCTTTTGGAGGAATATCTCCGCGCAGGCAGAAAGCCATATTGTGTCCTTGTACGCGAGGATGTTTTTTCACGTTATGAGGATCTGATAAATTCTGCCGATTGTCAGGTATATGAGGTGACCTCTTCTGTATATGATAAGCTTACAGATGAAAAAGCTCCTCAGGGAATCTTCACGGTTTCGGATTTTCTTCCCAATGTTTTCTACCTTGACGAAATTAATGTGAGCAATATAAAGGGCAATTCGATCCTGCTTGCCGATTTGCAGGATAACGGTAATGTGGGCACTGTAATAAGAACAGCCGCCGCGATGGATTGCGATGTGCTTCTTTGCGGTAAATGCGCCGATATTTATTCTTCTAAAACAGTCAGAGCAACAATGGGAGCTCTTTTTACCAACAATGTTTATCTTTGTGATGATACAAAGAAGGCTGTTGAGCTTCTTCGAAACAGCGGTAAACGCGTTATTGCTTCCGCGTTAACAGATAAAGCGGAAATTTTGGGAAGGTTTCCGATACTTGAAAATGATTGCTTCGCTGTGGGGAACGAGGGTCAGGGTCTTTCGAAGGAGGTTATCGCTTCCTGTGACCTTACCGCTATTATCCCCATGTCGGGAAAAACCGAAAGCCTTAATGCTTCAATAGCCGCTTCCATGCTTCTTTGGGAGGCAAAAAGGGGGGATATCGTTTGAAGGATTCCATACTTTATATCTGGCTTCAGCTTTCTCTCGGAATTTGCAGCAGGCTGACAAACGAAATTTTTCCCAAATTTCAGTCTATGGCTGAAATATATAATTCCTTCGATTTCTCCTTTCTGGGAGAAAAACGGGAGAAATATATTAAACGTCTTGAAAATAAGGACACGTCGCAGGCATTTGAAATTTTCAAAATGTGCGAATCCAAGGGTGTCGAAATAACGGGATATTACGATGACCGTTATCCCGATTCGTTAAGAAAAATCGAAGCCTGTCCTGCTGTTCTGTATTCTATCGGAAATTTCCGTGATTTGAATAAAATCCCTTGTGTGGGCATAGTGGGAACAAGAAATATGTCGGATTACGGAAAGAGAGTTGCTGAGGAATTTGGCGGAAGCTTCGGAAGAAGCGGTGTTTGCGTTGTGAGCGGTCTTGCAAAGGGTGTTGACGTTTCGGCTCATCGGGGTGCTGTAATGGCAGGCGGATATACTGTCGGTGTATTAGGTACTCCCATCGGGGAAATATATCCCAAGGAAAATGCAAAGGCTTTTGAAACCCTTTATAAAAAGGGACTTGTAATAAGCGAGCATTATCCGGGTGCGCCGAGAACAAGGGCTGATTTTCCTAACCGAAACCGTATAATCAGCGCGTTAAGCGATGCTTTGGTGGTTGCCGAAGCAGGTGAAACAAGCGGTGCTTTGATAACCGCCCGCTATGCAACAGCTCAGGGAAAGCCTGTTTATGCCGTTCCCGGTGCTTTGGGAACCGAAAACGCAGGTACAAATAAGTTGATTAAAAACGGAACCCCTATTGCAACCGAGCCTAACGATATTCTTGGACCTCTTTCTCTCGAATATCCCGAAATTATTCATCTTTCCGAATCGGCTCTTACCGAGGAATTACATTCTTACGGTAATAAAGGAGCAAAAACAGATCATACAGCAGATATTATCGAGGAAGCTAAGCCTAGGCTGAAAATGGTCTTCAATGAGGATGAAGAGGAAGCAAAGACGGAAAAACAAGAACAAGCAAAAATTATGGAAGTACCGATTCCGGATTTTTCGGGCGGAGACACAGAAGCCGCAATAATTTCGGTTCTTTCGAGAGGTAAGGCTTTGTGTGCCGATGAAATATGCAGTCTCACAGGCTTGCCTATTTCTGATATTATGACAGAATTAACATTAATGGAGATACAGGGAATGATTTTCCCTTCGATCGGCGGAAGATATTCTTTGATATAGCTCTTATATAATTAAGTGACATAACCTTTTAAAGGAGTATTTAGATGAACACATTGGTAATAGTGGAGTCGCCTCACAAGGCGAATACCATAAAAGGCTTTTTGGGCAAGGGATATAAGGTAAAATCCTCAAAAGGTCATGTAAGAGACCTTCCCAAAAGCAAGCTCGGTATCGATATAGATAACGATTTTGAGCCTCAATATATAAACATCCGCGGAAAAGGCGAGCTTATCAATGAACTTCGCAAAGATGCAAAGGCTGCTGACCGCGTTTTCCTTGCAGCCGACCCTGACCGCGAAGGAGAGGCTATAAGCTGGCATTTGGCAAATGTTTTAAAGGTGGATTCCTCTAAAATCAAGCGTATCACCTTTAACGAAATTACAAAAAATACGGTCAAGGAAGCTATAAAGCATCCCCGTGAAATAGATATGAATCTTGTTAACAGCCAGCAAACAAGAAGAATTTTGGATAGACTTGTTGGCTATAAGATAAGCCCTTTTCTCTGGAAACATATTAAAAACGGTCTTTCTGCAGGCAGAGTTCAGTCTGTTGCTACAAGAATCGTTGTTGAAAGAGAACAGGAGATCAATGCTTTCGTTCCCGAGGAATATTGGCTTATTCCTGCAATCTTTTCCACAGAGCAGGGTGAAAGCTTCAAGGCTAAATTTTTTGGAAAAGACGGAAAGAAGATAGATATTTCCAAAGAGGATGAGGTTAAGGCTGTTTTAGAGGCTATTGACAAAAACAGTTTTACCGTGGAATCGGTGAAAAAGGCTGTTAAGCAACGCCGCCCTGCCCCTCCCTTTATTACCTCCACCCTTCAGCAGGATGCCAACCGCAAGCTTTCCTTCCAATCCCAGAAGACTATGCTTGTGGCACAGGAATTGTACGAAGGTGTAAATATCGGTGAAAAGAATACCTACGGTCTTATAACCTATATGCGTACCGACTCTCTGCGTATTTCCGACGAGGCGAGAGAATCGGCAAAGAATGTTATAATTTCCAAATACGGTGCTGAGTATTATCCTCCCACACCTAATAAATATAAGCTTAAAAAGAATGCACAGGATGCTCACGAGGCTATTCGTCCTACCGATCCTGCCATAACACCCGAAATGCTCAAGGGCAAGATCACCAATGACCAATATAAGCTTTATAAGCTTATTTGGGAGCGTTTTATAGCTTCTCAGATGTCACCTGAATTGATGGATACAGTAAGCGCGGATATCGTTTCCAACGGATATGTGTTCCGTGCAAACGGTCACACAGTAAAGTTCCGCGGATTTGCCGCAGTTTACGGCGATATCGCTGATGATAACAATGATGAAGAAGCTTCTGCAACACTTCCCGAGCTTTATGAAGGGGAAAAAGTTTCTGCTGTTGAGATAACACCCGAGCAGAAGTTTACCCAGCCTCCCTCACGTTTTACCGAAGGTTCTCTTGTAAAGGTACTTGAGGATAAGGGTATCGGCAGACCCTCTACCTTTACTGCTACCATTACCACAATAATTTCCCGCGGATATATCCGCCGTGACGGAAAATTCCTTGTACCCACCGAATTGGGTAATGTAACCACCGAAACCATGAAAAAGGCATTTTCCCATATTGTTGACTATAATTTCACAGCGGAAATGGAAGAAGACCTTGACCGAATCGAGGACGGAACAGCAGAATATATTAATGTTTTGCGTGAATTTTACGGTCATTTCAAGGTTCAGCTTGAAGAAGCCGAAAAAACTTTAGGCAGCGAAAAGGTAGAGATTCCCAAGGTGGAAACGGGAATCATCTGCGAAAAATGCGGAGCCATGATGATTGAAAAAACAGGTCGTTACGGTAAATTTGCCGCCTGCCCCAACTATCCCCGTTGTAAGAACACCAAACGCTTGGGCGGAGAGGAAGCGGCAGAAGAAGGGGAAAAGAAAACAGCCGAGGTTATCGCTGACGAAAAATGCCCCAATTGCGGTAACGATATGATACTCCGCAAGGGACCTCACGGCAATTTCTTTGCCTGCCGTAATTATCCCGATTGTAAGACTGCTATACCCTATCGCCGTGACAGCGGATTTACCTGTCCCGATTGCGGTAAAAGAGTAATGATAAAACAAACAAGAAGCCGTAAATCCTATTATGCCTGCGAGAATTACCCCAATTGCAGTTTTTCTTCTTGGGATGTTCCCACAGAAAGACGTTGCCCTCAATGCGGAGGCCCCGTATTAAAGAAGAAAACAAGGGAAATGTACTATTGCAAAAATTCCTGCGGCTGGACAGAAGAAAAGAAATAATTTCATTGTGATTTGGAGATAAATATGAAGATAACCGTTGCTGTTGATATAATGGGCGGAGACAACCCTGCAAGAGAGCTTGCCGAGGGTGCGGTGCTTGCCGCCAATGAATTCAAAGCCAATGGCCTAGAATTGATTTTAGTGGGAACCGAGGAGGCTTTGAAGGACCTTCCCGAGCTTCCCGAAAATGTAACGGTCTGCCAGGGAGACAGCGTTGTTGAAATGACCGATGACCCGGGTATCGTAATGAAGGAAAAAAAGGATTCCACCCTTGTAAAGGCTGTTACTCTTTGTAAGGAAGGAAAAGCCGATGCGGTGGTAAGCGCAGGAAATACAGGCGCTCTTTTCACAGCGGCATCCTTGATAATACGCCGTGTAAAGGGTGTTCGCCGTGCCGCTTTAGGCTCGGTCATTCCTCTAGACAAGCCCTTTATACTTTTGGATTGCGGTGCAAATCTTGATGCAACTCCGGAGGTTTTACAGCTTTATGCAAGAATGGGCTCTATTTACGCAGAAAATGTTCTTGATATAAAAAATCCCCGTGTGGGCTTGCTTAACAACGGTACTGAGCCTCACAAGGGTAATCAGCTTCAGCAGGAGGCTTTTGCTCTTCTTTCGGGAGATGAATCCATTAACTTTATCGGAAACTGCGAGGGCAAGACTGTTCCCTTCGGTGGATGCGATGTTTTGGTGTGCGATGGATTTACGGGTAACATAACCTTAAAGCTTATTGAAGGTATGGGCAAATTTATGTCCAAATCCATAAAAGGTATTTTCAAGGGCGCGCCTCATGCTCTTTTGGCAGGGGCATTGACCTTGGGACGTACCAAAAAGCTGAAAAAACGTTTGGATCCTGCAGAATACGGCGGAGCGCCTTTCCTTGGCTTGGCAAAGCCTGTTGTTAAGGCTCACGGAAGCTCGGATGCCTATTCCTTCCGTTCGGCAATAAAGCAGGTTATGGTCTATTGCCAAGGGGGAACTATTGAAAAAATTACTGCCGCAATGGCGAAAAAGAACGATAATATTCAACCCGGGGAGCAAAAATAATGAGTGAAGAAAAATCCCTTGAATTCCTCGAAAAAAAGATAAATTATATATTTCACGATAAATCTCTTGCCATGACTGCATTGACCCATTCCTCTTATTGCAACGAAAACCGAAAAAAAGGCTTTTCGGTAAGCAATGAAAGAAGTGAATTTTTGGGGGATTCGGTTCTTTCTATTATAACAGCCGAATTTCTTTTCCATAAATTTCCCGAGGCAGACGAGGGATTTCTTACAAGGACCCGCGCGGCTTTGGTGTGCGAGGACACATTGGCAACCTTCTCCAATATGATAGAACTTGGGGATTATATGCTTTTGGGCAGGGGCGAAGCCTGCGGAAGACACAGAAAAAGCACAATTGCCGATGCTTTCGAGGCATTGCTTGCCGCAATCTATCTTGACAGCGGAATGGAATCGGCAAAGAAATTTGTGTTACCCTTTATTTCGGGTATGCTTGATACGGTTATCAAAGCAGGCACAGAGGATTATAAATCCCGTTTGCAGAGAATCGTTCAGCAAACACCCGAGGAGGTTTTGACCTATACCTTGGTTTCCGAGGAGGGACCCCCTCACGACAGAACCTTTGGATATGAGGTTTATCTCAATTCCAATCTTTTGGGTAAGGGCAAGGGTCGTTCAAAGCGTGAGGCGGAGCAGGCTGCCGCAAGAGAAGCATTGATATTGCTTGGTGAATTGGATGAAAAGTCATCGTAATCTGCCTTTTTTCGTTCCCCATGCCGGTTGTCCCCATTGCTGTGTTTTTTGTTCCCAAACCAAAATAACAGGGCAGGCTGCCGAACAGGATTTGGAACAGGAAATATCCGAGCTTAGGTCTCTTTTGGAATCGGAAAAGGGTTCTTTTGAAGAAAGTCAGATCGCCTTTTTCGGCGGAAGCTTTACCGCTATCGAAAGAGCAAGGATGGAAGCTCTCCTTTCGGTTGCCAATGAATATATGGAAAAGGGCATTGCCGACAGCATAAGGATCTCTACCCGTCCCGATAAAATAGATTCCGAAATTCTTGACATATTGGAAAAATACAGAGTTACAAATATCGAATTGGGAGTACAAAGCACGGATAATAAGGTTCTTTCGGCTTGTGAGAGAGGGCATTTGGCTTCCCATTCCTTCGAAGCTGCCAAGCTTATAACCGAAAGAGGATTTGTGTTCGGGGGACAGATGATGATAGGTCTTCCCGGCTCTACAATGGAATCCGAGATTCAAACAGCCGGGGATATTGTTGCCATGGGAGCAAAGGAAGCGAGGATCTATCCCACGGTGGTATTTGAGGGAACCAAGCTTTTTAATATGACAAAAAACGGGGAATATGTTCCTCTTAGTCTTGATGAAGCGGTGGCGCGCACCGCGAAATGTTTTAGAATATTTTTCCAATCGGGAGTGAAGGTTTTGAGAATAGGGCTT
Organism: uncultured Ruminococcus sp.; assembly: GCA_964650045.1. GTDB lineage: Bacteria > Bacillota > Clostridia > Oscillospirales > CAG-382 > Coliplasma. Next base: position 18,516 of record CAZYRT010000011.1, read on the forward strand.
CATTCCTCGGAAAATTTGAAAAACGCTCCCTTCGGAGCAAACCATCCTGCCTTGGGCGAATTAGTAAAAAGCCGTGTTTATACCGATATAATTGCCGATGAATGCGGAGACTGCAAAGGCAGGATAATCGAAATAGGAATAAGAAGCAGGGATATTTCAATGCTTTCGGGTCATTACGGCTCGGGTATAAAGCGGATCAAACAGCAGACAAATGCCTTGGATGTTGTGGTCTATCCCTGTGATCTACCTCAGTTTTCCCCTTTAATAAAAATAAGGAGTGTATAAATAAATGCGCTTAAAAGCAATAGAAATGCATGGGTTTAAGTCCTTCCCCGAAAAGACCCGCATTTCGTTTGACAGCGGTGTGACAGCTATTATAGGTCCCAACGGAAGCGGTAAATCCAATATTTCGGATGCTATACGTTGGGTTTTGGGCGAAATGAGCGCCAAATCTCTGCGCGGCAGCCGTATGGAGGATGTCATCTTCAACGGAACCAATTCCCGTGCCGCCGCAAGCTGCGCTTCGGTTTCTCTTGTTATAGATACCGAGGAGGAATACAACCGCGCCAATGCCATTACAATGGAGGCTGAGGAAAACACCGAGTTTTCCGAAGCGGACGAAATTAAAAAGAATGCGGCATACCGTCTTTCCGACCAAGCTGAGGTCACTGTTACCAGAAAGCTTTACCGAAGCGGGGAAAGCGAATATTACATAAATAAAAAGCAGGTTCGCCTTAAAGATATCTATGAGCTTTTTTACGACACGGGTATCGGCAGAGAGGGTTATTCTGTTATAGGTCAGGGTAAAATAGCCGAGGTCCTTTCTCAAAAGGACGATGAACGCCGCAGTATTTTTGAAGAAGCGGCAGGTATTTCAAAAATACGCTATAAAAAGCTGGAAGCCGAAAGAAAGCTTCGTGATACTGAAAACAATCTTGTAAGAATAAATGATATCCTTTCGGAAATTTCCTCCCGAATCGGCCCTCTTGCCAAGGAGGCTGAAAATGCCAAGAATTATCTTGTACTCAGTGAGGAAAAGAAGGGTATTGAAATAACTCTTTGGCTTGACAGACTTGATTTTCTCCGTCAAAGACGAGTGGAATGCGAAAGCGACCTTAATGCCGCCAAGATTGCATTTGAAGCGGCAGAAAAGGCTGTTGCACAATGTGATGAAGCAACCGACAGAATACTTAATGAAAGCTATGAATTTGCAAGAATAATGAGCGAATGCGAAAGCGAAAAAACTCTTGCGGTTCAGAAAAAGGGTGAAGCAGAGGGCAGAAGAGCTGTTTGCGCCAATGATATTGCCCATGCAGAGGAATCGGTTTCCGAAGCAAGAAAGGGTATCGAATCTGCCGAAGCTGAGAAAAATATCGCTTTGGCGGATATGGAAGAATGCGAAAAGACAAAAATCAAGGCAGAGGAAAATCTGTCGAAGCTTGATGACAATGCCGCAAACGCAGAAAATGAATATGAATCTGCAAGAAACGCATTTTCAAAGGCTGAAAAGGACAGCGAAAATGCAAGAGGCTTATATGAGCTTCTGGTTTCCGAAAAAAGCACTTTAAACGCACGCCAGGCGGCAAAATCCGCTTCCTTTGAGGCTGAAAAGCGCAGTATGGAAGAAAATTCCGAAAGACTTGCTTCTGCAATATCACGCAGAGATGAGCTTAATAAGGAATTGGATTCTCTTAAGGAAATAATCGAAAAAACCGATAAATTGATAAATGATACCGAAAATAAGATAATTTCTCTTGATTATGAAAGAGCCGGTCTTTTGCAGTCCTTGAGAAAGCTTGGGGAGGATATAACCGCCGAAAAGATAGCCATTTCGGGCGAAGAACAAAGACGCGACCAATTGATACGTCTTGAACAGCTTCTAGAAGGCTATTCCGAAAGCGTTAAAAGGGTCATCAATGACTGTAATTCGGGCAAAATATTAAACGGCAAAGACAAAATTGGGCTTCACGGTACCGTTTCCAATATTATTTCCTCCGACAGCGAATATGTTATCGCTTTGGAAACAGCATTGGCGGCTTCGGTCCAGTTTATCGTTGTGGAAAAGGAATCCGATGCAAAGGCTTGCATCCGTTATTTAAAGGATAATAAGCTTGGCAGAGCTACATTTTTGCCTATCGAAAGTGTAGAAGGCAGGCTTGCCGATGTTTCTGCTATTAAGGATATGGACGGTTATATCGGCATTGCAAGCGAATTAGCAAAATACGATAAAAAGTTTAAGGGTATCGTTAATGACCTTTTGGGCAGAACTGTTATTGCAGATAATATTGAATCCGCTTCTGCTATTGCAAGAAAAAGCGGATTTAGAATAAAGATCGTAACCTTGGACGGACAGATAATCAATGCAGGCGGTAGTTATACAGGCGGTTCCTCTGCTGTTAAGGTAGGGGTGTTTACCCGTGCAATGGATATTGAGCGTCTTGCCGAGAAAATCAAGGAAAGACAAGGAAAAATTGCCGAGCTTGAAGCCAAGCAGGAGAATGCTGCCAAGGATTGCTCCGAGGCAGATAACGAATTGGAGGAATTGAGAAATTCCCTTTCCGAGTCAAATAAAGCTAAGGCAGGCTATTGGGCAACAAGAGATTCTCTGAATGTGCGTATCGAGGAAGAACAATCGAGAATTGATTCTCTTTCTTCGGGTTCCGATGTTCTTGCAGAATTGGAAAAAGAGCTTTTAGAGATCGAGGCTGATGCAAAGAAGCTTTCCGATGCTATCGAAAAGGCGGCTTCGGACAGAGAAGCATTGCGTATCAAGGCAGATGATTTGAAGCGTGCCGAGGAAAATGCCTTTGCTTCGGTAAGCGAAGCGAGAATGGCATTGTATACGGCTAAAAATGAGGTTTCTGTTGCAGGTGAAAGACTGTCTCTTTCTGCACGCAGAGTTACCGAGCTTAATACAAGAATTATGCTTTCAAGCTCTTCTATCGAAAGGGCAGAGGCTGTTATTAACGAGCGTTCACGGGAGGCAGATTCTCTTAATGCTGTTTGCGATGAGTGTGATAATGTTATTGCAAAATGCGAAAAACGCCTAAACGAGCTTGTTGAAGGCAGAAACGAAAAAGAAAAGCAGTTGAATGAAATGCGTACACGTCAAAAAGAGGTGTCTGCCGAAAAGGAAGAAACCTTCCGACGTGTTACAAATTGCGAAATGAAATTCGCAAACGTAAATACAGAGTTTGATACCGTTACAAATAAGCTTTGGGATGAATACGAGCTTACCTATTCCGAGGGCGAAGCCTTCCGCTTGCCTAAGGAAAAAATGGATAAAGCTTCCACACGTCTTGCCTCTCTTAAAGCAAAAATACGTGCAATGGGGGTTATCAATGTTAACGCTGTTGAGGAATACCGTGTGACTAAGGAGCGTTATGATTTCCTTACAGAGCAGACGAATGACCTTAACAAAACAAGGTCACAGCTTGACCGCCAGATAGCAAAGCTTGCGGCAGGCATGAAGGAGACCTTTCTTGAATGCTTCGAAAAGATAAATACGGAATTTAATGCTGTGTTTACCGAGCTTTTCGGAGGCGGAAGCGCAAGAGCCGAATTGACGGATCCGTTGCTTCCCTTGGAATGCGGTATCGATATCGTTTTGAAGGTACCGGGCAAGAGTGTACGCAGTATTTCTCTCCTTTCGGGCGGTGAACAGTCCTTTGCGGCGATTTCTCTTTATCTTGCTTTGCAAAAGGTAAATCCTTCACCCTTCTGTGTATTTGACGAAATTGAGTCGGCATTGGACGATGTAAACGTTGCCAAGCTTGCTTCCTATGTTCGTCAGAACAGCGATAAAACTCAGTATATTCTTATAACCCACCGCCGCGGTACCATGGAAAGGGCAGATACTATTTACGGTATCACAATGCCTCAAAAGGGTATTTCCGATTACATGAAGCTGAACATGGCGAAGCTGGATGAAATTATTAAAGAATATGCTGAATAATTCCGCTGAAAACAAAGTTTTCGGGAGAAAATATATAGATTTAGGAGCCTATAATGGGATTTTTTGAAAAATTAAAGAACGGCTTGAAAAAGACAAAGGATGCTCTTTTAAAGCCTGTAAACGATTTGTTTTCTTCTTACGAAAAGGTGGATGACGACTTTTTCGATGAGCTTTGCGACCTTTTGATAATGGCTGACGTAGGCGTGGAAACTTCGGATTATCTTGTTGAGGAGCTTCGCGCGCGTCTCAAGGAAAAGAAGATAAAGGATGCAAACCTTGCAAGAGAGGAATTTCGCGAAATACTTACCGAGGCTGTGGGAGAGGGCGATGACCTTATCCTTGGCGACGGTCTTTCGGTTATTTTGATAATCGGCGTTAACGGTGTGGGCAAGACCACATCTATCGGTAAAATAACTCATTGCCTTAAAGAGCAGGGCAGAAGTGTTACGCTTGCGGCGGCTGATACCTTCCGCGCGGCAGCGGCAGAGCAGTTGGCTATCTGGGCTGACCGTAACAATGTTCCTCTTATCCGTCAAAATGAGGGCGCAGACCCTGCGGCGGTTGTATTTGATGCAGTAGGCGCGGCAAAAAAATCAGGTTGTGATACTCTTATAATTGACACAGCGGGAAGACTTCACAACAAAAAGAATCTTATCGATGAGCTTGCCAAAATAAACCGTGTTATCGACCGCGAAGCACCCAATGCAACAAGAGAAACTCTCCTTGTTCTTGATGCTTCCACAGGACAAAATGCTCTTGTTCAGGCAAAGGAATTCGGCAAGGCGGCTAATATCACAGGTCTTGTTCTCACAAAGCTTGACGGAACGGCAAAGGGCGGTATCATCCTTGCTATCAAGCGTGAATTGGGTATTCCCGTTAAATTCATCGGCGTTGGCGAGGGTATTGACGACCTGCGTCCCTTCGAGCCTAAGGAATTTATCAATGCCTTCTTTGAGGAAGAGAAATAATGAAAATAGTTCTTGCAACCAATAATTCGCATAAGGTTTCGGAATTTAAAAGCTGTTTTGCCCAAAAAGGTATCGATGCCGAGATCATTACAATAAAGGAAACAGGTTTTCAAGGTGATATAATCGAGGATGCCGATACCTTTGACGGAAACGCATATATTAAGGCAAAAGCTTTGTGCGATCATACAGGTCTTATTACAATAGCCGATGACAGCGGCTTGGCTGTTTCTGCTCTCGGAGGCGCTCCCGGTGTTTATTCTGCGCGCTATGCAGGGGATGGAGCATCGGATATGGATAATATCCAAAAGCTTCTTTCCGAGCTTGGAAAAACCGAAAACGATGACAGAAATGCAAAATTTGTCTGCTGTATCTGTGTTTGCCGTCCCGACGGGGAAGTTCTTAGTGTTTTTGGGGAAAGCCACGGTGAGATCATCCATGAATGCAGAGGAAGCGGTAATTTCGGCTATGACCCTGTGTTTTATTATCCTCCCTTCGGTAAAACCTTTGCTGAAATGACCGAGGAAGAAAAAAACAACGTCAGCCACAGAGGTAAAGCTATCGAAAAGCTTTTGGAACACAAGGATTTTTTTGAATAACACAGGTGTCTCTGCCTTGACAAGGAAAGAGATAGTATGTTAAAATGATTTATTAAAATAGCTTTTGGGGAAAGGGGAACTGAAATGAGCGAGATACTTCAATATCTTGAATATGTCCGCAATCAGCTTACGGGAATCGGTTTTATCGATTTTCTTGATATTCTTATCGTTGCATTTCTTTTCTATTGGATCTTTAAATTCGTTCGCGACCGCCGTGCAGGTAAGCTTCTTATAGGTCTCGTCTTTTTAACAGTTCTTCTGTTTTTAAGCGACCTTTTGGCGATGCGCGCTCTGAATTTTATTTTAAATGCAATATTCTCGGTGGGGATCGTTGCGGTTGTTATCGTGTTCCAGCCGGAATTAAGAACCGCATTGGAAAAGGTTGGCGGTGAATCCCTGAAAAATTTCAAGGGAAAGCTTGACAGCGATGAGGAAGCAGAGCTGCGGGCGGCTATCAGCGAAATAAGCATTGCCGCGGCATCCCTTTCTCAAACAAAAACAGGAGCTCTCATTGTATTTGAGCGTTCTACCCGTTTGGGTGATTATATCCGAACCGGAACGATCGTTGATGCTGTAACATCATCCTTTCTTTTGGGAAACATATTTTTCAATAAAGCTCCCTTGCATGACGGCGCGGTAATTATCCGTAACAGCCGTATTCATGCGGCAGGCTGTTTTTTGCCTCTTTCTTCCAACAATGAAATTGTAAAAGAGCTTGGTACACGCCACCGTGCCGCTATCGGCATGAGCGAAAACAGCGATGCCGTGGTTTTGGTGGTTTCCGAGGAAAACGGTGTTATTTCGGTTGCAATGGAAGGCAAGCTTCGCCGTCATTTTAACCAAAAAACTTTGGAAACATATCTTACAAAGCAATTGATAAAAGAGGATAATAAAAAGCATATCGCCAAAATATTCAAAAAGAATGAGGAGAAGGACGCTGATGGAACAGATGACTAATGAAAAAAAGAAGCGTCCCGAGCAAATGTCCAAGGCTTATAAAATAACGGTTTTTATAGGCTCTATCTTTGTTGCTCTTCTTCTTTGGATATATGCTATCGGTTATGACAGCACCCTGTTTGAATATACTTTTTCGGGTGTTGATGTGGTTATCGAGGGTGAGGAATATCTCGCTTTGACAAAAGGGTATACTCTTGCAGAGGAACAGCATTTTTCCTCTATAACCGTTAAGGCAAAGGGAAAAAGTTCGGAGCTGAATCAGCTTGATGCATCGGATTTTCGCGCGGTGGTTGACGTTTCTCTTGCCCAAAACGCAGGCTATCAGACTCTTAATATAGTTGTCTATGCCCCCAACGGTATCGAGGTGGTTTCTCAGTCATCTACAACAGTTGATGTTTATGTGGACGAATTTACCCAACGGAACGAATTGCTTTCGGTTGCGGTAGATATGGGGAACGATTATGTTATGGGCGAGGGCATCACCTTTGTTGAGGCTGTTGCAAACCCTCTTTCGGTGACTGTTTCGGGGCCCCGTTCGGTTATAAGCTCGGTTGAAGGGGCTTACGTTAACTTTAATCTTGAAAATAAGGTTATAAATGACCATATTTCGGGTTACGGCGCAATTGAATTAAGAGATAGAAACGGCAATACTGTTAATAATCCCTATCTTAAAATTTCCGAAAGCACAGCTTATGTTGAAATTTCGGTAACAAAACAGAAAACCGTTCCCGTGAGAGTTGCTCTTGTGGGCGGATTATACAGCCAAAACGATGTTACCGTTTCCGCTTCTGTGGGCTCTGTTACTGTTTCGGGCAAGCCCGAAGCTTTGGCTTCTATTGATGAGATAGTTTTGGAGATAGATGAAACTACAATAAGCGGAACCCAGGAATTTGAATTCTCTGTCGGCGCATTGCTTCCCGACGGTGTCAGCAACGACAGCGGTTTTTCGAAAATTACCGCAACGGTGACCCTTCCCGAGCTTTCGGTAAGAAATTATTATTTGGGTGTTTCTTCCATAACTGTGGAAAATCTTCCTGAGGGCAACACCTTCGAAATAGAAAACGGCTTTTCGGTGACTCTTATCGGTCCTCGTGATGCCTTTAATGATTTTGACTATTCGGTCATTACCGCTTCGGTGAATTTCGACAGAGTAACAGTTGAGCTTGACGGAAGCTATACCGCCGATGCAAAGGTTACGGTAAACGGCGAATACAGCGGTATTTATGTTCAAAATAAAAAATATCAAGTGAATTTCAAGGTGAAGCCTATTGTTGCCGAGTCTGAAATTCCCGATTCATCCGATGAATCCTCGGTTACTGATTCGTCGGATGAACCAGAAAACAAAGAAAACTGATAATTACAGAGAAAGAGGTGAGCAAATGAATACAAGAGTATGGCAGATTCGTGATGTTGACGAAGGCATGTGCAGAAAAATTGCAGAAGAAAATAATCTTTATCCCTTGACCGCAAAGCTTTTGGCAAACCGCGGCTTGACCGAGAAAAAGGACATTGACCTTTTTCTCGCCCGCGATACTATGCCCCTTCATGACCCTTTTCTTTTGAAGGATATGGACAAGGCAGTAGAAAGAATTGAAAAAGCGATTGCCGAAAAACAGCGTGTTTGTATATACGGTGACTATGATGTTGACGGTGTCACCAGCACAGTAATGCTCTATCTCTATCTTTGCTCCCGCGGTCTTGAATGTGAATATTTTATTCCCGAACGTATTTCCGAGGGATATGGCTTAAGTCTTCCCGTTATTGAAAAAATGAAGGGCAGGGTTGACCTTATCATAACTGTTGATACAGGTGTGACGGCTGTTGCCGAGGCGGAATATGCTCAAAGTATAGGAATAGATATGGTCATAACCGACCACCATTCCTGCAGAGAATCCCTTCCCAAGGCTGTGGCTGTTGTTAATCCTCACAGAGAAGACAGCGATTATCCCTTCCGTAATCTTGCGGGAGTCGGCGTTGTGTTCAAGCTTCTTTGCGCTTTGGAGGGAAGTACCGAAAGGGTATTGGAGCTTTATTCCGATATTATTGCCGTTGGTACAGTTGCCGACGTCATGCCTATAATCGGTGAAAACCGCAGAATAACCAGCGTCGGCTTGAAAAAGCTTTCCGAAACCGATAATTTGGGTCTTTTGGCGTTGATGCGCTGTGCAGGTATTGTTAAATACGGCAAAAAGGTTAAGAAAATAACCTCTGCTACCGTTGGATATGTTCTTGCTCCCAGAATCAATGCGGCAGGCAGAATTGCTTGTGCTTCTCGCGCTGTTGAGCTTTTGCTTACAAAGGACGAAAACCAGGCTAATGCTATTGCCGAGGAGCTTTGTGAGATAAACAAGCTTCGTCAGGCAACTGAACAGAAGATTTATGAGCAGGCTGTTGAGCTTATTGAGGAGTATTACAGCGAGGATAAATTTTTGGTTCTTGCCTATGACGGCTGGCATCAAGGCGTTATCGGGGTGGTTGCCTCGAAAATTGCCGAAAGATATTCCAAGCCTTGTATACTTTTCTCTCTTGACGGAGATACAGCAAAGGGTTCTGGCAGAAGCATAAAGGGCTTTTCCCTTATGGATGCTCTTTCCTCCTGCGGAGAATTATTGATAGAATACGGCGGTCATGAGCTTGCCGCAGGTCTTTCTATTGAAGGCACAAAAATTGATGCATTCCGCAAGCGCTTGAACGAATACGCGGCTCCTCTTTTGGGCGAATGCGAAACATCATTTCCTCTTGAGATCGAGTGTGTTGCTGATTTTTCGGATCTTACCGAATCGGGCATCGATGAAATTTTACGTTTGGAGCCTTTTGGGCTTTCCAATCCTCAGCCTGTTTTTATTATTAAAAATGTCACTTTGCGTGATGTGGTGCCCCTTTCTAAAGGCAAACATGTGCGCCTGCGTGTAACATGCGGTCAAGGCGGCAAGCATCATTCTGTAAATGCGGTTTATTTCGGCATTCCTTATGAGGGCTTCGGTTTTTGTGACGGGGATAATTGCGATGTTGTGTTTACCGCAGATATAAACGAATTTATGGGAAGCCGTACTCCTCAGCTTTTTGTTAAGGCTATCAGACTTTCGGATCCGGAATCAAATGAGGTTTCTGATTGCAATAATAAATTTTCCGTTCTTGTTAACGGCGGTTTCTATGAAGGCTGTGAAAAGGATATTCCCGACCTTTCGGAGTTTCGTTCTATTTTCAGGTATATCCGCCGTGAGGCAGGTCATAACGGCAAGCTGATTTCTCTTACATCGGCAAGACGTTGTCTTGAAAAGGAATTTGAAATTTCGGTTTCTCTTTGCAAGCTGAAAATAATTCTCGAGGTTTTGAGAGAACAGGGATTGATATCCCTTTCCTACCGTGAAGGGGAAAACAGCATTTTCTTGGAAATGCTTCCTTCCTCGGGCAAGATAAATATTGATGAATCTCCCTTGCTCCGTGCCATCCGTTCGGGGTATTAATGAGTAGGTAATTTAGTAGGTAACAATAATGCTGAAACAAGCCGAATTACTGTTTGCTAAAATAAAAGAAGCAGGCGGTTATGATTTAGATAAAATATATAAAGCTTATGAATATGCTGACAAGTTACATGAAGGGCAAAAGCGTATTTCGGGTGAGGATTATATTATCCATCCTCTCTCGGTAGCTGAAGAGGTATTCAAGCTTCAGCTTGATACCGATGCTATCTGTGCAGCTTTTCTTCACGATACTGTGGAGGATTGCTCGGATAAGGTGAACCTTGCGGTTTTGAAAAAGGAATTCGGCAACGATGTGGCTGAAATTGTTGACGGTGTGACCAAGCTGGTGCATATTCCTTTTGAAACCAAACAGGATGAAAGCATCGAAAATCTCCGTAAAATGTTCCTTGCGATGAGCAAGGATCTGAGAGTTATATTTATCAAGCTTTGCGACAGATTGCATAATATGCGTACTTTGGATGTACGCAAACCCGAAAAACAGCGTTCTATCGCTTTGGAGACCATGCACGTTTATGCGCCTCTGGCTCATCGCTTGGGTATGCAGAAGATAAAGCAGGAATTGGAAACATTGGCTTTGCTTTATCTCGATCCTATCGGATATCATGAGGTTTCCGAGGATATTAATAAACGTTACGGTGAAAATAAGGACTTTCTTGACCATGCAACAAAAAAGGTTGCAGAGAGTCTTGAATCCTATAATGTTAAATTCACTCTTGCGGGCAGAGTTAAAACTATTTACAGCATTTATAAAAAAATGTATAACCAAAGCAAAAAGTTCGATGAAATATATGACTTTTATGCTTTGAGAATAATCGTGGATACCGAGCTTGACTGCTATACGGCATTGGGTATAATCCACGAGCAATTTAATTCTATCCCCGGCAGATTCAAGGATTATATTTCCACACCTAAGCCTAATATGTACCGTTCTCTTCATACAACGGTTATCGGTACAGAGGGTATTCCTTTTGAGGTGCAGATAAGAACCTGGGAAATGCACCGTGTTGCAGAATACGGTCTTGCCGCCCATTGGAAATATAAATCGGGAGAGCAGGCAAAGGCAAACATCGATGCAAAGCTTCAATGGATAAGAACCTTGCTTGAAACCGAAAAGGATCCCGACGACCCCGATGAATTTTTCCGCCCTCTTAAAATCGACCTTTTTGAGGATGAAATATTTGTATTTACTCCCAAGGGAGACGTTGTTAACCTTCCCAATGAATCTACCCCTATCGATTTTGCTTATGCTATCCACTCTGCGGTAGGTAATAAAATGGTGGGAGCGAAGGTCAACGGAAGTATCGTGCCTATTGATACCATTCTTGAAACAGGTCAGATCGTAGAAGTCCTTACAAGCGCTTCTTCAAAGGGACCTTCCCGAGATTGGCTTAAAATAGTCCGTTCGGGCGAAGCTCGTAATAAGATAAGGCAGTATTTCAAAAAGGAAATGCGTGCCGAGAATATTGTTGTCGGTAAGACCGAGCTTGAACGAGAAATAAAGCGTTACGGAAAGCATTATACCGAAGCACAGAAAACCGAAATAATGCGTAACCTTGCAAATCGGCTTTCTTTGCCCGATGTAGAGGATCTTTATAACAATGTAGGCTATGGCGGATTAGCCGTGTCGAAAATTGCGGTAAAGCTTCGTGAGGAATTTATGAGGGTGGTTGCGCCTCAGGCAGAGATACAGCCTGGGGTTGCGCCCGAGCCTTCCAAATCTGTTTCCCGTTATGAAAAAAGCTCCCGCGGCAATGCAGACAGCGTTATTGTTGACAGCGTTGAGGGCTGTACAGTTAAATTTGCAAAATGCTGTAATCCTCTTCCCGGTGATAATATTATCGGATATATTACAAGAGGATACGGTGTTTCCATTCATAAATACGACTGCCCTAACGCTCAGGCAGGCTTGGGCAGACCCGACGACAAAGACCGTTGGGTGGTTGCATCCTGGTCGGAAAAGGTCAACCGAACAAGTTTTGGTGCGTTTGAGGCAGGATTGAGCATAATTGCGACATATTCTCCCCATATAATTGCAGATATAACTTTGGCTTTGACCGATATGAAGGTGGCAGTAACATCTATCACCACCCGTGAAAATGCAGGAGAAATGCTTTTGCTTGTGGGAATCAAGTGCAGCGGAGTTGACCATCTCCGTAATATTATAAGTAACCTTCACAGAATCAAGGGTGTTCGTGAGGTTTCGAGAGGTTCTGTATGAGAGCAGTAGTTCAGCGTGTCCACGGTGCCGAATGTGTTGTGGACGGCGAAACAGTTTCAAAAATTGATTGCGGTCTCGTTGCATATATCGGAGTTTTCGATGATGATACCGAGGACGATATGCTGAAAATGGCAAATAAAATATCCGGCTTGCGCGTTTTTCGTGATGAGCTTGGAAAGCTTTCGCTTAATGCTTCCGCTGTGGGCGGAAGCGTTATGCTGATATCCAATTTTGTCCTTGCAGGCAGAGTAACAAGAGGGTTCCGTCCCGATTGTACTCATGCGGCAAAATATGACGAGGGCAAAAGAATGTTTGACCTTTTGGCAAAGGAAATAGGAAAAACGCTTCCCACCTGCACAGGTGTTTTCGGCGCACACATGGATATAACCGTCCGTAACGACGGCCCCATTAACGTTGTTATCGATACTCGGGAGCTTCGCAAATGAGATTGGAAATAGACAACCGCACAAAATATCTGAATGATTATTATTTTCAGACAATGTGTCTTTTGTATTTTCCGGGAGAAAAGTTCAAGGCAGATTTCGCAAGCGATAATTATGCCTATTTCTATTTGGAAGAAACCGAGAAAAATATTTTTAATGCAAAGGTCATCCTTGCATCCGGCTTAAAGCGTGGAGAAGGAAGCTTTTCGGGGGGATATGACCCTTCTATCCCCATGAATGACGATTTTTATGCTATGAATGCTATCGGCAAAGCCTTTCTTCAGGCAGGTAAAAAGCTTTTCGGTTTCGAGCTTCCTTGGGGTTATATAACAGGCTTGCGCCCTGTAAAGCGCGCTAAATATTATCTTGACAGAGGCTATTCTGCCGATTCGGTCATTCGGCTTTTTAACCGTGATTATGAGGTTTCCTTGGAAAAATCCACCCTTTCGGTGGAAACAGCCCTTATCCAGCAAAAAATGCTTGAGGATATCGAGGCTTTCGATTGCGGTATGTATGTTTCCATACCCTTCTGTCCCACAAGATGCGATTATTGCTCTTTTGTGTCATACAGCAATGCAAAATTGTTTGCTCTTATTCCCGATTATCTTGAAAAGCTTTTTGACGATATCCGAAAAACGGGTGAAATGATAAGGGCTTTGGGAATGAGGCTTCGTTCTATATACATAGGCGGCGGAACACCTTCTATTCTTGATGTTGACCAAACCAACCGTTTGCTTGATTGCATTAATAAAAGTGTAGATATAAACGGTAATGTTGAATTTACCTTTGAAGCAGGCAGACCTGATACAATAACTGCCGAAAAATTGGCTGCCGTAAAGGCAAACGGTGTTAAACGAATAAGCATCAACCCTCAGTCTACCTCCGACTATGTTTTGGAGCGGATAGGCAGAAAGCATTCCTCAAAGCAATTTTTCGATGCTGCCGAATCGGCTTTGAAGATAGGCTTCGATACCCTCAATGCCGATCTTATTGCAGGCTTGCCCGGCGATACCGACGAAAGCTTCCGTAAGAGTCTTGAGGATGTTATCCATCTGGGCTTTTCCAACATAACGGTACATACACTTTCCATAAAAAATGCCGCTAATATGCGGTTTATCGGAGATGGGTATTATGACCCTCAGGGTGATTTTGCCAGAAAAAGTGTTGAATATGCCCGTAAACGCTTGAAGGAAGCAGGATTATCGCCCTATTATCTTTATCGACAGAAGAATACTGTAGGCAACGCGGAAAACACAGGATATTCTGTTGCAGATAAGGAGAATTTATATAATATTCTTATGATGGAGGAGCATTCCACGGTTTTTGCCTGCGGTGCAGGTGCTATAACCAAGCTTGTTAATCCCGCCCGTGATGAGATTCTCCGTCATCCTTTTGCTAAATATCCATTTGAATATTTGAGCGACAACAAGGACCTTGGCTTTGAGGAGGCAAAAGCCTTCTTTGCCAAATACCGTGGTTGATATGAACCGAAATTTTGAAAGCAAAAAAAGCCAAAGCTTCGTTCAAGAGGCAGGAATATTGGCTGTTGCAAATTTTGCAGTAAAAATAATAAGCGTGGTATTTAAAATACCCCTTACTAATATTTTAGGGGAAAGCATCGGTGTTTTCACGGCGGCATATTCTATATATGCCATGCTTTTTATGCTGTCTACAAGCGGATTGCCTGTCGCGGTGAGCAAGCTTGTTTCTTCAAGCAATGAAAAGGGCAGAGGCAGAGAAGCCAAGCGAATATCCCTCCTGTCGGGGCTTATATTCGGTTGCTTCGGGTTGATTTTGGCTTCTGTATTGGTGTTGTTTGCCCCCAAGCTTGCTCTTTTTACAAACCATGGCGACAGCGCATTGGCAATGCAGATCATCGCGCCTTCTTTATTTTTCATCTGTGTTTCATCTGCTGTCAGAGGTCATTTCCAAGGGCTTCATAATATGTATCCCACCGCGATAATTCAATTTATCGAGGCGTTTTTAAAGCTTTTTGTGGGCTTGACTGCTGTTATTATTGCCAATAGGTCGGGTGCAAATGTTGCTGTTCAGTCGGCTTGCGCCATAAGCGGTGTTACCGTTGGTTCTGTTGCAGGGGCGGCTTTTGCATTGCTTTATGCAAAGTTTTCAAAGAAATCTAAGGTGAGCCTTTCCGATGATAGGGTGGAAAAGGACAGCAGGCTGATAAAAACAATCGGCGCTGTAGCTTTGCCCGTAACTCTCACGGCGGCAACATTATATTTTTCGGAATTTCTTGATACTGTTTTAATAGTAAAATGTCTTTCGGAATGGGGAGAAAGTGTTGAAAATGCAGGAGTTTTGTTTTCGGCATATACAGGGCTTTCGGTTCCTATTTACGATTTGTTTCCCGCTTCCCTTATATTCCCGTTGGGAACGGGGATAATACCTGCCGTTTCAGGGGCTTTGGCTGTCGGCAAAACAAAAAAAGCTCAAGGCTTATCAAATCAGGCTTTGAAGGTTTCGGCAGTTATCGCCATTCTTTGCGGAATTTTTCTCGTTGTTACGGGAAAATCCTGCATAGCCTTGGTATACGGTGTATCCGATTGGTCGAATCATTTAACTTTGGCGAACGGCGAAAGCGTTCTTCCCATAGATATGGCGGCGAAATGTCTTTCGGTTTTAGGCGTGGCAATGGTTTTTGTGTCGGTTGCATCGGTTTGTAATTCCTTGATGAATGCCTACGGTGTACCTAAAATAGCTATGTTCACATCATTGGCAGGAATCGGGATTTTGACTGTTTCGGAATATTTCATGCTGAAAAACGGCTTCGGCATATTGGGCGCACCCTTGAGTATTCTTGTTTGCTATTTATTCCTTACGGTTTTGGATATAATATTGCTGAAAAGATTTTGCGGAATAAAGTTGAAAATGTTTTCGGCGTTCCTGCGCCCTGTATTTTGCGGTATTATAACCTTTGCTGTGACCTTTGGGATATACAAAATAATGAATCTTCTTTTGGGCGAATCTTCCTTTGAAAGAGCAGGTTCCTTTGTCTGCCTTTTGGTAACGGGAATTATAATGGTGATAACATATTTCGGATGTCTTATTTTGTTCAAAGCCTTGGACGAGAGCGATATACATCTTTTGCCCAAAGGAGAGCTTATTGCGGATATGGTATTTAAGATAAAAACGGAGAAATGATATGATAAAACAAGAGCTTCTTTCGAAAAATGAATATAATTTCGAAGATCTAGTTAATATAATGAAGATACTTCGCGGTGAAAACGGCTGTCCTTGGGACAGAGAACAGACTCACCGATCCATCCGCAGGGACCTTTTGGAGGAGACCTATGAATTGATCGAGGGTATCGATAAGGACGATGCCGGTATGATCAGAGAAGAATTGGGTGATGTTCTGCTTCAGGTGGTTTTCCATTCGGATATTGCAAGCTCAAACGGCAATTTTTCGGTTAACGATGTTTGCACCGATATCTGCAAAAAGCTTATTGTTCGTCATCCTCATGTTTTCGGTGATGTAAAGGTAACCGGAACCGAAAATGTTCTTTCCAATTGGGACGCCATTAAGAAGGAAACAAAACAGCAAAAAAGCGATACCGAGGTTTTGCGCTCGGTGTCTCCTGCAATGCCTGCCTTGATGAGAGCAGATAAGCTGGGCAAAAAAGCCCGTAAAATGGGATTTGATTTCGACAATGCCGAGGAGGCTATGTTGAAGGTTTCAGAAGAAATCAGCGAAGTAAAAGAAGCCTTGAAATCGGGGAACATGGCAGACATTCAAGAGGAGTTTGGGGACCTTCTTCTTTCGGTGGTAAATGCCGCAAGATTGGCAGGAGTGGATTCTGAGGAAGCCCTTTATAATGCCAATGAAAAATTCCTTAAACGCTTCCAAAAGGTAGAGGAATTGTGTGTGGCATCGGGACGTTCTGTTACCGAAACACCCAGAGAAGAAAAGGAAAATTTTTGGCTGGAAGCAAAGAAAAATTAAAAAACAACACAAAAAACGTCTAAAAACCCTTTATTTTGCTGAAAAAATTTAAAAAGCTACTTGCGTATACACATAAATAATGTTATAATACCTTAGATATTTCTCATTTGAAAGGATTAATTTAATTATGAACAAGACAACTCTCGTTGAATTTGTAGCAGCCAATGCTAACCTTAAGAAGAAAGATGCAGAAGCAGCAGTTAACGCTGTTCTCAATGCAATCGAAACCGAACTCGCTACCGGCGGCAAGGTTCAGATCGCAGGCTTCGGTTCCTTTAAGGTTAAGGAAAGAGCTGAAAGAATCGGTCGTAACCCCAAGACCAAGGAAGCTATCACCATTCCTGCCTCCAAGGCTCCCGCTTTCGTTGCAGGCAAGGATCTTAAGGAAGCTGTTAATAAATAAGTATATAAGGGCGGGTTCTTTTTTGACCCGCCTAAATTAATTTTTTGTAATTGATATGAGATTAGATAAATATTTAAAGGTTTCCAGAATAATCAAGCGCCGTACTGTTGCCAACGAAGCTTGCGGTGAAAATTTGGTTTCGGTTAACGGAAAGGTCGTAAAGCCCTCTTATGATGTTAAGATAGGGGATGTTATCGAGGTTCGTTACGGAAGCCGTGTTACAAAATTCAAGGTTGTTGCAATAAACGAAACTACAAAAAAATCCGAAGCAAGCGAAATGTATGAGGTTTTGGAATAATTTCTTCTTCCGATGCATATTGTTAAATATGTTGATTCGGAGGAGAAGCTATGAATTCCAAAAAGCATTTTCTTTCATTGGATTCCCGTTCGTCTCTTAATATAACCTCGGTTGACGATGTTATAAGCTTTGACGAGACCTTGGTGAGCCTTGCTGTAGGCGAAACCGTTCTTAACATAAGCGGCGAAGGGCTTTCAATAAAAAATCTTTCCCTTGAAAACGGCGATATTACTGTAAACGGTAATATTTCCGCAATGGTTTATTTTGATGATACTCCCAAAAAGAAAAGGTTTTCTTTTCTGGGGCGCTGACCGCTGTGGAGAAAAATTTTCTTTTGGATGATGCTCTGGCATTGTGGGCATTTGTCTGCGGCGGCTTTCTCTGCGCAGTTTATGATATTTTCCGTATCATTCGTTTTAACAGGAAAAGCAATGCTGTCCTTGTGTTTTTCGGTGATATTGTGTTTTGTATCATTGCCGCGGTTACAATGCTTATATTGTTTTTTAATCTTTCCTTCGGCAGTCCCCGTGTATATGCCTTTGTGTTTGCCTTTTTGGGCTTTTTGGCATGGCGGTTTACATTAAGCCGTGTTTTAATGGCGGCTATTGATAAATTGGATAGACTGGTGAGAAGGATGCTGAGATCGATAAAAATGCGCGTTTCGGCTTTGTATCAAAGGCTGTACCGCCGAATATATACTCGCTTTTATTGCCGAAGAACTTTGGCGCAGGCGAAAAAAGGATTTGGAATTTTAAAACGAAAGGAATTTGAAAAATGTCAAGAAGAAGACCCGTCCGCGCAAATTTAATAATAAGAGTTGCGTTTACACTTATCTTTATTTTTCTTTTCGTTTCGGTCATCAACCTTCAGGTTGAAATGAACGAGCTTCGGGCGGCAAGAGATGCCCGTATACAGCAGGTTCAGCAGCTTCAGGATGATGTTGATGAGTTGGAATTGCGTATTGCCGAACCCATTAATGACGAGGTTCTCGAACGTGTGGCAAGAGAATCCTTGGATTATTGCAAGCGCAATGAAATTATTTTTGTAAACGATATTGCCGAATAAATTAGGGAGGTTTTGCTTATATGTCATATTCCATAGGAGAGAATGTCAAAGGCACCGTTAACGGAGTTACTGATTTCGGGGCTTTTGTCCGTTTGGAGGACGGCTCCGTCGGAATGATTCATATTTCAAAGCTTTCGCGGGATTATATTTCGGATATTCACAGCGTTATAAAAAAGGGTGACGAGGTTACCGCAACCGTCATTTCCAATAATGACGGAAAGATAGCCCTTTCCTTGATTGGCGATGAACCAAAAAAACGCGAAAGCGGCTTTTCTCCCAATAAGCCCAAGGCGCCTATGGATTTTGAATCCATGCTGTCCTCCTTTAAATCCGCAAGCGATGAAAAATTAAGCGGATTGAATAGGCGCGATAAGAAAAAAAGAAGATGATTTTGCAACAGAAAGGTTTTTACCTTTCTGTTTTTTTGTAGCCTAATGTCGCAAATGCACAAAAAGTATTTAGTTTAGAGTGAGCAGAAATTATCCGTCAAAAAATGGTTCGGATTTGCTCAACTCACTCTAATAAGAAATACTTGACAATAATGTATATCTGTGCTAACATGAAGTTAGACAGAGCAACTGTCAATTTCTAATTCAAAGGAGATGGAATTATGAAAATAAGAATCATCACCAAAAAGTTCAATTTAACCGAGGATGTCCGTGAATGGGTTGAAAAGAAGCTTAAAAAATTCGATAAATTCTTCCCTGAGGATACCGATGCTACAGTTGCTATCAGCACAAACAGAATTGGCGAGCGAATTGAGCTGACAATTTACCGCAACGGTTCGATCTTCCGTTCGGAGATTTCCGACAAGGATTATAAATGCGCTCTCGATACAGCGATGGAAAATATCGAGCGCCAGATAAGAAAGAACCGCACAAGGCTTGAAAAGAAGCTCCACGTTAAAAAGGAAATGTTTGCCGAGACTGAATTGGCTGAAACCGAGGAAGACATTAATGTTGTTAAGACAAAGCGCTTTGAAATGGCGCCTATGTCTGTTGAGGAGGCTATCCTGCAGATGAATCTGCTTCAGCATTCCTTCTATATGTTCCTTAATTCCGACAGCGGAAGATATAACGTGGTTTATAAGCGCTCCGAAAATGATTACGGTGTTATCGAGCCCGCTGAATAATATATTACCGAATAATATAAAAATGGGTCACTTCATTGTGAAGTGACCCTTATTTTTACATTTTTAATTTGCTTCAGTCGAGGATTCGTCCGAAACCTCGGGAGGGGTGTAATATTTATCCGAATCAGGGAAATATGCAGGCTGCATAGGCTCGGGAAGAAGAAGCTTCAATGCAACATCGGTTTTGCTTACTGTGGATGAAATACTGCATATCATCTTTTCAGAATTGTAGGTAACATCAATGCCTGTTACATAGTTTTCCAAAACGGAAACGGGGATAAGATATTCCTTCAGCTCATCGTCGTAAAGGATGGGGGAGGAGATTCTGATAGGATTGTTATTTATGGTAATAAGAGATGAATTTCTTGTGCATTCGATACGGTTGTCGGTTCCGATAACAAAGAGAGTAATGCTCTCGCCGTCGCCTGCCAAACCAAAGGAGCTTATTTCCGAAAGATAGGAAAATGGGATATAAAGACCGTATTCGTTGTTTGCTTCGTCTGCATCAAGACCATAGATTTTCTTGTCGTTATAAATGATGCTTATTCCATAATCATCGGGGTTATCGGGAATATCATTGAAGGAATAAACAACAAAAGCGAAACAAAAAAGACTAATCAGCGCATAAGCTGCCAAGAATATAATTATATAAGCAAGATATTCATAGCCTTTTCCTGCTTTTGACTTTTGCTTTTTTCTTTGAACTTGCGGTTTTGCAGTTTGCTGCTGTGACAAAGCTATTCTCACCCCTTTTTCAGTTATGCTTTCACACAGTATAACATAATACTTTCCAAAAATAAAGGGGTAGAAATAACCTTTTTCTTAAATTTTACATATTCTGTTGAAAGGAAAGGGGATCAGATAAATGGGTGATATAACTAAGAAATTCGGTGAGGGAGCCAGACGGATAATAACAACCGCTCTTTTGTGTGCCAAGGATCTTGGGCATACTTATGTAGGAAGCGAGCATCTTCTTTTGGGATTGCTGAAGGAGGATTGTGTTTGCTCGAAGCTTCTCTTGGAACGGGGGATAGATTATGCTTCGGCAAGAGGCTGTCTGGTGAACATCGTAGGGATGGGAAGCAAAACCATTCTTTCCTCTGACGATATGACTCCCGTTTGCCGAAGAATAATTCTCCGTGCGGCGGTTATAGCAGGGGCAAAGGCATCCTCCTTGGTTGGTACAGAGCATCTGTTTTCTGCAATGCTGTCTGAGGAATGCGTTGCTGTGAGGATAATAACCGAATTGGGAGGAGATTCGGGAGAGCTTTCTCAAACTGTGGCAGAGCTGTTTTTCGATTCCTCGGAGGATAACGGTGATTATTATGAAGCCGAGCCTGTTTTTATGGCTCCAAAGCCCACTCCCCTTTTGGATGCAAATGCTCTTGACCTTACCGAAAAGGCGCGTTCAGGTAAAATTGACCCTGTTATCGGCAGAGAGAATGAGGAGGAGCGCATGATAGCGATATTGCTTCGACGTTCTAAAAATAATCCCTGCTTGGTAGGAGAGGCAGGTGTGGGCAAAACTGCGGTGGTTGAAGCGTTGGCTTCAAGAATAGCTTCGGGGAATGTTCCAAATGAGTTGAAGAATAAACGAATTATGAGTCTGGAGCTTTCCATGGTAGTGGCAGGCACAAAATATCGAGGAGAATTTGAGGAAAAGATAAAGAATATTATTGATGAAGTGAAAAAATCGGGAAATGTTATTCTTTTTATTGATGAGATACACACTATCGTAGGCGCAGGAGGGGCAGAGGGGGCTATTGATGCTTCGAATATTTTCAAGCCTGCTCTTGCCCGAGGAGAAATTCGGCTTATAGGTGCAACTACCTTAAACGAATATCGGGAAAGCATAGAGAAGGATAAGGCATTGGAGAGAAGATTCCAGCCTATAACCGTTTCTGAGCCCAGCGAGGAAGAATGTAAAGAAATGCTTTTTGGTATTAGAAAAAAATACGAGGCATATCACGGTGTGGCAATAAGCGATGAGGCTATTGATGCGGCAATAAAGCTTTCGGTGCGTTATATTCCCGAAAGGAGCCTGCCCGACAAGGCTATCGACCTTATAGACGAGGCAGCAGCGGTCTTGAAAATGGGATATACGGGAAAGCGAAAGCCTGTGCTGACCGAAAATGAAATTGCCGCAGCGGCAGAGAAGCGAACGGGTATTCCAATGTCGGTTATAAATTCCGATGAAAAGGAAAAGCTTATGGCATTGGAGGATAGGCTGAAAAAACGCATTATAGGTCAGGAAAGGGCGGTGAAGGCTCTTTCGGAGGCTGTACGACGGGGAAAAACGGGTATACGTCAATTGGGCAGACCGATTGCTTCCTTTTTGTTTTTGGGCAAAGCAGGAGTAGGCAAGACCGAATGTGCAAAGGCTCTTGCCGAAGAGGTATTCAATAGCCGAAATTCCTTTATAAAGGTGGATATGTCGGAGCTTTCCGAGGGTCATAGCATATCCAAACTGATAGGCTCTCCCCCAGGGTATGCAGGCTTTGGCGAGGGAGGAGCATTGACCGAGAAGGTAAGGCGCAACCCCTATTCTTTGGTGCTTTTTGATGAGATCGACAAAGCTCATCCCGATGTTTTGGGTCTGCTTTTGCAGATACTTGACGAGGGCAGACTTACCGATTCGGCAGGCTTGACAGTCAGCTTTGACAATACTATCGTTATAATGACAGCCAATCAAAGCACAAGCTCCTCTGTGGCAGGATTTGGAGGTCAAAGGGAGGAAGATGGGGATAAAGAGGCGATGAAGATAATCGCTCCCGAGCTTGCAGACCGAGTTGATGAAATTATTATTTTTAAAAGCCTTGGAGATAATGAGCTTTGCCAAATCGCCGATATTAAGATAAATTCCTTTTGCAAAAGACTTGGTGAAATGGGGATAAATGCCGTTCCCGATGATGAATTTTCCAAAATGGCTGTGGAATCAGCAAGAAATAAAAGCCCGAGAGCTGTTGCCCGTATGGCGATCCGCTTGGGAGAAGAGGCTGTTTCGCGGCTGATTTTGGAAGATAGGATAAAAAAAGAGGAAACTGCTGTAATTTCAATAGAAAATGGTAGAGGAATTGCAAAAATAAAGGAAAAAATCTATTGACAATAGGGTAAATATAATGTATAATACGAGTCTGTAAAGTGTTTTGCTTTACAGACTCGTGTTGTTATCCTGTAATATTATGAGGTTGAATTTCTTGAAAGGACGGAGGAAGCCATGAACGAGGACAGAGCATATATCTCTAGGCTCGTTGATGTTTACGGCAATGCCCTTTCCCACCGTCAAAGAGATGTTATCGACCTTTATTATAACGAGGATCTTTCTCTTGCGGAGATAAGCGAGCATTGCGGAATAACCCGTCAGGGCGTTCGCGATGCAATTAAGCATGGGGTTGAAGCTTTGATTTCGTTGGAAAATTCATTGGGCTTCAATGCTAAAATAGAAAAAATCTCCGATTATGCGTCAAAAATCGCCCAAAGCGACGATATTTCCCAAACAAAGCATCTTGCTGAATTGATTATAGGAGAACTCTGATGTTTCAAAGTCTTGTTGAAAAGATGTCAAATGCCTTTTCGAAGTTCCGCAATAAAGGCAAGCTTACCGAGGCTGATGTCAAGGCAGGAATGCGCGAGATCAAGCTGGCTTTGCTTGAAGCGGATGTTAACTTCAAGGTGGTTAAGGAATTTATAGCCCGAGTTTCCGAGCGTGCTGTGGGAAATGAGGTTTTGGAAAGCCTTCTTCCTGCTCAGCATATCGTTAAAATAGTTAACGAAGAGCTTGTTGAATTAATGGGCGGCAAAAACCAAAAGCTTAATACTGCTTCAAAGGGACCCACGGTTATCCTTATGTGCGGTCTTCAGGGTTCGGGTAAGACGACCCATTGCGGTAAGCTTGCGGGAATGTTTAAAAAGCAGGGAAGAAATCCACTTTTGGTTGCCTGCGATATCTACCGTCCTGCTGCTATAACTCAGTTGCAGGTTGTTGGTGAAAAGGTCGGCGCACAGGTTTTTGAAAGAGGCACGGCAGACCCTGCCAAAACCTCGGAAGAAGCTATAAAGCACGCAATTAAATACGGTTTTGACCCTGTTATCATCGATACAGCAGGCAGACTTCATGTTGATGAAGCGTTGATGGATGAATTAAAGCGTGTTAAAGAAGCTGTTGACCCTACCGAGATCCTTCTTGTTGTTGATGCAATGACAGGTCAGGACGCGGTTAATGTTGCAAAAAGCTTTAATGACCTTTTGGATATAACCGGTGTTATCCTCACTAAAATGGACGGTGATACCCGTGGCGGTGCGGCACTTTCGGTCAAATATATCACAGGTAAGCCTATTAAATTTATCGGAACAGGCGAAAAGCTTGATTGCTTGGAACCCTTCCATCCCGACAGAATGGCATCCCGAATCCTCGGTATGGGCGACGTTCTGACACTTATCGAAAAAGCCGAACAGCAGATCGATGAGAAAAAGGCTTTGGAAATGGAAAGAAAGTTCCGTGAACAAAGCTTCACCTTAACCGATTTTCTTGATCAGCTTGCTACAATTAAGGATATGGGCTCTATGGATTCCCTTTTGGGTATGATGCCCGGAATCAAGCCCTCCCAGCTTAATAATGTTCAGGTGGATGAAAAGGCTTTGGCTCACACAGAGGCTATCATCCTTTCCATGACACCCTATGAAAGAGATCACCCCGATGTTCTCAATTCCTCCCGTAAGAAGAGAATTGCGGCAGGAAGCGGCAGAACGGTCGAGGAGGTCAATCGTTTGCTCAAACAATATGAGCAGACAAAGCAACTCATGAAGCAATTCATGGGCAAAAAAGGTAAAAGAGGAAAATTCAAATTTCCCTTTTAAATAAAAAATATTTTATATTAATTTTTTGGAGGAAACTCAAAATGGCAGTAAAAATGAGGCTCAGAAGAATGGGCGCAAAGAAGGCACCTTGCTACAGAATCGTTGTAGCTGATTCCCGTTATCCCCGCGACGGCAGATTTATCGAAGAAGTTGGTTTCTACAACCCTATGACAAATCCTGCTGAAGTTACCATCGACGCTGAAAAGGCAAAGAAGTGGATCAGCAACGGCGCACAGCCTACCGATACCGTTCGCGACCTTCTTAAGAAGACCGGAGTGTTGGATTAATGAAACAAATCCTTCTTGATATCACCAAGGCGATTGTTGAAGATCCCGATTCGGTTTCTGTTTCCGAAAAGGTAAGCGGTGATACAATTGTTCTCGAATTATCTGTTGCGAAGCACGATATGGGCAGAGTAATAGGTAAGGAAGGCAAGATCGCAAAAAGCATTCGTACAGTAATGCGCGCGGCTGCAGCTAAAGAGAACAAGCGTGTTATCGTTGAAATAATCTGATGAAACGCTTTCTTGAGGCAGGAAGGCTTAATTCTCCCCGCGGAATCAAAGGTGAGCTTCGCTTCGATTGTTGGTGCGACGGCATCGATTTTCTCGAAGGAATTAAATACCTTTACCTCGACAGCGAGGGAAAACGTCCGTTGGAGGTAAAAGCCTTCCGCGAAACCGTATCAACTGTAACCTTTGTCGGCTATGAGGATAGGAACTCTGCTTCTACTCTCACCGGCAGAACGGTATATTTTGACAGGGAGGATATCCCTCTGCCCGATGGTGTGTTCTATAATGATGACCTTATCGGGCTTCCTGTGAAGGATGAAGCGACTTCCGAAATCATCGGAAAGCTGGTTAAGATCGAAGAGGGTGCCGCTTCCAATATTTATTATGTTGAAGGCGAAAAGAAATATATAATACCTGCTGTTGACGAATTTATCGTTACAGCAAATCCCGATGACGGAATTGTGATCCGTCTAATGGACGGATTGGAGGCGTAGGGAACGAAATGAATTTCGAGGTACTTACGCTTTTTCCCCGTTCTTTGGAACCTATTTTTTCATCGAGCATAATCGGAAGAGCAGCCGAAAAGGGTGTTATTTCGGTTAACTGCACCGATATCCGCGATTTTACCAAGGACAAGCACCGCCGTGTTGACGATGCTCCTTATGGCGGCGGATACGGTATGGTCATGATGTGTCAGCCTGTGGTTGACTGTATACGTCATGTAAAATCCAAGCTTTCGGGTACAACAAGGGTAATATATATGTCGCCCCAAGGGTCATTGTTTGACCAAAAGAAGGCGGAAGAGCTTACACAATATGACAATCTGATTCTTCTTTGCGGTCATTACGAGGGTATTGATGAAAGAATAATCGAGCTTGAGGTAGACGAGGAGCTTTCAGTAGGCAATTATGTGCTTACGGGAGGAGAGCTTCCTGCGGCTATTGTGGTGGATTGTGTTTCCCGTCTTATTGACGGAGTTTTGCCGTCCCCCGAATGTTATTCGGAGGAAAGCCTTCAAAACGGATTGCTTGAACACGCTCAGTATACCCGTCCCCGTGTTTTCGAGGGATTGGAGGTGCCCGAGGTGCTTTTGAACGGTGACCACGCCAAACAGCGCCGTTGGAAGGAGGAGCAAAGCCTCCGCCGTACCGAAGAAAAACGTCCCGACCTTTTGGAAGGTTCGGAATTTATGGAGAATATCAATGGGCAAAGCGAGAAATAAAATTAAAAAGGGCGGAATGAAACGGCTCGTTAACGAGAGCCTTCTTTTGTCGTCCACTCGCTTTGTCTCCTCTCGCTTGGTTCAAATTTTTGAAACAGGTCTTTTTTCTCCCTTGCTTACCTCGGTGAAAACCGTTGACCGCTTTTGCAAGGATAAGGTTGCAAGACCTTTGTTTAAAAAACTTGAACTGCGCAAGAATTTTACGGTTCCCGTCCGTAACCGTTTTGCTTCTCTTTTGGGAGATAACGGATTTTTTCGCCGATTGAATCTTGGTTTGAGGGGTATGCTCTCAGCATCTCTTCGTTCCCTCGGTATCTTTCTTTTGACTTTCGGGATATATTCCGGGGCAATATTTCTTTTGAAAAGATATGTTTCGGTTAACCTGAGTGATGCCAATGTTAATGACCTTGCGGCAGCGGCTATAACCGTTATAATAGGTCTTTTGCTCACCTTGTTTGGCGATAAGAGTATTATATCAGCCTTGGGCAGCGGAAGAATAACGGGTTCTGCCCTTTCCAATTCATTGGGAATAAATGATTCTACCTTTGACCGTGTGCCAAAAATACCGCCCACGACCTCGGTGGGAATGAGCTTTCTGTGGGGTTCCCTGTTCGGTGCGCTGACGTTGTTTGTTTCGCCTATATGGATATTGTCTGCCTTAGGATTGGCAGCAATATTTGTAACGATTTTGTGTGTGCCCGAATTTGGGTTGCTTTTGGCTATATTCACAGTTTCCTTCGGGTCTGTTGAATTTGTTTCCTTTTTGGCTGTTTCGGTATTGCTGTCCCATTTTATTAAATGGCTCCGCCTGAAACGTAATCTCCGTTTCGGAACAGCAGATGTTGCCATGCTTTTGTTTATGGCGGCAATGTTTATTTCAAGCCTTGCTTCCGACCAAGAGGTGGACAAAGGCGAATTTTACCTTTTGGTGTTTATTGCCGTATATTTTTCGGCAAAGAACCTTATCTGCTCCGGCAGGCTTCTTTATCAAAGCTTTTCTGCCGCTTGCAACGGTATGTCTGTTGGCATGGCGGTTTACCTTTTGGGTGAATATTCCCATTTGATTCCCAATTCTCAGCTAAGGGAGGGCGCAATATACCTTTCTTCCAATGCTTTGGACGGGGATATGATGACAATGTTGGTTTCGGCAATGTTGCCCTTTGCTTTGTTTTTGATGAAATATCAAAAGAAGGGAACGGTTTTTGCCTTTCTTGCGTTGGGCTGTGCTATAGTTACCGACAGCGTTTTGGTTTATATTTTGATAATGTCTGCGTTGTTTGCTTATATCGCCTTTGGCTATAAGGCTCCTGCAGGTGCCCTTGTCTCCGGGGCGATCGTTATGACTCCGTTTATAACCATACTTTCGGAATGCGCCATCTCTCATTCTGTGAAGGCTTTTACCTCTTCGGCTTTGGACAAGGTTCTTGAAAAGGGAATACAAAGCTTTTCCGGTTTTTGGTCGGGCTTAGGATATCTTGGCGGCGGATTCGCCGTGCTTATCTTCGGAGTTGCTCTTATTTTAGTGTTGCAGAGAGTATTCGGCTCCATTGCTATGACAAAATCCGAAGTTCTTGTTTCCATGGCGGGCACTGTGGCGGCTTCGTCGGTTATGCTGACTGTGTCGGGAATTTTGTTTAATTCTTTTTCGGATATAAGAACCATTCTGGCAATGTTTTTTGTGTTCGGTCTTTGCGGCTCGGTCTATAAGGTTTGCTTGGTTTCCCAAAACGGAAGCTATGAAAGTTAACAAAAGTTCAGATTTACTTAACTCGCTCTATGGAGGAATAGATGATGCAGAAGAGAAAGCTGAAATTAAATATTCTTGATGTTGTTATCGTTGTTGTGATCCTTTGCTCTGTTTCCGTTTTGGTGTTCCACGATACAATAAACGAAGTGTTCGGCAAGCCCGAAATTTCGCCCTTGACTGTTTCGGTTTCACCCGAAGGAGAGGATGCAAAGTCTGCTTTTGTGTTGGGTGCATCGGTAACCTTGGAATTTGAAAGCACCAAGCTTCAAACAGTTGTGGTTTCATCTGAGTTTCAGGAAAACGGTGAGATATCGGTGAACCTGTCTTTAAACGGATATAAAAAGCTTGGCAGATATTATTCTGAAAACGGAAACCTTATCCTATCGGGAACCGCTTGTGTAATTCAAGCAGGGGACAAAGAATTCAGCGCTATTTTGGGGGATGTTGAATTTTTGGATTAGAATACGGGTATGATAGATATTATCGACAAAAAACAACCCGTATATAATGTGAATTTTCGGTGAATCTAACATTAAATTCCTATTGATTTGAATATGACGGTTTGGTATAATAATATCAAAGTCCCATTATTATAACACTAGGATATGTTTTTGCCACGGGGGTATATTAATGACTACTAAGAATATAGAAATCCAAAACGAAGTTGGTCTCCATGCCAGACCCGCAACATATTTTATACAGAAGGCTAATTCCTACCGCAGCTCCATTTGGGTTGAAAACGGCGATCGCAGAGCCAACGCAAAGAGCTTGCTCGGAATCCTTTCCCTTGGTATATCCAAAGGCGATCTTATAACAATTCTTGCCGATGGCTCCGATGAGGAAACCGCTGTTGACGGTCTCGTTGCGCTTATTCTCGGCGGCTTTAACGAATAATCACAATTTCAAATAAATCGCCTTGAGCTTTATTGTTCAGGGCATTTTTTATAGGTGTTGCCAATGACCCGTGAAGAGCTTTTTGAAAAAGCAAAATTGCTCCCTGCATCTCCGGGAGTTTATATAATGCGGAACAAATCCGGCAGAATAATTTATGTGGGCAAATCAAAGGCTTTGAAAAACCGTGTTTCAAGTTATTTTGCCCCTCATTCCGACCATCACGGAAAAACCAAGCGCATGGTTGAATCGGTAAACGATTTTGAGGTTTATTTTACTTTGACCGAGCTTGAGGCTTTGATTCAGGAAAACCAATTTATAAAACAGTTTCAGCCCCGTTATAATATAAAATTAAAGGATGGCGGCGGCTATCCTTATATTAAAATGAAAAATTCGGCATATCCCGAATTTTCCATAGTTTATAAAAGAACCTCGGGTAATGACCGCTATTTCGGTCCCTATTCTTCTCATAATGTTGCTAAGAATATACTTGAAACGGTTCGCAAAGCTTTTTCTCTTCCTTCCTGCGGAAAGGAATTTCCCAAGGATATCGGCAGAGGCCGCCCTTGCTTGAATTATCATATAGGACGTTGCTGCGCGCCTTGCTTAAAGGGAAATGTTTCCTCCGAGGAATACAGAGCGCTTTTTAACCGTGCCGCTGTGTTGTTAAAGGGCGACGGTAAAAATCTTGTGGCTCAGCTTGAGGAGGATATGAATGTTGCCGCCGAGGGCTTGAATTTTGAGCTTGCGGCAAAATTGCGGGATTGCATTTATGCTGTAAAAAAGCTTAGCGAGCGTCAGCAGATAGTTTGCTCTCCCAATGTGGAGGCTGATATAATCGGTGTTTATGCTGATGATTTGGGAAGCGCGTTTTCTCTTCTTTTTGTTCGTGGCGGTGCTATCGTTGACCGAGAAAACTTCTTTTTCGGAGCCGATGAGATAGTCAGCAGTACAGCATTGGTTTCCTTCTTTCAGCGGTATTATGATCTGAGAGGATATATTCCCAAAAAGATATATATGGATTTTGAGCTTGACGAGGCAGACAGAGCCCTTTTCGAGGAATGGCTCTGCACCAAGGCAGAATACAAGGTTTCGGTGATAATTCCCGAAAGAGGAGATATGCGCGCCTTGACTATCAGGGCAAAGGATAATGCAAGGTTGCTTTTGGAGCATAAACGGGCTTCTGAGGACAGAAAAAAGGATTTTCTTGTTTCGCTTGCTCAGCTTTTGGGTTTGGAAGTTGTTCCCGATAGAATCGAATCCTATGATGTTTCCCATTCGGCAGGCGAATTTACAAGCTGTGGTATGATAGTTTTGGAAAAAGGTAATTTTGCCAAGAAAAAATACCGCGGATTTAATATTAAAACAGTTGCCGACGGCAATGACCTTGCCGCCTTGGAGGAAACTATCCGAAGAAGATTCGCTCATGATAATGACGAGGAAGGTTGGGAATATCCTGATCTGATTTTAATGGACGGCGGTATCAATCAAGTCAACCGTGTTAAAAATGTTCTCTCGGAAATGGGGATATCGGTTCCCGTTTTCGGAATGATAAAGGATGAACACCATAAAACCAGAACTCTCACAGACGGCGAAAACGAAATTTCGCTTATAACCCGTCAGGATGCTTTTGTGTTTATTTATAAAATTCAGGAAGAGGTTCACCGCTATGCTCTTTCTCTTATGGATGCCAAAAGGCGGAATGCTGTTAAAAAGAGCAGCTTGACTGAAATTAAGGGTATCGGCCCCAAAAAGGCAAATGATCTTATGCTTCATTTCGGAACCTTGGCAAAATTAAAGGAAGCTACGATCGAGGAATTAATGGCAGTTAAAGGAATAACCGAGGAAACAGCAATAGCAGTTGCCGAATATTTCGGAAAGGAAAACAAATGAGAATTATAACAGGAATCGCAAGAGGTACAAAATTAAAAACTCTTGAAGGCAGAGATACAAGACCTACAACCGAAATGTGTAAGGAAGGGGTTTTCTCCGCCATTCAGTTTGAGCTTCATGACAGAACCGTTCTTGACCTTTTCGGCGGATGCGGTCAAATGGCTTTGGAGGCTTTGTCAAGAGGTGCGGAGAAGGCTGTGATCATCGACAACAACCGTTCTGCAACCGAAATTATTAAGGAAAATGCTCTTAAAACCAAATTTTTAAAGCAATGCAAGATTTTAACAGCCGACTGGAAGGAATATTTGCGGAGCGCAAAGGGAAAGGAAAGCTTTGATTTGATTTTCCTTGACCCTCCCTATTCTCCCGACATTCTGGACGAGGTTTTGAAAAAGCTTATGGAGGCTGATATTGTTGCCCCTAATGCTATTATCGTTTGCGAATCCGACAAGGACGGTATGCCCGAGACCTTGGATGGCTGGAATTCCAAGCTTTACCGTTACGGTAAATCCTATGTGACCATAATCCGTCCTATACAGGAGGATTAACCGTGAAAAAGAATATAACCGCAATTATTTCGGGAACCTTTGACCCTATAACCGTGGGACACATGGACATTATTTCCCGCGCATCCCTTTTGTTCGATAAGGTTGTTGTGGCGGTTTCCGAGAATACAAAAAAGGATTGCTTTCTTCCCGATGAGATTCGTTTTAAATCGGCAGAGGCGGCATTGAAAAATATCGAAAACGCTCAGGTTGAAAAATGCGAGGGTCTGTTGGCGGAATTTTGCAATCGTTACGAAAATCCCGTTATCGTTCGCGGTGTCCGTACAGGAAGCGAATTTGATTATGAGCGCAGTCTTTTTGTCATCAACAAAAATCTCGGCGCGCCCGAAACTGTTGTTTTGCCTTCCGAAAGCGGTATGGACCATATCAGCTCTACCTATGTGCGTGAGCTTATAAAATACAATAAACCTCTTGAAGGCGTTGTTCCCAACGGCGCATTGGAGGTTATTGAGGAATATTTAGGCAGATAAAAAATGCGGCAGGATTATTTCCTGCCGATTTTTATGTTTATCTCCAATTCTTCCGCATTTTCATGTTTATCCCAGCTTGCGCGGTAGCCCGAATTGCTCAAAAGCTTCACAGCCTTATCCAATGTATTATAAAGCATTTTCATTTCTTTTATAGAGCCCTTAATAAAGGGCTTTTTCTTTTTCGCTTTGGAATTTTTTACGGGTAGATCCTTCGGTGATTTCAAAAAATCATCAACAAGTCTTTCGGCATCACCTGCCTGGAGCTTTTCGTTGATTATTTTCAGCATAATATACCGTCTGTCCTTTTCGGATTCGATTCTGACCAAGGCACGGCAATGCCGTTCGGAAAAACCGTTTTCCATTGCCATAAGCCTTTCGCGTTCCGAAAGCCTTAATAATCTAAGCTTATTGGAAAGGGTGGGTTGTGAGATGGAAAGCGCTCTTGCAAGCTCTCCTTGGGATTTTCCCGTCATCATCAAAAGGGTCTGCATGGCGATGGCTTCTTCAAAGCAGGATAGGTCGCTTCTTTGGAGATTTTCTATAAGCGCCATCATCGCGCTGTCCTCGCGGTCGGCTTCAAAAATAGTGCATTTGATTTCTGTTAAACCTGCAAGCCTTGAGGCGCGCCAACGTCTTTCGCCTGCGATAATTTCATATTTTGCCTGTGCTTTGGGCATTGGGAAGGGCATATTTTCGATTTTTTTAACAGCAATAGGCTGAATCAAGCCATAGGTTTTTATGCTGTCAGAAAGGGAAATAAGCTCATCTTCGTTGAAATGCCTTCTGGGCTGCATAGGATTGGGCATAAGCTCGTCTATGGGCAGTAAAACAGTTTTATCCTTTTTCATCGCAGTAATAACAGAAAGTATGTCCATAAAATCACCAAGAAATATAATTAAACACAAAAATAAAAGATGTGCCAATATACTAGCACATCTTGTCTGTCTAATTATGTTAAATCAGGTTAGCGAAACAATTTCTTTTGCCTAAAATATTTTATGCCGTCGGATTCCACGATCTCGCCTAATGAATAAAATCCGTCCTTGTCGTAAACTCGGAAAAGCTCGCCAACCTCGCCGTTGATTCCCCGAAGCTTACCCAATTTTATCTTTTCGCCATGAAAATAAAGACGGTTGAAAAATTCGTCCATTCGTGCTTCGCGAAGGTGCATAAACATTTTTTCCACGGGGATAAGATGAGAAAGTATTTCATCGGGAGTCATATCGTTTAAATCGTCAAAAACGATAGCATCTTCTTTTTTGAAAACGTCAACCTCGGTTCGCTCCAAGGATGACATACAACCGCCGCAACCAAGCTTTTCGCCGATATCGGCGCATAATGTGCGGATATAGGTGCCTTTTGAGCATTTTACATCAAGGAAAAATTCTCCGTCCTTTTCAATAGGGTCACAGGAATAGATCGTGACCTTTCTTGCTTGACGTTCGATCGTAACGCCCTCACGGGCAAGGTCATAAAGCTTCACACCGCCTACCTTCAAAGCTGAATACATAGGGGGAACCTGCATTATCTCGCCCTCAAAGGATTTTGCAATTTTGGAAAATTCCTCAAAGGAGGGAAGGAATCCTTCATGCTCCTTTATGACATTTCCGCTTATATCCTCGGTATCTGTTGAAATACCAAGCTTGATGCCTGCAAAATATCGTTTATCGTGGTCCACAAGATATTCGCTTGCTTTAACTGCGCTTCCTATCATAATAGGCAAAATGCCCGATGCCATTGGGTCAAGAGTACCGCAATGCCCGATCTTTCGCTGTTTTAAAAGATAGCGAAGCTTTGAAATGCAATTATGGGAGGTTATTCCCTTGGGTTTATGAATTATTATAATTCCGCTGTTCATTGTTAAAGCTCCGTAAAAATCTTTCTGATTGTTTCTACAGCATCCTTGAAATTCATGTTTAAGGTAAGCCCTGCCGCGTGGTAGTGACCTCCTCCGCCGAATCTTTTTGCAATTTCAGCAACGTCAATATCTGCACTTGAACGGAGCGAAACCTTGACGCTTTCTCCCTTTTGACGTATTACCGCCGAGGCGAGGACACCCTTGATTTCTCGGGGTATCTGGTTGATACAATCAAAATCTCCGTCGTTTGCGCCGCATTCGAGAATTTCCTCTGCGGAAACTGCGGTTAAAGCATATTTTCCGTCACAAAGAAGCTCCAGATTGTTATAGGATTTTTTTGTTAAAGCAACCTGAGCAGGGGTTTTGTTTTCAAAAAGGAAACGGTTTATGGAAGCGAAATCGATTCCTGCCTGGATACATTTTGCCGCCATAATATAGGTTTCGGCTTTGGTGGCTTCGTATTTAAAGCCACCGCTGTCGGAGCATATTGCGGTATAAAGGGCTGTGGCAATATCTCTTGTGAGGGGAACGCCCAATTCCTCGGCTATAAGGAAAATAATCTCGCCGCAGGCGATTCTGTCTTCCATGACCAAAATTCTTTCACAATCCATTGTGTTTGTTTTGTGGTGGTCGATGGAAAGAGCAAAAATTTGGTTTTCTGCCTTGCCCAGCAAATGTGGAGCCGCTACGTCAACGCTTATAAGACAATAGTTTTCATAGTCCTTCGGCTCGTTTTCAAGGAAAACATCCGAAACAGGGAGAAAATCAAGCTTTTCGGGGACTCCGTCAGCACAAAAGGCGAAAGCCTTTTTGCCCATTGATCTCAAAACGAGAGCCAAAGCCAAAGCCGAGCCCAACGTATCTCCGTCGGGAGAGGCGTGACAATATATGAGTGCGCCGTCGCACTCTTTTAAGAATGCGGCGGCTTCTTTAACATTAATTTGTGTTTTGTTAAAACTCATTGAATTATTCCTCAATATCTTTAAGAATACGGGAAATGTTCATAGCGCGCTCGGTATTATTGTCGCGGATAAAGGTAAGGGAAGGAGTTATACGCAGATTAAGTCTTTTTGCAAGCTCACTGCGGATGAATCCTGTTGCCGAAACAAGTCCCTTTTGAACCCCTTCATCGGGACCGAGAACGCTGTAATATATTTTTGCGTTGGAAAGGTCGGGAGCAACATTTGCGCCAACGATGCTTACAAACGCGCCCGAAACTCTCGGGTCCTTAACTTCACGCAGGATTGCGGCAAGCTCACCGCAAACTGCATTGTTTAATTTATCCTGTCTGTGTCCCGCCATTAGCGTTCAATTTCCTCCATAACGAAGCATTCGAGAATATCGCCAACCTTGATATCATTGAACTTTTCGAGTCCGATACCGCATTCGAAGGATTGGAGAACCTCTTTTGCATCGTCTTTGAATCTCTTGAGAGAAGAAATTTTATCTTCATAGATTACGATACCGTCACGTACAACACGAACCTGAGCATTTCTGGAAATCTTACCGTCCTGAACATAGGAGCCTGCGATCGTGCCGACATTGGGAACATGAATTGCGTTTCTGACCTCTGCATGACCGATAACGTTTTCGCGGAATTTGGGAGCAAGCATACCCTTCATAGCCGCTTCGATTTCTTCGATACAGTCGTAAATTACACGGTAGGTGCGGATATCTACCTTGTCTCTTGCCGCCATATCAATAGCATTTTTATCAGGACGAACGTTAAAGCCAACGATGATTGCGTTGGATGCATTTGCAAGCATAACGTCGCTTTCGGTGATACCGCCTGCGCCTGCGTGAAGAACCTGAACCTTAACTTCCTCGTTGGAAAGCTTTGCAAGGCTGGATTTAACAGCCTCGGAGGTACCTTGAACGTCTGATTTAACGATAATATTAAGGTTCTTGATACCGCTTCCGATCTGTGCAAACAAATCGTCAAGGTTGACCTTGGAATTGTTCTGTTCTTCTTCCTTCTTCTTGGCTTTGCGCTGTTCTGCCAAATCTCTTGCCATTCTTTCATCGGCAACAGCGGCAAAAAGGTCGCCTGCCGAGGGAACCTCGGAAAGACCCATGATTTCAACAGGAACAGAGGGACCTGCTTCGGAAAGCTTTCTGCCCTTGTCATCTGTCATAACTCTTACTCTGCCAACAGAGGTACCTGCGATAATGATATCGCCGGTTTTAAGTGTACCGTTCTGAACAAGGAGAGTTGCAACAGCGCCTCTGCCCTTGTCAAGACGGGCTTCGATAACAACACCCTTTGCGGCTCTGTTGGGGTTTGCCTTAAGCTCGAGCATTTCTGCAGAAAGGAGAACCATATCGAGAAGCTCCTTGATACCCTCTCTCTTTAATGCGGAAATAGGAACACAGATAGTGTCGCCGCCCCATTCCTCGGGAACAAGCTCATACTGTGTAAGCTCGGTTTTAACTCTGTCAGGGTCTGCACCCAAACGGTCCATTTTGTTTATTGCAACGATTATGCCTACGCCTGCCGCCTTTGCGTGGTTGATAGCTTCAACAGTCTGAGGCATGA
>CAZYRT010000012.1:0-54090 GCA_964650045.1 uncultured Ruminococcus sp.
GGTATGTATACCGCAAATTCCATGAATTGCCTTACCGAAGCTTTGGGTATGGGTCTTAAAGGAAACGGAACGATACCGGCGGTATATTCTGCAAGAATTGAGCTTGCAAAGCACGCAGGTATGGCGGTTATGGATATGGTGAAGAAGGATATCCGTCCCCGTGATATTATGACTAAGGATGCATTGATGAATGCCTTGACAGTAGACATGGCTTTGGGTTGTTCTACCAACAGTATGCTTCATCTTCCTGCAATAGCTCATGAATGCGGAGTGGAATTGAATCTTGACATTGCCAATGAAATAAGTGCAAAAACGCCTAATCTATGTCACCTTGCTCCTGCAGGCAGAACCTATATGGAGGACCTTGAGGAGGCAGGCGGTGTTTACGCTGTGATGAACGAGCTTAATAAAAAGGGCTTGCTTAATACAGAATGTATTACCGTAACAGGAAAAACCGTGGGAGAAAATATTTCGGGATGTATCAATCTCGATCCCAATGTTATACGTCCCGTTGATGACCCTTACAGCGAAACAGGCGGTATCGCCGTTTTAAAGGGCAATCTTGCTCCCGAGGGAAGCGTTGTAAAGCGTTCTGCCGTTCTTCCGGAAATGCTTGTGCATGAGGGTCCCGCAAAGGTATTCGATTGCGAGGAGGATGCACAAAAGGCTATTAATGAGGGCATGATCGTTGCAGGGGACGTTGTTGTGATCCGTTATGAAGGACCAAAAGGCGGTCCGGGTATGCGCGAAATGCTTAATCCCACCTCGGCTATTATGGGAATGGGGCTGGGTAACAGCGTTGCCCTTATAACCGACGGACGGTTCAGCGGTGCAACAAGAGGTGCTTGTGTTGGTCATGTAACACCCGAGGCTGCTTCGGGCGGTATGATAGGTGTTGTTGAGGACGGGGATATTATCAGCATAAATATTCCCGAAAATAAAATCGAGCTTAAGGTAGACGAGGCTGTTCTTGCCGAGCGCATGAAGAATTTCGTTCCCAAGAAAAAGGAGCTTTCGGGCTATCTCAAGCGTTATGCATCTCTCGTTTCGGGCGGCGCAAGCGGAGCTATTTTGAACTGATATGAAGGCATTAAAGGAAAAACTGAATACGTTATGTATATTCAGAGATTTATTAAAGGATAATGTAATATCCTCTTTATGTAAATATCTTGAAGAACCTACAAGCTCGGCTTATGCCGAGTTTGTTATGGCTCTTTACAATGCAAACAACGGCAATTTGGGTGAATATATCAAGGAGCTCTGCGGTAACAGCGACAACATTTATGTAAAAACCGTTGGCAAGGGCGAAAATGTACCTCATTATATGTACGATGCTCTTGTTTCTGACCTTGATATTCTTCAGGAGGTTTGCGGACTTACCAAGGAAAAGCTTTGCGAAAGCCTTGAATACAAAGGCTTTCTGCCCGATTTTACCACAACCAAGCTGAGATTAAAGGATATATATCTTCACAGAGCCGAAAATATCGGTAAATACGGCTATGGTATCTATGCCAAAAACAAAATGTTTTATGTGGATGAGGGAAACAATATCGTTCCGGTTCATCATCCCGATAAAATCGAGCTTTCTCAGCTTGTGGATTATGAACGCGAAAGAAAAATAATTATCGATAACACGAAGGCTTTGCTTAACAATAAGCCTGCGGCAAATATCCTTTTGACAGGGGATGCAGGAACAGGAAAATCCTCGACAGTAAAGGCTGTGGCAAACGAGCTGTGGAAGGAGGGCTTGCGTATTATTGAGGTACGCAAGGATCAGCTTAGAGTTATCCCCAAGATTTTGGACGAGCTTTCTGCAAATCCCTTGAAATTTGTTTTGTTTATCGATGACCTTTCTTTCCTTAAGGATGACGATAACTTCAATGCATTAAAGGCTGTTTTGGAGGGCTCTGTCACCGCAAAATCCGATAATGTTGTTATCTATGCCACAAGCAACCGCCGACATATCATCAAGGAGAAATTTTCCGACCGTGAGGGCGACGATATTCACCGTAACGATACTGTTCAGGAGCTTGTTTCTCTGTCGGAGCGTTTTGGTATCCATGTAACATTTTCAAAGCCAAATAAAGAAACATTTCTTCATATTGTCAGTCATCTGGCAAATGAAAAGGGAATTGATATGCCTCATGAGGAGCTTGATCTCCTTGCCGAACGCTTTGCGTTGGAGAGAGGCGGAAGAAGCGCCCGTCTTGCAAAGCAATTTATCGACGGACTTTTATCGAGGTGAAAAATGTATTTTGACGATATAAAAATAGGCATGACTACAGATATTGCCCCTGCTGTTATAGAAAAGGAAAAGATGATAGATTTTGCCCTTTCCTATGACAATATTCCTCTCCACACAGACGAGGAATATGCCAAAAAAACTCCCTTCGGAAAGCTTATTGCTCCGGGTGTAATGTCCTTCATGTCTGTATGGGCGAAATATCTTGAGGTGGATTTCTTCGGAGAAGAGCTTCTCGCAGGTAAATCAACTAAGATCGAATGGTTAAAACCTGTTTTTGCCGATGATGTTCTTACAGCAAAAGCAGAAGTCACCTCTATGACAAAGCGAAGCCACCGCAACGGTATAGTAGAAGTGACGATTCATGCATATAACCAACACGGGAACCTTGTTTTGACCGATGTAACCGAGGCTGTTGTTAAATGCAGACCGATTGAGTGACGAAATGTGAAAATTAAAGAGAATTTTAGGAGAAATATTCCTGAATTCCTCTTGACTTTAGTGTTTTAAAGTGATATGATAATAGCACAATTAAATACCAAATGCGTTTGAGCAGGAAGAAGTAGGTTTGAAAGGATACTTCAGAGAGTTGTCGGTTGGTGCAAGACAATGGGGAATTTCCGGCTGAATACATCCTGCGAGCAGTGCGCTGAACAAAACTTTTTAATTAGGCGCAACGGGTGTTCCCGTTACAGAACAAGAGTGTTAATCGGCACTTGCAAAGACCGCGTTCGCGAGTTCGCGGTAAATAGAGGTGGTACCACGGGTTTTCTCGTCCTCTGCGTTCTTAAACAGAATACGGAGGGCGTGTTTTTTTACCTCAAAAAGGTTTTTCCTCCGTAATTCTCAAAAAAGGAGGTTGAAAAACACATGACAGACGCACAACTCTATACGATCATTGCTCTCTGTATTTATGCAGTTGCAATGGCACTTATCGGATGCATAAGCTACGGTAAATCAAAAACTCTTGACGGATTTCTCATCGGCGGAAGAAATATCGGCGCATGGGTAACCGCTTTTGCTTACGGTACAACATATTTTTCTGCAGTTGTATTTGTAGGCTACGCAGGTCAGCACGGCTGGAATATCGGCATCGGCAGTATTTGGATCGGTATCGGTAACGCTGTTTTAGGTTGTCTGCTTTCTTGGCTTTTGTTTGCGAACCGCACAAGAAAGATGACCAAAAAGCTTGATGCAAAAACAATGCCCGAATATTTCGAAAAGAGATATGATTCCAAGGGAATGAAGGTTTTCGCTTCTGTTATCATCTTCGTATTCCTCGTTCCTTATTCTGCAGCGGTTTATAAGGGACTCGGCTCCTTGTTCAGTACTGTATTCCCCGGTGTTGAAACCTGGGTATGGATGCTTATCATTGCCTGCCTGACAGCAGTTTATCTTGTTGCAGGCGGTTATGTTGCAACAGCATATACCGACCTTGTTCAGGGTATCGTTATGATCGTGGGCGTTGTTTGCCTTGTTGCTGCGGTGCTTAACCACGAAAACGTGGGCGGTATGTCGGGTCTTATGGAAAACCTCGGCAACTTCCAATCTCTTCCCGATGACCCCAATCCTATTACAGGAGACCAGCTTACCGATATTTTCGGAGGTTCTTCTTTCAAATTTCTTTGCTTTAATATTATGCTCACCAGCTTCGGTACATGGGGACTTCCTCAGATGATAGGCAAATTTTATGCTATCAAGGATACTTCTGCTATTAAACGCGGTACTGTTATTTCTACCCTTTTCTGTGCTATCATCGGCTGCGGCGCATATCTTATCGGTAGTACATCCAGACTTATTTTGGGCGGTCAGCTTCCCGAAGGCGGTGTTGACTCGGTTATTCCTGCTGTTCTTATGGAGGTTCTCGGCGGCGGAACTCTCGGTATCATCCTTCTTTCGGTTATTATGATACTTCTTCTTTCCGCATCTATGTCCACATTGGAGGCTGTTGTTCTCACATCTGCTTCTGCTGTTGCCGTTGACCTTATTCCTTCTGTGAGAAAGAAGGAAACAAAGCCCGAAACTCAAATGCTTCTCACAAGACTTCTTTGTCTTGTATTCGTTGCTTGTTCCTTTATTTTCGCAACTCAAAACATTCCCATTATCGTAAGCCTTATGTCCTTCTCTTGGGGTGTCGTTTCAGGCTGCTTTATCGGTCCTTACATTTGGGGTCTTTTCTCCAAGAAGATCACAAAGATCGGCGCCTATGCAGGCATGATCGCAGGTCTCCTTACAATAGGCGGAGCGACTCTCGTTATCTCCCTTACTTCAAGTTTCTCTGCGGCTGCTGCTAAATCTCCCGAAATGGGTGTTGCGGCTATGGCGGTTTCCTTGATCGTTGTTCCTGTTGTAAGTGCCTTTACAAAGAAAGAGGACGAAAAACGTGTTGAAGAAATCTTCCAATGCTATAGCGAAGATATATAAAACATATATTTAAAACAATAATCCCGACAGCTTATATAAGCTGTCGGGATTATTTTTATGGAGTTAAATTGCTATTGTATTTTCGGAAGGGAAACGGTAAATACGGTTCTGTTGTTTTCGCTTTGAACGGTAATATCACCCTTGTGCAATTTAGTAATGCTTTTTACAAGCGCAAGACCGATACCGTTGCCTTCACTTGAATGGGATTCATCGCCTTGATAAAATTTGTTAAATATTCTTCCTTGTATTTCGTTGGGAATGGTTATTCCCGTGTTAGCCACCGAAACCGAGAAGCTGTCGCCCTTATCGCTGATTTTCAATTCGACAGTTGAATAATCCTCGGAAAATTTGATAGCATTGTCTATGAGATTCAGCCAGATATGCTTTACCATATCCTCGTTGCCTTGAATATAATATTCACCGAAATCCATTGAAAATTCAATATTTTTCTTTGCCCATTTTCCTTCCAGAAGGAGAACGCTGTTTCTTATCTGTTCCGAAAGATTAAATTCGGTTATTTCTGTAAGAATAGCTTGGTTTTCTATCTTTGTCATGTTTAACACATTTGTTGCCATTTCTGAAAGACGAATGGATTCTTCCTCTATAATAGCAATATATTCTGCTTTCTGCTCCTCGGTAAGGTTTCCTCTTTTCAGCAATTTGGCAAACCCTGCAATGGAAACTATGGGTGTTTTAAACTCATGGGAGAAATTATTTATAAAATCCTGTCTGAGCATTTCGGTATTTTCCAATTCCTCCGCCATTTTGTTGAAGCTTGTGGTAATTTCCTTAATCGTGGAATGCTTGGAAGCATATTTGCCCATTTCAAGCCTTGCTTTAAAATCACCCGATGCCAAACGGTTCATTTGGGAAACGATTTTATTAACAGGCTTCAAGGGATAACGGCTGGCAAGAGCCGAAATAATACCGCCGATAACAAGGCTGTTTGCTGTCATGAGAATAATAAGCTTATAGGATGCCAAGAGTGTATTGTCGATTATGGTGATGATTCCCGTTCTCACGAGAATATATCCTATTAAAGCGGATATAAGGGCGGATACCATCATAAACACAAAGGTTACCGCCGCGAGCCATATTGTAAGAGCAAGCCTTTGCTTTCTTTCCTCGTGTTTCAAAGCTTTTTCACCGCCTTATATCCAAGTCCGCGAACCGATTGTATCTCAAATTCTTCCCAATTTTCAAATTTCTTTCTTAATCTTCCGATATGCACTGTTACCGTTTCCCAGCCTGTTTCGCTGTCGGCACCCCATATTTCATCCATAAGCTGGATACGGGTGAATATCTTGCCGGGATAGGAAAGGAGCTTATACAGTAATAAGAACTCCTTTTGGGGAAGCTCGATCGTTTCTCCCACACGGGAAACTGTCATGGAATTGTAATCCAAAACGGCATTGCCTATTATGATTTTCTGCTCATTAACGATTTGGGCACGGCGTAATAATGCTTTTATTCTTAATAGCATTTCCTGATCGTCAATAGGCTTGGTAATGTAATCGTCGGTACCTACGATAAATCCCTTTCGCTTGTCCTCGGGAAGCTGTTTTGCCGAAACCATGAGTATGGGAAGATTGTTGTTGCTTTCTCTTAAAGCTTTTGTGAATTCGTATCCGTCCATTTTCGGCATCATAATATCAAGAACTGCCAGATCAATATGCTTTTCATCCATTATTTCCAATGCTTCCAGCCCGTTGGAGGCTGTGGAAACAGAATAGTTTTCTGCCTTTAAAATAGCTTCCAAAAGCATTCGTGTGTGCTT
This sequence comes from uncultured Ruminococcus sp., assembly GCA_964650045.1. Lineage (GTDB taxonomy): Bacteria > Bacillota > Clostridia > Oscillospirales > CAG-382 > Coliplasma. Next base: position 6,444 of record CAZYRT010000012.1, read on the forward strand.
GTCATCGTCAACTACAAGTATATGAAACATATTTTCCTCCCCGTTAAGCATTTACTTCAATATCTTATTATTATTACATAAACCGAAACTAAACAAAAATATTTTATGCTTTGTTTTTATGTCTGTCAAGATTTTATGCAAGCAAATTTGTAATTTGTCGAGTAGTATATAGATTGTTTTTATATTAATGTATGTATAATTTGACAAAAATCAATACAACTATTGATTTATCGATAAAACAGCAGCAAAATGCAAAGAAATGTGTATTTTTAAAGGTTTGTTTAGGGAAAGTCAATCAGGAGTTTCGCTATGATGTATATAGAACCCGGCACGGAAAGTATGCTTTTTGCCGTGCTGATAGGTGTTTTAGGTGTAGGTGTTTATTCGTCAAATGGCTTCATGATGAAATTCCGTGGGAAAATATCCGGCGGAAAAATTGAGATTGCCCAGGACTCCGGCTCCTCCCTTTTTCTTTTGCAAACAAGCATAAAATCTATTGCAATTTTGTTAATAGTTTGTTATAATGATTTAAAAAATATGATACCATGGTAAAGTATTGTATTAAGGAGGGAATTATGAATACATTTCTTCAAATAGCAATAGCTTTGTCACCTGTGTTGCTTTTGTTTGTGCTTCTTTCGGTTTTTGCCAAAAAGGGAAAAGCATTGAATATTGTAATGTCGGTGTTGGCAGGCTGTGTTATTATCGGGGCTGTGGTTTGCAATTTTGCAATAAAGCCCGAAAGGGTAAAAAACGATGATGAAGAAGTAATCTCCGAGGAAAAGGCTGTGGAGCAGATTGATATAATCTATTCAATTGCCGCCAACACGGGGGATTATGAATATGCGTTGGAGCTTTTAAAGGAGCTTCGGGGCAGCAGCTATGACAATTCCGAGCTTACTCTTTGCGAGGCATATCTCAACGGCGCATTGGGCAATTGGAAGAACGCCATGGTTCTTTATAACAAGGCTATAGAATCGGGCGGTGTGGAAGACCCCAACTTTGCCCAATATTGCACTCTTGCCTTGGAGCAATCCAAAATAGATTATGCGGCTTCGGATTACCGTGATGTTCCCGACAGCCCTGCAACAGCTATCGAGGATCTGAAGACCCATTCAAAGGATACCATTGTGGGCAAAACCACATCCTTGGATGCAGATACCGCTTCGGTTGCAAGAGTTATTGCCGAATCCAAAAAGGTTTTTGACGAATATCTTTCTCAGGGTACGGTTGACCAGACGGTTGTAAGCGAGCTTGTTTCTTCCTTAAACCGTGCTGTTTCCAAAAACAGCGGTCTTTTGAAAATGAACGAGGTTAGGATCTGCCGCGCAAAGCTTTTGGTATTGGCAGGAAAATATTCCGAGATCGCTAAAAATATCGATGACGATTCTATCTATGAAGAGCTTGCAATAGCATCCGAGCTTTCTATAAACGGTCTTATAAAGGACAAGGATTTCGAAAAGTATACCGATAAATACAAGGATAAGGTGGAATCGGTGTGCGACCAATTGGATGACCTTTGTGATGAGCTTGATAACGATGAGGAAGAAGCTCTTGTAGAAGCTTTGATAGAAAAGCTTGAAGCCGATCTTGACCCTTCTGCTTTGGATATATTAGAGGACGGCATCACCGCAAAAACCCTTGAGGACGATTTTACCGACAAGCCTAAGGCTCACATCCAGCTTGCAAAGATATCCTATGAAAAGAAGGATGAGGATAAAGCCAAGGAACATATATCCTCTGCTTTAAATTCCTTGGGTGTTTGCGAGGATGAGGAATTTTATGTTCCTTTGGGAGAGATCGCAAGAGTTATCAACGACAAGGATAACGGAAGCGATCTGAAAAATGTTGCCACCTATGTTGATGAGGTTTTGAACAGCACCTCGGATAAGGTGGTTATTTCGGCTGTTGAGAAGGCTCAGGACGAGATCATCAATAACGGCGAAAGTATCGGCAACGAAGAGGGAAGCGTTGACAATGAAAAGAACACCTCCTTCGACACCTTCATGGGCGACGTTGTCAGCCAAATGCGTATCTCTGTAAATATAACCAACGTTAATGTTGACAATTTCTCTCAGGTTACCGCAACGGTAAATATCGATGATTCTCTTTCGGTTTCTGCCGAGGAATTGAAGGATATGATAACCGTTACAGACTGCGGTATTGAAATAACTGATTTTACTGTAGAAAAGGTTGAATACAAGGCGGCGAATATCCTTCTTTGCTGTGACGTTTCGGGCAGTATGTCGGGTACACCTATTTATGACCTCAAAGAGGCTGTTAAGAAATTTGTCCAGACCTCATCCGATAAAGAAAACATAGCTCTTGTGGCATTCGATTCCCGTGTTACCGAGGTTTATGATTTCGGTACTGATAAATCGGTTATAATCAATGCGGCAGACGGTTTATATGACGGCGGCGGAACCAATATGTATGATGCCGTTATCGAATCTATCCAAAAGTTCAGCGTAAAGGACGGAGAACTTAATTTTATCCTTCTTCTTTCCGACGGTGAAGATAACGATTATCATTCGGTTGAGGAAATAAATCAGAATATCGGTGAAGCTTGTATGGACAAGCAGATAATCCTTTATTCTCTCGGCTTGGGCTATTCTGTTAATATCGATTATATGGATGCTCTTGCCACCTCTACAAACGGCGCATTTGTTTATGTTGCCGATTCCGCAACAGTAGAGGACTTTTATGAAAATCTCCGTAACCAACTTTTGAATCAATATTATATAACCTTTACTGCAAAGGATACCTTAACAGTAAACCGTACATTGAAAATACATATAACCGATGACCCTCTTTCTCAGGACACAGTTGACTATTCTCTTGAAAGAGATGAGGAAGGCTCTGTTACCGAGAACGAAAGCGGCGAGACTATCATAACCTACGGTGACAGGGGTATCTATGGCTTGGATACAAGCTTGGTATTCAAGAGCAAGCAGTCTACTGTTGTTAATGTAAAAGGCTTTGGCTTCGATGAAAACGATAGTTTTACAGCCGAGCTTGACGGCAAGCTTGATTACGGCAACGGAAGCGTTAAATGCGAATATGTTGATGTCAATACTATTAAATTAACATTGCCGGGCGGTATTGCCTGCGGTAAATATGATGTTCGTGTTTCTGTTGGCGATATGATGGCTAATATAAAGGACGGTATTACTGTTGTGACACAAGGCTCGGAAAAAACCGTTTCCTTCGGTCCCTATGTGTTCACAGCCTATGAAAAAACATTAAACGGCGATTCAACAACTCTTTCCAGTATGGTAAACCTTAATGGCTGGCTTACCTTCAAGGGCGATATTGTGCTGACCAAGCACAGCTATGACGATATTCGAATGATACTTACCGATAATTACGGCTCTTACATAACCTATTACACCGATACGGCAGAAGGGCTTGCCAAGGTTCTGGCAAATACAAACACTAAGCTTTCGGTGCCTGCTTTAGGTGATGTTACTCTGGTAAATGACGCATTTAAAAATGCTGAGGCAGACGATTATCCCGTTAATCCCGTTTATGTAGGTCCCTTCTATTTTACCGATGCATTGGCTTATGAGGCTCCCGGTCTTTCCCTTTATCCCAACCGTTTTGAGCTTAAATCCAATGAATTTACAACAAAGCTTCCTATGCAGGATAAGCTTCTTAAATCTGCAGGATATAAGGATATCTTTAATTTCGAATTAGAAATAACAGGTATAATTACCAATAAAACAATAGGTGTTGCAGGCACCTTCTCCAATCAACCCGAGGATATGGACAGCTATTCTCCCGTTAACTTCGGTGCCGCACCTATCTATCTTTCCCCTGCAAAGTATACTGTTAAGATAGATACCGTAAAGAATGAATATTCTATTGATTTTGCTATTAAGGTGGCATTTATCAATAACGACGGTATCGGCTTCTTTGTAGAATGGAAGGAAAGAGAAACCGACACAGGATTCCAAAAGCTTTGGCCCAGCGAGGTTCTTTTGAAATGCGATTATGCCATCAAGTCTACAATCGGACCTGTTCCGGTAACCTACAGCGATTTTAAATTGGGACTTTCGGATATCGACCCCAATCAAAATATTCTCGATTGGAAGCTTAAGGGACAGTTTACCTTAGCTACAAGTAAATTAAGCGATTTTGTCCCCGGCTTGGTTGAATATCTTGATGACCCTGCTATGCTCAGTCTTAAGGACACTACAATAGAATTCAGCTTAGGTCAATGTTATTTCGGAGTTTCTACCGAATTAAAGCTTTTGGACGAAATAGCCTTGGGTAAGGCAAAGATAGAAGCAGGCAAAATATCCGTTACCTCTGCATTGCTTGGCTTTGAAAGCAGAAGCGCAAAGGGTATGCGTGCCGAGCTTTCCGCAGGAATGGAATGGCATCTTGATAATTGCGATTTCGAAGCAATGGGTACAGGTATAATCCACATTCACGATCAGTTTGTGGGTGTCGAGCTTGACGCAAAGCTTGATGTAGATATTAAATGGTATATCTTCAAGGTTGCTGATTTCTCTGCCGAAGGTATGGGTGCTATCGGCGTTCAGTTTGATGACGGATTGCCCACCTTCGTTATCAAGGTTGCAAAGCAGGATCGTGACGGATATGAAGGCTATTATCTTATCTGGAATGAAAAGACAAGTCTGGATTACGGTAAGCTTGAGGTTTAAGAAAGGGAATTGATATGAATAACACTATAAAAAGAATATTTGCCCTTTTCTTGGCGCTTACCCTTGCTTCTTTGGCTTGGGTCAATGTCCTTGCAGAGGAACAGACATCTCAGATTTTTGATCTTGAAAAAAGTACACACATGATGATAACCGTTGAATATACCAACGGTGTCCCCGTTGTAAAGTTCATCGCTCCCAACGGAAACGAATACGGGGAAGAAGCAATAGCACAGGGGCTTATGCGAATGGAGGACGACGGTTCTTCCTTGACATATTGGATACCTAATGCTCAAGCGGGTCAATGGGAAATGGTTTACGACAAGGGCGCAAACCCCAAGCTTAATATAGCTTGGGCGCCCTATGCCGAAGTCATCGCTATAAACCAATTCAGCTTTGCCGTTAACCCCGACCGTAATGACAGGCTCAATGTAACTCTGGGCGCAACTTATGTAAGCAATAGCTGGTATAATTATGTTATCTATGCCGCAATTACCGATGGCAACGGTAATATCGAGGGAACAAAGGAGCTTGCAAGCGGCAGATTGAGAGCGAACAGCGCGCCTTATGACCTGACCGTAAATATCGGAAGCCTTTCTACCTATGATAATTATAAGCTTATGGCTGAGGTTTCGGTAACAACAGGTTCCTTTACAGTAAGTGATTCCCGGCTCAGCGAAAATTCATTTTCCTATGTAAACGAAAATGCTCCCGAAGCAATAGAAAATGTTTATATTGAGGTCAATGCCGACGATGAATATTTAAAGCTTGATTGGAGTCAATATAAGGTTTATTGCGAGAAATATATGGTTGCAGTTTATGTAGATGACAACAGCGAGGCATATTATTTCAATGAGTTTGATTCGGGTATAACTTCAACAGAGCTTCTTATCGACACCAATGTATCCAAGCTTAAAATTCAGCTTGGATATGTAACACGGTACGGCGGAAATGCTTCAGCCCTTTTGACAAAGGAAATCGATATGGCAATGGCAAAGGCTGTTGCTATCGAGTCAAAGGAAGCTTCCTCGGATTCAATGGTGAAGATCGATTATGACCTTTCCATGTTTGATGATAATGTGAAGGCTATTGTTTCGGTAAACGATACCAAGCAGGAAACTCTTCTTTCGGGCAGCGGAATCATGTCTGCTAAGCTGGAAATGTTTGACAACGAGGTTTATGTTTATTGGTATCTTGACGATACAACAGCTTTCGTTGCACACAAATCGGTTTATTACGATAATATCGCGCCCATGCTGGTTTTGCCCGAAATAACTTCCACAGTAAAAACCGATAGATCCACCTATATTTTGGTGGGTTATACCGATTCGGGATGTGTTGTAACAGTAAACGGTGTTCAGGCAGAAACCGATGAATCGGGCAGCTTTAAAATAACTATCGACCTTAACGAGGGCGAAAATACAATTTCGGTTATTGCAAAGAACGCCTTGGGCAACAGCTCTGCTCAAAGCTTCAGTATAATCCGCGCTGTGGCAGGTATGGCTCAGGATATTATTGTGGAAGATACACAAGATGACCAACCCGACTCAGCCTTCGTAACCTTCTTAAAAGGCTATTACCCTATGGTATTGGGTCTTTTGGCAGGTATAATTCTCATTATATTTGTGTTCGTCTGCCGAAAGCTTGGTGCTAAACGCAGGGATAAAAAGGGAACAGCTTCGGCTGTTATCTGGATAATCGGAATGGTGTTCACCTATCTTGCGATAGTTGCAGGCGGATATATGGGCTTGTGCATTTATAATTATGTTGCATCCTCACATATCCTTAACTCCATGGAATTTTACGAAAGCGCCAGCCTTTCTATAACCAAATCCTATGAGCTTATCCAAAAGCATGAGGTTTATCAGGAAAGTTTGGTAATATCAGCTTGCGTATTCGGCGGATTGACCTTGTTTGCGGTTTTGATGCTTGTGCTTTCAAAGGTATTTTCCAAGAAGAAGGGAATTCCTTCCGAAAAGGCTGTTGAGCCTCAGATGCCCGTAGCAGAAGCTCAACCCGAATTTGATTATATCCCTTCCTTCGGTGGTGAAGATAAGCCTTCCGCAGAAATACAGCCTGAAAATGAGATCTTGCCGTCTGTTAATTCGGATGATGCCGTCATTCCCGGTGAATCTACCGAAAATAATGGCGAAAATCAATAAAAATTCATAATTGATAAAGTGCCGCAGATGATTCTGTGGCACTTTTTATGTTCATAAAAAATCAAAAATAGCAAAAAATAGCATAAAATTTTCTAAAACCTATTGATGTTATATTTTATTTGTGATAAAATCAATTTAGTCTGGGTTGTAATAGCTTTAAAATGCTAATTAGTTAAAACTGTGTGAAATGAAAAAATGGATATAAAAGTAAGCATCGTTATTGCTACATATCTGAGAAGCGAAGAATTGAAGCGTGCATTGGATTCGTTGGCAAAGCAAACATATAATAATATTGAGATAATCGTGGTGGATGACAGCGGTAAAAGCGAATGGAATGCTGCTGTTTCGGAGACGGTGGGTTCTTTTGCCCAAACAGTTTCCTTTCCTGTAAGATTGATTACAAACGAAACCAACCGCGGCTCCGCCGAGTCCCGTAACATAGGAATAAAAGCTGCCCAAGGCGAATATGTTACTTTTCTTGACGACGATGATGTCTATCTTCCCGATAAGGTCAAGAATCAATTGGAATCTATGTTGGAAAATAACAGCGATTTTTCTATAACCGACCTTTGTCTTTATACTAAAAGCGGAAAGCTTTCCGATAAACGTGTTAGGGATTATATTAAATCGTATTCATCCGATAAATTGCTGGGATATCATCTTATGTACCACATGACGGGAACCGATTGTCTTATGTTCAAGAAAAGCTATTTGGATAAGATCGGCGGTTTTCCTCCCATTAATGTTGGTGATGAATTTTATCTTATGAGCAATGCCATACAAGCAGGGGGCAGGCTTTCCTATCTTCCTCGTTGTGATGTTAAAGCATATATCCATTGCAGTAAGGACGGCGGTCTTTCAAGCGGTATTGGAAAGGTAGATGGCGAAAACCGTCTTTTCGAATATAAAAAGCAATTTTTCCAAGGTCTTAGTAAAAAATCCGTAAAATACATAAAAATGCGCCATTATGCTGTTTTGGCATTTGCTTATTACCGTATGAGAAATTGGAAAAGAACTTTAAAATACGGTATGGCTTCATTTTTCGAAGCTCCCGTGTTTTGTATTAAATTGCTTGTTGCCAGACAATCAAGCGCAGAAGGCTGCTTATGAAATTTATCCGTCTTTTGGTGGTTTCCCATAATTCCTTCGGTAAGATAAATAATATGGGAAAAACCTTGGAAACCTCCTTTTGCGGTTGGGAACCCGATAAAATAGCCCAGCTTTATTTTACTGATGAAATACCTAAATCGGATTTTTGCCGCCGCTTTTTCAGAATAACCGATTTTGATGTAGCAAAAACCCTTGTGGGGAAAAAGCATTGCGGGGGTATTATTTCTTCGGATCCCTCTCCCAAAACAGATAATCCACCTAAAAATAACGTAAAATCTACTATAACACAAAAGGCTCGCAGACGTACTCCTCTTGTATATTTGACAAGAAACCTTATGTGGAAGCTTGGCAGATGGAAGACTAAGGAATTTATTTCCTGGCTTGATGATTTTTCTCCCGAAGCTGTTTTCTATGCCGCAGGTGACTATTCTTTCTCCTATGAGGTTGCTCTTGATATCTGCCGTGAAAGAAATATCCCTCTTTATATTTCCTGCTATGATGATTTTTATTTAGGCGGTTATAATTCCAAAGGGATCGTGGGCAGACATAATTACAAAAAACTTATGAAAAAGGTTGATGAAGCCTTTTCGTATTCCAAGGATTTCTTCTGTATCTGTGATTCCATGACCAAGGCATACAGCGAATTTTTCGGCAAGCAGGGCTATACTCTCCGAATGGGAGCCTCCTTTTCGGATGAACCGTCTGTTCCCGTGAACCAACGTGAAAAAACTATAATTTATGCAGGTAATTTGGATTACGGCAGAGCCGAACAGCTTGTTGCTCTGGGAAAAGCACTGAAAAATATCAGTCACCCCGATTTTAAAAGACTTGATGTTTATTCCGGCGAAATAAGACAAGAGCTTTTGGATATGATGACAGAGGAAAACGGCATATATTTCCATGGCAGAGTTTCTGCCGATAGGGTAAAGGAGCTTTTGAGAAGCTCAATGTTCGCCCTTCATGTTGAATCCTTTGATAAAAGATATATTCCCCGTGTGAAATATTCGGTTTCCACAAAAATTGCCGACACCTTGGCAAGCGGAGCTTGTATGGTAGCCTTCGGACCCTGTGACCTTGCTTCTATAAGCTATCTTTCCCATAATAATTCCGCTTTTGTTGTTTCGGATATGGGTTCATTGGAATCGGAATTGAAGAGAATCCTAACCGACTTGACCTTGAGAGAAACAATTACCCGAAAGGGTATGGAATTGGCAAAAAATAATCATGATATGACCCAAAACCGCCAAATGCTTTTTGAGGTCATAAATCGAGGTTTTGAAAGTGAATCAGCTTCAGAATAAAGAGCTTGAATTACTGGGCTTGTTTGTTGATGTTTGCAAAAAACTGAATTTGAAATATTTTCTCCTGTGCGGAAGTGCTTTGGGTGCCGTTAAGTATAACGGCTTTATCCCTTGGGACGATGATGTGGATGTGGGGCTCTACCGAGAAGATTATGAGATTTTTATAAAGGAAGCGCCAAAACTTCTTCCAAAGCATATCTTTCTCCAAAATTATAAGACCGACCCTTCTTTTCCTCAAATATTCAGCAAGCTGAGAAATTCCGAAACCGCTTACATAGAAAAGACCGTGGCGCATCTTCCTATAAACCACGGTATATATATCGATATTTTTCCCTTGGACGGCTATCCCGAGGAATCTAAAGAGCAAAAGGTATTGGAAAAGAAAAAAACAGGCTATAAACGACAGCTTGCCTGTGTTTTTGAGACAGAACGCGGTTTTGTAAGCAGAACAGTTTGCTTTTTAAACCGTTTGCGGGGCTGTCATAAACGTACCAGAAGCATCGCAGAAAAATACGATTCTTTGGTAAAGGGCTTTTCTGTTGAGGGTTCAACGGTTATCTGTAACCACGGCAATTGGCAGGGAAAGCTTGAGTATGCCCCCAAGGAGCAATACGGTAAAGGCGCTGTTATGAATTTTGAGGGGCTGGAAGTGACTGTTCCCGAAAAATATGATGAGTATTTGACACAAAAATACGGCGATTGGCGGGCTGAGCTTCCCGTTGAGGAGCAGGTAGGGCATCATTATTATGAAATAATGGATACCGAAAAATCTTATAAAACTTATTTAAAATGATATATATCAGCAAATGCTGTTTATATAAATAATACTTTTAGAAAGGTGAAAACACAATGAATGCAAAGAAAATTCTCTCTTTTGCGTTGGCAACCTTGATGGTAGTATCGTTGTTACCTATGGCTGTTTTTGCTGATTTGGTTGATTATGACCAGACTATCAGCACAAGTACAGATGATTACTATAACGTTATTTCCAAGCAAGATTACCAAATCGCACCCGGCATTGTTGAATCCGAAATCGTTTTGAACAATGATGACGGTTCCAGACGTCAGGTTCTTTTCGTTATGGAAGCTGATCTTAACAACGAGTATGTTAAGGTTATCAACAGCTATAACGGTATGGTTCCTGAATACGGCAACTACAAAACCGGCGTTATGTCCGAGCAAGCAGCTTATGCTGAAGCTAACGGCTACGGTAACGTTGTCGGCGCCATGAATACCTGCCTTAGCTGGTATACCAATTATTCCGAAGACCGTGTGGGCGAGCCTCTCGGCTTTATTATGCTCGATGCGGAAATCCTTTTTGACCCCGGTAACTGCGGTTACGAGTACGGCAATGTAGGTTTCCCCTCTGTTGTTGTTATCAACAAGGATTTTGACGAAAACGGAAATCCCAGACCTGATGATATTCCTAAGGTAGAAATGCCCCAGATCCGTTCTGCGGCTGACCTTGACGGTTGGGAAGAACAGGTTATTCCTTGTTCCAGCGGTTATATTCTTAAAGACGGTGTAAATCAGTATTCTGCTGACCACACCAGCAGCTCCGCTCCCCGTTCCGTTGTTGGTATCAAGCCCGACGGTACTGTTGTTATTATGCTTAATGACGGTCGTCAGGCTCCTTATTCCGAAGGTATGACAATGTATGAGCTTGCCGAAGTTATGATCGGCTTGGGCTGCTCCTATGCAGTTAACTGCGACGGTGGCGGATCTTCTACTTATCTTTCCCAGCGTCCCGGTGAAGAATTGAAGGTTAATAACTCTCCTTCTGACGGTGCAGAACGTGAGACTACATCTGGTATTCTCTTTATCTCCACTGCTCCTGCAACCGGCGAATTTGTTCGTGCAAATATCACTTCTGAAAATGATTATTATACCCCTAACAGCGTTGTAGAATTTTCTGCACTTGGTACCGACCTTGTTGGTACAGCTGCAGATATTCCCGCAGATGCTGTTTGGCAGCTTGCAGATTCCTCTTTCGGTACTATTGAAGATGGAGTGTTCACCTCTAATGGTAAAGAAGGCGTTGTAACTGTACAGCTTGTTTATAACGGTGAAGTTGTTGGTCAGGATACCATTAACATCGTTATGCCCGACAGCATTGAATTTGCTCAGTCTAATATGGTTATCCCTTACGGCAAAACCGTTGAGATTGTTATCAATGCAACTTGCGATTCTAAGCCTGTTTGTATAAAAGCCTCCGATGTAGAATTTGTACTTTCAAATACTGCGCTCGGTACTATTGACGGCTTTATGTTTAAGGCTGCTGAAGAAGGCACCGTGGCTGATCCCGGTACACTTACAGCAACAATCGGCGAACTTACAATCACAGCGAACGTTGCTCTTGGTAAGGGTACCGAAATCGCTTATGACTTTGAGGATCAAAATCTTGAGGGTTGGTCTATTTGGACTAACTATCCTCAGTATGGTCCCACAGGTCCCAATGGCAGTTTAAAGGATGATAATGGTAATTATTGGTACAATGGTCAAAATGAGCTTGGTTATATTTCCATTGTAGATGAAACTACCGGTAAGGTTCGTAACGGTAATTATGCACTTGCAGTTGAGTGTGACTTTAGCCAGCCTTATGAAACCGGATTCCATTCTTTGAATATGAAATTCCCTGTAGTCGATTGCACCGATGCAGTAGCGGTTGGCTTCTGGATCTATGTGCCTTATGATGCAAGACACGCGGATTTGACAATCAATTCTGTGCTTGGTGAGAAGTTCTTTGCAGACGGTTCTGCGTTTGAACTTTATGGCGGTTGGAATTATATAACTGTTGATGCTCCCGCCAATGGTTTCTATGATATCAGTATTAGTGTAGACGAACGTGCTTCCGGTACTGACGCAAACGGAAACAATTACTATGATTATATCACCGAGCCTAACCTTAATGGCAAATTCACCTTCTATATTGATGATATTTCTGTTGACTATTCTACCGCAGTAGAAGATAGAGAAAATCCTGTATTTGCCGATGTTATGGTAATGGACTCTGTTGGATCTGTAAATGCAGTAGTTAATGGTCAAACAATCAATTTCAATGATCCTACTTTTGAAGTAAAGGTTTCTGACTTTGATGCAGACAATGCAATGGGTCTTGATGCTTCTTCTGCAAAAGCTTATATAGATGGCAATGCAGTTGAATGCACATTTGCTAACGGTAAGATTTCTGTAAACGGTCTTGTGCTTACAGACGGTGTTCATACTGTTAAGTTTGAAATTGCCGACAACGCCGGCAACAGCGCTTGGGTTGGTGGAACACTTACTGTTGCAGCCGGAACTGATGCTTCCGCAATAACAGTTGTTCCTCAAGATCCCGATGCAGACCGTCTCCTTATCGGTTCTCTTTATTGGATGGACGTTGTAGCTTCTGATATTGAAAAGGTTCAGAAGGTTGAAATGACCTTTGACCTTAACAATGCAAGCTACTGGGAACTTGAGGGCATGACTGTGGCTGCAGGATTTACTGCAGATTGGTCTGTTCAGGCTGACGAAAATATTGCAACTATTACAATTACCCGTACAGGCGCTAATGCTTTGACAGGCGAAGCTGTTATTGCAAGCTTCCCTGTTCGTACATGGGAATCTCATATCACCGAATATGAGGGTTATGAGAACCAAACTCCTGCTACTCTTGTCAGCAGAGGTATTATTTGGCATCAAGCCATCGAACTTATTCTTGAACGCGGTGTGGTAACCTATACAGATGATACAACAAGCACTTTCGGTATGGAAAGAGTTCTTGTTGATACTGAGTTGTTCTTCTGCAACTATTCTAGAACCAAGGTTGCCGGTGCAGTTGATTGGCTTAACGCACATAAGACTGCCGGAATCGGTTTCCATGAACATACCGTAACTGCTCTTGACGATGTTGCTGAAACCTGCACAGAAAACGGTTACACAGACAGAACCTACTGTGAAGTTTGTGCTTCCGTAGTTGAATGGGGTACAACTGTTAACGCAACAGGTCATAACTATAATATCATTTCCGGCACTCAGCTTCTCTGTGAATGCGGCGACGCTTTCTCCGCAGACGGATTTGTTGAGATCAACGGCGGTTTGATGTACTTCTCCGGCTCTAACTTCTATGTTGGCGCGCAAAAAATCGGCACCGAATATTACAACTTTGACAAAAACGGCTTGGCTTATGACGGCGTTGTTGTAATCGACGGTACCGAATGCACATTCGAAGACGGTTTATTTGTTGAAGATGATGTTGCATATCTTGCAGGTATCTGCGGTGAAAATGTACAGTACATCATTTACAAGGACGGCAGAATGGTAGTTACCGGTTCCGGCGCTATCATGAACTATAAGAGTGTTGGTTCTGTTCCGTGGTATCAGTCGCACAGATATGATATCAAGACTCTTTACATCGGCAAGGATATTACCGTTATCGGTGACCGTGCATTCTATAATCTCTGGTATCTTGAAAATGTAGTCTTCGAAGAAGGCAGCAAGCTTCAGGAAATCAGAATGGTTGGCTTGGCGATGAACAGTAAGATGAAGAATCTTGTTCTTCCCAACGGTTTGAAGAGAATCGGCGACGCTTCCTTCCGTGAACTTAATGCAATCGAAACTATTACAATTCCTTCCAGCGTTACTTACATTGCTTCTAATGCATTCTATAAGACGACCGGTGTAACTCTTAATGTTGCAAGCGGTTCTTATGCGGAAACCTTTGCAAAGAATAATAACTTTGCGTATACGGTATTCGAAGAACCTGCTTATGAGTTGGAAAACGGTACTTGCGGTGAAAATGCAACCTGGTCTCTCGATTCCAAGGGCGTTCTCACAATCAGCGGCAGCGGAGCAATGGCAGATTTTGAAACAAAAACTGCTCCTTGGCAGGCATACAAGTCCAACATCAAGAAGATCGTTGTAGGCAAGGATATTACTTATGTTGGTAAGTTTGCATTCATGCAATGCACCAAGGCTACAGAAGTTGTATTCGAAGAAGGCTCTGTTCTCGAAACAATTGGCTGGGGTGCATTCGGTTACTGTTCTTCCTTGACTGAAATCACTATCCCTGCTTCTGTAAAGACATTGGATAAGTATGCATTCTACTATTCCGGTCTTAAGACAGTAGAATTTGCTGAAAACAGCGAACTTGGTGCAATCAATGCTTATGCGTTCTGGAATGTAGCTTCGTTGGAATCCTTCTTCGTTCCCGATAAGGTTCTTTATATCGGTGAAAATGCATTCCTTGGAAACAAGACAACTGCAACCTTCTATGTAGCAGAAGGCACATATTCCTACGATTACTTCAAGAGCAACAATATCGTAACCCGTGAGCCTATCGCTTATGAAATCGCATCCGGCACATGCGGCGAAAATATTACCTGGTCTCTCGATTCTGTTGGTGTTCTCACCCTCAGCGGCAGCGGCGCAATGGCAGATTTTGAAACCAGAACAGCTCCTTGGCAGGAATACAAGAATATGATCAAGAAGGTGGTTATCGGTAAGGATATTACTTATGTTGGTAAGTTTGCATTCATGCAGTGCAGAAACCTTTCTGCGGTTGTATTCGAAGAAGGTTCCGTTCTCGAAACAATCGGCTGGGGCGCATTCGGTTACTGTTCTTCCTTGACTGAAATCACTATCCCTGCTTCTGTAAAGACATTGGATAAGTATGCATTCTACTATTCCGGTCTTAAGACAGTAGAATTTGCTGAAAACAGCGAACTTGGTGCAATCAATGCTTATGCGTTCTGGAATGTAGCTTCGTTGGAATCCTTCTTCGTTCCCGATAAGGTTCTTTATATCGGTGAAAATGCATTCCTTGGAAACAAGACAACTGCAACCTTCTATGTAGCAGAAGGCACATATTCCTACGATTACTTCAAGAGCAACAATATCGTAACCCGTGAGCCTATCGCTTATGAAATCGCATCCGGCACATGCGGCGAAAATATTACCTGGTCTCTCGATTCTGTTGGTGTTCTCACCCTCAGCGGCAGCGGCGCAATGGCAGATTTTGAAACCAGAACAGCTCCTTGGCAGGAATACAAGAATATGATCAAGAAGGTGGTTATCGGTAAGGATATTACTTATGTTGGTAAGTTTGCATTCATGCAGTGCAGAAACCTTTCTGCGGTTGTATTCGAAGAAGGTTCCGTTCTTGAAACTATCGGCTGGGGCGCATTCGGTTACTGTTCTTCCTTGACCGAAATCACCATCCCTGCTTCCGTTAAGGCAATCAGCGGCTATGCATTCTATTACTGCACTAAGCTTGCAACTGTCACCTTCGAAGAAGGCTCTGCTCTCGAAACTATCGGCGGCTATGCATTCTGGAATGACAGTGCTTTGACAAGCGCAAATTATCCTGCTGATACCAAGCTTGGCGAAAACGCTTTCCTTGGTACAAAAATCTAAGATTGTGAAACGGTTATAAGCTTTTAACCAAGCTTATAAAACCTCAAAATTGTACCCCACGGAGTTTTTCTCCGTGGGGTACAGCATAAAAGAAGGTATTTTGCTATGAAGATTCTTCAGGTAAATTGTGTTTATCCCTATGGCAGCACAGGAAAAATAACAGATGAAATACACAAAGAGCTGATGAATAATAACCATTTTTCCTCAGTGGCATACAGCAGAGGAAAAAAGACTTCTCGGGACGAGCTTTTGCGTATTTGCGGAAGCCTTGGAAGTAAGGTGAACCATGCTGTTTCCCGTTTTACAGGCTTGGCTTACGGCGGATGCTTTCTTCAAACAAACAAGCTTTTGAGCTTTATTAAAAAAGATAAACCCGATATCGTTCATCTACAATGTATCAATGGATATTTTGTTAATATTTATAAGCTTGTGGGATTTTTAAAGGAACATAAAATACCTACTGTGATTACTCTTCATGCAGAATTTATGTATACTGCAAATTGCCCCTTGACCTTGGACTGTGAAAAATGGAAAACGGGCTGCGGAGATTGTCCGAGACTTTTTCAGGCTGTGGAAAGCTATTTTTTTGATAGAACAAGCTGTTCCTTTCAGCTTATGAAACGCGCTTTTGAGGATTTTGGAGACAGATTGACTGTTGTAGGGGTATCGAATTGGCTTTCAGAAAGAGCCAAAATGTCTCCCATAATGGAAAATGCTAATATTATAACTATTACCAACGGTATAAATACAGGAATATTTTATCCCAGAAATAATCCTTCTGTGAAAAATGAATTGAAAATTTTGCCTAATGAAAAAATTGTCCTTTGGGTTACCTCGGGATTTACCGAAGAAAAGGGAAGATCTCATTTTATGGATTTGGCAGATTCGATTAATGATAGAAGCTACCGTTTCATTGTGGCAGGAACCGGGAAGCCCGATGATTATAATGGTAAAATCGAATTTTTAGGCAGAATATCCGATCAAAATAAGCTTGCCGAGCTTTATTCGTCGGCTGATGTTTCGGTTTCCTGCAGTAAGCAGGAAAGCTATCCTACCGTTGCACTTGAATCCCAATGCTGCGGAACTCCTTTTGTGGGATTTGATGTGGGCGGTGTTTCGGAAACAATATTTGACGGAATGGGTCAAATAGTAGAGTACGGCAATATTCAAAAGCTAAAGGAAGCGGTTGAATGTTGGTGTGAAAATAAAAACAGAATTTCGAAAGAAATAGTGTCGGCTTGTATGGAGGAGTTTTCATCATCTGCAATGACACGAAAATATATAGATTTGTATAAATCGATTATGGAAAATAATTATGTTTAAAAAATCAGAGTTTTCATTTGGAGAAAAAATAACATTATTATTGTTGATGATGTTTTCGGTGAGTTTATTTAATCTCGCGGGACATTTTCTGTTGGCAACAGTTATGTTATATTTCTTACTTACTTTAAAAAGTAAGTTATTGATAGATAGGGCATCTATAGTTCTGTTTCTTTTTTCCGTATGTTATTTTGTAAATTATCTTATTTTTTGGTCGCTTGATATAAGAAGTGTTATAGTATATCTCATAGCGCCTTGGGCAAGCTATCTTTTTGGTTTGAATTTTACAGTATATTCAAAGGATAAAAAAGCATTCGAAAAAATGTCTGTAATATTGATGATGGGATTTTTTATTCACGGAGTTTTGAATCTCGGAGCGTCTATAGCTGAATACGGATTGGAATCCGCATTTCGTATTTCGATTGATTTTTGGCGAGGTGATCAGCTTTCTGTAACAGGCTGTGCTTTATATTATGTTCCTATGATCGGTTATTCGTTGTCATATTTGTTTTTTGGAAAAAGTGCAAAGCTTAAAATCGGAAACGGTTTTATCCTATTGATTGCTGTGACTGCAAATTCCATTTACGCAAACAGAACTGCGATATATCTGATAGGTATTCTTCTTGTTGGTGCAACTGCGAGTATTTTGATCCAAAAACAAGCTCGTGCAAGGCATTGGATGATATTCATCGGTGTCATAATTGTGCTGCTGTTGTTGTGGGCAGCAGATATCGGAGGATTTAAAAGCTTTATTCTGAATTTGAATGTAACTCAGCGAATAATTGGTAACGATGTGGGCAGAGCTGCTGTATGGAAAGACTATCTTTCCAGCGATTGGTGGACGCACCCTTTTGGCGGAAAGCTTGCGGATTTCAATTATAATTTTGCACATAACCTTTGGATGGACGTTTTGAATACTGCAGGTTTTTTGCCTTGTATATTGTTAATCGTATTTACCTTTTCCGGATTTAGCATCGTTAAGAGATATGTTAAGTTCTGCCCCAAACAAAGAATTCCCTATGTATACGCTGTTTTTGCTATGACGATTTGTGCCGCTGCCGAGCCTATAATTGAGTCTAATCCGTATTATTTAATGATATTATTTATGATGCTCGGAGGTATGCAGGGCGAAATGAAAAGAAAGGATATTCCTTTAAAATGAAAATAGCACATATTGCGCCCAATGCAGTTTATGATGATTATTGGGGTTTTCATGAAAATTTGCTTACCAAATATCATAAAAAGCTTGGGCATGAGGTAATGTTGATAGTAAGTACAGCTATCCATACTCCCGAAGGAAAAGGGCATACAAACGAGTGCGACTATTTTTTGGATGATGGTATCAGAGTAGTGCGCAGAAAACTTAAAGAATATCCGATAAAACAACTTAATGCGCTTTGTTCTAAGCTTTCGGTTTTCGAGCTTCTTGAAGAATTTCAGCCGGATTTTATATTCTTTCATGGGCTTTGCAGTATTACCATGACAGATTGCGTTCGTTATAAAAAGCTTGCGGAAAGTAAATCGAAAAAATGCAATATAGTTCAAGATAATCATTTGGATTATAATATAGGAAATAGCGGAAAAACATTAAAGCAAAAACTCAACCGTTTATATTACCGTTGTTACAATAAAAGAAATCTTCCGTATTTGGAAAAGGTTTACGGTGTTACTCCTTGGAGAAAGCAATACGCAGAGGATTATTACAAGATCCCCCAAGAAATGACCGATGTTTTGATAATGGGTGCTGATGATGACCATTTGAAATTTTCCGAGCGTGATGCTATAAGAACTCGTATCAGAGAACAATACCGTATAAATGATAGCTTTCTCGTGGTTACGGGGGGGAAAATAGATAGAAAAAAGAATGTTTTGCAGTTGATGGAAGCTTGTGAAGCCTTAGATAATGTGAAACTTTTAATTTTTGGGAAGATTGCTGAAGATATACAAACAGAGTTTAATGATATGTTGAAAAACAGTGACAATATTATATATATTGGCTGGATCGATTCTTCCAAAGTTTATGATTATTTTTTTGCAGCCGATCTTGCTTGCTTTACCGGTCAGCATTCAGTACTTTGGGAGCAAGCCTGTGCCTCCAAAATTCCTTGCGTTTTCAAGCGCTGGGAAGGGATGGAGCATGTTAACAACGGTGGGAATTCTGATTTTATAGACACTATTGATTTGAATACGATCAAAAATAAACTATCTGAACTTCTGTTTACCGAGAAATATATGAAAATGAAAAAGGCGGCTTTGTCCGAAGCTACCGATATATACAGATATAGCATAATTGCACAAAAAGCATTGGAATGCTGTCCTAAATAAATTAAAGGAAAACAATGATATGCAGGATCTTATCAGCGTAATAATACCCGTTTATAAAGCAGAACAGTATCTTGCCCGTTGTTTGGATTCGGTAATTGCACAATCATATCAAAATATCGAAATTATATTAGTAGATGATGGTTCGCCGGATAATTCAGGAAAAATATGCGATGATTATAAGAATAATGACAGCCGCATAACCGTTTTGCACAAACAAAATGGAGGAGCTGCCTCTGCAAGGAATGCGGGTTTGGATAAAGCTAAGGGCAAATATGTAACCTTTGTAGACAGCGATGATGTTTTACCCAAAGAATCCATTGAGTTATTGTATTCAGCGATTATTAAGCATAAATGCGGATATGTTGCCGGTATTTGCGGATTCGAGGTGGATGATGCTGTCAAGAATAAAATAACAGCAGAAAAGGTTATTGTATTCGCGAATGAGCCGGAGACTTTGTTGAATTATATAATCACATCGGGCTCATATTCACCTTATGCAAAGTTGTATGATATGGATATAATTGACTCAAATAGTTTGAGGTTTAATGTTTCACATAAATGTTCCGAAGATTCGCTTTTTATACGACAGTATTTGAAGCATTGCCGAAGCATCGCTTTGATTCCTCATGTTGTGTATTTTTATAATACCCGCAATGAAAATTCTTTATCAAAAAAGTATTATCCCGACTACACTTTATATTATGCTGATAAGCTTGTTGCTTTGGATGAGCTTGTTGAAACTTTGGATATGCCCATAGAGAAAAAACGGAGTTTTTTAAATCAGCGTGCAATACATGGATTGAAAATAGGGGTTTATCATTATCTTTCGGGATGGAATGACGAGGATGACAGAAGATTATATGTGGAACGCGGCGTGAAAGCGCTCATGCCATGGTTGTTTATTTCAAAACCTGCGAAAAATCTAAAGTTATACCGATGGTGGAAAAAATATTCCGGTTTGTTGGAGAAGGGTGACATAAACAGATTTTATAAAAAGGCAAGACAGGAATTTATATTTTATAAGCGAATTCAAAGATTGAAAGATCTTATACGAAAATTCAAATGAAAACTGAGGACATAATGAAAAGTAAAGCAAATGCTTAGAATAATAAGTTTGTTTTTTGTTATATTCAATCATATTCATCTGTTCTTTGAAGGTGCCTTGGCTTGCGCTGAATATCTGATTTGGAAAGATGAAACAACTTTTAATCAGAGTTTGACTGTTTCGATGATCACAGTAAACAATATGTTCTTCCCGTTGGCAGGTTATTTTTTGAAAATGTATTAGAGGAAGAACACTACGATCTAAAAAATGCCTTGATGTGGTAAGCAGATTAAAATCAACAGTTTTGAAATTATATTATGGTACGAAAGGAGAAACCAATGAAAATTAAATTATCCCAAATGAAAATAGGCGCTCTCCTTTCTTATTTTTCTATCGGCTTTAATATCATCGCAGGGCTGCTTTATACTCCTTGGATGATCGATAAGATAGGTCAAAGCGATTACGGTCTTTATACCTTAGCTAATTCTTTGATATCCCTGTTTCTTTTGGATTTCGGCTTGAGCGCAGCAACCTCCCGTTTTGTTGCGAAATACCGCGCTGAAAATGATGAAGAGGGTTTAGAGCGTTTTCTTGGCGCCATATATAAGCTTTATATAATCATAGATGCGGTTATTTTTGCGGCATTTCTTGTGATATTCTTTTGCATCGATAACATATATCAAAATTTAACAGCGGAAGAATTATCAAAATTCAAGGTTATCTATTCCATAGCCGCAGTTTACAGCGTTATCAGCTTTCCTTGTGTAACCTTCAAGGGGATCTTAACAGCTTATGAAAAGTTTGTCCCCTTAAAATCAGCCGACCTTTTTCAAAGAGTAGGTACAGTTGCTTTTACTGTAATCGCCCTTCTTTGCGGAATGGGATTGTATGCATTGGTGACGGTAAATGCAATATGGGGGCTGTTGGCGGCAGGATTCAAATTTTACTATGTGAGAAAAAGTGTCGGTGTAAAATTTGTTAAAAATACTGTGTATGAGTATAAAAGTATTTTTGGACATTCCCTTTGGTCAACTGTTTGGTCGTTGGCTGATAGGCTTGTATTTAATATTACTCCAACCATTATCGGTATAACCGTAACAGCCGCATCGTCGGCTATTGCAGTATTCGGTATTGTTTCCACAATCGAGGGGTATTTTTATACCATAACCACAGCGATCAACGGAATGTTCCTCAGCCGAATAACAAAAATCGTTCAGGACGACCCGGAGGGCAAGAAAATAACAGCTCTTGCTGTAAAAGTGGGACGTTTCCAACTACTTGTAAACGGTTTGATAGTATTAGGCTTTCTTGTTGTAGGCAAAGAGTTTATTTTGCTGTGGATGGGCGAGGAGTATATCTCAGCCTATTATGGAATTTTGCTTGTTGTTTTGCCCGGATTGTTCTATAATGCCTTGCAGATAGCGAACACCACTATAATAGCTCAGGGAATGATAAAATACCAAGCCTACATACATATTGCGGTAGGTTTTTGCAATGTGGTTTTGTCATTTGCATTTTCCCGTTTGTGGGGAGTTCTGGGGGCGTCTTTGTCGATTTTTGCGGCATATACACTCAGAACGATACTGACATTGATTCTAATAAAAAAGAAAACAAATATCAATTTGAAGCAGTATTTTAAGGAATGCTATGCTAAGATGCTGATGCCATTTTTGATTTCCTTTATGATCTGCATTTTTACCGTTTGCAGAATTGATTTGATTTCTTGGAAAGGCATTATTATTAAAGGTATTGCAGTTGTTTTAATAAGCTTTGCCAATATATACTTTTTTGGTACTACAAAGGCAGAAAAGTCTAATTTAATAAAAAGAATTGTGAAAAGATAAGGAATGAATTATGTATAAATCCAAATTAATGATAGTAATGCGCCGTGATTTGAAAATGAGAAAAGGAAAGATAGCAGCGCAATCGGGTCATGCCTGTGTAGAGGTCATCCTTATGGCTCTCAACCGCGAGGGTAGATTGAACGACCTTGTAATGACCGAATACGGAATGGCTCTTGCCCCTTCATCAAAGCCCGAAACAGCTCTGTCCCGTTGGTTTTCCCATGGCTGTGCTAAAATATGCGTTTATGTTGATTCTGAGGAGGAATTGGTTGCCCTTGCTCAAAAGGCAGAGGAAAAGGGAATCCTTTCTGCTGTAATAACTGATGCAGGAATGACCGAATTTCACGGCGTTCCCACAAAAACCTGTCTTGCTTTGGAACCCTTACCTGCCGATGAGGCGGATGAGATAACAGGCGGTCTGCCCTTGTATTGATGAATAAAACCCCCGAAGATTGATGATCCTTCGGGGGTTCGTTTTATGGAGTTGAATTATTTATTTAACTTCTTCAAAACCGTTGTCGGTTACATTGTAATATTTAATAACCTTGTCGGTTGCATCGAAGATACCGATGTCAGCCTTTTCGTCTCTTGTAAGCTCCATTAAATAATAGCTGTGGTCGGCATTTCCGCAAAGGGAAGCATATTGGGAATCGCTTGTGATCTTGGAAGCGAATACGCCGATAAGCTCAACATAGGAAGCCATATTTTCGTCGGCATAAGCATCAGCTTTGGATTTGTTGAATATGGTACAAGCCATTTCCTGACTTTCAACCGAAAGGAAAGTAGAGGAAGGATAACCGCACATATAAATGTCGGGATAGAAGAACAAGATCAATTCAGCGTTAATAGAGGATTCTACATCAGTCAAGCCCAATTCCTCTAGCTGAGCCTGCTTGTCGGGGTGGTTTACGGTAGGTGTGTTGGGGTGACCCTTGTAGTAATATACAAATTCATCACCGTAATAGGCTTTGATAAGATTTACATAATCGTTAAAATCAGGCTCGTTTTCGGCATAAGCCCAGGAACCCAGTATCATCATAGCCTTTTTGCCCGATTCGTCTGCGGCTTCAAACATTTCGTTATTAAAGTTATAGAGTGCTTTAAGCTCCGCCTTGTCCTCGTCTGTCATATCCTTCAAGGGGTTGGCAAAGTTTCTTTCCTCGATGATACCTTCGGTTTTATCATCATTAAGAACTCTGTTGATAAAATCTTCATCGGGAGAGCAAAGAACCCCTGCTCTGGGACGGAGTATCCACCATTCAACATTATCCTTTTCTCTTGCCGCAACATAGGCATATTGCTTGAAGGTTGTGGTGTCAACTGTGAAGGTGTCGCCGTAATAGTAATCCTTCTGTTCCTTTACTTCTTCATAGAGAACATCAAGTTTGGCAGCCATATCTGCATATTTTGCATCGGCATCAAAGTTTTCGTCCTCGCTGTTGAAGGCAAGGTTGAAGTTGCTGTAGGACATACCGCCGTCGGAAAGGAGAGTTACATAATAGTTTTCTTCGGGAATACCGTTTGCGGTAAGAAACTTCAAATAGAGGTATGCGTTTGCATCGTTAATGTAAAGGTTGAATTTGGAATTAGGGTCAACGCTGTAAAGCTCTTGAATGTAAGCGTTTGTAACGTCAATCATTCTTTCATAATTCTCGTGAGTGAGAACCTCGCTCTTGTCAACGGTAGGCATAGGGAAAACATTTTCGGGGAGATTGTCCCAATTCCAACTATCGGGTCTTGCAAGCCAAACAAAGGCAGGAATTTCGCCGTTGTTTGTTATCTCATTCATGTTAAGCGTGAAATAAAGCTGAGGCATAGAGCCTGAAATAGGAGCAATAACATATTCCTTTGCCGAAAGAGAAGCCTGAGAGGAATAGGTGTTTACCTTTCCTTCCTTGGAGGTTGCTTCAATAGAAACATCAATTTTGCCGTAATCGGCATTAACCGTAACCTTGTCACCCAGATTGTCTGCGTCAAAATCGTTTACAGTAACCACATCACCGTGAGTAACTGTAACACGCATGGAAGCAATTTCAGCCTCAGTTTCCCAAGTGATTTCGATTTTTTGTTCATCTTCCATTTGAGAAATTGTGTAATTGCAATCGAAAGTTTTCGGTGTTTTGTCGCAGGCTGTGATAAAGGCAGATAGCGCCAAAACCAAAGCCAGCAAAAGAGAAAGCTTTTTCGTCATAATTAACCCTTTCAAATAAAAAATAGTTCATGTAATGTCAAAGACAATACATTATACTACATAATTTTACTTTTTTCAACATTTGTTGAGAAATTCATGTTAATAACCAACAGTTGACAAACAGAAAAAAATATGTTATAATTCAGCACACAGTGTGCTGGAAAATCATAGGAGGGAAAAATGAAGGCTGAAATTACATTGATTTCCGATGAAATGTCAAAGGCGATCGTGGATTGCGCCGAAAGTGTTGCCGCTGAGCAGGGCGCAGACAAGGTCAATGTTAGATTGATATTGCGTCGGTTGAATATTTCCAACCGTGTTTTCTATAACCGTTTCCATAATATTAATGAGGTTTTGGATCAGGTATATAACCGAAAGATTCTTCAGGTCAGAGAAAGCATTATTTCGAAATTCGATCCCGATTCAGATTTGTTCACTCAGGTTATCGATATTGCTGCCAACACTCTTATATTATCCTATGAAAGCAAAATGAACCTTAACCAATATGTTTTTGAATACGATTCTGTTTCCGACGGAAACTATGAATGGTGGAAAAACGAAATAAAAAAGCTTATTGAATACGGTATCGGAAAAGGATATTTGAAAAATGTGGATTCCGATGCTATAAGCTATGCCATTTGGTGCTTTATTCGCGGTTATAATGCCGATGCTGTGGGAAGAAAGGTTCCCAAGGAAAAGGCTGTTGCCGATTTTAGATATAGCTTTGCCGTTCTTTTGGACGGAATGCGTTTAAGATAATTAAGTGAGCTATAAAAACTCACTTTTAAATATTAACGGCACACAATGTGCTGAACATTATAAGGAGTAAACATGAAAAAGGAAATACTTCACGAAAGACACGAATTTGATAATATCCGTCATTTGATTGAATGGGCAGGAGGGGAATACAGCGAAAAAATCGCCTATTCCTTCCGTAACAGTCCTGTGGATAAGGAGGTTATAAAGGTAACCTTCCATCAATTCAGGAATGAGGTTCGCGCCTTGGCAAGCGAGCTTCTTTCCATGGGTTGTGCAGGAAAGCATTGCGCGGTTATCGGCAAATTCTCCTATGATTGGGCATTGATGTATTTTGCCGTTCTTTCCATAGGCGGTGTTCTTGTTCCTCTGGACAGAGATTGGCATGGAGAAGACCTTGCAGAAACGGCTAAAAAGGCAAAGGCTGAATACCTTTTCTGTGATGAGGACCTTGCAGATAAGGCGAAGCTTATTGGAGAAAAAATCAGCCTTGTATCCGAGCCTGTTTTCATGCTCGCAAAGGAAAATTCCCGTAACCTTAAAACTCTTATTGCCACAGGCAGCATGAAATTCCAGAGCAACCGCGATGCATATTACAATGCTCCTATCGATGAAAATGCGTTAGCGTTGCTTGTTTTCACATCTGGCACAACCGGCAAGGGTAAGGGTGTTATGCTCACCCAAAAGGCTGTTATCAGCAATATAACCTCCGCTTTGCCCTATATCGATTACGGCAAAAAGACTATCGGCGTTCTTCCTCCTCATCATACCTATGGCTCTACAATAATGTTTGCCGCCCACGCAATGATAGGCTCCGAGATTTATGCTTCTTCGGGCTTGAGATATATCACCTCCGAGCTTAAGGAGCAAAAGCCCGAGCATCTTGTTCTTGTTCCTCTTTATCTCGAAACCTTCTACCGCAAGATTCTTGCCACAGTTAAGAAGCAGGGCAAGGAAAAGATTCTTTTCAATACGATAAAGCTCAGTAACAAGCTCCGCAAGGTCGGCATTGACAACCGTAAGAAATTCTTCTCTGCTGTTCGTTCCGCATTCGGCGGTGAAGTAAAAACTATCATTTCGGGCGGCGCGCCTATTAATCCCGAAATTATTGCATTTTTTGATGCTATCGGCATAACAACTCTCAACGGCTACGGTATCACCGAATGCGCTCCCTTGATCGCTGTTAACCATTCTAAAAATGTTGTTGACGGAAGCGTCGGCAACGTTATCGATGTAGACCATGTGAAAATTCTCGAGCCTAATGAAGACGGTGAAGGTGAAATACTCGTATCGGGTCCCAATGTTATGATGGGCTATTACGAGGATGAAGAAGCCACCAACGAAGCCATCGACAAGGACGGATATTTCCACACAGGCGACTACGGCAAGCTTGATAAAAACAATATTCTCTATATCACAGGCAGAAAAAAGAACCTTATTATCCTTTCCAACGGCAAGAATGTTTATCCCGAGGAAATTGAAAACGAGCTTATTGCCGTGCCCGGTGTTCTTGAAATCGTTGTTTACGAAGGCAAGAGCAAGCGCGGATTGGAAAATAATGCAATCGTTGCAGAGATATATCCCGACAAGGAATATTGCGATAAAAACGGCATTACCGACGTTAAAGCCCATTTGAAAAAGTATGTTGACGATTATAACCGCAATGCCGTTCCCTATAAGAAGATCCAGATAATCAAAATACGCAAGGAAGAGTTTCCCAAGAACACTCTCCGCAAAATAATGCGCTTCAAAATCGACATGACTATCGAATAATTTTAGTTCCCGCGTTTCCTTTTAAAAAAGGAAAACAAAATTTTTTAATTCCCGCGATATAGTTTATTCAAATCGAGAGCGCTTCTTCGCGAGGGTTGTACCTTGTTCAAATTGAGTGTTCTTTTCCGCGAGGGTTGTAGTTTATTCGAATCAAACTTCAAATTCAATATCGTAGGGGCGGGGCTTATTATTACCCCAAAAACCCAAGGGTTTTCGGGGACACCGCGCTCCGCCCGCATTTGTGACCCGTAACTTTTGTAACGGGTCATGGGGTTCCTTTGGTTAATCCTACAATAGTTTCAAAAACAGCATCCGCTGTTTTTGCGATAAAAGTTTTTGGCACACCTTTTTACAAAAAGGTGTGTTTTTTATAAAACAAAAAAGAGATAGGGCGACCTATCTCTTTCTTAATTTAATCGGATATACTACTATAAAATTTTCTCAATTCATCTATATACTTTTTTCTGTCCACGGGGAAGCAAAGCCCATGTCTTGCGCCGTCTATGACCACAAATTCCTTTTTGGACACACATTCCTCATAATTCCTTTGGCTCATTTCACAAGGAACGAAATCGTCCTCGCTTCCATGGAAAAAGATAATTGGCAGCTTTGCATTTTTCATTGCTTTTATAGGGCTTGCGTCATCGATATTAAATCTGCCGAAAATCTTTCCGCCCAATCGTACGGAAGGGAAGAGAAGCTTTGGCGGCAGCCCCATATCCTTCATTACCTTTTTAATAATATCCTCTGCGCTTGTATAACCGCAGTCTGCAAGGATGCATTTAACATTGCTTGGTACATCCATTTCGGAAACCAGCATAACCGTTGCCGCGCCCATGGAAACACCGCCGATATAAATAACTGCGTCCTTATTGATATGTTCGATAATGAAGTTTATCCAGTTCAGACAATCATATCTTTCCAATGCTCCGAATGAGGTTACATTACCGTCACTTTCGCCTGCCCCTCTGTGGTCAACCAGCAATGCGCTGTGCCCTAGTTCAAAGCATCTGAAAAGCCCGCCCGTTACATCTCTTCTTGAATTACCGCGGTAGCCGTGAAGGATAAGCTCGATCGGAGCATCGGGGGCATATTCAAAATATCTTCCTCTTAATGTTAATCCGTCGAATGATTTAATTTCCACATTACGGGGGTTCATTTGGTTGGCTTTCTTTTGCCAATCGGTCATTTGTTCATAAAATGGCTCATAAGCCTTTCCCGGAGGAAGATGTATTTCTATCATACTTTTTCGTCTTTTCCATTGTGGGGAATAGAACACCTTTAAAAAGCATATAAAAGCCGTTATCAGACATATAAGTGACAAAACGGCAACAAAGATTAAAATTCCAAATAAAATATCCATGCTTACCTCTTATAAATCATATTGATATTTTAACATGGTTTTATAAATATTTCAACAATTTCCAAAAGAAAAAGGACACTTTGTGAAGTGTCCTTTTAATAAAGCTGATTTATAGCTTATTTGCGGTTCTTAATAACAACTGCAGAGCCTGCGATAGCTACGAGAGCGATAACAGCAAACATGATCATGCTGGAAGAATCGCCTGTAGAAGGAGTAGAAGTAGAAGTGGAAGCGGAAGGAGTAGAGGTTGCAGGTGTAGAAGTTGCAGGTGTAGATTCTACAGGAGTGGATTCTACGGGAGTGGATTCTACGGGAGTAGATTCAACAGGAGTGGATTCAACAGGAGTGGATTCAACAGGAGTGGATTCCTCGGGATCATCGGATACAACGGGATCATCAGATACAACAGGTTCATCTTCTTCGGCGCCGATTATAACAACTTCGGAGATGAAGGTCCAACCACCGCGAGACATACGAACTTCAACATAGCGAGCTTCAACATCGCCTGTGTAGGATGCGATAGCGTTAGCTTCGTTTTCAACATTGATATCAGAAACTTCAGCAGTGCCGATTTCGGTGAAGGTTTCACCGTCATTGGAGCCCCAGAAAGTAACTGTAGCAGCAGGATCGCCAACGTTTACGCCGGCAGACTTGCCAACCCATGCAGTGGGGATGTAAGCCTTAATAGCAGTAATCTTGGAAACTTCGCCAAGGTCAACAGTAACCCAAGAGTAACCCGTTGCTACAGCGTCGGGAGTACCGTCATGGAGACCTACCCAAGCTTCGTTAGCGTAAGCATCGTTGTTAGCAATGATACCGTCGGTAAGCTCAACATTGTTAGTGTCGGGATATGCGTCAGCAGCATTTTCATCATAAGCCCAGTTTACATCCCTACCGCCCTGTCTATAGGTCTTGGAGCGAGTGTAGGACTTGCCCTTAGCGATGTTGTTTTCAACTTCGAGTTCAACTGTGGGACCGGGATAGGAGATGGTTGCGTCAGCAGCAACAGTCTTAGCAGAAAGATCAAGACCTGTGATAGTAACGACATCGCCTACTTTAATGTTCTTGATGATTTCTACGGAAGCAGCGGTAGCAGCCTGAGTTTCAGCATTAGGCCAAGCGTATACGCACCATACAAAGCCGTCTTCGGGCATTGCGAGAACATCAACACCGGAAGTGCCGTTGGGGTCAGCGATAGCAACGATTTCATATTTGTTGTCGCCAACGGGCTTGAAGGAAACGTGGTACCACCAAGGAGAACCAAGATCTTCGCCTACGAAAAGGTAAGCATCGGTACCATCGGTAGCTGCATTAGCGGTATCAAATGTTCCCACAAAATTGCCTTGAGAAGCAGAAGCGGGAACAGCCAAAACTGCAAACATTGTAACAAGGAGTGTAGCAGAGAGAAGAACAGAAAGTAATTTCTTCATAATATTATCCCTTTCATTTAATGGACTTTTGTCCTTTGATGCCCCATTATAGCACGGTGAATTTGAAATGTCAATAATGTTGCAAAAATATTGAAAAAATATCAACGATTTGTCAAAATGCACAAATTAATCTTTGCTGTAAAGTATAAAACGCTGGATTTCCTCGTCGTTTATCTGTACAATTAATTTTGCCGTTTGATAAATAAAGATAGCTGCGGCAAAGAACCTTAATGTGGAAACAGCCGAATAGAAATAGGGGACTGCAAAGCCCGATGCCCATAGGACAACAAGGACACAACAGGATATCCACGCGTTTTTCGTTTCAATAGGATTTCCGCCGAGATTTTGCTGTAATTGTCTTAATTCTGCCAAAAAGCTTCTTATACATATTAAACAAACAGGAGCTGTTACAATCGCCAAAGCCGAGCAGACACCGACTATCCAAAGGTCGGTTTCGAAAATAACGATAGCACCCTGTGAGGTGAAATACATTCTGAAAATTTCGGTTCCCAACAATAATATAAAGGAAGGAATCGCCCAAAGCTTGGTTTGCTTAAATGATGAAATATCTTTAAGCATCCAGCCCCCTAAGGCGAGAAGGAGAAACATTGCCGAAAAGGGAACAACTCTTATACCGTCGAAAACAAGGTCAAGAGAGAAAACCAAGGCTGTGTAGAACACAAAGGAGCCTGCTCTCAGTTTTTTTGGTCTGACCATTTCGGGTCTTGAGGAATATTCGGAATAGTAACGCTTATCCAATTCCTCCCCTGCTTCTTTATGAAATACACGGAGAAGTCTGATAATTGAAATAATCCATGAAACCGATGCTACCAAGGATATCATAGAGCAAAGGACAACCAAAACAGGCTTTACGCCCAAAATTGCTGTTATCGAATCCATAACATCAAAATCGGTTTCGAAATAAAGCTCTGTTTCCAACAAAGCCAAAAGCTCGGGGAGAACTGTTGCCAAAAGTCTTATGAAAAATGAAAGATAGGAAAGGAATGCCGTTCCGTCATATCGTTTAAAGGCTTCATCACAGCCGTTTCGCATTGAATAATAGCCCAAACCGCCGAAAAACTGCTTGAAGAACATAACATAAATTATGCCCTGAACGATGGCAAATGAGGTTACGCCAAGCATTCTGTTGGAGCTGATGCTTGCCGAATAAATCATATCCATCATCAAAAGCTTCACAAATTCCACTATTAAAAGATAGAGAATGCTTTTCCTAGCGCTTTCCAGGCTTCCGTCAAAATATGCAAGCTGTGTAAGCCCGAAATATATGAAAATACAGCCGAAAACATCGGGAATAAGGTCCAACCCTAAGGGGACGGGATTTACAAAGAAGCAAAAGCCAAGACACAGAAGGATCGTGCTTCTTTTGGAAACGCTTCTTTTATTTCTTCCTTCTTCTTGCAATGCGCTCTGCCTCCTCCTTTTGTTCCTTCATACGCTTTTCAAGAGCTTTTGCTTTGTCCTTGGCTATCTGCTCTTTGTCCTTTTCATATTGTCTTTCGCTTGTTATAAGAATAAAGCAGGTGTGCATGAAAAGGGTATTAACGACAATAACAGCATACTGAAGGATATATTCGATTCCTGCAACAGCACCCGACATACCTCCCAAGGCATCGAGATATTTCAATGCTTCAGCACCCATAACAAGGGTGATAAATGCCACAGTCAACACCAATCTGTTTCTTGCTTGGCTTTCAAGCTTGGGCGAATTACAGTCTCTTGCAATTTTCATAACTGCGGTAAGCCAGAAATAAGTCAAGGCAAGCCATGCGGCAAGATGAATATAAAATGTAACCGCATTTAATATAGGAAAGCTTTGAAGCTCAAAAACACCGAAGGCGGAAAGTCCGATGACTATACCTCTCGGTATCATAAACAAAGCCGAAGCCGCTGCCTTTAAAAAATCTCTGTTTAGTCTTGATGCAAGGAAAAAGCCGTATGCCAGTAACGGGGCGGCGAGCAATGCTCCCCCGATTTCATTAAGCATAAGACAAGCGTATCCTAAAAGTGCAATACCGAATCCCATTTTTCAGCCTTTCCTTACATATTTTTGTTTACTTATTTGGGATGCTGTTGTCGTTGCTGAAACAGCATTTTTTATATTTTTTACCGCTTCCGCAGGGGCAGGGGTCATTAGGTCCAACCTTTTCCTGCTTTTTAACGGGAGTGGGCTTTACCTTTTGCTTGCCGTCTGTTTTCAAAGAAGCCGCACCGTCAAGAACCTGCTTTCTTTCAACCTTCTGTGCCATAGGACGGGCGGAAAGAAGGTTTCTTACAGTACCCGAACGGATGCCCGAGATCATTTCCTCGAACATTGCGCCGCCTTGGATCTTATATTCGGTAACGGGGTTTCTCTGAGCATAGGCGTTCAAGCCAACGCTTCCGATAAGGTCATCCATAGCGTCAATATGCTCTACCCAACGAAGGTCAACATTACGGAGAAGAACTGCTCTTTCAACTTCACGGAATATTTCGGGAGTAAATTCCTCTTCCTTCTTTGCCAAAAGCTCCTCTGCTCTTTCGGTGAGCATTTGCATGATATCCTCTTTTTCAACCGAGGAAAGCTCGTCTTGGCTGTATTTAAAATCGTCATCTGTGCAAAGGGTTCCCATGAAACGGGATTTGATTCCATCGAAATTCCATTCATCGGGAACATCTGATTCTGTAAAGGCATCTACAACCTCGCTGACATATTCTCGACACATTTTCTTTATCTTGTCGGAAATATCTGCACCCTCCAAAACCTCACGGCGCTCCTTGTAGATAAGCTCACGCTGAAGGTTGATAACATCGTCATACTGCAAAACATTTTTTCTGCGTTCGAAGTTGCTTCCTTCAATACGTTTTTGAGCATTTTCGATAGAATTGGAAAGTATCGCCGCGTCGATAGGCTGGTCATCGGGCATTTTCAATGCTTCAACAATGCCCAAAACCTTGTCTGCGCCGAAAAGCCTCATAAGGTCATCCTGCATGGAAAGGAAGAATTTGCTTTCGCCGGGGTCGCCCTGACGTCCTGCACGGCCGCGAAGCTGATTGTCGATTCTTCGGCTTTCGTGACGTTCGGTGCCGAGAATATACAACCCGCCTGCTTCTCTGACCTGTTCCGCTTCCTTAGCGATTTCCTTTTCGAAGCCTGCCTTTAATTCCTCGTAATGCTTTCTTGCATTGATTATCTCAATGTCATCGGTTGCGCCGAAGTTTGTGGCTTCATAAAGCATATAATCGTCAAGACCTTCCTTACGGAGAACGTCCTTTGCAAGAAATTCCGCATTACCGCCGAGCATAATGTCGGTACCTCTGCCCGCCATGTTTGTGGAAATGGTAACTGCGCCCAATTTACCTGCCTGAGCGATTATTTCTGCTTCCTTTTCATGGTATTTCGCATTAAGAACATTGTGGGGAATGCCTCTTGCCTTGAGAATCTTGGAAAGCGATTCACTCTTTTCAACCGAAACGGTACCAACCAAAACAGGCTGACCCTTCTTTCGGCATTCCTCGATCTGTTGAATAATAGCCTCGGTCTTGCCCGAAATATTCTTATAGACCACATCGTTATGGTCTTTTCTTATCATAGGCTTGTTTGTGGGTATTTCAACAACATCCAAAGCATAAATTTCTCTGAATTCGTTTTCCTCGGTCATTGCCGTACCGGTCATACCCGAAAGCTTTTTATACATTCTGAAATAGTTCTGGAAGGTAACAGTTGCCTGAGGCTTGTTTTCGTTTTGAACGTCAACACCTTCCTTGGCTTCGATTGCCTGATGCAAGCCGTTGGAGAAGCGTCTGCTGGGCATGATACGTCCTGTAAAGGAATCAACGATAACGACCTTGCCGTCCTGCATAACATAATCGATATCCTTCTGCATGATACCTCTTGCGCGGATAGCATTGTTAAGGTAATGCATCAATTCCTGATTATCACCGTCACCGATATTTTCGATACCGAAATGTCGTTCTGCCTTTTCAAGACCCTTTGATGTGAACATACAGCTTCTTGCCTTTTCGTCCACAATATAATCCTCTTGAATATCCTCGTCGCTTTGCTTTGCATCAAATTCCTTGATTCTGTGGCATTTAAGTCTTCTTACAAACTCATCTGCCTTTTTATACATATCGCTGGATTCGCCGCCTGCTCCCGAAATGATGAGAGGGGTTCTTGCTTCATCGATCAGGATAGAGTCGACCTCGTCCACGATTGCAAATTCATGACCTCTTTGAACCGTTCTGCTTTTGTAAACCGCCATGTTGTCACGAAGGTAATCGAAGCCGAATTCGTTATTTGTGCCGTAGGTTATGTCAGCCGCATAAGCCTCTTGCTTTTGAGCAGTATCAAGACCTTGGATAATAAGACCGACCTTTAATCCAAGGAAACGGTAAACGTTGCCCATCCATTCGCTGTCACGCTTTGCAAGGTAATCGTTAACGGTAACAACATGAACGCCCTTTCCCGCAAGGGCATTAAGATAGGCGGGCAGGGTAGCCATAAGAGTCTTACCTTCACCTGTTCTCATTTCTGCGATTCTGCCCTGATGTATAACTATACCGCCGATAAGCTGAACATGGTAATGCTTCTTGCCCAAAACTCTCCGGGAAGCTTCTCTTACTGTAGCAAAGGCATCGGGAAGGATATCGTCCAAGGTTTCTCCCTTTGCCAATCTGGATTTAAGAATCTCTGTTTGGGATTTGAGAGTATCGTCATCCATAGCGGAATATTTGCTGTCAAGCGCTTCTATCTTTTGAGCGATAGGCTCGATCTTTTTGATCTGCTTTTCGCTGTAGGTGCCGAATATTTTAGTAAATAAAGACATTGTAAAGCTCCTTAATATCATTAACTCACCTTGTATGATACCATAAAATAAGAAAAAAGTATATAGTTAATTGTAAAAATATTGCAATAATTAAGAAAAAGTAGTATAATGACATGGATAATAATTTGAATTAGTTATAATCGGAGAAATCTGCATGAGTACCATTGCTGCAATCGGCACCCCGAAAGGAAAAGGCGGCGTTGCCATGATAAGAATAAGCGGAGAGGATGCTTTTTCGGTTGCCGAAAAAATATTCATTCCGGTTTCAAAGGAGCGCTTTGCCAAAAAGCTTCAAGGAACAGCATATTACGGCTCTTTTTGTGATGAAAAGGGTGTTTTTGATGACGGCATTTGCCTTGTTTTCAATGCTCCCAATTCATTCACGGGAGAAAATGTCTGCGAGCTTTATTGCCATGGCGGTATTCTTGTTACCCAAAAGCTTCTGTCGGCTGCCTTCAAAAACGGCGCAACCCCTGCAACAGCAGGGGAATTCACCCGCAGAGCTTTTATAAACGGTAAAATCACTCTTACTCAAGCCGAGGCTATCGGCGGTATTATCGATTCCAAAACAGAAAAGCATCTTGAGGTTTCTGCCAAGCAGGCAAACGGTTCTCTTTCAAGAGCCTTGAATGC
Organism: uncultured Ruminococcus sp.; assembly: GCA_964650045.1. Lineage (GTDB taxonomy): Bacteria > Bacillota > Clostridia > Oscillospirales > CAG-382 > Coliplasma. Next base: position 41,583 of record CAZYRT010000012.1, read on the forward strand.
TATTTATGACGATCTGAAATCTCTTGCCGCTTCGGTATATGCTTATATAGATTATCCCGATGAGGATATGACCGATGTTTCAGTGGCTGAAATGCGTGTCCGCTTGGTTAACGCAAAAAATGCTCTTGACCGTCTTGCAGGCAGCCATACCTACGGCAAGGCTATCAGCGAGGGTATTCCCACAGCTATCGTAGGCAAGCCCAACACGGGAAAAAGCTCCCTTTTAAATGTTCTCTGCGGCGAGGAAAGGGCTATCGTTACCGATATTGCAGGAACAACAAGAGACGTTGTTACCGAAACTGTTCGTTTAGGAGAGATTCTTCTCCGTCTTTCGGATACCGCAGGAATCCGCCAAAGCGAGGATACTGTTGAAAAAATCGGTATACAGAGAAGCCAAAAGGCGATAGAGGATGCAAGCCTTATACTTGCAGTGTTCGATTTATCCCGTCCTCTTGACGAGGATGACAGACGTATAATCGATTCGATCAAGGCATTGGGAAAGGAAGAACAAACTGTTTGTATTTTCAATAAATCCGATATATCCGTATCAACTTTTGATGATCCCTTTGACCATTGCGTTACAATAAGCGCATTGGAGGGAAAGGGTATCGATGAATTGGTGAACGAGGTTGAAACGATGTTCGGTGCGGGAAATATCCAAGAGGGGGACGAGATCGTGGTAAATGCCCGTCAATGCGCCGCTGTTATTAATGCTTCTCTCGCTTTGGGAAATGCAATTTCTGCTTTGGATGCCTTTACTCAGGATATTGCAGGCATGGATATTGAAAATGCCCTTTCTGCTATTGCCGAGGCAGACGGCAGGGCTGTCAGCGAGGACATCGTAAACGAGATTTTCTCCCATTTCTGTGTGGGCAAATGATAGATTTTCAGAGGAAATAAATTATGCAAAAATATATATCCGAACAATTTGATGTGGCAGTTATCGGTGCAGGTCATGCAGGCTTGGAGGCGGCATTCGCTTCTGCAAGAATGGGCGCAAAAACTGCCTTGTTCACCTTGACTCTCGACCTTGTGGGCAATATGCCCTGTAACCCTTCAATAGGCGGAACAGGCAAGGGACACCTTGTTTTTGAGATCGATGCCTTGGGGGGCGAAATGGGTAAGGCGGCAAACGAGGTAATGCTCCAAAGCCGTATGCTTAATGCATCAAAAGGCCCTGCGGTGCGTTCTCTGCGTATGCAGGCAGACAGAGTTCGATACCGTGATTATATGAAAAAAGCGGTGGAAAATACCGAGAATCTTGTTTTAAAGCAATGCGAAGTCATTTCGGTGGAAGCAGACGAAAACGGTGTGACAGGTGTTACAACCTCCTTCGGTGCCTTTTATCCTGCAAAATGCGTTGTTATCGCTACAGGCACATCCTTAGGCGGAAGAATAATCGTAGGCGAGGAGGCTTACGGTTCGGGACCCGATAATACTCTGCCTGCCAACCGCTTGGTGGATTCTCTTAAGGAGATCGGAGTTAAGCTTGTGCGCTTTAAGACGGGAACCCCTCCCAGAATCCATGCCGATTCAATTGATTATTCAAAGCTTGAACGTCAGGACGGGGACGAGAATCCCACAATGTTCGGCTTCTATCCCTCCCGTCCCAATTCCTTGCCCTGCTATATTGCATACACAAACCGGAAAACTCATCAGATAATCCGTGATAATATTTCCCGTTCTCCTCTTTATTCGGGTGTTATCCATGGAACAGGACCCCGTTATTGTCCCAGCATTGAGGACAAGGTTGTACGCTTTGCCGACAAGGAAAGACATCAGATTTTTGTTGAGCCTATGGGACTTGACACAAAGGAGATTTATCTTCAAGGTCTTTCAAGCTCTCTCCCCGAGGAGGTTCAGCTTCAGCTTGTTCATTCTATCGAGGGTCTGGAAAATGCGGTATTTATGCGCACAGCCTATGCAATCGAATATGATTGCTGTGACCCATTGCAGTTAACAAATACTCTTGAATTTAAAAACATAAAGGGTCTTTTCGGCGCAGGACAGTTTAACGGAAGCTCGGGCTATGAGGAGGCGGCGGCTCAGGGTCTTATCGCAGGTATCAATGCGGCATTGAGGGTTCAGAACAAGCCTGCATTTTCTCTTACACGAAGCGAAAGCTATATAGGCACGCTTATTGATGACCTTGTGACCAAGGGAACCAATGAGCCTTACAGAATGATGACATCCCGAAGCGAATACCGTCTGCTTTTAAGACAGGATAATGCCCAAACCCGTCTTATGCCCAAGGGCTATGAATTGGGATTAATAAACGAGGAACGTTATCAAGCCTTCCTTAAAACCGAAGAAAAGCTTCAGGAGCTTATCTATTCCCTTGAGCATGAAAGCATAAAATCAAGCAATGCTTTGGACGACCTTTATGAAAAAAGAGGTTATGAGCGTTCGGGCATGGGTATAGTTAAAGCCGAGCTTTTGCGCCGTCCCAATGTTACGATCGGGGATATAAAGGACCTCGGCGGTGTTTCCGACGAATATGACGAAATCATATTATCCCGTGCCGAAACCGAAATTAAATATTCGGGCTATATCAAACGTCAGCTTGCAGAGGTAGAAAGGTTCTCAAAGCTTGAGGAAAAATGCCTTCCCGACAATGTTGACTATACATCCATAAAGGGGCTTCGACTTGAAGCGGCACAAAAGCTTCAAAAGCTTCGCCCCGAAAATATCGGCAGAGCATCAAGAATAAGCGGTGTTTCTCCTGCGGATATCCAGGTTCTTCTAATTTATCTTGCCCAAGGAGGGAACCAATGAGCTTTTCAACCCTTACAAAAAAATACCGTCCTTCCTTGACTGATGACCAATGTAAATCATTGAATATAATCGGTGAATGCCTGAGGGACACAAATGCTGTTATGAATCTAACGGCATTAACCGACGAAAAGGGAGTAGGGCTTCTTCATTTTTGGGATTCTCTCACATTGCTTGACACCAACCTTTTCAAAAACGCCAAGGTTATCGATGTAGGCTGTGGCGGCGGCTTTCCCTCTCTGCCTCTTGCTCTTTGCTCGGAAAACTGTGTTATAACCTCAAACGATGCTACAGCGAAAAAGCTTAATTATGTTTCCGAAACAGCAAAAGCCGCAGGTATAAACAACCTCAACACCCTTTGCGGCAGAGCAGAGGAGCTTTCCCACAACAAAAAATACCGCGAAGGCTTTGATATCGCAGTAGCCCGGGGTGTTGCAAGATTGAATATCCTTTGCGAATGGTGTATGCCCTTTGTAAGGGAGGGTGGATATTTTGTGGCAATGAAGGGCGAAAAGGGAAGAGAGGAAGCCGAGGAAGCAAGGAACGCAATTTCGGTTCTCGGCGGGGAATTGGTTGACATAATTGATTTCAAGGTTCCTGAGTTTGAATATCTTCACACCCTTTGCGTAATAAAAAAGACAAACAAAACTCCCAAAGATTACCCCAGGAGAAACAATCTTATCCAAAAGAAACCCTTATAGGAGAAGAAAATAATGGAAGAGCTTCGTGATGCAAACGGTTTGACCGAAAAAGAATTTCTTGCCAAATATGACGCTTCGAAATATGAGCATCCCTCTGTAACGGTTGACATAATCATAATGCATGAGAACAAAGTCCTTTTAATCAAAAGAGGGGGACATCCTTGCTTGGGCAAGCTTGCTTTCCCGGGCGGATTTGTGGAAATGAATGAGGATGTTTATTCTGCCGCCGGGAGAGAGCTTCTTGAGGAAACGGGATTAAAGGCTCGCTCTCTCCGTCAGCTTAATGTGGCTTCTCAGCCCGACCGTGACCCTCGTACAAGGATAATCACAGTACCTTTTTTGGCGGAGGTTGAGGATATTCATGACCTTGCCGCAGGTGACGACGCTATGGCTGCTAATATCTATTCCTTCTCCTATAAAAAGCTCGAATCCCGTGGTATAACCATTTTTGAAATAGCTCTTGCTTCTCAAACCGAGCGTTTTACTTTCAAGGTGCAGAAATCCTTTGACAAAGCAGGCTTGCGCGCCGACCCGATTTATAAGGCTATCGGAGAAAATCCCCTTGCAGGCGACCATGCCGAAATCTTCGCCATGGCGTTGGATAATATGTAGTTCTTGTAAGAAAACGAGCTGCCGTAAATTTTAAATTGCGGCAGCTCGTTATATTTTTATTTAATTTCAGGCAGTAATTCATTGTAATTAATACCGAACACTTTGCAAATATATATTATTTCGATATCGGTTACAAATCTTTTTCCTGCTTCGATTCGTTGGATTGCATTTTTGTCAACATCTAAACCTAAAATCTGTAATCTGTCTGCCAGTTCTCTCTGGGATATTCCCAATCTCAGGCGAAGCTCGGCAACACGATTACCGCAAACATTGTTTTTTCCGTCCTGAGTTTTGTTTATAAACATATTTCGACCTCTTTTGACATTCACTGCTTGACATTTTTAATATTTTATGATATGCTACTAGTAGAGATGACATTTACAGAATGTCAAAATTTGGAGGTGTTTTTTATCATGGGAATACTAAAGCTGATTTTATTTCCCGTAGCATTATTTGCTCTTTCGTATGGTTGGTTTTGCTCCACTTTGGTATATTCGGGTTCTATATGGGGGTTCAGATAGAGTTGTCTGTCGAACAGGAAAAATATACACGGTTTGGAAGTATAGTCAAAATATGCGGCTTGCTTGGAGCTGTCATTCTTCTGTTACCTGTATTGCGTACTTTTCCTATATTGAAGGGGTTGTTCGGAGGTAGCTTAATATTATCTATTGCGGTTTACGGAATCATTATTTTTCTGTCATTAAATCTTCCCCATGCTTTTGTAAGTAAAAAGGGAATGCGAATATTATACAATCCTGAAAACAGAAACGCACTTAAATTGGAAACATTACCGATTTTTGAATATATCAACTCGAATTTGGAAGATGCGGAATATTTTGTTGTTTCATATGACGGGATATATCTTTATAACAGCGCAAAATATTGCTATATGGCTGTAAAATACAATCATTTTGGGCTAGGTAATCTGGAAAATATTAATGAAATTGGCTTGCTGGGATTATATTTTGTTCAAAAATACGGAAGAAAGTATACCTTCAAAATTGAACATTTTACCGAATATGAAAAGGAACATATTGTAACCACCGACACTCCGGGTAATGAAATGGACTTAAAAAGCTATATTTTTTATAAAAATAAGGAGAAATGAAATGAATGAAATTGTTGTCATCAACGAAAGTCCTGAAAATGAAGCTAAAACCATTAACAGAATGCGCTGCTTCGGTTGGCAGCTTGTGAATAATCAGGAGGTTGCGGTAAGCCATACTCATGTTACCGGTTCTAATGGAAATATCAGCTCAACAAGCAATACCGTCAGACATATTAAATTAACCTTTGAACGTTCAACCGATATGGCGAATTTTCAGGTGCTGGATTCATATTACCAAAGATTCACCGCTTTATTTGATAAAAAATTCAATTTGGAAAAGATTATACATAGCGGTTCGGGTTCGTCATGGGGAATTTCGGCAATCGTTTCTCTAATAATAGGACTGATACTTAACGCAGTAATATGTCTGGCAGCCTTCGGAGAGCTTGGTTGGTTCTGGGTAATGCTTGCCCCTGTATGGGGAATATCCTTCCTTATTTGTTCGGTTATATTTTTGAAAAAAGAAAAAAATAAGCTTGCCCCCCAAATCGCGGAAATGGAATCTGAAATGAATAAAATTGCCCAGGAAGCAAGTCGGTTTATTGAATAAGGCTTGTATTTGATGGGGCTTATCAAATACCGCTATTTATGACATTGCTGTTAACACAAAAAAGACGCTTCAATCGAAGCGCCTTTTTCTTATAGTCTGATTATTTAATTTTCTTATCCTTCTTATTCTTCTTGTTCTTGCGGATTGCCCAAACAATTAAAATGATAATGCCTCCAACAGCAGGGAACACAAGAATCGGCATAGCCGAAACAAGGAACACGATTAAATCCTGACAAAATTCACCGAAGTTTTGCCAGCTTTCGGTAAATGCATTTTTGATTCTTGTACCGAAGCTTTCGTCCTCTTCAACAACGGTATATTCCACAACCTCGCTCATTGTAAGATTAACTGTTGAATAATTTACCTTGCTGTCATAAAGATTGAGCTTGGATTGATACGCCTCAATATCAGCGATAACCTCATAAAGATTGTCCTGAATTGTCAGCATATCGTTAAGGTTTTCTGCCTTTTCAAGCATACCCTCCAAGGCTGTCTTTTTGGATTGAAGTGTTTCCAATCTGGATTTAATATCATAATAATCCAATGTAACATCCTCGGTGCTTTCCGAAGATGATGTAACATTCAAAACACCCTTTGCGCTGTCAAGAAAGCTGTCAAGCTTTTCGGCAGGGATTCTTATAACAAAATTACCCTGTCTTGCCGAATTGCGGTTATTGTAAAGGCTTTTGCCTCCCGAAAGATTGGAGGATTCAACATAACCGCCGTTTTCGCTTATTTTGGATTTAATGGTTTCCAACGCTGAATCAAAATCCTTTGTTTCGCCGTTAAGGTTGACTGTGCGGATGATCTTGGCATTTTCGGGAAGCTTGCCAAGCTCGCTTTCGCCGCCCATTATCTCCTTGTCCACCGTAGGCTGAACCTCTTCTACCTGATTAACATAGCTATCAGAGCTGCTTGAACCGCAGGAAGACAAAACAAGAGATATTGACAAAATCAATAAAATAAAAAATGTTCCGAAACGTTTCATAGACTAAACCTACCTTTCTGTGGAGTTTTCACATTAACATTTTAACATACAAAAGAATACTAATCAATGAAATATATGTAAACTTTTATTTCAACGTCTTGCAAAAATCGTCTTTATACTTTATAATACCCTTGCAATGAATCTTGTCAACAAATTACATTAAGGATGAAAAATGGAAACAAACAAAGAAGAATTGATCAAAAAAAAGCTTGAATCGACCTTTACCGAGGATGTTCTTGAATTGGGTCAGGAATATATGCAGCGTTATATGAAGAGTATGGCATATTACCGCTGTGCAATGATGGAGATTGAAACCAAACTCAATGTTCTAAATGAGGAATTTTCACTCCGTTATGACCGCAATCCCATAAACAGTATGAAAAGTCGTTTGAAATCAGTACGAAGTATACAGAATAAGCTCGAAACCAGAAGATTGCCTGTTTCGATTGCATCAATGGACGAGAATCTTAATGATATTGCGGGAGTCCGTGTCATCTGCTCCTTTACCGAGGATGTTTATACAATAGCCGATGCGCTCTTGAATCAGGATGATATTGTTCTTGTTGAAAGGAAGGACTATATCAAGAATCCTAAACCCAACGGATACAGAAGTCTTCATCTTATCGTAACAGTTCCCATCTTTTTTGAAAAAGAAAAGCATTTGGTGAAGGTGGAAATACAGCTTCGCACCATTGCGATGGACTCTTGGGCAAGCTTGGAACATCAATTGCGATATAAAAAGGACTATGATTTCGATCACAGCATGGCAGACGAATTAAAGCGTTGCTCCGATCTTTCTGCAGAGCTGGATGAGCGTATGGATCGTTTGCGTGCTTCTGTTCAATCGGAGAATCCGGAAGATTTTCAATAGAGTAAAATAAGAGAGAACATTACGGAAAATACCGTTTTGTTCTCCCTTTCTGTTTTAGATGATTTTATTCAACCTCAATTTCAACGAAGCATTCTTCCGATTCGCCTAAATAATTGTTATAGGTATAGCTGAAGCCGTCCCTGCCTGTGAATCCCTTTTCGGGATAATAGGCAAATGTTCCGTCTGCGGAAAGGGAAACGCTTCCGTTAACGGGTGATTTTACAAGAGTGAAAATGGATAATCCGTTTTCGGGATTGAGAGTAGAGCGAAGGATCGTGTTCTTCTTCCAATCCAGCTTAACTGTGTCCTTTGATTTTGCGGTAATATCAAGAGTATGCTTTGCAAATTTGTAGGTAGCATCATATTGCATTCTGCAAAGCGGGTCCTTGGAATAGCCCATTAAACCGATATTTTCCTTGTCATCGTAATAGGCATGGATAGAATCCATATACCCTGTTAATGCACCGTAATAGAGATAAAGCATATATTTTCTTGCGAAATTGGGGTCACTCAACGCTTGATAGGAATGCTCAATTTCAACAGTATAGCTTCTTTGCTTGGTGAAGCGAGCGCAGGAAGGCAGCTTGTAAAGAGGACTCTTTGTTTCGAATACATAATTAGGCTGCATGGAAACAAAATCAAATCCAAGCTCATAACCGAGGAAATATCTGTGTGCCACATAATAGGGAATCCAAAGGAAATAGCTTCCTGCTTCATGGACCTTATCGGCAACCTCCTTGATTATATGGGAATCGTCCTTGAGCCATCCCACCAATTCATTGAACCAATAGAATCCGCCCAATTCAAGGTTTTTATAATTTCTTTCCTTGAAGGTTTTCAGACAAAGCTGGATATACCAATCCAAAACCTTAGCTCTGTCCTCTTTTGTTGTAAGTGTTTCGATTTTTCCGTCACCGTCAACATCTCCGAAATCCTCTATAATATCTGTTATATGAGGAATGGAAATATAGACCTGAACCTTATAATCGGGCTTGTTTAAAGCATCTTTTACCTGCTGAACCGTGGCTTCAAGATTGTCCATGCCGTATGCGGCGGTAAATGCGTTGTCACAGATAAATTCCCAATCTGCCTTTCTTGTTTCGCCCCATGCCACAGTACCCGAAGGGAGTACGCCTCCCGGCAGGAACAGATATCCGTCCATAAAGGTGTCCTTGATGTTTCCCTCTTCATCAAGATAGGCAACAAAGGGGAGGAAGGCATGGCTTTTTGTGTGGTGATCGTGATATATCAATGCAATATCATTTGCTTTTATGGGGGTATTATTCACAGTAGAAAAGCGTTCATCGGCAGGATTTGTATAGAAGGGAGCCGATTTTATACCGCTGTTTTCAAGGCTGACGGCTTCGGAAATATCCTTCTTGCCGTAAACCGACAATTCATCCAGAAGGACACCGTTTTCCAATTCGATCCTGAATTTAACAAATCTTGCCTTAAAGGCAGTTTCCAAGGGGAAATTTATTTCCAATCTTTCTGCACCCTCGAAAACGAATTCCTTGGTCTTCTTTATTTGCTCAACCTTGTGCCAAGGTCTGTCGAACTGAGCAACTGTATACCAATTTGTTGCATCGTCCGATAGCTGAATATGAATATGGTCGGGACGGGGAAGGCTCTTTTCGTTATTTTCATAACAGCCGACCGTGAAGCTTTCGATACTGCTTGCCTTTCCTATATCATAGAAAAATTCCAAGGATTCACCGCCATGGTTATAGAAGCAATCTTCGGCAGTCTCCGCTTTTTTTCCGTCTGTGAGAACCGTTGTTTCGGCAGGAGTTTCGTTTCCGCCTCTCGCGTATTTATCAATATAGAAGGATGCGGCGATCTGTTGGGGCAGACCGAGAATAAGATTTTTGGTTTCGCTGTAATCGCTGTCGTTTTTATCCCAAACCAATTCCTCGGTTACCTTGGGATAATAAACCTTGGGGAACAGCTCTGCCTGTATTTCAACATCCGAGCCTGAAATAACTTCGATTTCCTCGAACCAATAATATCCTTCGTTGGAAGAGAACTCGAATTTTATAAATCTCGCCTTGATATATTCGGGAAGGAGGAGGGAATAAGCAAAGCGCAAATTGTTGGCAGGAGCATACATTCTGCCTATAAAAACATATTCCTGTCCGTCATCCGAGCCGAAGCAATCGATATAATCGGGATGTACTATATCAAGAACTTCATCGGGAGCATGGAGCTTGAATGCGAAAATATCCTCTCTGACTCTGCCAAGGTCGATCACAACCGAAGGAACCTCGCCCGGTTCACCCTTGAAGCCTACCCAAACATCCTCACCGAACACACCGCCAACGTGACCGCCGTCTGTTAAAAGAACATGGTTTTCGGGAGCGCGCTCATCGAAAATACAGCCTTCAAAGGTATATTCCATGCCTACAGCGGCATTTTCTGTTGTAAAATGCTTGGATTCCTTTCCTGTGGAAAGCTTTTTCCATTCCTTGTGGTTGATGTTTTCTTTGGAATAAGCTTTTGTAACTGTTTCAGCCTTTGCTTTTTTCTCTACATCTGCAAAAACCTGCAATTCGTCAACAAAGAAGAAATGATAACCGTTTTTGGGGTTCATTGTATAACGGATATAACGGAAATCTCTGTTTTCGGGAAGTGTCAATCGGTTTGTGATAATAGTTTTGTCCATACCGGGGACAAATTCCATCACACCCAATTCCTCAAAATCAATTCCGTTATCAGAGCCTGCGAAAATAACCTTTTCGGCAGGGCCAACTCCGTCTTGATTCAAGCTAAGGCATCTTGCCGCCAAAGCCGAAATGTTCTTTCCGTCATCCTCGAGGTCGATTGTAATGTTGACTGTTCCGTTGAAGCCCATAGCTCTTGCATCCACATAATGGGCGCCTGTGTCGGGAATAACCTGACCGTCGGTTAACTGCTGACCGAATTTGTCGGGATATCTGCTGCTTGGTGCAACATCATAGGTGTATTTTTTACCTACGCTGATAAGGGTAAAAAGTCTTTCCATAATTCAAAAACCTTTCGATAATTATTCCTTTGAAAGAGTGAACCTTTTAACAGATTTTCGTCATATCCAACGGTTTCGTTCCGCATATCCTTGGGTCTTGCCCATATTTCGTCGGTTACTAAGCATTGATAGACAACCAATTATTCAATAGTTTCGCTATACTTGGCAATTCCCGGAACATTGTATGATCCGCTTTTGAAATGACGGTGTTTGCCTATTAAGATATCATTCGTATAGAAATATAATGTATATATTATAAACAATAACCTGCGATTTGTAAAGTCATTTGTTCAATCTGTGCAAAAAAGAAAACTGCCAAAAGGGCAGTTTTGGGGGAAGATTAGTTATAGGGATTGTTTTAAAAATTTCGATTCGAGATAATGCTCAAATTCAACGTTCGGAAGTATTTTGGCAGGAGTAGTTGTTTTATCAAAAACATTTTTGAATCCTTTTATATGAATAATTCCGTTTTCGCATAAGACGATATGGTTAATCGAAAAATCAATGTGATTATCGGTAAACTCTTTATGAGTGAATGATTCTTTAGTGTTTAGTGTTTCGGATTCAATAATTCCCCATTTTCTTGCTGTGACACGGCAAATAATATATTTGTCATTAAGGGAAGTGAAGCTACGTGCAGTTGAAGGACGTTTTTCTTTAATGACCTTGCCTGTATCAATATCAATTAATTGTAAAGCGTGTCCATGCTGTTGAGCTGCAATAGTATCATCATTTACAAAAATATTGGTTATTCCTCGTCGGCTTTCTGTATGCCAAATGGTTTTGCCTGATTTAGCATCCAAGCAGAAGAGCCCGTTTTCCCATGTTTGAGCGAAAATCTTTTGACCGTCATAGGATACTGCTATTCCAAATTGGTCGGTATAAACACCCAAATGTTTGCTTTTCCATCGGCATATTTCGCCGGTTCTGTATTTTACAAGAATGCCTGTTTCGGGTGAGTTGTTTTCAAACACCATCTGTATATATTCGATTTTTCCGTCTGAATATTGATATGACCAAGGTTGAACATCCGAAGGATTGATAGTGTATCTCTTATGGTGAGCACAGAACCTCATTATGTATTCTCCTTGGCGGTGTTGATCTTGTCTTTCAAAGTTTTACAACTTGCAATTAGCATACGCTTTATTCGTCCGCAAAGATTTCTGAAATTTCTAAAAGTTTCTTCGTCAATTGAATTGGTGTTAAAAAGCAATTGCAACCAGCCTTCGGATTCATTGCATTCTTTAAGAGCAATTTCAAATTTGGAAAGCATATCTGCTTTGCTCTGTCCGTAATTGGCTTCGCGAATATTTGCATAAATGCTACTGGAGCTTTTACGGAGCTGAAATATGGTGTTAGACGAAGCCCTTGTGTTTTGACAAAGAAATTCTATATTAGTGGCAAACTGTTCGGAATAAATTAACAGATAATTTTTGGACACAGTATCACTTCCTTTTAGAAGATCATATCACACATTAACAAAAAATCAACGGCTTTGCCGTTGTATATCATCAATTCCGAAGGAATTGTATCTCATCAAGACGAAGTCTTGTATATCATCATTGCGGAAGCAAAATACAGCCTATCGGCTGATGATATACGCCTATCGGCGATGATATACACGCGTACCGCGTGATGATATACCATTGCTTCCGCAATGGATAAAAAAATCTCGTTCCTTGGAACGAGATTTTTTGTGACGTTTAAACTTAATGACACGAATGAAACGTGCCTGAAAACCGAAATATTTCTTTTTTACCTTAAATAAGGCTTGCGTCTACATTGATTGTTGAATAAAAGTTTCTTGTTATATCAATCATTTCCCTTGCGAAAATCAGCATAGATACAAAGGACGGTCTACATGCAAATTGATAAACCTTAACCAACTCATCACCAACCTCCACC
>CAZYRT010000013.1:0-54055 GCA_964650045.1 uncultured Ruminococcus sp.
TACACTTTCTGTGTATATACTTTTCCGGAATTTTTGTATCCGAATGAATAATGCCCATACAAGCAAAGCAAAATTGCTGTGAAAAGAGTAGTTTTACCAGCACCGTTTTCACCACCAATTAGGACGATTTGTTTTTGGTTATCAGAAATGTCAATGGACAAGACATTCTTTCCATAATAAGAGCCGAAATTATTTAATTCAATTTTCGTCAATTTCATCTTTTAATTCCTCTCTTATTTTCTCGTAATGAAGCCAACCTTGATTTAAGATTTTCTCAATCTCCTTATCGGTATTCCTTAAACGCGTATATAATTTATTATTGTCTACTGCGACCATCAAGCGAGAAATCAAATCAAAAGGTATATTGTTCTGATCACACAGTTCAGAAATGTATGACAAAGTTTCATCATCATACTTAGCTTTCTTGTACTGATCCCAAGGCAATCTCTTGCCTTTGACTTCATAATAAATGTCAACCAATGCTCTGCAAGAAAGATCCCCCTCAGATTCCCAAACCTTATCAATATATTTCAACTCTTCCATCGAAATCAAATTATATCCGGTTTGTTCTTCCAGTTCGAGCAATCGTCTAAGCATGAGTTTTCTTGTTTCAAGTGTAAAGGGGCCTCGTCCAAGCTCGCCGGAAGACAATGTGTAAACAGAACCATTTCTGCGGCGATAGTCTCTGGCATCGGGATTGCTTCTCAGTTCTACGAGCCAGTTCCTATACTCACGTAGAGGTTCCAATTCTTTGGCACCATGATCAATGAAGTTTTTCAATGACTTGTCTTCTTTGACCATTGTACAGCACCAGCAGCCAAAACGCGAGTTACCACTAATAGCAACTTTGTCTTTGTTGACCTCGCCAACGACACTCTGTTCTTCGCCAAGATCTTCGCCTTGATACAATCCATATAGATAATTGTTATCTGTGCCCCAAGCGCTTATTCCATTATCTTTCAATAAATACTCCCAAACGTATTCGTTTTTGATTTCAGATAATGGACTGTAAACATAAGCCTTTTTGATAGTATCATGAGGAGTTAGTATCTTTCCCTCAATTTCTCGAGATGTAATACTTCTTGATCGAGTGATACTTTCAGCCTTTCTAACACCCAACAGAATCACGATTTCACCATCTTTTTTAATAACGTTGTATGTGAAATCATTGGAAGGTATAATTTTCAGCCTTTCAGTACACCACCTAAAACCAGGAGCCTCGGGAGTGGGATAGCCCAGACCAATTACCGCACTCCAAAAACGATTCTTGACTGCGGGATATATGATATGAGCTTCCACTCCCAGCTTTTTCTGTAAACTTGCTTGATTGATAGCATCCTTCATTCTGTGCATATAGTTTTGAACGATAGGATTCTCAACCATCGTATCCGAAGTAACGATATAAACTCTTTTGTTTCGCTCTTCGGGTGTTAAGCGTTCCAACATTTCGAATGTCAATTGGCATAACAAGGTTGAGTCCTTACCTCCGCTGAATCCAATCATCCATGGACGAGAATCGTGCTTGTACACCAAAGCCATTTGCTCTATAATGTTGTCAAATAAATTTAATATTTCTTGATTCATAAATACACCACTCTGCTTTAGTCTTTGATTTCATTATAAAGCTGCCAGAACGCTTTATCCTTAATGTAAATAGGTGTTGGGTTGTTTCCGATCTTTACAATACTATGATGTTTTTGCAATTTCTTAACATCATTGAAAAGCTTGTTTTCAAGCGCACTATTGGGTTCTGTGTTGAACACAAAACGTATGTCGGTATTCTTAAGATCCGCCACATTGTGAACAACCCAGGTTAAAATATACTTTGAAAAATCGTCTTCACCGCTACCAAAATGCTTTAAGAACTGCGTAGAAAGAATTGTACCTATACCAAACTCTCTACCTTCTTTAAGTATCTTTTTTAGCGACGGAAAGCCTTCGTGCAAGAAATTGTCCGCTTCATCTACCAAGATCATTTTCGTGAGCTGGCGATGCTTTCCGGAAAGTTTACTTGAACCCATTGCTTGCATTTGAGCATAAAACAGATCCAATGTGATTGCGATAATCAAATTCTGAATATCGGAATCATAACCGGATATATCAACAACTACGACGCCATTCAGCAAATCAAACAGTGACTTTGTCTTGGTTGGATCAGATTCAAACACTTCAAAATCATTCAACTTACTAAGTGCAGCCTCAAGAGAGTCGTTTTTCTTGATGCCTTCGTTATCCATATATATTCTGAAAACATCATGGAAAGTGGGCGCGGTTAACGTCCAAGAAGAAGGATCAGCTTGATTTATGCCTTTTTGTGCATAGGCTTCTTTGATACAGTTCAAAAGTGAACTGCTCTGCTTAGGACCGAGGTGGTACACTCTTGATAAAGTATCATTGAATGCATTGGCAACGTGAATTGGCAACAAAGGCTTAAATACTCGAGGGATTGTTAATGCCAATGGGTTATAAGGAAGGTGATACGGCTTCAAAACAATAGCATTTGTTACCTTAACAAAGTTTTCCTTGCTCTCGTTGTAGTCTCCCTTGTAGTCAAAGATAAGAATACCAATGTTAGGCTCCCCAACATTGTTTACACGCTCACGATAAAGCTGTGTAACCAACGACTGTGTAAACTGAGTTTTACCAGTTCCCATAGTACCGATGATTCCCGTGTTGGTATGGAAGACTTCATCAGTATTGCCTGGATGCCAATACAATGGCTGACCATTACTTTGATCGTGTCCAAACAGTACACACATTTCGCTACCTGCAACAACATCTGTTGACGCTTCTGTAGTTGATTCTACCGTGATACTGTGAATATCATTTTCTTCAATAATCTCTTCGGTCTCATCAATAGTTTCAGCTTCGGAAATTTCTTCCATGACTTCTTCATTATCGTTGCCGGGGAGAATATCCTTCAATGCATCGCGATGTACAATTACTTGTTGCTCGAATATAGTTTCGCTTGTTACGTCGTTAAGCTGAACAGGAAGCTTCGGCGGCAAATATTTTGCCTCTTTAACTTCCGTTTCAATTTCTGCAATTGATTTGACCAAATAGTCGTATCCCTCTTTTTCGGGTAAATGAGTTAAAACGATATCATTTTCTTCGTTACGGCTTCCCGAAATGAGAACCTCATCTTGCTTAAAGGATACAACCGTTCCTATACCAATGTACTTGTTAAGTTCATCAGAAATAGTATAGTTTTCGTTTAACAAATCGCAACGATGCTTATCCAAAATAATATTCCATTCTTCTTCCGGATAGATACCGTACAATTTCATCTTTTCGCAACTGAGTATTGCGAGCTGCATTACAAAGTTTCTAACAACCTTACGCTCGATAGAATAACGTTCGTCACATTCCGGCCATAAAGCATCCATAAAACCTCTATATGTGTTTGAGAGCTGCTTCTGTGCCTTATCAAGGATTGCATTAGAATTATTTCCTATCTTAACTTCAATCGGATGAATATGGACTTTTAATTTGCCAGTTCCATGCTCTATACCTATCAAGAGCAAATCGTCACACGTTGCGCCTTGCACAAATCCCAAATTCTTTGCCGATAACAAACCATCTTGGGACAATCCGGTGTTTCTGGATACACGCAAAATCTCTTCCAAAGACAACGGTATCCAAACAATATCCTTGTGTGAATAATAGGCCATCGCAAATTTGATGGCAGAGATAATGCTCATTTTCTCGCGGCTGAAATTACTTTCCAATGCCTTTTTGGAGGAAATCAATCTTAACAGCCATCTGCCATTGATAGCATTAAAGAAGTCGATGATCTTTTTTGCAGATTGGGGTGTTGCCGCAATTCCATTTTTATTTAACTCTTGAGCAATAATATTTTCATATTGCTCAGATTTTCTTGTTACAGTAATTGCATTATAACCACTGGCTGAAGAGTTTTGATCCCCATAGTGGATAATCAAAAGATTTTTGGAACTATCGTCTTGATAGAAGAAGCTTAGATCTACTTTAGGATCTACAAATACAATCCAGTTTGCAGACGAGTATACCTTCTCAAGTTGATCGCTTGATCCCTTTGAGATCTCTGTAGTAATACAATGGTCTTCTGTATAGGTACTACTCGAGAATGCAACGCGATAAAGCGAATTCAAGAGCGATGCAAACTTAATCAGTTCAGAATTGGTAGCATAGTTTGTTCCAAATCCGGTTTTATACCACCCTTCGCTATAAACCGAAGGAATTCCCGATACAATACCATCTAAAGAAGCTCCCGTAGTTAATCCAGAAATCAAACTATCACCACAATCTTCGCTTGAAATCATCTCGTAAAACGCAATGTGCGAATACTTGTAAGAGGTCTCATTCGGCTTATGAATATAGGTGTGAATCTTACTTACGAGAATAGCGGCCAAATCGGAATTGAATTCAGATTTGGTGTCCATATTGTCAAGATAAGTTTTTACTCGTTTGAGATTTGACAGAATGGAAAAGTCTGTTGAGGAAACGGTATCATTTTTTCCGTAGATATCAATATCAAATCCTAACAACTCTTCGGGGAGCATATTATTATCCTTAAGTTGCTTGCGATAATACAGAATAATACCATGAAGAATCTCTTTGCAGTCGCCAAGATTATGTAAGCTGATCTTCATTCTGTTGCTTCCGATATCGCCGAACAGAAACTTGAAATGAGCATGATATTCTTCGATTTTCTCTTTGACAAGCTTCGGGACATAATCTCTTGCTCCCTTAAAACGTTTATTGTCCATAGGAGCATAATAGTGCCATTCGGGGGAATTACGCTGTTCGACAACCTCATACAGTTCTCTCGAATCAAAATGCTTTATATAGGGCAACAAATTCGCAGAGGTTAAGCGTTCCACGATATCGTCTCTTACTTTATCGATATTGGTTTGTGTCACCAATTCAAGTTGATATATAACATTAAGTGGATGAAGCGGAGATAACGCAATGGTATTGGTAGTTCTATCATATACCAAGCCAAGCAGAAGAGTGTTATTATGAATGCCCGTCAGAATTTTCCCTTGTTCAATAGAAGAAAAAAAGTCTCTTACTGCATTCACATAACAAGTCGCCACTTCGATCACTTTTTCATCATAAAATGTGAGACTGGGCAACTGATTTCTGCTTCTTATAAGCGAAATCATATTGTTGTATGCAGAACGCACATCTTCGCAAATCTCAATATCCTTTTTATGAATACCTTCATCATCGAGTTCGATATATGCAGCGGAATTTTCGATAATAAATGCTTCTTTGCGCAAGTCCTCCTCAAATGCTCCGCGAACATAATACCGTACAGTTCCCAAATCCACACGGTTTTCTCCACAATACTCCAATCCGCGTTTTTGTGCATTCTTTAGTTTGAATGCCTTAATGCCGGTTAACTCTGTAGGCTTAACGATATCATCGGAAAGTGTAAAAGGGATATCCAAAGTTCCAAAACTGATAATGAAATTTAGCTTTCCACTATCGGGCGAAATGCTTTCCTCGTCAATGTCAAGTCTGAGAGTCTGGTCATAAGTACAAGCATATACACCCTGTTCTTTCAAGTCCTGTGTAATACTCCCGTTCTGTCCTGGATTGATAATCAACTGTCCTTTAACGCCCTCTATAACAATACGGCGCTTCTTACCAGAACCATCAACTCTGTAACAGGTCTGTATGTTTTTCAAAAATGTAGGCGCAATATCTACAATACAGATGCGGAATTTATAGCGAATGTTATTTTCTCCGTCATGAAGTTCAACTTGAGAAAAGGCGCATCCAGATGTGATAATATGAAAAACATATTCCTTGTGATTGATATCTACGCTTGTATTGTCCGTATCCTTACGAATAACGCCATCTTTTTTGAGAGCAACATTAGTTGTGATACGTAAATCAATACGATCTTTTTTGTCGGGGTTATAAATTAAAATATTCTTATCGCGTTGCTTCGCCTTGCTTTCACCAGCATTGCGGATAAACATTTTCTCATCAATATCAAACGAATATAACATCGGCATATCATAATAAGCAGAGATATCTTCGTTTTCAATGTTAAGCGGATTACTTTGTTTGCGTTCTTTTTTTGCTTTTGATTGTAATAACTTGGCGTAGTCAAGCGACTCATACCACTGATTTCCGTTTCTCTTTTTTGTCTCGAGCTCTCCTATCAAAGAACCGTCATATTCTCCGCCAAGAGCATCCCTAATGTTTCCATAGCGGAAAGCATGATCAATTGTTTCAAAATCATCGTGATTGTTACTTATTCTCTCACTGCGTTTGTTGTCTGGAACGGCAGAAAAATCATCCGGCAACAAACGAAAATCAATCCAACCTTCTTTCTCGACTTTTCCCCGGCGAAGAGAAGACAAAAAACTCTTGTATTCGAATAATGATTTCGTGTCTGCAAATCTATCTCTTTTTACTCTGTTCAACTCATATAACAGTAAACACACATCATCCGAAGATAAAGATGATGAGTTTTTTATGTCACGTTCGATTGTTTCGATCAAAGTATCTGTGTGAAACGGCATCCCTTTGGCTGCCATATCTCTCGTGGCATTGGTAATCGTATCTATAGGAGAACAAGAAATCATCAAAATGGGATTAGGGTTAACATCCAATGTCAGATTTCGTAAGGTTGCAAAAAAGTCATTTGTCATATCTTCGATTTGTGCCGCGACAACAATTTCTTTTCCTGAAAGCTTTATGGTATAAGTCTTGTACGTATCAGACAGCACAAACATTCCTTGAATCGAATGAGATGAAGTTTCTTCTATTAACGCCTTGTTCACTTCAGCAACCATATCTAAGTTGTCAAGTTTCAGACGGAAACGGTCACCGCTATGTATGTTTTCGTTTTCTTGTTTAAAATATTCAACTATTCGAGTAGCAATATATTTATAAAAATCTCTTGACATATTGTGCATCTCCGCTATCACTCTTTTTGTCTATAAGGTTCAACTTTGAATAGAATTTAATAATTTCTTCTTTTGAGGAAGAATCAAAAAATACTCCTCTATTCTTGAACTGTTCAAAGACATCATTCAAACTCATTTGATCATTGTCTTTGATGGCAAGTTTGGTTAAAAATATCAATCGTTCTTCTGTAATATTGAGCATCATTCCGTTTTGTCCGCGACTTTTTAAGAAGTTATCGTGACAATATGCCAAAAATTTTTCTACATATCCGTCACTTGCACGGCCTCTGCCTGTATGCTCAAATTGCACCTTTACACTATCATAGAGATATCTAACCTCGGAAAAAACTGTTCCGAGATCGGTGTCCTTTACAATATTATTGAATTCCACACATTCTGAAGCTTGGGAAATTGAAACAATTGCATTGCGATACAAATCAGTTACGGTACGAATTTGTTCCGCCATAAAAACGGCATTCTCATCAGTTTCTTCGGCTTTAATCGCAATATAGTCGTATCTATCATCCGTATTGTTTTGATTCAATATATCCAGCGTAATGGCATGATAAAAAAGATGGTTTATGGCAGGTTGAAGCTGTATCCATCCGAGCTTATAGCAATCACGTGCTTTATTTGTCTTTTCCCAATCCAAACTAAAAAATAATGGAACTACTTTGGTTCTGTCGCCATGCTCAAATTGATCTAACATCAAACACGATTGAGAAGTGTAAAAGAAATAGTAAAACTCAAGCAAATCCACCAAATGATCTTTAGTACGAGAAGGATTTTCCAATACAAAACGGATATCATCTGCAAACATATCTCTGGCAGCAGTATGCAATGTATAATAGCGTTCCTTAGGATCTGCAGGGACACAGCCTTGACGTAAAGTTTCCATTACTGCTTTTTCAAGAACGTTAGCTTGTAATGAAGCGCGTTCTATTGCTTTTTCCACAGTCAAGTGCAACTGGTCATCAGAGCTTAAAACAGAAAACAAGTATTGTGCCATCTTTTCTTCACTCGGGTCAGAGACAGGAATGTAAATCATAGAATCTATACTGTTAGGACGAATATGATCATTTTCATCCCAATAGAGTTCTTTGAGAATATGAAACAGTTTTTCTTTGTTTTCTTCGTCAACATCAACATTTTTAACTATATTGGTTATCGCATCATTCACTTGATGAGGTTGAAATTTTTGTTTTTTTACTATTCTAAGCCACTCGCCTACAACACTTGATAGCGTTCGGATCACCAAGGCATTATTGTTGGTTACAAATGGAAACAGCTTAATTTTTTTAGCAGCATTATGAGTAAAGCGATTTCCGTCGTCCCCCATCATGAAAGACTTTTTCATGATTTCTTGATCTAACACAAAACTCATAATCTCACCTCCTTGAAGCTATATCCAAATTCTGTTTCTTCGAAAATATAACGCGTTTTTTCGTCGTTATTCTTTGGAACAATAAATACACGTTTTCCTTTTTCGCCCAAATCGATCAATGCCTTGATTTTACTCACAAAATCAGCGTGAATATTACAATCCTGAGATGAGGGGCGATAGCCATCTTTCATTGACTGAATCAAACGATACAACGCATAATCCAAGTAAATAGTAACATCGTTTTCTTCTCTAACGTCTCTGAATCGGACAGCAATTGTAGGTAAAAACCTGGAAACCTCTTCCTCGGGAGCTGTTTTAATTAAATGAGGTTTTATAGATAAGTTTTCTACGATACTATATCTATCATTCGAATCATCCAAGCATATTAATCCTTCTCCAAACAATCCGTCCCACGAATATATGCTTCTGGTCACACTATCATATAATGCTCGTAACTCCTTGTTTCTACCCGAGTGTGCACAATACAAGTCCTTTACAAACGAAATGTAGACAGAATCTATTTCCGCTGTCTTATCTATCATTTCACGTTGATAAATAATGAATTTATAAAGATACTTTTTTAATTCTCTTTCTTCATCAATTGAGGGAAGGTCACACCCGACAATTACTTGTTTATAACAAGATTCATCAAGTTTATTTGCAATGCTACTCGCCATTTCATCGTTTGCATAAAAATCAAGTAATTTGGAGTCTCTTGTTTCCGCATTCACGCTATCCGCTTTAATATCAGCCATATGGTCAAGCAAGGAGGATGTGCCTCTATTGTCAAGTACAAGCATAGGCGTCGTATACTTGATATAGTTTTCTAAAAACTTTGCTGGATATTTGAAGCATTTCCAAAAAGTTTTTTCATCAAATTCATGTGGCACAATAGCATCATAAACAAAGTTTAAAACATCTCTTGATGTAATAACCAACTTGTGCTTTATAGAAGTTTCAATGATTTTCTGCACGAGAACATCCTGAACTGTCTCCTGTGATAAAAACTCAAAATTATTTCGTATTGGACAACGTGTATGTAAATCGCAATTAGCATTTATGCAATATGCATTATAAAACGGATTATCGTTAGTCTTTGCAAAAATTTTTCTGAATAATTGTGTAAGATAATCAGATTTTGCGCCTTGTTCGGTTAGAGTGTACAATTGATAATCCGAAAAATCTACATGTTGGAAATAACCGTCAGGATCTAACGAAAGCCCTTCGTCTATGCTAAATATATTATTATTCTCAATATACAATCGCAATGAAGAAAAATCTCTGCCCTCATCGGAATCAATAAAATTATTCAGCATACCCAAATTAATTGCAAGAATAATCTTTTCAGTATTGCCATTATTAATATTCGCATCGCTAAAGGCTGCGATCTTCTTTGCCAAAGTAGAAATCGCAGTACGGTTAGGGGCATCACTTTCTGTTGCATCGTTAATAACTATGTAATTGTCAAGAAGATGCTCTTCATTTTTCAAATGAGAAAGCAAGTGAGATTTTCCATCGCCTGCACTTCCGCATACAAGTATAAGTTGCTTATGGGACACATTTTCAGTGCGCAACAACAAATTCCGGAGAGCAAATTCCGGACTTCTTCTTACATGTAAGTATTTTTTCAGCTCTCCAAATGAATCAACATTTGCAACAGCATCACAAGATAGATTGCTTAATTGTCTTAACACTGATATAAATGAGCAACTCATATTTTTCTCCTAAAACATTATTTAAGTTCTTTGGTTAAATCATCCGGAATCATCTCCATAATGTCTCCGATATCACAATTCAGAGCAGTGCATACTTTTTGCAGCACTTCTGTATTTACATTTTCATTCTTTGCGAGCTTCGTTACAGAAGCAGAACTAATACCTGCAGCTGCCTGCAGGTCTTTCTTTTTCATATCCTTATCAATGAGTAATTTCCAAAGTTTCTTATAGCTGATTGCCACGTTAACACCTCTACGAAATTAAATTGCATATATTATATCACAAAAATCGACTTTTGTCAATACAAATTCTTGCGTTCGCTCGATTATTTCCTTTGAACGTGCTGAAAATCTTTTCAAAGCTTGAAATAAATTGAAAAGAAAAGCCCTTCGGGAGTGGTGCTCTCGAAGGGTATTATGCATTAACCGAAGTATTTATCCAGCAATTCGCGGTGGGTTTTGCTTTTCTTGGCGATGCGGAAGGCGTAGTCGCAGGTGAATTCGATGAGCCATTCGCGTGGGACGATTTCAAAGTTATGGGCTTTGGTGATGCGAAGCCAGCCACGGTGGATCCATCGGCGGACGGATTCGTGCTCATAGCCGAGGATGGATTCCACATCCTTTGGGTGATGAAGTCGGGCAAGTCGTACCACTGATCGTCGAGCCAGGGGCGGAAGTCTTCGGGGACTTGGTGCGGGTACAGGTAGTACTTATCGGGCTCGCGTTTACCGGGGTTATTTGAGGTAAAGGTGACGGGGATGAAATACTTCTCAGGATGCTCGGTACTGTCCTTGATAAATGCGTCGAGGTCTTTTCGCAGGACGGTGTAACGTCGAGTTTTCTTGCTGGAGTCCTTACAGGGGATCATTCCGTTTTGAAGCATCCAGGCGCATTTTCGTTTGCTGATATGTAGGATCTTGCAGATCTCCTCGGCGGTGATCTTTTCCTCCTTCTTTACTTTATTCGTCATGGCTCATCCTCTCACGCTGTCGTCTTTGCCATGCGGTTTCGTCGTCGGTTGTGGCGGCGAGGTAATCGAAAAAGTCGGCTTTGCTGATCAGCCGCTTGCCTCGGTAGGCATATGCGATAAGCTTACCCTCGTTGATCGCCGCGTGGATGCTATTCTTGCTCACGTGTATCAGTCTTGATGCTTCGAGTGCGGTGATCACGTCGGGGCATTTACGGAGGAGGTGCTCCAGCCCTTTTATCTTTTCTTCGGTTGTCATCGTGTGACTCCTTTCTGTTTTGTCAGCACAAAGGATATCACAAAGAAACGTAAAGTCCAGAGAGAATCGTGGACAATATAAAAATAATATCTGTTTTTTGAAAAGTCATAAATATTTATAATTTTTCTATTGAAATGTTGGTGATGATATGTTATAATACATTTGAAAAGTTCCAAGGAGAGGTTTATAATGCTTTTTCGTAAGATAGAAAAGCTCATTGATGAGCATTTAAGATCAGATTCCAAAAAGATTCTTTTGATCGATGGTGCACGCCAAATCGGCAAAACATATATCATCAGACACGTAGGCAAGAAACTATTCAAAAACTACATTGAACTCAACATGGTCGAGGACTCTTTGGGAGATCGCCTTTTTGAAAACGTTAAAACGGTAGAGGACTTTTATCTTCAGGTTAGTATGACTGATGGCGAAAAACTGGGGAGTAAAGAAGATACATTGATTTTTATTGATGAAATTCAAGCATATCCTCATCTGCTCACTTTGCTCAAGTTTTTGTCGCAGGATAATAAGTTTACTTATATTGCCAGTGGTTCTTTGCTGGGTGTTACCCTTTCACAAACTACCTCTATTCCAATGGGCAGTATCCGCAAGGTAAGAATGTTTCCCTTGGACTTTGAAGAATTTCTCTATGCAAACGGAATGAATGAGCTTGTGATTTCTTCCATGAGAAAAAAGTTTGAAAAACTTGAAGCACTTGAAGAACCGATGCACAACAAAATGATGGACATGTTCCGCAAGTTTTTGCTTGTTGGTGGGCTCCCCGATGCGGTCAATGCATATATTAGCACAAAAAATATACAAGCGGTTCGTGAAGTTCAAAATGAAATTCACGATTATTACGCTGCAGACGCATCAAAATATGATGAAGAAAACAGATTGAAAATTCGCAGAATTTTTGATCTTATTCCTTCTAATATGGAAAACAAAAAGAAACGTGTTATAGCGCAAAGCATTGAAAATAAAAAAGGCAAGACATTTGGCGATTATGCTGACGAATTCGAATACCTGATCAGTGCCGGTATTGCGCTTAACGTTCAAGCAATATCCAATCCTACATTTCCTCTCATCGAATCTTCCGGAAAAAATCTTCTGAAACTTTATTTAAACGATGTTGGTATTCTTACCGGTATTCTTTATGGAAACAATATCCGTGCGGTTTTAGACGATGAAAAGAGCATCAATCTTGGTTCTGTTTACGAAACCGTCGTTGCAAGCGAGCTTGCCAGCCACGGACACAAATTATTTTATTACGATAATCGTAGCCGCGGTGAAGTAGACTATCTTATTGATGATTATGACAGCCTATCGGCAGTGCCGATCGAAGTGAAATCCGGCAAAGACTACACTGTGCACAGCGCACTGAACGCCTTTGTTCAAAATGAGGATTATCACGTAAAAAAAGCATTTGTTGTTTCGAACGAAAGAACGGTTGCACAGAAAGGAAAGATAACATATATTCCGATTTATTATATTATGTTCTTTGACGCGAATGGTACAAACAGCAATATGAACTTTTGAAATTAGCGAGGCTGACTTAAAAACAAAAAAAATAGTGACCGCCCGTCCCTCCCGCCTTGCATTAGCCGTGCATTTTTCTCGGAAGGGGCAATAAAGCGGTCACTAAATGCTTAAAATTTGCGGAAATTAGGGATAGTGAGGGACAGAGAGAACCTGCGTGACAGCTGACTCGAAATCAGTTTGAGAGCAATCTCACGAGGGTTCGAATCCCTCCCTCTGCGCCAATAACAACCGTAATTTTAGGATTGCGGTTGTTTTCTTTTTGTGTATAATAATTTTTGGTATAACAATTTCAAAGGTGGTAAGAGAATTGAATTTTGAAACAACCAAAATAGTGCTCAAATCATTAAAAACTTATGTTGATGATTCTGTAATTAAGATTTCTACAACAGACAACAAAGATTGGATCAATCGAGATTACAGGTCGGATTTTGTAACCATTGACGAAAAACATCACGTGGGTTTTGAGGTTCTTGAAAATGAAATCATCGTGTTCTATTTTACCGATCATTGCCATTTTGAAGACTATACTTCAGGGATTAATGACGGAGAAGATAATTATATCGAACGTGCAAAACAATTTTTAAAAGAGCTGTTGGAATATAAAATTAGGCATACTGAACTTTATAAAGGCAAGACCTTATCCTCCGAAAAATACTTTATTATATATAACGATGGCAGAGAGGATGAATGTATCGGCAGCACTTGGTATGGTCTTTCAAAATTCATCAACCCCTTTGGCAAAAAAACCATTCATACAACAACATGGCAGTTCGATAAATCTAAAGGTCTATTCACCACATAAATATTCGCAAGGAAGAAAAATGTTAGTTTCAAAGATAAAAGAGGAGGATTTAACATTTGAAATCATAGATAGATTATTGTTTCAAGATTTAGTTGATACAGGAGAAAATGCAAATTGCATTATTGTATTGGGAAGCAGCAAGGCTGCAAAATACAGAGTTCCTGTGGTTGCTGAGGCTTATCATGCAGGTAGAACACCTAAAATAGTGTTATGCGGCGTAAGCCGTATATCATATCGCGCAAGCGATATATCATTGAAAGTAAATGAGATTTATGATATAATCTATTAAACAAACTTGAATTTGATTCTCTTCTTGATATCAAGTTCAAATTGTAATTAAGAGGAGTACATTATGAAAACAACAGGAATATGCTTTCTTGTTCTTGGTGGTATTTTACTGTTGATATCAGTATTCTATTTTGGCGCCTATTTGATATTTGAAAAATCGCCCCATAAAACGAGTAGGACACTTGGTAAACTGCGCGGTAGTAAATACAAAAAAGATGTTGCAGTTTGGACTGGTTTTGGAAAATATGATGGCCCTCCAAGAGTTGCTTTTACCATAAAGCATTTAACGAAAACGAAGTACGTATATAGTGTAAACAACAAGCTTTATCTTTGCGTTTTTGATTTTTGGAGAAAACCACATAAAATACCAAATAGCGCTTGGGTGGTTTATCTCAAAGCATTCCCGCGCATTTCATATTTAGCTGATGATGAGAATTGCATTGGTGCTTTTGACTTTTTTGCTAAAGCGATTAGCTTTCTTGGAATAGCGATAGGCGTATTTGGCTTGGGCGTTGCGTTTTTGTCAAGAGTTTAGTCCGTAATGTTATAAAAAGCTCATTGATTTTATCGATAGATTCCTATTTGTCGAACAGTACGGTTACGCACCTAATCGCTTTTCTTTACCCCAATTACGTACCGTTACATTGCTCTTTCGCAACAATAAAAAGAGCGCCTTTCGCGCTCTTTTTATTGTTGTATAGGTTATTGAACAACGAGGAATTAAAATTTGTGGTGAATCAAAGAAATCGGAAAACATCAATAACCGTTAATATACTCCAAAAGCTCCTGACCGCAAATGCCGTATTTGGAGGCTTGGCGCAGAAACGCCTTTATGTTTTCGTCGCCGTTTACATATTCGGAAATATCATAAGCCAAGGTACCGTCTCTTTTTGTTTCGGCGGCAAGCTCAAAGAACAGTTCCTTATCCCTTTCGGAAAGCTTTAGCGCATCTGCGAGAATATTCTGTATCTCTCCCGAAGGTGCAGGACGCTTTCCTTTTTCCATATTGCAAAAATACGCAGGGGATATTTTTATGATTTCGCTTAATTCCCGAATTGTTTTTCCTGATTCACGGCGTTTCTTTGCTACAAACTCACCGAAATCCATATAGTCTTCCATTGTATTCTGTATTTTAATCCTCGGGACAGCAGGTGATATACTCAGTTCCAGCGAGAGTCTGCTCCATATAATCGCAATCCTCACAATAGGTTATATCATAGGTGCTTTTTCTGCATCTGGGGTCATAAACCTTTACCTTGTGGGTAATATAGCTTGATTGGGTATAAACATAATCATGACCGAACAAGGTACAGCCCAAGCCATAGGTTTCCGCAGAATCATCATAAATGCCAATCAGCTTTTGAGCGATCATCTCCTGCTTTTCGGCAGGAACCGATTCATCAAATATAACAGTATGCTCACATCCGTCGATTACACAGGTATATGTATTGTCAGTCTCGGAAGCCGCTGAAGCAAAAATACACATAGCTGACATTATCATCAAAATACTCATTAAAATACTAATTATCTTTTTCATTGTTTAACTCCTTCATGTTTTCAATCATAAATATTGCATCTTCTCTTGAACGGACACCGAAACGGTATTCATGTCCGCCTGTATACCAATAAACTGTTGTTACATCATAAACATCAATATAATAGGTTATACCGTTATAAACATAATGCTCACTGTGGGCATAATGCTTATTCTGCTTTTCATAATAATCGGGTATATTCAAATTAACGCCAAAATTAATAAAGTGTTCATTGGTCAGGAAGCTTATCTCTGTAATATCCTTGTCCACAGCAATCGCTCTCAGCTCATTACCTTGAGGCCATTTTGTGGGATACATAATATCCACATCAACATTTTCCATTAATTCTTCAACAGAATAATAGTATGTAGCACGATCATTAATGATTACAGAATGACCGTCTACTTCTACCCATGTGCCTCTTGGATAATTCAATGCCTCCCTGAAATATTTAGCCATAGTACCGTCTAAAGAACCGGTAGCGGCAATTGTGCCTGCCGCCAGCAAAGCCGCCGCAACCGCAGCAATAATCGCACGCTTAAGAATCTTGCGGAATTTAGGTTTGGCTTTAGGGGCTTTTTCATTATCTGCTACAGCAACATTTTCGGATTTGGATCTATGAACGATATCCATAAATTCTTCGTCTGACATAAGGGGAGATTCTGCCTGATCCAAAAGATCGGAGCATTGGGCTATAAGCTCAATATCCCCTTCTCCGTAACAAAGCATATCGGTTTCATGATCCATCAATTTACGCAATGCCGAGGTATTAAGTTCGTCTAAAGTTATAATGTTTGCATTAATCATCTCCTTGATTTCTTGACCGGTCAGATTATCAAGTTCAAAATTTTTCACCACTTTTTTACCTCCTCACCCATAAATGCTTTAATATATAAAAACATCAATAAAATTTTTAAAATTTTTTCAAAAATTTTTCAGTTCGATATCATCTTTGATTTTATCTCTTAGATTTTTGTGAATATTACGAACTGCATTTGCTGTAATATTCAGCTCTTTTGCTATATCCTTGGGCTTTTTGTTTTCTATGTATATCTTATGATATATCTCCCGTTCCCTTTTCGTTAAATGGGAAATAAGCTTTTCGGGGACTTTATCCTCCAGCCAGATATCATATACAACATCCTCGAAAATATCGGATTTTCCTATATGACGGGAGGCTTGTTCGGGAGGAATGGAGGGCATTTCTCTTTTTTGTTTATTTATCATACCCTGAGAAACGCGCTTTGAAGCTACCAGCAGCCATGCCTTTGGGCAGGTGTGAGCTTTCAATATATTTATCTTTTGACACATCAGCAGATATAATTCATTAATTGTGTCTTCCGCAAGATATTTATATTCCTGACCCAATGTGTTGTAAATTACATTTTTCATATGCCGCAGGTTTTCTTCTATTAATTTTTCGATAAAGCAAGCGTCCTCTTGAGTAAGCACAATTTTGCTTTCGCGTTTCTTGTTCAAATTCTCCCTCCTTCCCATATTTTTATTTTCAATAAACTATTACTATTTCACGATGTCCGAAAAAACCAAGGCTATTTTTTCTTCCGCTGTTTCCTCATTACAATAAACAAAATTGAATTCCCCGTTAATTTGCATATCTTCAACTATAAATGTTGCAAGGTCATCCCGACAATGTGAAATAGGTTCATAAGCAAAGGTTATAAAATCCTCCTTTGCCACAAGCTCGCAGATAACCGAAAAATTACTCACCGAGACACATCTTTTAAAGTTTTGAAGCGAAAATCCTTTATCGGCAACAGCTTGCTGTAAAAGCAGCCGCGTACCCGAACCATTTTCACGAACTACTATATCTGAATTAAAAATATCCTCAAGATAAACTGTTTTTCCTGCAAATTCGTGTGTTTTCGCGCAAATCCCCAAAAACTTCTCTTTTTTATACAACCTATAGTTATATTTGGATTTATCAAATACACCTTCTATAACAGCGAAATCAATTTCGCAATTTTCAAGCATTTGCAATAAATTTTCTGTATTATCAATAACTAATTGGCAATTATGGTGAGGTAATTTAAGAAATTTGCGTATTTGCGGAGGAATGACAAATTCACCGATGGTTTTTGTTGCACCGATGCTTATATTAACCGTATTCCTTGCTTCAAAAGCCTGACGTACCGAAGCTTCTGAGGCTCTGACACTATCGAAATGACGCTTTAATCGAAGGGCATTTTCGGTTTTTTTCAGAGTTCTACCGTCATATTCAAACAATTTGACGCCATAGTAGTTTTCCAAATATTTAATATGCTGAGTTACACCCGGTTGGGTCATATTAAGTTTTTCCGCAGTTTTCCGATAATTCATTTCGTCGCATAATACGAGAAATGTATATATTCTGTGATCAAGCATGGTTCCCTCTATAGCACAATTTTATCATTTGATAAGTTTTAATAATTTGATTTTATCATAATACAGTGGTATAATCAAGACGTTTAATAGATAAAAGGAGAATAATTTGATGAAGATATTAAAATTGTTTCCCGGAATACTTTTATCGGCATTGATCGCAATAATAGCCTGCCGGATCGAAAGCTTATTGCCGATTCCTTTGATAGGTTCGGCGGTTATCGCCATGTTTATCGGTATGGTTTTAAATCATTTTCTGAAAAACACCGTCGTTTTCGCATCGGGAGTTAAATTCACATCTAAAAAAATATTAAAATTCGCTATTATTCTGCTGGGATTATCTCTTAATATCACCACTATTCTTCATGTGGGAAAAATGTCTCTGACAGTTATGATATTCACTTTGCTGACTTGCTTTGGAGGCGGTTATTTTATCGGGAAAGCTTTGGGATTAAATTGGAAGCTTTCAAATTTGATCTCCGCAGGAACGGGCATTTGCGGCGGTTCTGCAATCGCGGCTATCGCACCCACAATTGACGCAGATGACAATGATGTTGCCTATGCTATGTCAGCCACCTTTCTTTTTGATATGGCGATGATAATACTTTTCCCCATTATGGGTAAAGCATTAGGCATGACCGACGAAGCTTTTGGTATTTGGGCAGGAACCGCAGTTAACGATACTTCCTCTGTTGTGGCAACAGGTTATGCTTTTTCCGAAGGCGCAGGTGATTTTGCAACAATGGTCAAGCTAACACGAACCTTGGCTATCATTCCCACAGTTATTACCTTTGCATTTATTCAGCTTCGTTTAAAGAGAAAAGAAGCTATAGCGAACAGCCAAAACACCAATGAGATGAAAGCAAACTTCAAAATCACGAAAATATTCCCTTGGTTTATCCTGGGATTTCTCGGAATGTCTGTAATCACCAGCATTTTTTCCATTCCTGCGGAAATTGTATCGGGAACAAAAACCGCAAGCAAATTTCTCATGGTCTGCGCTTTGGCGGCTATTGGGCTAAACACATCTTTTTCCGGCATGAAAAAATCGGGAATAAAGCCCATGATACACGGTTTCATAATCTCCGCATTGGTAGTCATAGTAGCTCTATTGGTAGAGATAGCTATGGGTATAGTATGATTTTTTAACAAAAAACATCATAAAAGTTGATTTTTCGTCAAAATTATGATACAATGAAGGAAATTAATATTGGCATTCAACGACACATGTTGCGCTATTGCGCGTAAATCTGATCACGGTACGGAAGGATTTACTATACATGTGTTTTTTGTTTGCCGAAAAGGAGAAAAACTATGCCGAGAAATCAATTTCAAAGAATGGTTTTTGCATTTATAACCGTTGTAATAACCGTTCACGCTTATGTGTTTTACAGTCTTTATGTAATTCACGGTAATATGTTCATGACTATCACAGGCGAAAGCGGTGTGATAGCTGCCATCAACAAAATGGGCGGAGTTCCCGTGTTCGGAACCCCTATTCCCATTTGGGCTGTGGTACTTATTGAGTTTGTTTTAGCCTACACTTTGGAAAATCTTTTGGGCGCGCCCCTTTCCTTTAAGTTTGCCTGCAGTAATTTTGACCCGCGTACAACTCATCCCGTGCTTTTCGAAACTGCGATAATCTGTGCGACCGTGGGCATTATGTGTCCTGTAATGAGCTTTATCGCCGCATTCCTTTATTACAACTACAGCGCAGGGTTTAATATCTGGACTCTTCTTGCCGATTGGCTGAAGCTGGTATGCTTCAATTTCCCCTTTGCTTTCTTTACCCAGCTTTTCTTTATTCAGCCTTTTGTGAGAACTGTTTTCAAGAAGATTTTTGCCAAGGACATAAAGGCAAGAGAAAATCACTGAAATTCAAGAAATCTGCCGTCTACAAAAAGCTTACGGCAGATTTTTATTTACATGAAAAGGGGATGTAAATCACATCCCCTTTTACAATTATTCAGATTCAGTTGCGGATACGGATTCAGAAATGGGTACGTTACTTGCTTCCGCACTTACTTGAGAGGAGGAATCGGAAACTGTATCAGAAGCATTGGAATCGGTACCGGAGATAGCATTGCTGTCCTCGGAATAAATCTCAACTTCGGAGAGGAACAACCAGCCATCGCCCTTGAAACGGATCTGAACATATTTGCCTTTTCCGCTTGCAACGATGTCAACACGTTCGGTTGCGGTATCTTCTTCTGTTGTTTCGTTTGTGGGAGTTGCATCTGCCAACATAGTATATGTCAATCCGTCATTAGATATCCAAACCTCGATAGTATCGGGGGCGGACACATAAGAAAGATCAGATGTACCTACATAAGCGGAAACACCGCTGATTTCCACTTCCTTCTTCAAATCGAAGGTTAAGGTATGATATCCTACAAACGCGAAATAAGGAGCAGAATCATGGAAGCCCACCCATGCAGAATCGTTTTTAGAGGAGGTTGTCGCCATCTTACCGTCATTCAGGGATTTTGAATCTTCGTCGGGATATGTAGGAACCGCAGTTGAATCACCGTTCCAAGTAGCGTTAGAGCCGGAAACAGTTCCGCGGAAAGCGGGAGATGAAATATAGCTATATTTTTCTGCAACATTGATCGCATTTTCACCGAAAACGCTTACTTCTTCGTCATCACCGAATTCTTCACCTGTAATGTATTCGATAACAGGCTCAAGGATTTCCATCGCGAAATCACGGCAGCTTTGAATATTAGTAAAGCAAAGGATAGCAAGAAGAAGGGTGCTGGCAACGATTCTCTTTCTCCAAGATTTCTTCTTCTGCTTAAATACTCTTTCGTCCTCTTCGTTATAGCATGCATTCAAGAAGAGAAGGCGAGGAGAATTATAGAGTTTAACGATCTGATTTTCTACCTTTTCAAAATCAAATTCATCAATAGCAACATATTGTCTTCTCGCAGCAGGAACATTCTTGCAGGCTTCTTCGCTGATAACATGAGTTGTAGCGATTTCGGGCACGATAGATTTGAAATATTCGCGCAATGCTCCAAATTTGTTTGCCTCAAACTGCTTGATAGACAATCCTACCATAAATACCCTGATTCTAATAGCAAGCCAACGGATATAGAAGATTATCGTTTTGATAAGCTTGATAACTCTGGGAATAAGGAAGATCAAAACAATAAAGTTGAATATTACATGGAACATGTATGTATCGAAGAATTCTTCGTGTGCGCCATCTCTGTTATATTCAATTATCTTTGTAATTACATCTTCGCCTACTATAAATTTAAGGCAGACTACCAAGGTAGCTATAGTAAGAATAGCCTTGAGAATATTGGTAATGTGGAACATTATCTTGGTACGGAAAACATAGGGCTTGTCGTCCTTCATGTCCGCAATATTGCCTGTTTGGTTAAGAAGCTTTTCCTGACATTTGATTGCGAATTTTTCTTCCTGACCTTTTACAACAGATTCGATATATTTGTTAATTTCAGCCTGAGTTTCGTAGTCATCCTCGAAGAAATCCTTTACAAAGCCGATAGGAAGGATCACTCCGTTATATTTGAGGAAAAAGTTTTCGATAGCTCTGGCACAAATATATTTCTTGCTGCAGGATTTATAGCCGCGTGTAACCACATCAAAGGGGTTATAGATAACCTTGGACACAAAACGGTCATAGCTTTCTGCGGTTACCTTGCCTTCTTTTTTTATGTCAATAATAAGCTTTTGAGCTTTCCTGTTGGAACCAACATCATATTCGTTCTTTATGATTTTATTATAAAGCCACTTATGTGCTTCTTCCTGAACGTATGTTGTGATTCTTCTTGAATTGGAATTCAAAGAATACATATCCTTACATACCTCCCATTTTTCGGGTATTAATTTTAAATTTAATATTGTTCTTCGTCTTGGACGTCTTCATCCAAACTGCCCGTTTCATCTTCTTGAGAAGACTCATCTTCCGAAGCAGAAGTGTCTTCTTCGGATGTCACTTCTGTTTCATCTTCGGAAGTTCCTTCATCGGAAGCATCCTCAGAAAGAGTTTCATCGGAAACAGCTTCTGAGCTTTCGGCAAATTCAGAATTGGAGCTTTCTTCTTCGGAGAGGGCTTCGTCAGAGCTTTCTGCAACCGAGGATTCCTCCGAAGAAACGCTTTCTTCAGAGCTTTCGCCGTTTTCAGCAGACACTTCTTCGGTCTGTTCTTGGGATTTATCGTCCTTGGAATCTCCGCCGAGAACACCAGTTGCAAAAAGAACGGTAAAAGCAATAGCGGCAACAGCGATAACGCTGACAACAGCCAAAAGTACATCCTTCATTGCTCCGCCGGAAGAAGCCTTCTTCAAATCGCCGTTTTTAGCAACATACTTCATGGAGTCGAGCAATTTATAAACATTGCTCTTTTTGTCACAACCGCTCATTGAGGATTGGATCTTATTAGCAATATCCTTTTTTTCGGCAGAATGAGATTCCATGCATCTCTTTAATGCCAAGCAAACTGTGGTAATATATGCATCTGACTGACCTGCTTCAAGCTTGTCGATATAAGAATTTGTCTTACCGATATTTACCAAAACGTTATCCAATGCTTTACCGAAATCGGGATAAACATCGAGAATGAAGCCCAAAGCAACAGCAGGCTCATATACTGCCATTTTGCTTACAACAGATTCTAATCTCGCCATATCCAAATTGGTTCTTACAAAGGATGCGATGCCCTTTATATTACCGTTTTGATATACCTTAACAGCATAAAGAGCAAGAAGGTTATCGACCATGAAGCGGTATTCCTTCTGGAAGCCCAAAGCTTCTTTCATGAGAGCTTCGGTAGCAGCGTTGTTCTTACCGTTATTAAGAGAGGTTTCAATTTCGGCAAGCTTATCAAGAACGATTTCGTTGGGATATTTAACTTCTCCGCCCTTGGCTCCCGACATAAGATCTTGGTTATGTTGTATCATTTTATTCTTTGTATACAGATCAATGTATTCTGCAATTCTTAAATTTTTGTCTTTGGCAGCATAACTCGAAACAGCTTCAACAGCGCTGTTTACAAGATTATTCTTTATCTCTTTTGATTTAGAAGGCTCAATGGGACCCATTTGAGCAATACTTCCATCCACAAGGCTCTGCGCCTTTTCTCTCATTGCTCTGAAATCAAGGCAACGGGCAAGAAGAATCTTTTCATAAACAGGCAAAGCAAGCTTTTCATAGAAATATTTGTCCTGAATTTTGAGAGAAACATCCTTTGCGCTTTGATTAACAGCTCTTGCGGCATTAATAGCGGCATCGCAGTTATCATTGGATATGATAATATTGTTGCAAGCTTCGCCCAAGCGCTGAATAGCAAATGCATCGCCGCGGTCGGCAAAAAGCATCAGCTTATAGAAGAACAGGCTGTTATTGGAAAGTATCTTTGCAGGATTCAAAATATCCGATTGCTCAAATACAAAACGTTTTTCCAATTCCGCTTCCTGATTGTAAACTGTAGAAAGATTACATGCATATTTTGTAATATCTTCTTTTCGCTCTACAACATTTTTACTAAGGAATCCATCGATTATTTTTTCTAGCTTTTGAACATCACTGTGCAAAACAGTTGTGAACAGATCCTCGGCATTTTGTTTTTTGTAGGTAGACTCAAATCCCGAATAAAGAACCTCGTAATTCTTAAAGAAGGATTTGCGCTGATGAGGACTTGCTTCATCCATGATAAAATCAGCAAGCTCATGGAAAATAGTGTCGTTCTTCGCTTTGAAATCCGATCCATTTACATTCATATATTCTTCACGAATGTCTGCAACCATGGATTTAGGAACGATTCTGAGCATTATTTCAAAGCTTCCGGTCTCAACAATAGCGCTGAGATATGACGTTGACTTGCGGAGAGAAGGAGTGAGATATTTGAATATCTGCTTTAAAACTACCTTTACATAATTATCGCTGTAGTTTTCGTCGTCGATAACCAACAAAACCTTATTTTTCTGGTAAAGGCTTGCAACTGTCTCGCGCAAAACTCTTTGATCAATAATAAGCTTTCTGTCGGCAGCGGCGGAAAGCTCGCTGTCTATGCGGAGAGCAACCTCGGATTTTCCGCCGTCTCTGAGAAGGTCAAAATCCTCCTGACCGATAAAATCTGCAAAAATATCATCAAGAAATTTATCGCCCGAAAAATATTCAGGATCAGCCTCGCGATTAAATGCATGGGTAAAATAACAGCTTCTTGGAATACTCTTATCCTTCTTTATGCAGAAAAACAGCGAATTGCCGGAATTGGTTCCGTATGTAAGGAAACCAAGATTATTATATTTTTCGTTAGGCACGATAGGAAAACGCAAAAGGCTGTTGAGCTTCTGCGCCTCAGATTGAGTGCTGTCGGTATAAATTATTGCGTAACTCGAACGGTTATCGCCAAATATATATTGCATGACTCTATCTCCTTACTTTGCTTTTTTCTTAATAAGCGGAGCATCTACCTGAAGAATCTTTATAAGAGGAAGACCCGACAGACATCCTCTGTGAACCACAACTCCGTTGGAAACATTATCGGAAGAACCGTAAGGCGCAACAGGCATGAACATCTTCACAACGTTCTTGTTTGTAACCACCTTGGAAAGACCTGTCATAAGAGAAGGATTCTGTGTCGCAAGATATCCGTCCTTGATAACATGCTCCAAAGCTTCAAACTGACTGTTCTGCCATTGACCGTTGTTGTAGAAATCGATTTCCGGCTTTCCGCGGAATTGTTCATAGATTCCTGCGGTGTTTTCGTTCTGTGAAAGCATATCCGCTTTGTTTACAATGTAGATCATACTGCGAAGCTTTTCACCGTTGTTGGCAAGATATGTAAGGTGACGGGAAAGATTGTTCGCGATCTTGGGTGCCGCAAATTTAACATGCTCCTCACCGCTTTTCAAGGTTTCGTCGATCTGAGAGGGTTCTATAAAGAAGAGGATGTGTCTTGCATAAGCAAGTACACGGCGTTGGTCCAAAATAAAGTCATCGTTATTGGAAGCGGTATCATCAATGAATTTTTCACCGGGCCAGTCAATGAAGGAATAGATAACATCATTAACACGAAGGTTAAGTATCGGCACATCAACAAAGTCGGTTTTAACAGGAGGCTGCCCCTGTTCAAAGCGTCTGATATTTTTATCAAATGCTTCAAGGTTGGGGTCATTTTTAAGGCTGTCTGTGTTCAAAGGGCCTTCAAGTGTAAAGGGTTCGTAATTTGTTGCGGTATGATACATCGCCAAAAGGAAGGATGTTTTGCCGGCAAAATGAGAACCGAGAAGGATAACCGGCATCATCTTGTAATAACCGAATTCTGTGGGAAACACAGTACCGCAGGAACGACAGCATTTCTTTATGGGAGTGGGACGTCCCAAACCGTCTTGAATAAAGATTATATCGGGAACATGATATCCGTTGCGTTCTTCACTGTAACAACGCAATCTCAAGGTGATCTTTTCACCTGAACGGCGGGTACTGTTTATGTGAAGCAGAATTTTAATAGCAATATTAACATTGTTATCATTAAGATCGAAACTGCCTACAGACTGCTTTGCAACATCAAAGAATGCATAGTAAAGCTCGCGAATAGTCTTCAACTGCTGAGCTGTACAAGTAAAACGTCCGGATGTATTATTTTCATTTGCCTCTTCAATACTGTCAAGAAAATATTCAAGATCGATAGGCTTCTGACCGATTTTTTCGCAAATATATTGGAAAATGGTATCGGCTGTAACAACATAAGGATAAAGGGGATCCAAAGAGCTGGGACCGATGGGAGTTTCCCATGCAAGGGGAATATCGTTGCCGGGCTCGGTAGAACGAAGAATGCTGTCTTCATCTGCATAAAACTTGAATTTAACAGAGAGAACGTCTTCTTCATCTTCGGGGGATTCGTGCAAAAGAGGAGTTATATATTTGGATAAGTCAAAGGCCACGTCGCTGGCCAAGAAGCGGTCGCCGCAATCGGGGCAGATAATATCATGCATTGCAATGGTCTCCTTTTATTTAATAAGATTTATTTTAAATAAAATCAGTTAAATACTTTATTTGTACTTTTTCAGGGTTTAATTCAGCGATCTGCTTTGAAATATAATATTCGGAATATCCCTTAGGTATCATTGAATAGGTAGTTTTTCCGTTTCTTTCAACTATCAAAACCTTTTGGCGGGAATCTCCTCCGATATTTTTCAAAACAGGAGTATCATCTCCGAACAAGCCCAAAAGCTTTTTAGGCTTTGCCAGCTCATATTCAAGCTTTTTCGCATTATTCACCGCAACTATCTCATGCTCGCATTTTTCGCCGTCATAAATGCATATAAGAAATATCTTATTCTTTGCATCATAAGGAAAACGCAAAGGCTGTTGACGGTTTACTGCATCGCCGTTATGAAAACTTATGGTATTGTAATAACAATTACCCATGTTAGAGGGGTTTTGGTGATAAAGTCTGAATATATTATCATAATCGGGTGAACTGAAATTCACCACTTCTTTATCGAACCAATTTAAAATTTCCTGTTTACGGAACAAAAAGTTATTAATAAGCTTATCCTGCTCTACACCGCAGCAGAAAAGCTTGCAGGAAGGAGGTACAGAAGCATCCTGAGGAATCACCCAAGACCAATTTACATAAACAGTACAGGTTTTTGCTTCCTCGTCAACCCCTGCTTTTACATTTACCTTGTCAAACATTTACACCCTCCCATTTTTGATAAAATGCAGATATTTACCGATATTCTGCTGTAGATATGCAGTATATCCGCCGTTGCCTGTGACGATTTCGTATCTTACGGCAGTGCTGAAGCCGGGAGGGCTGGAAAGCTTGATAAGATAATCCATCTCAACATCACCCGAATCATTAACTCTGTTCTCGGGTTCTTTATACATAGCGGCAATATCGTTACAAATCTCGGGATTTGTGTAAGCTTCAAATATATCGCAAACAGGATAGCTTCTTACACCGTCGCTGTCAACATTAACTTCCTTGCGATAAAGCAATTCGCGTTTCAACTGAACAAGATCATCATTAAGTTTTTGAGATTTCCGGCAATAACTTTCAAAAAGATGCTTATGATTTCTCACAAAACTTTCAACCGAATCCCAAAAATCACTTCTCTTTTGAAGCTCATAATTTTTAATATAATTTTCGGTATATGTACGCAGATCCTCGTCAAAGCTGTCGTTTTCAGCATGTTGATTTACAAAAGCAACCATAGAATTTCTTGTAGAAGAAAACTGACGGTTGAAGCTTTCGCGGTATTCGCTCAAAAATCCGCAAATTTCGCTGAACAGATCGGGACTGTGATATTTAGATGCGCGTTCAAACAATGAATTTGCTACATTGACCACAACGCTTTCGTTCAAAGCATTGGGCATCATTGCCAAGGTAACCTTAAAGGAAAGCTCTACATTTTTATAACCGTCGCCCCCATAAAGCTGAGCGAAATAGTCCTTTAATGTATATCCGTCGTATTTAGGGATATCCTTGGTTATTTTCGGTATACTTTCAACCGCTTCGATAAGCAAAGCTTGTGTGGCAGCCTTATTTGTATCCTCTGCCATACCGCTGTAAAGCTCGCCGCAAATATTAGCATAGTTATCATTGTTAAGCTTCGTAGCTTTGTTGCACATTACAGCAATATAGCTTTTAAGATATTCCATTTTAGGGTTGCTGAAGGAACATCCCATGCTGGACCAAAGAATCTGTTTTTTTGCTTTAATAGCAGCCGCCCCCTCGGCAGGAAGACCTGCAAGTGCGCTGTTAAGGGTCTGCAAATGAGATTGTTCTTTTCTGCGGAAATCATTATAAAGAAATTTCGAGCTGTGAAGCAGGGCAATACCGCAAATACCCTCGGACAAAAGCTTTTCACGATAAGGCTGCTTATTGTAAAGATACAAGACCTCATTTTCGTTGATATCCTTTTCCAAGGATTCCAAAAGCGAAGCAGTTTTTTCCATATCATTGGGAAGCACTGCGATCACCGCAACCGTATCATTAGGTTGCTTATAATCCCTAACTGTCTGCAAATATTCCTTTGCAAAAGCAGAATCGTATTCCTTGTTCACAAAATCCATCAAAAAGATGAATGCATTATTAATTTTTACGGCAAATTCCTGTCCCAAGGACATAACATTGGTGCGAAATTCGTCAACACTCAATGTACCGTCAACCGACATTTCCCTATAATAGGAATCACCTATATACATTTTGCGTTGGCTGTCAAACTCGGCATAATAGTCAGCTTCGGTCGCACAGTTTACAAAAACCGTGTAATAGTTGGCATTGGGATCAAAGCTGCTGTCTGTCGGTTTAAACACTTTATTAAACAAGACATTGAAATCCAACATAAGCTCTCCACAGAAAAAATTTTAAGGGGTTCAAATAAAACAGCAATCATAGCCGAACTGTGAAACAGTTCGGCTATGATCCTTTTGATTAAAATACAGATGTAATATTAATAAGATCCAAGGGAGAAATACCGCAGAAAAATCTGAAAAGGAAAGATTTTTCGGCAAAAGCTCCCAAAGTCTCATTATATTCACCAAGCAATCCGAATTCAACAAAAGCGCTGAGAGCGATACAGATTATCCAAGCATAAGCAAATGCGCTTACAACACCGATAACTGCACCGAGCAAACCGTCAGCCTGTTTAATAAGGGGAAGCTTGATGACGGGAAGAATGATTCCCTTGAGAATAAGCATAACGATGGTTGCGATAAGATACAAAGCAACGCATCCGAGAGCTTTGGACACATATTCGGTAACAGGGCCTGCGATCATCTGAGCAAGCTCGCGCACATCCGCCTCTGTACCTGCTGTAATGGCACCGAAGGAATCTTTGAGAGAATCAATATCTGCGCCGCAACGGGCGATGAGATCGCTGAATTCCTTGGGAATACTGTCAAAGAGTGCGCTGATGTCGAAAGCACCCTCAACCGATTCAACTATGGGCATGAGCGCATCAAACACAGCATCCTCGGTTCCGCCCAAAAAGGGCTTTATCAAACTCGAACCGATAACAGGTCCGAGGAAGAATGCAGCAAGGCAGGCAACAACGGTCGTAAGCAAGCCGTAAACCGATTTAACCGCGCCTCTTTTCGCATGAAGAATGATGATACCGACCATAAATAATATCAGCACCGCATCCATTAAAAATGCCACATTCATTCCCTCCTATCATTATAATTTAATTAAAATCAACCTACGAATACTTCCAAGAACTGATCGAGACATTCACACATATATTCATAGAACCATGCAACGTCTGTTTCATTTTCGGTAAGTACATCGCCGTTATTACGCTTCATTTCGATAGCGTTTACATTGTTTTCCGCCTTTGCCTTAAGAGCAGCGTGCTTTTCCTTAAGTTCATTGAAGGTTTCCATAGAACCGGAATAGATCTTATCGTTAATAGCGGTAACCTTCTTTTCAAGGAGAGGCTGGTGAGCAGAATACTTTTCGAGGTCATGGAAAATAGAGCAAACTGCCATTTCCATATATTTAACCTGCCAAGGCTTATCGCTGTTGTTTACTTCAGCCTTGTTGGTGATCTTAAACACATTGTCACCGAGAGTATAGGTCCAAACACCGATCTCGTTAGGTCCGATCAATCCGTACATCATATACTTGGACAATTCTCTGATCATAGGCTTGAACTTTTCGCGCTTGATAATAGCCTTAAGAGCCTTATTACCGAGAAGCTCGTTCTTGAAGAATTCAACCTCTTCCAAAAGCTTGCATGCAAGCTTCATTTGATGACGGATAAGCTCGATTGCGTTGTCATCATCAGTAGGACGCAATGCCTTTGCAGCAACAATCTGGCTGGTCTGTGCGCCAAACTTAGCCGCATATCTGTCATAAAGAAGGTCTGCATCTACAACGCCGTTCTTCTTATTTTCGGGATCCTGAACGAACTTTTCAACAAATGCTTCGAGAGCCTTTGTATCGGGCTTTGTTGCGCTGTAATAGATAACATATTCGCCTGCGGAATTCTTAACAGCAATACCGTGGTTTCTTGCATAAACGAATGCTTTTCTGATTTCTTCGTAAATTGCAAGTTCTTCTTCGTTCTTATATTCATAGATACCGTCTTTCGCACGGAACCACTGGTTTTGAACCATCAAAGCGGGATAATTCTTCATTTGAGGCTTGATCTTATCGTTTTCGTTAATGTGCAAGCCGGGTTCTCTGAATTTCTGGTAATCCTTCTCGTATTTTACCATTGTGCCATGGATCCACATAGGCATACAAGCATACATTGTATAACTGTAGATAGCATTGTTATCGCTGCTGCGGAATATGTTACGGGACATCTTGTTTGCAGATGTATCGGATTTGAATGCAGAGTCAAACAAGGGACCCCAAACAGAATTTGTGCTGGAAGAGAAGGCGGAAGGAATAACCAAATATCTATAGCAAAGTCTTTCCAACTGAGGCCAGCTGATGCTTTCCCAAACATTGCACATAGGCTCTGCCAAGGAATTGATGTGATGCACCAATGCGGTAACAACCTGTGCCTTCTTGTTCTGAGGTTCAAGACCGTATGCCTGATCAAGATAATCAGCCATAGAACGCTTTGTAACGTTGTCAAATGCCTTGTATCCGTTGATAAATTCACGGAACTGTTCAACAGCTTCGGTCTTTTCTGTTCCTATCTGCCATGCATCGCGTTTTTCAAGCATTTCTCTGGTAAGATTGCCGATAAAGTCGTTAACACCGTTATCTCCCAATCTGCGAAGTTCTTCATCAACTGTTGTGGAAACAGCGATCTTCAAGGGCTGGAATACGGGATCGGTAAGGGAGAAGATGCTGCCCTTAGGAGGAAGAGTTCCTTCAGGAGGTGTCAAAGCAGCCTTTGCATCTGCCGCATTCTTTGCTGTGATATCACCGATTTTTTCAAAAATATCAACAAATCCGAGGAAATGCTCATTCAAGCTTGCCTTAATTTTATAAACGATGCCGTTGATACCTTCGCCAAGGTAATAGTTCTGAGACAAACGTTCGCAAAGCTGAACTCTGTATTGAGCAACATAAAGATTGGAAAGAGCAACCTTATAATCGTCAAGGTGCTTCTTAACGCTGCTGAACATACCTTCGGTCATGTTCTTACGGATCTCGGCTCTCTGGTTCTGTAATTCAATAATACTGTTTTTAACTGTTTCTGCATAAGCTGTCAAAGCTCTTGTATAACCGTCAAGACGCTGATAATAACCGTTTACTGCAGCACCGTCGTTGGAATAGGATTTGAGAAGCTTGCCGAGATAATAAGGACCCTTCTTAGGATCGGTAAAAATAGCAGAAGCCTTGTCATTTGCAGCGGCAACTGCATTAGGAATAAGCTTAC
This sequence comes from uncultured Ruminococcus sp., assembly GCA_964650045.1. Classification (GTDB taxonomy): domain Bacteria; phylum Bacillota; class Clostridia; order Oscillospirales; family CAG-382; genus Coliplasma. Next base: position 31,104 of record CAZYRT010000013.1, read on the forward strand.
TGTCCTTATCAAAATCGGTCATAGCCTTGGTGATGATACCCTGAAGTGCAACATCAAACGTGCTTGCCTTAACAGTATCCTTGTTCCATGTGTGTTGGTCGCTGTTAAGATAGTTGTCGATCTGGTTCTTAACCATCATGGAAGCATTCTGAACCACATAGATAGGATCGGCAACATTCTTTTCGAATGCGTCAACCTCTTCCTTGGTAAGACGGCTTGCATTCTGCTTAAGGATTTCGTTCGCTCTGTCATAAACCGAGCCTACGAAGCTTTCAACAATAAGATCATTGGGGAACTTAATAGAGGAAGAACCGATGATCTGATATTTATAATTACCGTTCTGAGGGAAATTGATGCTGGGATCGAGAAGAGTAGCGTTCAATGCTGTACCAACATTGGTATAAAAGGCGCCGCTGGTGAAGAAATCGGAAATGGAAGCATCCTTTGCTTCATCGTTACTGCTGACAACACGGGTAACCTGGTTGATAAGATTATCAACACAAGCCGCGATAGCAGTTGTTTTGGGATTGTCTGCAATAATATTAGCCGCGCTTTGACCACCGATAAGAGTACATTGGTCAAAGATATTCTTAGAGAAGGAGCATTTTCCGAAAGGAATGGGATATTCTGCTTCGAAGGATTCGTTAACCTGTTCAAGGTTCATCAAATAGTCAATTTCCTTCAATGCGGCATAACCGTTACGGTATGCACAGTCAAGGTTCGCTGTACCGCCTTTGTCATAAACGTTGGGGAGATAAACATGACCCATTACGCGAACTCTGTTATCGGAGATACCAAGATCCTTGGCAATCTTTCTTACGATAAAAGGAATATCAACAATAAGACCGCTACCTGTACCGCCGCCTGTACCGCCGACGATATGAACATCCAAAGTCTTGTTGGTAAAATCTGCCAACTGAGAAATGGCGCTGGAAATAGAGCTTGTGATAGCCTGGAACATACCGATTTCCATTAAGGACAAACGACCTGCCATTCTGATCTGGTTAGCACCGTCGCCGTTAAGCTCGGGGCAGAAATCAGAAGGAATCATAGCGTTAACCGCACTGGGACGGTATTGGGGTTCCTGACGAAGCATGGAGGTAACCGCAGAGTTATCAAATAGAGGAAGTTCCTCTGGTTTGAAAAGATCATCGTTTCTTTGAAGGTTAACATCGTCCTTGGAAGTATCGATTGCAAGGAAGCGAATCTTTGTTTCATCGATGTTACCAACGCGCTCACGAAGCTCGCGCTTTAATCTTGTAACAGTAGCCAAACCCATACCGCCGAGACCGATTACTACATTGCGGGAGGTTTCGCTCATTGCGGTATCTCCGGATTTAACCGTGATACCAAGCTTGCTGGATTTCAAATTATCCAATTTTTTGAAATCCGATTCACCGTAAAAATATGCCATAATTTCCTCCGAAAAATAAATTTAAGTTTATAGCCTTTGGGTGCGGATACTCTCTGCACCCTATTTTTCCATATTTTTAGAATCCGTATCCGTCCATGGAATTAAAATCATTTACCGAGCCGAAAACAACGCTGCAGTTGATATCAGCAAGCTCAACTCTGATTTGTGAACGGATAAATGTCCCCTTCTTCTTACCCTTTACAGCCACATTAAAGGCACGCTTGAAGGGCTGACCTGTAACGGTAATATCACCAAATCCCGAAACCAAAGCATCCAGCATTACTTCATCGATATCACTGCTGAGAAGTTGAGCGAAGGTATTCTGAGAAGAGAGTAGTGTATTAAGAGCCATTGTAGGCTTTGCGTGACGGTTGGAAGCCAACCTATTTACATTGTAAACCGCTTCGGAATATTTACCGTCATCATTTCTTATTACCTTAACACGGAATCCAAAACGGATAACCTTACGCTTATTAACGACAATAAGGAAAACAACGATCGCAATAACCATAACAACAACTGCGATGATAATACCGATTATCAATCCCATTGTGGATTTATAAGTGATATCGATAGTATAAGATGCTTCGGCACCCTTGCCGTCTCTTACTGTAAGAGTTACTTCGGTCTCACCGAAATCCTTGGACTTGATAACCAATTCGCCGTCATCGATTTCGGCAGATACGATATCCTCGTCACCAACAGTAACTTCATAAGTCAAAACGTCGCCGTCGGAATCGGTGAATATCTCATTTAATTCATAAGATGACTTAAATTCAGCCGACATACCCTTTTCAATAATTTCCTCGGGCAGGTCGCCGTTTTGAGAAATAGTTGAGGGGTCGATAGTAACCGAAACATCCTCTGATGCCAAGGAAACTCCGTAACCCGCAAGAGATGCTCTTGCTGTATATAAACCCGAAGCGGGAGCAGCAAATTCTATAAGACGGGTTCCGTTTGTCATATCCTCAACAGCAAATTCCTGTTCGGTAACAACAGTTTCTCCCGAAAGAAGCTCAAACTTGATTTTTGAACCGCTGAGATAAGAAGGAGCAGAAACCACTTCATAGGTCAAAGGATCAAACATAGAAATATTAATTGTTTTTGTTCCGCTTTCGCTTGAGCCTTCCTGAAGCGCCATCGCCAAAACAGGAGCCATGACCTCAACAGTTTTTGTTGCTTCTATTTTGAACTGAGCATGCTTGATTATCATGTGGAACTCATAAGTTCCGGGTTTATCAAAGGTAACCGCAAAATCATAGCCGTTTTTAGAAGCATTCAAGGTACCATTGATCAAATCGCCCTTGCTTGTTGCGGTATTGTAAACGCTTGCTGTTGCGATCGCGCCGGTTTCGCCCTCATAAAGAGCAGGAGAGGAAACATGGCTGTTGGATTCCTTGTTATAAATGGTTGTATCAAATTTATATTCGTTTCCAACATAAAGTCTGGAGGTTTCGATGCTATCGTGAAGAACCAAATCAAAAAGATAGATTTTACTTACAACAACCGTGCTTCGTTCACCTGTTACGGAAAGAGTCCAATCGCCGTCCATTGGATTGATAAGCTTGATGTTTGCCGTACTCTTGCTGGATGTAGCATTGATAGCACAGAATTTCTCATCAACATCCGATCTGTCTGCAGTAAAGTCAACTTCGGCAACCACAACACCGGAAGGGGATGTTACCTTCAGAGTACGCAAAGGAGCTGTACTTACAAGAGAAATATTAGCTTCGCGAACAGCCTGACCGAAAATCCTTATACTCTTTTCTTCCACAACATCGGGGTTCACCTGAATTTCTTCAAATTCGGTATCAAGAAGAGAATCCTCGAACAAATATGTATAAATTTCCTGGAAAACACCGGTCAATTCACCTGCAGAGGTAACCACAACAGTTTTACCGTTAGTTTTTTCGGAATCGGAAATGCTTTTCAAAAATTCTTCGTTAACTGAATTGTTCACATTCAAGCCCACGCAATAAACAGGCGCACCCATAGCTTCCAAGGAATCGCGGCTGGCAATAGCCTTATCGTGAGACTGTGCAATAGCCTCTTCTCTTGTTAATCCGTCGGAAGGAGGCAAATGGATATCGCCGTCGGCAAACAAAACAACCGCTTTTTTATCGGCATCGGATTGAGAAAGATGTCTTTCCGCCGCCTCCAAAGCTTCACCTGTTGCGGTGTGACCGTTCCAGCAGAGGATGCCGGGAACAGTATCGTTAGTTTTAGTATCATCGAGAATACTTTGAATATTATTCATATAGGCTTTCATGCCTTCTTTTGTGCTGACATCCTCGGCAGCGAAGCCTTCATAAACGACACCGTTAAAGGGGATAACCTTAACCTTCATCGAAGTTTCGCTTGGGTAGTTGAACACAAACTGCTGTGCCGCTTCAATGGTAATGCGCGAGCCTGTCACAGGATTCACAGGGTCTGCCGTTATCATCGAATCGCTGACGTCGAACAAAAACACTATCTCGACGCTCTCGTTTTTTTCGGCTTCGGCAGTTTCCTCAGCAGATGCCAAAACAGGAATCTGACAAAGCAGGACCGCCAAAACCACAAAAAGGGTTAAAAACTTTTTCATAGTATTTAACAATGATCGCAAAAAAATGCAATCAATCCCTCCCATTCTAATTTATCACTTTTGAAGAAAAAAATGTTTGTTTTCATTCGCCGTAAAACCAAATTATTCGACAAACAAAAAAACACTTCATATTATTAGTATAATTATACACATTGAATACCACGGTGTCAATGTAATTTGATAAATTTGTTCATAATTTATAAAAACTTTTTTCGTTTTATCAAAATAACGCGATAAAAAATAATGTTTATAAAGATAATTTTTGTGTATATTGGCAAACACAAAAGGCAAATGTTTTCCATCCGCCCCGATTTGGTCATCTTTTCAATTCGTAATATATTTTCTCTGCGTTAGAAAATATTGATTTGATTTCATCTTCTTTTGCGGTTTTCAGCATTTTGATTTTCGGAATCCCCCAAACATCAAAAAAGCGGGGTCCGATCCATTGAGAATAGGCGGTTTCATCAAAACACCCTTTTAAAATAGACAAGCCGGCTTTTTTGGGCTTCATAAAAATAACCTTCATAGGATGCTTTATTACAGCAAAAATCAATTTGGGATAATGGTTGGTTATTCCCGTAAAGCTTATTCCCGGATGAACGATGCTCAAGGAAGCCTCCTGCTCATTCTCAAAAAGCTTTGTAAGAGAAAACATAAGATATCTTTTAGCATTGCCATATACCATGGAAGCCTGCTTTCTTGTTGAAAAATCAATATCATGAGAATCGGTTTTTGAATAATTATGAGCAATACTTCCCACAGCAACAGCTTTTCCCCTTCTTTCACGAAGCTTTGGCAAAAGTGTTTTTATGATATAATACGGTGAAACAAAATTAATTTGAAAAACGTTGTCATAGCCCGTTTTACATATCTTCCTTGGAATGCTGTATGCACCTGCATTATGTATAAAAATATCGATCGGTTTTCCCAAAAGCACCGTTGCAGCGGTTTTTACCGAATCCATATCCTCCAAATCGGCTGTTATACATTCAGCCGAGCAGGAATATTTATTTTTCAGCTCATTGGCAAAAGAATTTGATTTTTCGGCATTTCTGTCAACCAAAATAAGGGTTGCGCCCAATGAAGCCAAAAATCCGCAAAGTTCTTTACCCAAACCCCCTGTTGTTCCCGTGACAGCGACCGTTTTTCCTTCCAAGGAACCGCAATTTTCTTTTATCCATTTTTCGTAATTCATGGTAACACCGCCTTGCAAATGGCATTATAGCACAAAAAGAAGGCGCGGTCAACGCACCTTCTTTAATTTTACCGTTCAGCCTGCAAGCTTGCGGTTCATTTTTTTGCTTGTGGACTTAACGATCAAATAAACTGTTATCCAGATCACAGCATAAGACACCGCGAAAATGCCTGTGAAGATCGCCAAAACCATGGGTTCAAAGGGTATCCAGGAATTAACGATGTAACAAAGCGAGTAGGCAGCATAAATGGAAAGGAAATGGAAAAATGTAGATTTGGGAACAGGCCATTCCTCTATTTGGTTAAAAACGCTTGCTCCTGCCTGAACAAAAGCTAGGAGATAAGTAGAGACGATTCCAAGACAAGCTTCTGTTCCCGTCAAGAAGAAATCACCGTTAACACTTTCGATAGACAGCCAGATAATACCGGCAATCATAGGGCCAAGTCCTCCAAAGGCGAACCCTCTTTTTAAAAATTCTTTTGCATATTTTTTCATATCACAAACCCAACCTTTCTTTTACATTTTTAATATTTCTTCGTGATACATAGTCAACATATCCGTTTTTGAACTTTACCGTCAAGGAACCCGAAAGAGATGCATCAAAGCACTGTACCTTTCGTATATTAGCGATACAAGATTGATTTATTTTAATATAATTTTCATTAAGCTCGGCTTCAAGCTGATACAGACGGCATTTCAATTGATATTTTTCCTTATCTGTCAAAGCGAAAATTTTATTGTCTTCCACAACAAAGCAATGTACCTCTCCAAGCTCCAGCCGTACGCTTTCCTTGTTCCTTGTGCCCATAAGTTCAAAGCCGTTTTCCTCGCAAATTCGCTTCGCCGAATCGGTAAAGCTCGATTCCTCATGAGCATAAACCACAACCTCTTCTTGGCAGTTTTTATCAATAAATAAGCTGAATTTCATATTCATTTCCTCCTTGCAAGGACATCATACATTAATATTTTTTGGTTTGCAATAGATTTTAAGCGTTCGGTATTTTTCGAAAAGCATTCGGTAAAAAACAGCCCTTGCTTTTAAAAAACAAGAGCTGTCTAAATTATTTTCTTACAAAACCGATAGCAAGACCAACCGCCATTCCCACAGCCAAGCCAAGAGAACTTAATGCTATATTATTCACAGCTATACCCACGGCAGTACCAATAGCATATCCAAAGCACATTCCCGTTGCCATGCAAATAGTTCGACGTTGAGACTTTTTATGCCACACAAGAGCTTCTTCCTCAAGATTGGTCACAAATTCCGATTTCCCCTGACAATAGCTTTCGCTGTCATCAACATATTCAAAGGCAAGCTTTTTCTTCAGCGCTCCATATTCCTTTGCCTTGTCGGGATGCGCCAAAAGATAATCACGGAAGGCGAGATGCCTGTCGGTGTTTTCCTTGTCGTTTATCTCAAATATGTGGACATGATGAGTGCGGTCATCACCGCCTTTTTTGTAATAACGTCTGCCTTTAATTCCATATTCGCCGCAGCATTCATAGCCAAGCTTTTCAAATTCGGCATTCAAGGCATCCACAGCATTAATATCCTTAACAACAGGCATAATATCGATAATAGGCTTTGCAGGAAGACCTTTCACCGCTGTTGAACCGATATGGTGAACAGTGACACAATTTTTGCCCAATAGCTTTTTTATCAGCTTGGCTTCTTCCTTGTATTTCTGCCGCCACAATGGGTCATATTCCACTATTTGAATCTGTCTTGACATAAAATCATTCTCCTCGCATAAGGCTATCACCGTTTTCCTTAAGCCAATTATGCCATTTATAATAATCGGGATAAACCCTTAAAACCTCATTATAAAAGCGTTTGGAATGGTTCATTTCCTTTAAATGGCAAAGCTCATGAACTACAACACTGTCCAAAACCTCAATTGGCGCCAGCATCAAAAGGCAATTGAAATTCAAATTACCCTTACTGCTGCAGCTTCCCCAACGTGTTTTTTGGTGTTTTACGGTTATTTTGCCGTAAGTTACGTTCATCTGCTTCCCGTAATATTCTACTCTTTCGGGAATGATTTTGCAAGCCCTTTCTGTTAAATGCAGGATCTCTTCTTTGGTAAGCTTAGGAAGACAGGCGAATTTTTTCTGTTTTTCAAGCTGTTTCTCAATCCATTCCCTATGCTTTTCCACAAACAGACGTATATCCTTATCCTTCATTTGCAAAGGCACACGGACTATCACCGAACCGTTTTTGATTTGGATAGCCGAGGATTTTCTGGATGTCCTTATGATTTCATATTCCATTTTACTTTAAATCCTCGCCCAAAGTGCAGGTATAATGCCATACTATCCTGTCTCCGTCTTTAAGAACATATTCACCGCAGGAAACCGGGGTTTCCTCGCCGTTAACAAAATAAACCCAGCCCGAAAGGTCACCAAAATCAAATTCGTAAATATTTCCGATTCCCTCTACATAAGCAGACTGAGGATTGCCGTTAGTTTCAAGATGAATCTTATTTTTTGCCGTCGCTTCAAGAAGAATATCGTAAACAGTATCTCCTTGGGATATTTCAAGCTCGGTAGGATAAAGAATGATGCCGTCTTGGGGGATATGATCTTGTTTTCCTGCAACTGTGTGACAGCTAATGGAGATTGTTACCCTGCCAACAGAATCCTTGGAGGATTGAGTGTTGTAAAAATCATCAGCAGATTGAAAATTCGTAAAGCAAACGAATAGTATAGCAAGAACGCCTGAAATTACAACAAATATATAATTCCTTATGTTTTTCTTTTTCAGCAACACCATTATCAAGCAGACCGCTAAACACATTCCACCGATAGTCAATGATACCCAAAGCTTGTAGCTTGATTTTGTGTTTTCTTGAGTCTCTTGTGAATCGGAAAGGATTTCCTTGGATTCTTCCCTAGAAGGATTTTCAAGGGAGGCTTGGGATATATGAGTTTCTTCGTCAACCTCTTTTTCGAAGATATAAAGAGGCGGTTCGCCTTTAATCATCCTCAAATAGGCAACAGAGGAATAAAATGCCTGAGCTGTTGCCATATTGTTTTCTTTGCCTCCCATTTGGTGACAAAAGCCTCCGTCGGGCAGGCGGTAGCTGAGAATAGCATCAAAAAGTGTGTTACCGTTTTTTATAAATCTGTCGTCCTTAACACAATCGATTCCCAAAGACGAAAGAGCAACCAAAACCTGAGCGATGCTTTCGGGATTTTCCACACCTCGGCTTTTATATCCTCCATTTTCGGTTTGGTTTTCCGAAAGAAAGACAAGGGCGCGGTCAATGGCACTTTTTACATTTTCCCGAGAATAATAAGGCGCAAGAGCCTGAATCGCCATTGCAGTTGTGTCCACATCACCGTTTTCGCCGTATAAGGCAAATCCGCCGTCATCTAATTGCAGACCCATAATGGTTTCAATAACCGAATCGATTGTATGGTTTTCTGCCTCATATCCGTTGTTAAGAATATGAAGACCGAAAATCCAGCTCATTATACCCTGCTCACCTATAGAGCTGTTCAAAGCCTCGGTAATATAAGCATCATCACTTCCCGATGCAATGAGAGCAAGAGCATATTTTTCCCTTGAAGAAGGAGAATTTACCTCATTTTCGTCAAGATACCGCGAAAGAGAGCTTGAATAAGCGGAAAAATCAAAATCTCCGTTTTGGCTCAACCCGATAATAAACCATTCGGAAGAGATTCCTGCCCTTTCGGCAAGATTGCCGTTCATCCAGCTTTGTATATCCCTCGAATCGGTTTCTTTCAATTTGAAATCGATAATACCTGAGATTATTTCTTCTGCTTGGCTGTTTTCTGCGGCAGAAGCAGGCAGGCATCCTGTAAAAAGGCAGAGCAACAACAGCCAAATAAAAATGTTTGAAAATTTATTTTTCATTAATTTTCTTTTTCATAGAAACCATTCCGATCACAGCCAAAGCGATTACACCGAAAACGGCAATATTATCGGAACGGTCGCCTGTTTCGGGTGTGGCATCGGGAGTAGCTTCGGGAGTAGATTCGGAAGTCACTTCCGAAACCTCATCAGCTTTTACTGTTACAATGCAGGCAGGAGGAACGAGGGTGAGAGAATCACTTGTTGCGCTGATAACATATTCGCCCGAATTATCTATAACAACATTAACCTTGCCTTGAGAATCGGTTACAAATTCAGTTGCAACGCCGTCAACAGTAATAACAGCGCCCTCCACAGGAACGGTTATGGGGTTCCAGCTTTCATCATAGCCTGCGGCAGAAAGAACCAATTCAATTGATTCTCCTGCATCTGCTTCAACAGCGTTAACATTGAAGAAGGAATAGGAATCCGACCAGGATGTAACATCCGAATAAACAAAGGCAGACACATTGTCGCCGTCCTTTACATTATCCAAAAGGCTCCAGGCAGAGGCATTGTTCAGATAATAACCGAAGCTTCCCGAGGTGTCGCCCCAAAGCTTGGTCATAGAAAGACCGTATTCGGTTTCGGCAAAGCCATAGCCTGCCGATGCACCGCCTTCATAATTTGCCTCATGAGCGCAATAAAGGGCATCGTTGATAGTCAAGGCGCCGTCGCTGTCGATGTCGGTAACAGTAACCTCATCTAAAACAACAACCAATCGGCCTTTATCCGAAATGGTCACATTAACTGTGGCAGAAGCCGATTCCTCTGCAAGCACATTGACACAAAGACCGACCCAAGCAAGAATACAGCAAAGAATAAGGATAATAAGCTTTTTCATTTTTAATACCTCTTTTCTCTATTATTTTTATTTTTCCGAAGACTTGTAATCCAACCCCAAAAGACTTGCAAAAAACGCTTTTCAACCCGAAGGTCAAAAAGCGCAAAGGATTTAAAGCAGAGCAAAAACACCTTGCATATCCACATAAAAAACATAGGCGTGCAAAGCTGTAACCGCGATAAATCGGTTGCACTCTCCACGCCCAAGCTGTGTTAAACCCATAGCAAACGGTTAGTTTGCTAAAAAAGACACGGCAGGTCTCCTGGCTTATGACCTTACAGAAAATTTTCTGTTGGAAAGCAAGCCTTCTCAGAGTTCAACTCCAATGGCACAATATGCCTTCCGTCAGTCAAATACAGTAATGGCGGTTGCTCCGGATTCGAACCGGATTCCCTATTAATCTACTTAGCTATAATTCATCTTACAACGTTTCAAACCGTATCTTCATTTATCAATATTAAATTTTTCTTAATAATATCACCCTAAAAGGCTTTTGTCAAGACGGTATTAATTATTTATACCATGATGCGCTTTCGGCGAATTCTCATCCAAGGGCATGAAAACATAACCGTTTTCCAATCCCCAAAGAATAATATCATCTACAGCTTCAATACTGAATTTCTTTGTATCATGCTGTAAAATAATAGGCTTATTATAATATTTTGCCGAGCCTACCACCATATTGTAAACTCCGCTTTCGGTACGGATGCCGCCTGCATCCTCGCTGCTTATATGCCAATCGAAATAATGGAAGCCTGCTTCCTCAACGGCATCAGTGAGATATGTCATAATACCCGGGTTAAATGAACTTACGGTATTTGAGCTTCCGCCCGGGAACCGCATCAATGTGGTCAAAACGCCTGTTTCACGGTAGATTATATCCTGCATGCCGTAAAGATCCTCAAAGAAAGCGTCTGCGCTTGAATATATTTCTCCGTAATCATGGGTGGCAGAATGAATTCCGATAGAATGACCTTGGTCAACGATTTGTCTCATGGTATCATATTTTCCCGAATCTACCACAAAAAACGTTGCCTTTACATTATATTTATCCAATATCTCCAGCAATTGACCTGTATATTGAGAGGGACCGTCATCAAATGTAAGATAGATTATCTTCTCGCCTGCATTTTCGGGACGGTTTTGAGGAACATCAACCACCATGACGATTCGCTCTGCTGTGACTACTTGACCATAGCCGTCATCAAGAGTATAGGTCACGGTATAGGTACCCACCTCTTGGAAAACCTCGCCCTCTACTGATACCAAATCGGAAGCATCCTTGCCGAAGGCTGTTGCTGTGAATCCTGCTTCAGAGTAATCCTCATCCTTATACAGCTTTAACCTAGGCGAACCCAAAAGCTCAAGAGAAGGAGGGATGGGCTTATCCTTAACGGTAACAACACGTTTTTCGGTAACGGTATTTCCGTAAGAATCGGTTACAGTATACTCGATAACATATTCTCCGGATTTTTCGGTGTCTACCTCACCTGTAACAATAACATCCTTAGTGAGTTCTTTTCCTGAATAATCAAACGCCGAGAATCCCTTTTCTGTATATTCCTCAAGCAAAAACAGGGAATATTCCTTTTCTCCCTCCAATTTGATTTTCGGAGGAACAGGAAGCACTTCAATCGTTCTTTGAGCTGTCGCTTTCTTTCCGTAATCATCGGTAACAACATATTCAAGAACATATTCGCCTGCTTGGGTCATATCAATCTTGCCGTTAACTTTAACGTTAGCGGTAATATCCTTGCCGAAATAATCAATTGCGGTAAAGCCCGATTCTTTATATTCGCCGTCGGCTTTTATCGTGATTTTGGTTTCTCCCAAAAGAGTGATAACAGGAGGATCGGGATAGACATAAAAAATCTCGCGCTCTTCTTTAGCAATATTTCCCGATGCATCGGCTACCGTATAATATACATAACCGTCCTTTTCTTCGACTTTAACGAGGCTCGTTATATCTCCGTCATAGCCGTCCGATGCAGAAAAGCCCTCTTCAGCATAAGAAAATCCGAAAACAGTATAATAGCCGTCAATACTATCCAATTTAATTTCGGGAGGTTGGGTATCCTTTATTTCCACAAGACTGCTTGCCTGTGCATTCCACCACAAATATTCGGCGGAATAGCTAATTGTATAAATACCTGTTTTTGATATATCTACATTATCCGAAATATTAACAGGGGTGTCAATCACCTTACCCTCTTTAAAAAGGATATCGCCGTACAATACCGCCTTAGCGCCCGAGGAGGAATATTCTGTGTTATATTCCATAGAAACATCAGGTTCAAGCGGCTCAATACATAATTCAAATCTATTAACCAAATAGAACGTTCCCGCCGCTATGCACAATATAATGACAAACGTAAACGTCCAAAGTAATTTTTTAAATACCTTGCCCACGATAATCTCCCCTCTTTTAAGCATTAACGATTCTATAACATAAAATACGTTTTTTCAATAGTTTTTTTCATAATATCCGATTATTTTACAATGTTCGCAAAAGATACTCTATTTGTTAACAAAAAAGACGGAAGCAAAAACTCCCGTCTTGACCCCTATGAACGCCAATCGATTATAACGGCGGTTTGTCTTACTATCCAATCCATCCAGAAGGAATAGTATTTTGCATAAAGATGAACGCCGTCACCCGTTGTTTCGGAGTTTAAATGCCCATTTTCATCATCAAATCTCGCATTTGCATCCAAATAGAAAACTCTGTCATAATCGGCATGCTTTGCGAGCTCTGCATTAAGCTCGCTTATTCTCTTGTTGTTAACTTCATAAATATTCTGTGCATCGCGGTTTTGAGAAACGTGAAGATTGGCTTGGATAAATATAATGGCATCAGGCTGTTTTATCTTGATTTTATCAACAAGTTCCCCATATTTTGCAGCAGTTGTAGGAATATAATATCCAACCTCGTTTATGCCAAGCATAATATAAATTTTGCCGTATTGCTTTCTGTCCAAAAGCTCATCAAGAGTCACCTTGCCCACACCGTCGATATCAACGGTATTGTCGCTGTAATTATATATACTCATACCCACGGTTGCAAAGTAATCGGCTTCGGTCAATCCCGAATATTCCGCAAGACCTACCGTTCTGGAGTCTCCGATAAACAGCGCGTCTGCCATCGAAATGTCGGGAACATCGGAAATATCAGGTTTTGATTGTTCTTCGCTATGAATCGGTTCATCACTCGAAACAGGCTCTTGGTTGGAAACAGGTTCTTCACTTGAAGCAGGTCCCTCGCTTGAAACAGGTTCTTCACTTGAAGCAGGACCCTCGCTTGAAACAGATTCTTCGCTTGAAACAGGCGCTTCGCTTGAAATAACCACTTCGGAGGATTCGGATTTTGAAGAATTATCAGGACGGGAGGGAAGAGAAATATCGTAATCTCCGTTGGCAAGAGCCTCGGAATTCATCTGCTCCTCGGGAACTCCCGAAACCTCGGTATCCGAAGGAGAATTCCAGCAGGAAACCAAAATAAAGACAACAAATGACGCCAATAATATTAAAGTTATAAGGTCGAAGGCAAATGTTTTTTTCACAATAAATTCCCCTTAAAATCTGAAGTACATAAACGGATCATCAAGACCGATATACATACAATAGGTGCTTCCTGCCAATACGGCAAGAAGAATAATTAAAATCGGTATGATCTTTTTGTTTTTTTTCAAACGCTTAAGTATATTATACGGCAATCTTGTGGAGAAAATTAATCCGATAACAAAGAAATACCAATAATCCTTTAGATATTTCAAATAATCGTCTTTGAAAATTGACCAAGGGCCTTGGTCGCCCAAGAACGGGAAAAGACGGGTAAAAAACACTACAAGCTGTTCCTTGTCCTCGATAGCAAAAATTACCCAAGATAGAGGAATAAGCAGAATCATGTAAAGATGACCTAAAATAGGTATTTTTTCAAGATATTTTTTGAGGAAAAACCGTTCTATCATCAAAACGATAAACAGAACGACACCCCATAAAATGAAATTATAGCCCGCGCCGTGCCAAATGCCCGTCAACAGCCAAACCACAAGAAAATTTCTTATAAGGGCAACAGCACCGTTTCGGTTACCGCCCAAGGGAATATAAACATATTCTCTGAACCAGGAGCCAAGGGTAATATGCCACCTTCTCCAAAATTCTGTCATAGAACGACTTAGATAAGGATGGTCAAAATTTTTAGGTATTTTAAAGCCCAGCATTTTGCCGAGACCTATTGACATAACCGAATATCCGAAAAAATCGAAATATATCTGGAAAGAATAGGCTATTATCGCCATCCAGGCAAGAGGAGTGGAAATGCTCTCAAACCCAATGGCACCAACATCGCTCCAAAGCTTACCGATCGGGTTTGCAAGCAATACCTTTAAGCCAAGACCGAAAATGAATATTCCAAAGCCTCTTATTATATCAACAGGCTTTACTATCCTGTTTTTAAGCTCCTTGCCGACCTCTCCATAAGTTACGATAGGACCTGCAATAAGCTGTTCGAACATTGAAATATAGGCACCGTAATTTATAAAGCTTCTTTCCGCTTTAACTGTTCCGCGGTACACATCGATAATATAGGAAAGACCTTGAAAGGTATAAAATGAAATGCCGATAGGCAAAACCAAATCAACAGTAATATCCAGGGAAAAACGTTTTCCCAATTCCAATGTAAGAAAGCCGAGATATTTAAAAATACCCAAAGACAGCAGATGGAATCCGACTCCCACAGCTAATATCTGCTTTTTATATTTAGGCATATTTTCAATAAATATACCCACAAGATAATCGAAAGCTATGCTTGCTAAAAACAGGAAAAAATGCTCGATATTATCCTTTGCGCCCACATAATAGAAGCAAAGGCTTCCCAAAAACAAGACCGCATTTTTGATTTTTTTAGGAGAAAAGAAATAACATAAAAAGAAAATCGGGAGAAAAATATATATGAATTGAATGCTGCTGAATACCATATTAAATTCCCCCTTACTTTTACGATCCCCTAACGGAGAAAATATTCTAGCACACCTTGTTACGGTTGTCAACGAAATAGACTTATGTTTTCAAGGTTTTTTCGAATTATCGCAATGTTAACATATATGCCGTTGACAAATGGATTTTATCATATAAAATAAATATAAGATGTCGTAAAATGGTATATGAAATATTATATTTTGTTTTTAGGGAGATGAATTTATTGGAAAAGATTTTAATAGCCGAGGATGACAGCGAATTGCGCGGTCTTTTCTCCCGTGTTCTGTCAAAACAGGGGTATGATGTCTGCGAGGTTTCAAACGGAAAAGAAGCGTTGGACGCAACGGAAAATGATTACTTCGACCTTGTAATATCCGATATTATGATGCCTGTAACAGACGGATATGAATTAGTTCGTCAATTGCGCGAAAAGGGTATCACAACACCTGTCATGATGATAACCGCAAAAGATGCTTTTGACGATATGAAACTGGGTTTTCTTTCGGGCAGCGACGAATATATGATAAAGCCTGTTAATGTAAGCGAAATGATTCTTCGGGTAGCCGCACTTTTGCGCCGTGCAAAAATGAACAACGAAAGAAAGCAGACTATCGGCAATACTGTCCTTGAAATAGATACCCTTACAGTGACAGCAAACGGAGAAAGCACAGTTCTACCCCAGAAAGAATTTATGCTTCTCTACAAAATGGCATCTTTTCCCTCGAAAATATTCACACGTCAGCAATTAATGGATGAGGTTTGGGGATATGAAGTTGCCTGCGATACCCACACAGTTGATGTCCACATAGGCAGATTAAGAGACCGATTCCGGGACAGCAAGGATTTTAAAATCGTTACAATGCGCGGAATAGGCTACAAGGTGGTAAAGCTATGAAGGTATTGGAAAGCTTTAACAGCTACCGCACCGCCAAAGAAATATACGAAAAATTGAGAAGCCAGAAAACACGAAAACCCAGCTTAAGAGTTAAGCTTACCTTATTTGTTTGCTTCGAGATAATCATCTGTGTTTTGCTGGCGTTGGGCTTCGATGCACTTTTGGGTAAAACTATATTCAAGGATTGGGAAGGAACCCTTTATGTTGAGCTTATCGTTATAAGCAGCATTGTGGGAAGCTTGATAACAAGCTATGTTTCTAAATATGTCTTTTTACCTATAAAGAACCTTCGAAACGCAATGGACAAGGTAGCCCAAGGTGATTTTTCGGTTTCCATAGAAACAAAATCAAACACACCCGAAATAAAAGAGGTTTATGCAGGCTTTAACATGATGACTCAGGAATTAAATTCCACCGAAATTTTGCAGACCGATTTTGTTTCCAACGTTTCTCATGAATTTAAAACTCCGATAAATGCAATTGAGGGGTATTCCACCTTGCTTCAAGGGTGTGAAGGCTTGACCGAGGAAGAAAAGGAATATGTAGAAAAAATACTTTTTAACACAAAAAGGCTTTCCACGCTTTTGGGTAACATTCTTTTGCTTTCAAAAATCGAAAATCAGTCTATTCAGACCAACAAAACAGTTTTCAGCCTTGATGAGCAGATACGTCAATCGATCGTTGCTCTTGAAAACTCATGGTCTGCAAAAAATATTGAATTTGACATTGAATTAGAAGACGTTCAATATTCGGGCAACGAAAGTCTTATGAACCATGTGTGGAGCAATCTAATAGGAAATGCTATCAAATTCAGCTTTGACAGCGGAATAATAAAAATTCGCCTTTTCAAAGAAAAAGAAAAGACCGTTTTCACGGTCCGGGATAACGGTATAGGATTAAGCGAAGACGCAAAAAAGCATATTTTTGATAAATTTTATCAAGGCGACAGTTCCCATAAACAGGAAGGTAACGGATTGGGATTGGCTTTGGTGAAACGAATCCTCACCATATCCGGCGGAGACATATTTGCCGAAAACAATCCCGACGGAGGATGTAAATTTACAGTTATTTTGAAATAAAACTCAAATTTACCGTATCTCCCCAAAAAGACCGTATTTTGTTTTCAAACGGGAAAGCATTTTCCCGATAGGCTTGTACAACGCCAAAAGGAAAACAATATTGGAAATTCCGTAGGACACCGTAACAGGAAGAGCCGTTATTGCCGAAGCTATATAACGGGAAAGATTAAAATACCCGTCTGCCCAAAGAGTTGTCCAGATATCCATTGTAAGTGAATAAACGATTCCTGCCAATGCGCCGAAAACGCACAGCAGGATTTTGTTTTTTTGCAGAGGTTTCGCAAGAACACCTGCAATAAATCCCAAAAATCCCCATGCGAACATCTGAAAGGGAGTCCAAGGTCCCTGACCGAAATAAAAATTAGAAACAACTGCAGAAAGAGCCCCTACCGCAAAGCCTGCTTCTCTGCCTAAATAAATCGCGGCGATAACGGTTATGGCGGTAACCGGCTTGAAACCGGGATTCCACGCGAAAACAAACCTACCCATAGCAGAAAGAGCAACCAAAACGGCAATTATCGTCAATTCCTTGGAATTGCTTTCCTTTCGCTCGAAAGCATAAAAAAGAGGAACACAGGAAAGAATCGCAACCGAAAGGGAAAGCCAGCTATAATATTTATCTTTAAAAAGAATTCCGCCGAGGAATATAACGGCAGGAACCAACACCAAAAGAAGGATGGCGGTTATAACAGTTTTTTTCATAGCTTTACTGATTTATAATATCTCCACATAATGCTGTCTTTGATCTCCACCATAACAGGGAAAAAGGAAACGAGCCCAAAAGAAATGATTCCAAGAGAGCCATACAATCCGAAACTCAATTCGGTCAATACAGGATAAAAAGAAAAATCAAGGTGTCCCAATATCATGGAAACGATTACAAAAGCATCAAAAATAACAATCAATATCAAAGCTCCCAAATCGTTTTTTCGAAATTTAAAAAGAGAATATCGGGTTTTCCCTTTTGTTCCATAGCCTCTGCCTTTCATAGACGAGCCTACATCTACAGCATTTTCAAAAGCCCAGCTTATCAAAGCATAGAAAACCCTGAGACTGCTTTTTATTTTCAGAATCCATGTATCATTGGAAAACAAGCCCAATGCCATTTGAGCCTCTCTTATTTTTCTGCTTTGCCTTTGCAAAAGTGGAATAAATCTCAAAGAAGTTGTCAATATCAATGCGATTTTCGGAGAAAGTCCCCCGAAAAAGAAAAGAAGCTTTTCTTCCGTCATTATAATATTAAATGCTTTAAACCAAAAAAACACAGAAAGAAGCATAAAACCAAGGTGAACACCGTAAAGGATAGCTTCTAAAGTAATCGGATTGCTGTTAAAGAAAAACAGAATAGTAACACCGTTGTGAGAAAACAGAGGATTCGACAGCGCGGTTATTACAAACAAAGCAATATAAAGCCACATGCTTTTGAAAAAATCCCTTGATTCACTGTTTTTCCAAAGGAACAATATGCTTCCCAAAAAGGAAGTGAGCAGGATAAAAGGGTTCTGAGAAAACATTGTAATTCCGATAACCGAAAGGAAAAATATTCCGCTTACGGCTGGATGAAATTTTGAAAACCCTCTCATAACCCTTCTCCTTGAAGACTATTTTTTATCAGAAAAAACCTTGGCATTCTTTTTCCATTTTCCTGTAAAATAGAAGATAACACCCAGCCAAAAAGGTGTAAAACCCGCCAAAGCATCTCCAAGCCAAAAGCCGAAATGCTTCATATCCAAGGCTATTCCGAAAAGAACCGCAAGACCGATTCTCAAAACTATACCGTCCAATATAGCGGTAATAAAATTGATTGTAGTATTTCCGCTTCCGTTTATCAAGGCGTTCATTGTGGAACGGAGAGAGCTTGCAAGAAACATCAAAAGTGCGATTGGAACATATTCCTGCGCCAAATCAATAACACCCTCGGAGCCTTCTTTTACAAACCAACCGAATATTTCCTCGGGAAAAATACACATAAAAACAGCGCAGACAAAAGAAATTGAAAAGGTTATGGCAAAAACATTTTTCAAAATGAGCTTTACCCTTTGAAATTCTCCTGCAACGATATTTTGTCCTACCATTGTGGAGCCTGCCGTATTCATTGCATTTGAGAAAAGATTTACAACCGATGCTATCTTGTTTGCAATGCCTGCAAAAGCCGAAACTGCAATACCGTAGGAGTTTATCCATGAGTTTACAAAAAGCTTGGAAACCTGAACAGATGCGAATTTTATTGCCATGGGTGTTCCCAGCTTTACAAAAGCCAAAAGCATATTTTTATCCCAATAAATAAAATCCCGTTTGTTTATATTCAATTCAAATTGAGAACGTTTTTTCACAAGAAAGCCTACACAAAGCAAAAAGCTTGTTGCCTGGCTGACAACGGTTGCCAATGCGGCACCGCCTGCACCCCATTTAGGAACAAGCAAAACGTCAAGGACAACGTTCATAAAGGCAGAAATACCTATGAATATTAACGGATGCTTGCTGTCCCCCATTCCGCGAAGTATGGCACTGACGATATTATAGCCGTAAATGAAAACCAAGCCCGAAATGCAAATAGTAGAGTAGGACAGCGCGCCCTCAAAGGCTTCAATGGGAGTGTTCATCAAGAAAAGAAGCTCTTTGCGGAAAATAATACCGAAAATGCTTATAATAACAGCGCAGACAAACAAAAATCCGCTCATTGTGCCCACAAAACGTCCTATTTTATCCCGTTCTCTTGCGCCTATGTAACGGGCAATAAGAATTTGGCCTGCGCTTGCAAATCCGATTCCAACAAATGTCAAAAGGTTGGTAACATCGCCTCCTACCGTAACGGCAGAAGTGCCTGCTTCACCGATAACATTGCCCACAACCACCATATCCACCATGTTATAAACCACCTGGAGGATATTGGAAAGAAGCAAAGGCCAAGCGAACTTGACCAATTGATTTGTAATATTACCTTGTGTAAAATCCTTTATATGCGATTTTTCCATTTTAATAACCTAGTTTTTCTTTTACAAGAACCACTTCAAATTCCCCTGTCATAGGCTTTGACCACAAAACCGAAAGTCCCCGGCAGATTCTATCGGGACTTTTGCAATCATAGCATTTATCGGCATTGACAGCGCAAGGTGTTTTCATTTTCAATCTTCTTGCATTTAAAGGAGATGCAATATTTCTTGCTCTCCATAAAGCGCTGTCATAATCGGGAGCAAGCTTATTTTCCCCTGCAATAAGATAAACCTTTTTATGTCCGTAAAATATTGCGGCAACACGGTTGCAGTTGCCGTCTATATTTATTATCTCACCTGTTTCGGAAAGTCCGTTTACCGAGGAAATATAAATTTCCGCAGCGTTTGCAGCCAAACGAACCTCCATGCTTGTTTTCCCTTCGGGTATACGCTGATGCCATCTGACATCATTATGAACAGACAGCCTTTCGTAAAGTCCAATTTCCTCAACAGTCATTGAGCCGCCTATGCCCACAGTCTTTCCGTCTATTTGGGAGTCTACATATTCTGCCGCTTCATCGGCGGTATCACAAACAGTAACCTTAAAGCCCTTTTCCTCTAAATTGGCTTTTACCTTTTCAAAAATCATATTCTACCTCTTTGTATCATATAATCACTTGGATTATATCACTTTTCTTTCTTCGTGTCTAGATATTTCTGACTTTTGCCAACCTTTTTCTTGTTGACAAAAGAGCTGTTTACACTTATAATGAGAATACAAATTTCGACATATTGCAAAGGAGAAGCATAATGAAATTCTGTACCAAATGCGGCAAAGAGCTTTGTGACGAAGCTGCTGTTTGCACAGGCTGCGGCTGTCCCTGCACCAACAGCAATGCTGTTGCCAACCAAAATGACAACGGCGGTTTCGGCTGGGGATTTATCGGCTTCTGTGTTCCTATCGCAGGCTTGATACTTTATTTGATCTGGAAAGACCAATATCCCAAGAGAGCAAAATCCGCCGGCAAGGGCGCCCTTATCAGCGTTATCGCAAGCATAGTTTTCTATGTTATTTACTTTATTTTCATATTCGTCGTTATGGGCATAAGCATGGGTATGTAACCATTTAAATGAATATCCGAAAATTTCTCGGCATAGCCTTCGGCTGTCACCAAAGACCCGACCGTTCGTTTTTTATAAACGGCAAACAATTCCCTCTCTGTGCCCGTTGTACAGGGATATTGATAGGATATTTTATCGGCATGATCCTTGGAATCATTACAAAGTGCCAAAATTATTTATATTTTCTGCTTTTCCTTATCCCCATGCTCATAGACGGGGGATTACAGAGGGTTTGTAAAAAGGAAAGTAATAATATACGCAGGCTTTTAACGGGAATTATGGGCGGTATCGGTATAATTTATGTTTTTATTACTATTCATAAATTCACTGTTTGGCTGGCAGAGATGGCTTGGAAAATGATTTTAGAATAAACACCACTATAAAAATCGGCAGACAAAAAGTCTGCCGATTTTTGTTTACTCGCCCATTTTTACAACCATAACGCCATCAATCATTTGAACACTTCCTTGTTTAGGAAATGCAGGCATCGCTTTCACAGTATCGTTCGCCTCTAAATAAGCATGCATTTGATCCTCACAAATATTAATCGGATAATTCAAAACATATGTAAAATATGCATCGTAAGCATTATAGAAATATGCAGAAATATCACTGGAGATCGAGTTGTTATAATTTGCTCCGGTTACATATCCCACTTGACCAAAACCGCCGAAAGTCTCATAAGGATTATCAGTGCCAATAAATGCGATTGGGGTCTCGCCCATAACATATCCGTCTTGCTGTTCCATTACAGAAACCACACGAGTCATTGTAGATAAAGTAGATTTCGCTTCCATATCTTTTTTTAGATAAACAGTATTGGAAATAATCACATTCTGCCATAAAAACACAGCAACCAGAAAAATGCTTGTGAATTTAACCAAACTTATAAGTTTGGTTCCGCCAAACTCGTCGCTGAATTTATATATTAATAAAATATATAATACAAAAACCAACCAAAACGAAAATATCATCACATCATGTAAAAATCCGCGAGCAATTATGAAAATAGAATTCATGCCAAGAGGAAGCAACGCTGCAATAACGAGTGCGAGAAATTTATTGGTCAACCTCAACTCTTTCTTTTTAATGATCATATATACCGTAACAAACAAAGCAATCGCAAGCATTCCGCCTACAACGGCAACAATAATATAACCATATACATTAACATCCACTACCATAAAAAGAAACTTTACATATGCATTGTAAACCAAATTGCAATAATATCCAATGATATTTTCGGTTCCTAAATCGGAAAATACATTTGTACGTTCTTGTAAAGACACATCCACAAGCAAGCACATGATTTTACTTGCTATCGAATACATAACAAATGCTATTGCGATGAAAGCTATACCTTTTAATCCTCTGATCAATACTGATTTTACATTCTGGTTATCAAGCAACCTCATTATCGAGTCCATCATGATCAAGGCTATAGTAACAGAAACATAGCTTTGATATATGCCCATTGAAGCAAACATAAACAAAGAAGCGACGCACAATCCTTTGAAATTGCAGTATTTGCTCCAAAAATATGCCGCTGCTACAGAAAACAACAGTGCAAGCATATTACAATCCAACTCATGGATATAAGTTCCTACTTGAGAAATAACTGTTATATTGGTTATCATTATACCGGAAATCAATACGGTAACTACTTTTGACTTAATGCAAAATAGTTTGACCATTAAATATGCAGTCAAACTTACAAAAATCAATGACAAAAATCCTATAACCCAAGGAAGGGCAAATCTGCCCCTGAAAAAAATCTGATATATAGGAACCAAAAAACGTCCCAATTCGATTTTCCACTCAACTTCGGTATGAGTTGCAAAAACAGCATTCAACGAATCATGAGAAAAACTTGAGCCAAAAAACGCATAGGCATGAGCTGCCATTCCAAACAAAAATACCGACACAAAGCACAGTAAGATAATATGTTTATCGTCCTTGACTTTTTGTATTACTTTAAGCTGTCTGTCTGTCTGTCTGTCTGTCTGTCTGTCTGTCTGTCTGTCTGTCTGTC
>CAZYRT010000014.1:0-53557 GCA_964650045.1 uncultured Ruminococcus sp.
ACCAAGGTAATGCCCTTGACATCGATGTTAACCGCGTTACCTGGAAGCGTTGCGTTGATATGAATGACCGTCAGCTTCGTTTTATTGTTGATGGTTTGGGAGGTAAATCCAACGGTGTTCCCCGCGAAGATGGATTTGACATAACCGTTGCATCCGAAATCATGGCGGTTCTTTGCCTTTCCGATTCCATAAACGATTTGAAGGAACGTCTTTCCAATATTATTGTTGCATACAATAGGAAAGGTGAGCCTGTACGTTGCAGTGAATTAAATGCTCAAGGCGCAATGACAGCCCTTTTAAAGGATGCACTTAAGCCTAACCTTGTTCAAACCTTGGAGGGTACTCCTGCTTTTGTTCATGGCGGGCCCTTTGCTAATATTGCCCATGGCTGTAATTCTATTATGGCCACCAAAATGGCAATGAAAATGAGCGATTACGCTGTTACAGAAGCAGGGTTCGGTGCAGACCTCGGCGCAGAAAAGTTTTTGGATATAAAATGCCGTATGGCAGGCTTGGTTCCCGATGCTGTTGTTATGGTTGCAACAGTAAGAGCCTTAAAGATGCATGGCGGTTTGGCTAAAAACGAATTGGGAACCGAGGATATCAAGGCTTTGGAAAAGGGTATTCCTAATCTTCTTCGCCATGTTTCCAATATTAAAAACGTTTATAAATTGCCTTGTGTTGTGGCAGTTAACCGTTTCCCCACCGATACCGATAAGGAAATTCAGTTTATTATCGAAAAATGTCGTGAACTTGGCGTAAATACCGTCCTTTCAACAGTTTGGGCAGACGGTGGCGCAGGCGGCGAGGATTTGGCAAGGGAAGTGGTTCGACTTTGTGAAGAAGAAAAGGGCGATTTCACCTTCTCCTATGAATTAGATTCTACCATCGAAGAAAAAATCGAGGCTGTTGTTAAAAAGGTTTACGGCGGTTCGGGAATTACCGTTATGCCCAATGCAAAGAAGCAGATAGCTGAATTGGAAAAGCATGGCTTCGATAAATGTCCCGTATGTATCGCAAAAACTCAATATAGCTTCTCTGATGACCCCACAAAGCTTGGTGCGCCCGAGGATTTTACCGTAACCGTAAAGAACGTAAAGATTTCTGCAGGAGCAGGCTTTATCGTAGTTTTAACAGGCGATATTCTTACAATGCCCGGCTTGCCCAAGGTTCCTGCGGCAGAAAGAATCGATGTTGACGAAAACGGTGTTATTTCGGGCTTGTTCTAAAGACAGAACTGTATTCGGAGAAAATGTATGAAACTGAAGATCATGTCCTTTAATATCCAACACGGAAGAAATAATAACCTTCCGGGTGATGTTATCGATTTGCCTTTAATGGTAAAAACCGTAAAAGATTGCGCTCCCGATATTGTGGGATTTCAGGAGGTCAGAAAGGGAACTGATCCTGCAAAACGATTTTGGTGTCCCGATGAACCTTCCTATTTTGCTTCGGAGCTTGGCGGCGAATGCCACTTTGCCAATGCTTTTACCATGGAGCCCGATTGCTATTACGGTAATGCCCTTTGGTCAAAGTATAAATGGAATAATGTAGAAACCCTCATGATTCCCGATGTTCCTAAGGAAGATCATGTGGAGGGATTTTATTACGAAACCCGAAATATGATTCGCGCCGATTATGATTTCGGCGGCAAGAAGCTTATCGTTATAACATCCCATTTTGGTCTCGGACCTCAAGAAAGAGATAATGCTGTGGATATGATATATTCTATCGCGGAATCTACCGATGATCCCATAATTTTAATGGGTGATTTCAATATGATACCCGACAATTATAATGTCCAAAGGTTGTCTCAAATTCTTACCGATGTTCACAAAACCTTGGGAGAGGATGAATTGACGTTCAGCTCTCATGATCCTCATTTGCGTATCGATTATATGTTTACCAGAGGCGTAAAGATTCTTTCGGCAAAAGTTCACAAGGTTATTGCAAGCGACCATTTCCCCATAACAGCAGAATTTGAGCTTTAATTAAATATTTAAGCCTATTGTGAATTCCAAGGATTTACAATAGGCTTTCTTTTTTGGTAAATAAACATATAATAATTGCAATATTTCCGCGAATGAATAAATATAAACAAATTAAAAGACGATAAAGAAATGTCAATTCTCCTTTTTGCTGAAAATGATTCATCCATTATTTGTGTTTTTCCCTTTATTTCAAAGGTTTTTGACTTATTAAGAAAAATACGAACTTGTGTTTGGTGACATAATTACGAAATTTTTCATAAAAATCAACGGCATTCGATATAGAAAAAGGTCGAAACCCCTTGAAATATAAGGAAAGTTAAAGTGGTCAAAATGACGAAAGGGTGCTTTGAAAAACTTTTTATTATTTATCCCCTCTATTGAAATTTATTCTTGGGTCTATTATAATATACTTAAAATCAGAGGTGGATTGTGGAGCGTTGTGGTGCAAAAATCCACTAAATGGCAGTTTGATGGAGCAAGAGAGGAGGAATGACCGATGTTCTACGGGGAATACCGACATAATATCGATACCAAGGGACGTCTGTTTATTCCTGCTAAATTGCGTGAAAAATTAGGCGAGGAATTTATTTTCTCTCGTGGACTTGATAAATGCATATGCATTTATCCCATGGAAGAATGGAAACGTTTTACTGAAAAATTGGAAACTCTTCAAATCGCCAAAGAACGCCATGTCCGCCGTTACTTTTATACAGGTGCTTATGAGGGCGCTATCGATACCCAAGGAAGAGTAACCGTGTCCCAGCTTTACCGTGAATTTGCGGGCTTGGACAAAGAGGTAGTAATCGTAGGCAACTGCACACATCTCGAGCTTTGGTCTGCTGCAGGCTGGGAAGAAGAACAAAGCCTCATGAGCAGCGAAGAAGTTACAAACGCACTTATAGAAATAGGATTCTAATATGGAATTTTCACATATTTCGGTTTTGCTTTATGAAACCGTTGATTCATTGAATATTAAACCGGACGGGATATATGTAGATTGCACCCTCGGCGGTGCAGGACATACTTCTCTCATCCTTTCAAGATTGGGTGAAAAGGGAAAAGTTATAGGCATAGACAGAGATGATGATGCTCTTAAAAATGCTGCTGAAAAAATCAAGGATTCCCGTCTTATAACAGTAAAGGATAATTTCGAAAACCTCGCTTGTGCAGTTGCCGAAGCAGGATATGAAAAGGTTGACGGAATAATAATGGATCTTGGTGTTTCCTCTCATCAGCTTGATGTTGCGGAGAGAGGCTTTTCCTATATGCAGGATGCTCCTCTCGATATGAGAATGGATCAAACTTCACCCTTGACAGCTTATGAGGTCGTAAACAATTATTCCGACCGTGAATTAATAAGAATCCTGCGTGATTACGGCGAAGAACGCTTTGCTCCCTCTATCGCATCAAAAATATGCTCTGTCCGTGAAGCTTCGCCTATCGAAACAACACTTCAACTTGCAGAGATAATAACATCCGCAATACCCAAAAAGTTCCGCATGGAGGGTGGACATCCTGCCAAAAGAAGCTTCCAAGCTATAAGAATCGAAGTAAACGGAGAATTGGATTGTATTCCTAAGGCTATCCAATCGGGAGCCGAGATTCTTAATAAGGGCGGACGAATGTCTATAATCAGCTTCCATTCCTTGGAGGACAGATTAGTGAAAAACGGCTTTAAAAAGCTGGAAGACCCTTGCGAATGCCCTAAAGATTTTCCTGTTTGCGTATGTGGAAAAACTCAAATTGTAAAAATAATAACAAAAAAGCCGATTCTTCCTTCTCAAGAAGAATTGACTGCTAACTCAAGATCGCATAGTGCAAAATTACGTGTATGTGAAAAAATATAAGGAAAGGTGTTAAAAATGCAAACAAACATGACCTCACAATCCAATCGCTCCGTCTCCGGTCGAAATACAACGAACCAAAAAGCTGTTACAGTAAAAAAAGCGAATAATGTAAAAACCGTGAATAAAAAGTCTGTTAAAAAGCGCGCAACCAAGCTTCATGCAGTTCGCAGTTTAAGCGTAATTGACGTAAAGAATAAAGAAAAAGCGCCTTTTCCTTGGTCTGTTGTTGTAACAGCGATTCTTTTTACCTGCCTTTTCTTGTTTATGATGATGAACTATGCGGAGGTAGATAAATACAGAAGCGAAATTGCCGACCTTGATTCAGATATTGCAACATTGGAAAAACAGCAAAATGAGCTTCAGGTTACATTGAGCAATAAATATGATCTTAAGGAGATCGGAGATTATGCTTCCGATGTGTTGGGAATGGTACCCAGCAATCAAATCAATGACCGCCATGTTATAACCATCGAGCAAAATGATAAAATCGAAATGTATAACTATGAAGATGAGGAAGAAGGCGGACTCGGCTTCCTGCTCACAGGCTTTGGTGAAATATTTAAGGATTTTCTGAAATAAATCGGAAAATGCACTATACATTCTAAATGTAATGTGTTACAATATAATTCGGTATTAAATTTAAAAATCGGAATATATTTATACAAAGGGTAACGAGATGTGCGGTATAATGCCGTATAAAACCTCATTACCCATTTGTCATCTAAATAAAGGGGTTCTTTCATGTCAGGCGAAAAATATAAATTTACAACATATAGCGGAAACCGCGTTGCAATCGTCCGCGGTAAGATCGCTCTTGCCATTATTTTTGTATTGATGCTAGGTATATGCTGTCGTTTTGCCTACCTACAACTTGTGGACCCTCATGATTACCGTACAGCCGCTCTTGACCAATACACAAGCTCGGTAACAATTTCTGCAAAGCGCGGAACTATTTATGCCAATGACGGTGCAACCGAGCTGGCTGTCAGCGCAACTGTTTACAATTGTTTTATTTCTCCCTATGATATAAAAAAGCTTGCTGAGGATTCTGCCGATACTTCGGAACCCAAAACCGAATCTCAGATATTGAATCATATTGCAGATAATCTTTCGGTGATCCTTTCTGTTGACAGAGAAGAAATCATCAATAAAGGTCAGAGAACTAATTCTCAATACCAAATGATCAAAAAATTCCTCACCGAAACCGAGGAGGATGCTATCCGCGCTTTCGTGGATGAAAACGATTATGTGTATATAGTTAACCTTGAGGAAACAACAAAACGTTATTACCGCAACGGAACATTTGCCTGCCATCTTCTCGGTTTTACAGGTACCGATAACCAAGGTCTTTCGGGGATAGAATCGGTCTATGATTCTTATCTTTCGGGTGTTGACGGAAAATCTGTTAAAGCTGCCGATGGTTACGGAAATGAATTGGATTCCGGTGTGGGTTCCACATATATACCTGCTACCGACGGCTTGAATGTTGTTACAACTTTGGATTGGAATATCCAAAATATTGTTGAAAAATATATTCTTCAGGCTTATGAGGAGCATCAACCCGAAGGCAGAGTTGAATGTATTGTTATGGATGTTGACAACGGTGAGATACTTGCCTCAGCTATCTATCCTAATTTTGACCCCAATAATTATACAACTCTCACAGGCTATTACCAAGAAAAATACAGCTTGTTTGAAGGTACTGATGATGAACGTTCCGCATATAAAAATGAGCTTCTTTATGAAATGTGGAATAATACTATCGCAACCCAAACCTATGAGCCGGGTTCTACCTTTAAAATAATTACAAGTGCTATGGCTTTGGAAGAAAATGCCATAAACTATGAAACTACAACCTTTAATTGTACCGGTGTTATCAGCGTCGGCAGCACATCGATTCACTGTCACCATGTGGGTCACGGATTGCAAAACTTCAGCGAAGCCATTGCAAACTCCTGTAACCCTGCCTTTGTTCAAATCGGTACTGCAGTTGGTACAACAAATTTCAAAAAATATTTTGAGGAATTCGGTTATTCCGATGTAACGGGAAGCGATCTTCTCGGTGAAGTTTCCTCGATTTATTACGATACCACCGGAGTGCAATTCCAAGCCCTGGAGCTTGCTGTCTATGCCTTCGGTCAGACCTTTAAGGTAACTCCTCTTCAGCATCTCCGCGCAATGACAGCCGTAGCCAACGGAGGATATTTGGTAGTCCCTCATACTGTAAAATCCTTGGTAGATAATAATGGAAATACGGTTAAAACCTTTGACTATCCCACAGAACGTCAGGTGGTTTCCGAGGATACCTGCCAAAAAATTATAAACAGTCTTATTAACTCAACAAAAAATGCTTCGGTCAGCGGATATAATATAATCGCTAAAACAGGTACCTCGGAAAAGCGAGATACCGAAAAAGATGATGACTATATAAGCTCCTGTGTAGCTTTTGCACCTGCAGAGGATCCACAGGTTGCTATTCTCGTCTTGGTAGATGAACCTACTTCGGGTCAGTTCTATGGCTCTGCTGTTGCGGCACCTATAGTTTCAAATATCCTATCCGAGGTTCTTCCTCACCTTGGTATTGCTGCAAATGTAGAAACCGATAACAAGGTAACTATTCCTAATTTTGTGGCAAAAACCGTTGAAGAAGCTCGCGAGATCATCGAGGAATTGGGACTTGAGTGTATCGTTCGCGGTGAAGGTGATGAGGATTCGATTATCGTCGATCAGTTCCCCAAAGTGGATACGGTTCTTACTGAGGACGGCGTAGTTATCGTTTATACAGAGGGTACCGAAATCCTTGCGGATGCAAAAGTTCCCAATGTAAAGGGATGCTCGCCCTCTGTTGCTATCGAACGAATAGTCAATGCAGGGTTGAACGTTTCTATAAGCGGTATTTTCAATGATGACCATACAAATTGTACCGTTGTTTCTCAATCTGTTGCCGCAGGTGAATATGTATTGCCCGGTACGGTAATAGAATTGGAATTCTTGTATGAGGAAGATATAGAATAATGAAATTCACTCTTGAATATATTAATTCTGCCGTAGGCGGTATCCTTTCCGATACTGCCTGTGGCGAACGTCAGGTTTCGGGTTTCTTTACCGATAGCAGAACCCCTTCGTCTGACAAAATGTTCCTGGCTATACGCGGTGAACGGGTTGACGGCAATGGCTTTGTGCCTTCTCTTTTGGCAGAAGGCTATTGCGCTTTGACAGACCGTCCGGAAAACCTTTCTTTACAAGGCGATGTTATCCTTGTACCCGATGTAAAAAAAGCATTGCAGGATTTGGCATCTTTCTACCGTGATACCCAATTGTATAATATTCCTTTTGTTGGAATAACAGGCTCGGTAGGGAAGACAACAACAAAGGAAATGGTTTCTTTAGCCCTTTCCTCATCCCTTAATGTCCATAAGACAAAAGGAAATTTCAACAGCCAGATCGGCTTGCCTCAAACAGTTTTGGATTGCGAGCCTCATGTTGACTGCGCTGTTGTTGAACTTGGCATGAATATGCCCGATGAAATGGAAAAAATCAGCCGTTGTGCTAAACCTGATATTTCTATTATAACTAATGTTGGATATTCTCACATAGAAAATCTTGGAACAAGGGAAGCTATTCGAGACGAAAAGCTTAAAATTGCATTCCATTCGAAGGATGATTCGGTTCTTTTGTTAAACGGCGATGAAACGTTACTGAGAAATATACCCATTGGTAATAAAAAGGTGTTCTATGTTTCCGAGTCGGATACATCCTGTCATTCCTTCGCTTCCGATATAACAGAATCACCTTATGGAATTTCTTTTTCAGCACATATATTCGGTGAAACTGTTGAGGTAAAACTAAATGTTTCGGGAAGGCATTTTGTTATAAATTCACTTTTTGCTCTTTCTGCGGCAGCTCTGCTGAAACTCAATATAACTAAAGCCGCATCTTCTCTTTCTTCATATGAAAGTGACGGTAAACGTCAATTTGTTTTTGAGACAGACGGACATACAGTTATCTCCGATTGTTATAATGCTTCTCCCGAATCCATGAAGGCGGCTCTTTCGGTTTTGAGAAGCGCAAAGGGAAGACGTATAGCTGTCTTGGGAGATATGCTTGAATTGGGAAACGAATCCGAAAACCTTCATAAATTGGTCGGAGCTTATATAAAGGATTCCGCCGACATTCTTGTTACATTTGGTGATATGGCAAGATATATAGCTCAAGAAAGCAACATTTCCCAAACCTATTCATTTTCTCTTGATGAAAGAGATGAATTGAATAAATTACTAAAAGAAATTATAAAAAACGGTGATACAGTTCTTTATAAAGCCAGCAACGGTATAAAGCTTGGCGACTCTATCATCTGAATTAAGAGGTGAAATTTATGAATATCAACATAATTTACGGTATATCTGCCGTTTTGGCATTTGTCCTCGGTGTTATACTTTATAAAATTTTCATTCCTCTTTTGCGTAAAGTAAAGCTGGGACAAAAAATATTGGAAATCGGACCTTCTTGGCATAAGGCAAAGGAAGGCACCCCCAATTTGGGCGGCTTGTTTTTCATTATAGCTTCTGCTGTGGGAATATTGGTTGGCTTTCTGCTTCTCGGCTTGCATGAAAGTAAATCTGCCGATTTTTCAGATAATATTAAATTTGCCTTGACTTATGTTATTTTCGCTTTGTCACAAGGCTTGATAGGCTTTGTTGACGATTATGTAAAGCTTTTCAAAAAGCGTAATAAGGGCTTGAGCGCCGTTCAGAAGTTGATACTTCAGTTTTTAACTTCAGCCTTGTTCCTTTATGTCCTTGCTCTTCTCCGTCCCGATACTGTTATTGAATTTCCTTGGGGCGCATCTCTTGACCTCGGTATATTCTATTATGTAATCATGCTTCTTGCAATAGTATATATAATAAACTGTGCCAACCTTACCGACGGCATCGACGGTCTTGCGGGCTCTATTGCATTTATAATCAGCGTAATGCTTTTGCTTTACGGTGTAGGTATCGGTACTCCTGCAGCTTCGTCTGCATTTGCTATTCCTGCGGCAGGTCTCTGCGGTGCAGTTCTTGCCTTCTTGGTGTTCAATTTCCATCCTGCCAAAATATTCATGGGCGACACAGGCTCTCTTTTCTTGGGTGGTTTTATCGTTGGCGCAATAATGATGACAGGAAACGAATTTCTTCTCCTTCCCGTAAGCTTCATTTGGATAATCGAGGGTCTCTCGGTTGTTATTCAGGTTACAAGCTTCAAGCTTACAGGAAAACGTGTGTTTAAAATGAGCCCTATCCACCACCATTTTGAAAAATGCGGTTGGAGCGAGGTTAAAATAGTTGCGGTATTCTCCGCATTTACAGTAGTATTCAGCGCAATTACATATTATCTTCTTATCATCTGAAAAGGAATGTTTATATGGCATCCAAGCAAACCGAAAAAGCTGTTGCGGTAAAAGAACCTAAAAAGAAGCCGGCTGTAGCCGATCCAAATAAAATTTACCGCTTGATTGCGGAAATTGACAGACCCTTGCTTATAGTCGTTATTGCCCTTGTGTGTATCGGCTCGGTAATGGTTTTTTCGGCATCCTATGCTATTGCCGATACATTGTATGACGATTCCTATTTCTTTGCGCGCAGCCAGATTCAATGGGTATTCATCGGTATGGCGGTCATGCTCCTCCTTTCCCGTGTTCCCATCGCTTTATATAAGCCATTTGCATATATTTTCTATGTTGTGGTTCTTGCTTTGAATTTTGCTGTGCCTTATGCAGGTATTACAAAAAACGGTGCTACCCGTTGGTTCAGCATTTTGGGTATGGAGTTCCAGCCATCAGAGCTTTTGAAATTTGCGCTTATCCTTGCCCTTGCTACTTATATAAGTAATAACGCGGCAAGAATGCGTTCCTTCCGCTTCGGTTTAATGCCTATAGCGCTACTGACTGCTCCTGCTTGTCTTGCAACACTTCTCCAAAGACATATGTCTGCAACTATAATACTTTTTCTTTTGGGTGTTGTAATGCTTTGGTTATCCGGAACAAAACGTTTTTATTTCGGTATAGTTTTAGGTATCGGTGTTGTTCTTATAATCGTTGCATTAACTATCGGTATTCCCCTCTTGGAGCAATATATGCCCCACGTTTTGACCCGTCTTAAAATTTGGGAGGATCCGTTTGCTTATATGTCCTATGAATCGGGCGGTGAAGGTTGGCAGCCTGCCCAATCTCTTTATGCAATAAGCTCGGGAGGCTTCTGGGGCTTAGGCTTGGGTCAAAGTAACCAAAAGCATGGCTATCTTCCCGAACCTCAAAATGACTATATTTTTGCTATACTTTGTGAAGAATTGGGCTTCTTCGGTGTAATGTGTGTTATCGCACTTTTCGGTGTCCTTGCTTATCGCGGCTTCAAAATCGCAGAAAAATCTACAAGCCGATTCAGCGCATTAATGTCAATGGGTATAACCTCACAGATAGTTGTACAAACACTTTTGAATTTCGGTGTTGTAACAAATACTCTGCCAAGTACAGGTATTTCTTTGCCCTTCTTCAGCTATGGCGGTACTTCTCTGACGATCCTTCTTGCTGAAATGGGAATAGTGTTGTCAATTTCGCGTTTCTCCTGTGTTGAACAGGGATAAACTTATATAAAGGGTGTTTTGTTAATGAAAGTTATTTTAAGCGGCGGCGGTACAAGCGGCCACGTTAATCCTGCTTTGAATATTGCCGATGCTTTGAAACAGCGGTATCCGGATGTAGAAATATTATTTGTGGGAACCAAACACGGCATTGAAAGCTCTCTCGTTCCCAAAAAAGGATATAATATTGAATATGTTGAGGTTTCGGGATTTTCCCGCAGTCTTTCTCTTAAAAATATAAAATCGGCATGGTATGCCTTCACTTCGGTTTCAGCCGCAAAAAAGATAATTAAAAAGTTTTCTCCCGATCTTGCAATCGGCACAGGAGGCTATGTTTCTTGGCCTACTCTCAAGGCTGCCTCCAAACTTGGTGTACCTACACTCATCCATGAGCAAAATGCGTTTCCGGGCGTGACCACAAAAATGCTTTCCAAGGTGGTTGACAGAGTTTGTATATCCTTTGGCGGAAGTGAAAAGTTTTTTGACGAAGCCAACCGCCCCAAGCTTGTTTTAACAGGAAACCCCGTTTCAGTTGACGGTGTGACACGCAGCGAAGCGAGAAAACTGCTTGGAATCTCTGAAACAGAACCCTATATTCTTTCCTATGGAGGAAGTATGGGAGCCGAAAGAGTTAATGAATTGGTATTTGAACTTATGGAAAAATATTCCATACCCAATAATATCCGTCATACTCATGCTATCGGACGCGTAGGTATCGAAAAGTTCTCCGCTATTGCAAAAGAAAAGGGATTTTTTGAACATAATAACCTTGAGATAAGCGAATATATCTATGATATGTCGCTCCGTCAGGCTGCTGCCGATGTTTTGATATGCCGCGCAGGCGCAATGACTCTTTCCGAGCTTGCTCTCCGCGGAAAAGCTTCTGTTCTTATACCAAGTCCTCATGTAACCGAGGACCATCAATATAAAAATGCAAAACTAATTGCCGACGCAGGCGCCGCCGTGGTATTCCGCGAAAGCGAGGTTGACGGAGATAAGCTTGCTTCCTCCGTTGCCGAACTTATGGAGAATTCTGCAAAAAGAGCAAGAATGGAAGACAGCGTAAAGAATTTTGCAACACCCAATGCTCTTGACGATATTATCGATAATGCGTTTTCATTGCTGAAAAAATAAATTGAAGGGAAGTGAAATATATGGAACAGCAAAAGTTCGTCAAAAAGAATAAAGCTTTTGCAGATGCTCAAAGACGTAATGAAAACAAGCGTACACGAAGAACCGTGTTCTATATATTCCTTCTTGTTTTCGTTTCGGTAGTGTTTTTGGCTGTCTGCGCCGCAGTATTTTTGAAGGTTGACCAAGTCAATATAAACGGAAGCGAACGTTACAGCTATGATGAAATAAGAGCTTTAGTTCCCATAACAGAGGGAGAAAATATCTATTCCTTCGATTCCGATGATATTGAAGAATCTATATTAAAAGCCTTTCCATATATAAAAACCGTTGAAGTTAAAAGAGACCTTCCGACTTCGGTTGAAATAAATATAGTTGAAGAACAGCCTTATTTTGTGACCGAACTTGCCGAGGATGCCTATATCTTAACTTCGGATTTGAAGGTTTTGGAACGTCATCCCGACAAGAGCGCTTCGGAATTCGATTTGGTAATTCTTGATTTGAATAACGTTCGTGAATGTATTGTTGGAAATAAGGTAAAATTTGTAAATGACCGTACCCTTAATGCGGTTGCCGAGCTTTATAAATGCATGGAAGAGAATTATATAACAGATAAGATAACAAGCATTGATATACGTTCCCGATTTGACATCTATATGAATTATGATAACCGATTCACAGTTTATGTAGGAAATACCGAGGATATCGATATAAAAATCCGTTTTCTTGTGGCGATAATCGATGAGCTTGATGAAAATGCAACAGGCGAAATCGACATTTCAGACCCTCACGAAGCCCCCGTTGCTCTCACTTAACGGTGAAATCTGCTTAAATTCCAAAAAAAGATTGCTAAAAATAAATAAAAAACTAAAAAAACACTTGCATTTCTTTAAAAAACATATTATATTATATAATGTATGAAAATAAGAAACTAAAGTTTATTTGGAGGTTCAAATATGCCCAACATAATTGCAGACCCTAACAAGGTCGTTATCAAGGTCATCGGCGTAGGCGGCGGCGGTGGCAATGCTGTTAACCGTATGATTTCCGCTTTCGATAAAGCGGACGTTGAATTTATCAATATCAACACCGATACCCAGATCCTTATCAAATCCAGCGCTCCCACCAAGATCGCTATCGGCGACCGTATTACTAAAGGTCACGGCGCAGGTGCAAACCCCGAACTCGGTGAAAAGGCTGCGGACGAATCTATCGAAGAAATCACCGAAGCTATCAAAGGCGCTGACATGGTTTTCATCACCGCAGGTATGGGCGGCGGCACAGGTACAGGTGCGGCTCCCGTTATTGCTAAGATTGCAAAATCTCTCGATATCCTCACAGTTGCTGTTGTTACAAAGCCCTTCCTTTTCGAAGGTAAGCGCCGTATGACTCAGGCTGAAGCAGGTATCGCAAGACTTGCTGAAAATGTAGATGCTCTCATTGTTATCCCCAATGAAAGACTCAAGCTTCTCACCGATAAAAAGATTACTCTTCTCAATGCTTTCCAGGAAGCTGACGATGTTCTCCGTAAGGGCGTTCAGTCTATCTGCGAGCTCATCACAGAAGAAGGTATCATCAACCTTGACTTTGCTGACGTTTCTTCCGTTATGGCAAACGCTGGTCTCGCTCACATGGGTGTTGGCAGCGCTAAGGGCAAGGATAAGGCAGAACAGGCTGCAAAGCTTGCGATGTCCAGCCCTCTTATCGAAACCAATATCAGCGGTGCAAAGGGCATCATCGTAAATATCATGGCTTCTCCCGACATCGGTCTCGACGAAATCGATTCTGCTGTTGCTATGATCGCTGATGAAGCACATCCCGATGCAAACATTATCTTCGGTGCTGCATTCGATACAACTCTTGAAGATGAAATGCGTATCACTCTTATCGCAACAGGCTTTGATGCTGATAAGAAGGGTGCTGACGTTCGCCGTCAGATGCAGCAGGCTGAAGCTGCAAAGGTTATCGATGAACCTGCAAAGGATTCCGGTGCAAATTCGGATATCGATGATATCCTCAGCATGCTTAATAAGAGATAAAAAGTATTGTTATAAAAAATCCGCAGATGAGTTTGTCATTCTGCGGATTTTTGGATATATAACGGGATGTGTTTATCGTATTAGAGAAAAGAAAGGAAAAATGCCATGAAAGATTACAGCGGACAGTCAATTTTGGCAAATTATTACAGAGGCTTCGAAGCAGTCGGCGGAAAATTGTTTTTTGATAATACGGGTATGACTTTCAAATCTCATGCTATAAATATACAAACAGGTGAAACACGAATAGAATACTGCAATATACAAAAAGCACAAAAAAGAGGCTTGCTTACGGGAATGTCAGTATTTACCAAAGATGGATTTGAACATAAATTTGTGATTTATCATAGAAAAGATGTGATCCAATTTCTGAACAGTAAAACAATTTAAAAATTAAAAGGCTGTTGCAACAGCCTTTTAATTATTCTATCACCGCTAATCAAATTTTCTTTCATAAAGCAGCGCGGCAATCATAACAACAAAAACCGAGCCCGCATTGTGAACCAAAGCTCCTGTGGTTGGGGTAAGCAGTTCAAGGAAGGAAAGTATAATAGCTAGGAAATTAATAAACAGCGAAAGAAAGATGCTGAATTTAATTGTCCTTAATGTGGCTGTGGAGAGCTTTTTTAGATAGGGTATCTTTTCAATGTTATCTCCTACAAGAGCGATATCAGCGGCTTCGATTGCAATATCGCTTCCCATAGCGCCCATAGCGATACCCACATCAGCGGTTTTTAATGCAGGCGCATCGTTAACACCGTCGCCAACCATAGCCACAGCCTTGCCTTGGCTTTTTAAATCGCTGATAGCCTTTACCTTTTCTTCGGGCAACAGATTCGAATAGATTTTATCAATTCCTGCCATCATGCCGAAATATTCAGCGGCTTTTTGGTTGTCGCCTGTTAATAATACAGGCTCTGTGTTCATATCCAAAAGCTTTTTCACGGTAATTTGAGAATCGTTTTTCAAAATGTCCGAAAGTGCAATCACACCCGACACCGCATCATCGATTACGGTTATGACTAAAGCCTTTCCCTGGCTTTTTAATTGTTCAATAGCTTCTGTATCGGGTATTTGAAATCCTTTTTCTTTAATGAATTTTTCGTTGCCGCAGAGAATACTTTTTCCGTTAACAACCGCAGAAATACCCTTTCCTGCTTCCATTTCGAATTTTGAGGGAGCTTCTAACGGTATATTATCTTCTTTTGCCCTTGCCAGAATCGCTTTTCCCAAAGGATGCTCGCTTTTGCTTTCTGCAGATGCTGTAAAAAGAAGAAGCGTATTTTCGTCGGTTTCGTTGAAGCCGATAATATCCGAAATACAAAGCTTTCCATAAGTAAGTGTGCCCGTTTTGTCAAATGCAACAGTATCCACTTTACCCATTTTTTCCAAAGCTTCACCCGATTTAATAATAACGCCGTGCTTTGTAGCCTGACCGATAGCCGCCATAATCGCTGTTGGCGTAGCCAAAACAAGAGCGCAGGGGCAAAATACAACTAATATGGTAACAGCAACCACAATATCCTGCTTGATAATACCGCCGATAATCGCAAGTATCAAAGCCATGGGAACAAGACGGCTTGCCCATTTGTCTGCCGTTCTCTGCATGGGCGCCTTTTTGTTTTCTGCATCCTTTACCATTCGAATAAGCTTTTGAAGTGAGGAATCTTCTCCAACCTTCTTTGCTATGATGTCAATAGAACCGAAATGGTTTATAGTTCCGCAGAAAACCTCGTCACCTACAGCTTTGTCAACAGGGATAGATTCTCCTGTCATTATAGACTGATCAATGCTTGTTTCGCCGCTGATAATATCACCGTCAACAGGTATGGTTTCTCCGGGAAGTATGCGTATAATATCTCCTACCTTAATTTCTTCGGCAGGAATGTTTTTCTCTTCACCGTTAATTATCAATCTGCCCATGGTAGGTGCAAGCTCAATAAGCTTTTTTAATCCCTTTTTTGCTCTGTGAACGGTTTTATGTTCAAGAATTTCGCCAATCGCCATGATAAATGCGACCTCGCCTGCGGCGAATAAATCACCGATAAATACCGAAGCAATCATTGCAATTGATATCAGCAAAGCTGATGATATCTTTCCGATACCGTCGTTAAATACAAGCTTTTTACAGGCGCTGTAAAGAATTGGTAACCCCGATATTATTACTGCAACCCAAGCAGGGTCTAAAAATAGGGGTATGTTAACCTCCAAAAAGGACAATATAAGGCTCAACGCCAAGGCAACACCGCTTAATATGGTTGCTTTGACACCCTCGCACCATTCAAACCATTTTTCCATCATAAGTTCATCTCCTCCTCTTTACATGAAGCTTTGAATAATGTATAATAAATTCATTAAAGAACACATTGTTCGATATTATTATATTAAGCGTTTCCAAAAATATCAACAACCAAATTAATATCAATGTAAGATACTGAACAAAATCATAAAAATGTACGGAATTATTATGGACAGAAGACAACAAAAAACTCGTAATGCGATTTTTAATGCGTTCCAAACTCTTTTGGAAAAGAAACGCTATGATCACATTAGCGTTCAGGAAATAATTGACGAGGCTAATGTGGGAAGAAGCACCTTTTATGCCCATTTCGAAACAAAGGATTCTCTGCTGGATGCCATGTGCAGCGAGATTTTTTATCCTATTTTTGAAAATGATCCCTGCCCTTGGTCGGGTAGAGATCACGATTTGGAGGGGAAGCTATCTCATATTTTATGGCATATAATGCACAGCAAAAACGATTTGTCGGGGCTCCTTCTTTCGTATAGCGGCGATTTATTTATGTCATATTTTAAAAAGCATCTTCTAAAGGTTTTTCAGATTCATATAGATAGCTTTAATGTAGATGTACCAAAAGATTATCTTTTAAACCACCTCGTTTGCGGTTTTGCCGAAACGGTGCGCTGGTGGATGAAAGAGGGAATGGACACATCGCCCGAAAATACCGCAAAATATTTTATGCAGATAACCGAGACTCATTAACTAAACAACCGATTAATGTCAAAACAACCGATTGATAATTGATTCAACTGCAAAAATTATTATAATGAAATTGTAAGCTTACAAATCAATTTTTAATGAGGTTAATATATGACAGTAAAAATAGGAACAGTAATCAAAGCTTTGCGCAATAAAAAGAAGATCACTCAGGACGAATTAGCTACCTATCTTGGCGTAACACCCCAAGCAGTATCTCGCTGGGAATCAGAAGCCTGTTATCCCGATATAGAAATATTGCCGTCCATTGCTTCCTTTTTCGATATAACCATCGATGAGCTTTTGGATGTTAACAAAACCGAGAAGGAAAAACGCCGATTAGAGATAAAGAACGAAATACGGGAAACAAATGAAGTTGCGGGTCATAATGACGAATCTTTGCAAAATGCCCGTTTGTATGCTGCGGAATTTCCGTCGGATGAATATATTCAGCTTCATCTTGCCAATGAAATCTGTCGTGTGCATATGTGGAAGGATGACCCCGATAAAATTGTTCTGTCCGAAGCCGAAAAGCTTTATCAGATTTTAATTGAAAATACAAATAATTCCGATTTGAAGTATCATAGTATAAAATCATTGGCTTCTTTGTATGCCAACGGTTTTAAAAACAAGGCTTTGGCTAAATCTACAATTGATATTCTGCCTTCGGTTTATTACAGCCGTGAAACCGCCTATGCGCAAATTTTCGGCAAGCTGGGCAAATTGGAGCCTGTTCAGCAATATATAATCACTTTGACAAATATTCTTGCTTTTGAGCTTCGGGAGTATATTGCTTATAAAATGCCCAATGAGCCCGAACATTGGGATGAAAAAATCAAAATGCTTCATAAGGTTATTGAGCTTTTGGAGTTTGTCTATGGAGACGATAAGAAGATTTATCATAATTATATAGGTGACTTATATCGTTATATAGCTACCTATACAATTGCTCAGGATAAAAAAGAAGAAACCTTGAGTTATCTTGAAAAAATGGTTTCGGAATATGAAAAAGCATCCGATTCTGCCGGATGTGAATCAGAAATATTCCAATCTCCGTTTCTTGATAAAACGAAGCTTGGTTCCGTATGGAAATATGATTCCCAAGCCCATACACATAGCTTTTATGTTTTAAACAAACTTTCGCAAGAGCGATATGACTCTATCAGAGAGACAGATGCCTTTAAATCGATAATCGGAAGATTATCAAAGCTTTCAAAATGATTTAACTTAAAAAGGAGGAGCGAATTACGCTTCTCCTTTCGTTCATTTATTAACTATCAAATTCTTTGTTGCCGAAAAAGGATTTTTTTCAAACTCTATTGCATTTTCTACAATAGTTAATGCAATCTCCTCGGGAGTAGCAAAGGTTGAATCCACGATCAAATCGTAATTGTTGAAATCAAGATTGTCAACGCCGTAAATCTCCTTGAAACGGCGGTTTTCCTCCATTGCTCTTTCCATAAGCTTTGCGGAAGCTTCCTTAGGAGATGAATAGCTTTCGACCGAGCCCCTGTTGGCATTGAAAACTCTTTCGCCTGCAACATTAGGGTCAACATACATATAAACCTTAAATGTGTTTTCCGCAAAATGCCATGCCATTCTGGAATCGTAAACAATTTTGTCTCCGGCACGTTCCCGTGAAAGCTTAACAACAGCATCGTCGATTATATGGTCAAGCTCGGGATTTTCCTTCATTCTCTTGTTTAATTCAAGAGTATCGATGCCCATTTCCTCGGCAACCTTTCTTTGAACTGTTCCCGTGCTGTATATTTCATATCCGTATTTGTCTCTTAAAATAGCGCATACAGTAGATTTGCCGCTGCCTAATCTTCCGGAAAATGTTATCTGCATTAAAAATCCCTCCAATTTCCTTTTTGGAATATTAATTATATCCTTTTCGACAGTATATGTCAATATTACCGAGAAAAAATCTGCCGTAAGTTTTTACGGCAGATAATTCTTATAGTATTAATTTATAATTCCTTTACCATCATTTGATGAGGACAGCCTTCGTCAAAATCGCCTTCGCCAATAGAAAGGTAACCCTGCTTTTCATAAAAAGGCACAGCCTGCACCTGAGCATGGATGTAAGCGTTTTTGCCGCCAAGCTTAGCAATAACATCCTCCGAAAATTTAATAATTTCGGCACCTAATCCCATTTTACGAAAATTTTTTCTAACGGCAATCCTGCCGATGAGATAGCTTTCTTCGGTTAGCTTAATAATTCTGCTTGTAGCAACGCTTCTGTCATCAATAAAGCCAACAATATGCAAAGCTTCTTTGTCGTCTTCATCAAATTCTTCCTTGAATCCCTGCTCCTTAACGAAAACCTCTTTTCGTATATCAACAGCATATACAGGAAGCTTTGGGAATAACCGTATCTCCACTTATTCGTAAATAGGATGAGCCGCGCAAAGCTTGTCTACTTCGGCAATAATATAATCACGGCTGTTTTCCAAATCGGTTGCAGTAAGCTTAATAAGCTTTGCAATAGTTTTCATATCTTCTTCCTTGAAGCCTCTGGAGGTAACAGCAGGAGTACCGATACGGATACCGCTGGTAACAAAGGGCTTCTGAGGGTCGTTGGGAATAGCATTCTTGTTAACGGTAATGTGAACCTCGTCAAGGTTATGCTCAAGCTCCTTACCGGTAATACCCATGCTGCGAAGGTCGATAAGAAGGAGATGGTTGTCTGTACCGCCGGAAACAAGGTCAAAGCCCTCTTCCTTCAATGCGATTTCGAGAGCCTTTGCGTTCTTAACGATCTGTGCCTGATATTCCTTGAACTCATCGGTAAGAGCTTCACCGAATGCAACAGCCTTTGCCGCAATAATGTGTTCAAGAGGACCGCCCTGAGTACCGGGGAAGATCGCCTTGTCGATCTGCTTAGCATACTGCTCCTAGCAGAGAATAAGACCGCCTCTGGGACCGCGGAGAGTCTTGTGAGTTGTGGTGGTAACAACATCAGCATAGGGAACAGGGCTGGGATGCTGACCTGCGGCAACCAAGCCTGCGATATGAGCCATATCTACCATGAGAATTGCGCCAACCTTGTCAGCAATCTCTCTGCAACGTGCGAAATCGATAATTCTGGGATATGCGCTTGCGCCTACAACGATCATCTTAGGCTGACATTCGAGAGCGATCTGCTCCATCTTGTCGTAATCGATTCTGTGAGTATCATCGTCAACACCATAGGGAACAACATTGAAATATTTACCCGAAATGTTAACAGGAGAACCGTGGGAAAGGTGTCCGCCGTGAGCAAGATTCATGCCCATAACAGTGTCACCGGGCTGAAGGAAAGCAAAGAATGTAGCAAGGTTTGCGCTTGCACCGCAATGGGGCTGAACGTTTGCGTGTTCTGCGCCGAAAAGCTTCTTTGCTCTTTCGATGGCGATAGATTCAACCTTGTCTACCTCTTCGCAACCGCCGTAATATCTGTGTGCAGGGTAACCCTCTGCATACTTGTTTGTAAGAATAGTGCCTGCTGCAGCAAGAACTCCTTCGCTAACGATGTTTTCGCTGGCGATAAGCTCAATATTGCGCTTCTGTCTTTTAAGCTCGCTGTCAACTGCCGAAGCAATTTCGGGGTCAACGCTGTACAAATATTCGATGTTCTTCATATCGTACCTCATTTGAAAAATTATATATAACAGAATACCACAAATAGAAATGGAATATATGAACAAATTGTAAACAAATCGTTTTTTGGCTATTTATCTGTGTGATTTTTGCGGTATCTTATTTTTCGTCGACAGATTTGAAAATGGAGAACGCCAAAAGACATTGGGCTGGGTAATAGCTTCCCAGACAAAGCTCTCCGAAATATTCGCCTACATCTGCAAACATGTCGAAAACCAACATAAGATCGGAAAAGAAGAAGCATATACTTCCTATCATGATTATCAATTCTTTTGTTTTTCTTTTGCCGATATAATTTGAAATAGCCTTTCCAACCATAAATGAAATTATTATTGCATAGAGAATACAAACATATCTCATTAATTCAGGCTCAAAAACAAGGAAGGGAATTGCGGTTAAAATTAAAATGGTTGCAATAATAAGAATGGATGTAGGAACAATATCTCTTTTGAAAAATTTTTCTTCTGTTAAGTAAGCAATGTAATAGAAAATATGTCCGACAGCGAAAATTAAAGCTCCCGGTATAAATTCAATATTAAGAATTACATCGGCAACCATGCAGATAAATAAACCGCAAAACATAAGAATAGGGAATTTAACCTTTGCTTTTGCCCTGACAGCATAAATTAAATTGATCAAACCAACTGTAACAAACCCACCGCTGGCGATACCTTTTAACAAAAGTCCGCCGAACTCATAATAGCAATATCCCAAAATCAAAGCGATAGGTATAAAAACAGCGTTTAAAATACCAAATGTCTTTTTCATATCATTCTCCGAGCTTAAAAGTAAAAAACGCAGCTTCGTCATCAAAGTTTTCGTTGGGAACCCACATAACGGTTTTGTCTGTGAGATTATAAACTGCGCTGTGAACGGTACATCCGTTTCCGTCATCGTTTTTCCAGCTTCTTCTTCCGATAACCTTTAAAACATCCATGGCCGCCTTCTCATCCTCTACAATACCGTCGCTGGGACTTAAAAGCTCATATATCTTGTCGTATCTGTCATAACCCTTTTTGTCATCAAGATCATCATAATAATCGGGAACTACGATAAAATTGGTTATCCATTGAAAATCGCTTTCTCCCTCTCGCTGACCGATATGAGCATCATCGTCATTATATGTAACAACAAGCTCTCTCTTGCTGCCGTCGTTGTCTGTCGCATCGGTACCGTTTACCCATTCGAGTATTGCGCTTTTTCCGCTTGCATCAGCCACCATATAATGATAGGATGTTCCTGCCGAATCGTGAAGGTCATAGCTT
Organism: uncultured Ruminococcus sp.; assembly: GCA_964650045.1. Lineage (GTDB taxonomy): Bacteria > Bacillota > Clostridia > Oscillospirales > CAG-382 > Coliplasma. Next base: position 21,529 of record CAZYRT010000014.1, read on the forward strand.
TTTGCTATTTCAACAGCTTCTTCCACATTGTCCGCATAATCAAGTATCAATCTTAAAAGTGTGGTTGATGTAAAATCAGGCTTGTCGCTGTTTTGGTCTGTCGCAACCGTTTTTTCACCTTGGTATGTCATATATATACCACAGCTTACCCCTGCATCGTTCATGCCGTCAAGAGGTGTGTAAGTAGAAGCAAGGGCGGTTATTTTATCCATAATGCCTTCAATACCTTTGTCATTATCGATTCCGATAAACTGAAGGTCAACCGTGGAAACCGAAGCGTGTCTGCCTTCGTTTGCTTCGGTGAAAACAATGCAGGTGTTGGTTTTGGCAAAATCGTAATTTCTTGCAAAAAGTACATCACCGCTTTGGGTTTTTGCGGTAAAGGAGGCGCATCCTATTTCGGGATTGTCTATTCCCATATCAATCAGGCCCTTCGTGATGTTTCCGGTAATAAAGCTGATAAGCTCGCTGTCATTGTTGACACCGCCCTGAGCGATAAAGTCCTCAAGATAAAAGTCTCCGGGAACTGTCATCATGTAAACATCTCCGTCAAGGTGAGCGTCATTACGCTCGCGGATTTTTTTCAAGCTGATAACCGCAGATATTTCATTATGCCACAAAGCAAATATGGTTCCGCAAAGCACAAGAACGATAGCCAAAATTACCGAAATTGTTATAATACAGAATTTTTTAAAATTAAATTTCTTGTTGTTTTTCATAATTACCTCAAAAAAATCTCTAGAAGCTTTCCGTAAAGCTTGCTTGTATAAGGTTGGTATCTCATAGGAAGATCCATCCAGGTTTTCTTGTCAACAATGCTTTTTACCTGTGAAAATGCATCAAAGCCGTCTTTTCCGTGATATGCGCCCATGCCGCTTTCTCTTACACCGCCGAATCCCATTTCGCTTGTTGCAAGGTGAATAATAGTGTCGTTTATACATCCTCCTCCGTAAAGACTGCTTTCGGTAATAGCCTTAATGTGATTCTTGTTTTCAGAGAACAGATAAAGCGCCAAAGGCTTTGCCTTGTCTCTCAGCATAGGAATAAGTTCATCAAAGCTGTCAAATGTTAAAATAGGCATAACAGGACCGAATATTTCTTCCTGCATAACCTCGTCCTCAAAGGTTACGTTGTCCATAACAGTAGGCTGTATTTTCAATGCGCTTTCATCGTATTTACCGCCCAAAACAACCTTTTCTTGGTTAATAAGGGAAATTATTCTGCGGAAATGCTTTTCATTGATTATCTTGCCGTAATCCTTGTTGTCAAGAGGATTATCGCCGTATTGCTTTTTGACCTCATCGCAAATAGCCTTAACCAAATCATTCTTAATAGACTTTTCGCAAAGAATATAGTCTGGTGCAACGCAGGTCTGACCGCAATTCAAATATTTACCGAAAACAATTCTTTTTGCCGCAAGCTTGATTTTTGCGCTTGAATCAACAATACAAGGGCTTTTTCCACCTAATTCCAAAACAACGGGAGTGAGCTTTTCTGCGGCATGGCGCAAAACCTCTCTGCCTACATTCTGGCTACCTGTAAAGAAAATGAAATCAAAATCCATTTCAAGCAAATGGGCGTTTTCTTTTCGACCGCCGTTTATAACAGCAACATATTCGGCAGGGAAGCAATCCTTTATCATTTTTTCAATCAATACGCTTGTTGCAGGGGAATATGCGCTGGGCTTTATAATAGCCGTATTACCTGCGGCAATAGCATTTACCAAAGGATCGATAGTCAAAAGAAAAGGATAATTCCAAGGGCTCATAATAAGCACATTACCGTAAGGGGATGCCTTTTTATAGCTGACCGATGCAAACTGAGCCAAAGGTGTTTTAACATAACGCTTCCCTGCAAATTTGTTTATGTGCTTACGCATATAGCTGATTTCGCTTAAAACCAAACCTATTTCACACATAAAGCCTTCATATTTACTTTTTCCCAAATCGGCGGTTAATGCATCGCATATAGCATCCTTGTTTGCTTTTACAGCTTCATAAAGCTTTCCGAGCATTTCCTTGCGGAATTTTACGGGAATAGTCGCTCCGCTTTTAAAATATTCTCTTTGCTTTTCAAAAATCAAATCCATATTCATAATCATTTCCACTCCGCTATTTTAAAATAAATATCCTTTAATTCATGGTCGTTCATCAATAGAGGAACAGGATAAAGAGGATTGGCTTCCTTATGTGCGTGCTTAGCCATAAGAGGAATATCCTCTCGCTTGATGCCAACGATTTTTTCGGGGATTTCAAGTCGTTTGTTCAATTCCTTCAAAGCCTTAATAAATTTCTTTGCGCCTGCTTCTGTTCCGTCATTTTCCGAAGCAACACCTGCGGCAATACCTAATTGATAAAGCTTCTTATGAATTTTTTCGCCGTATATATCGAGAACATAGGGCATTATAACGCTGTTAGCCAAACCGTGGGGAACATTATACTGACCGCCAAGAGAATGAGCAATTGCATGAATATACCCTACATAAGACTTGGAAAAAGCTATTCCCGCCTTGTGTGCGGCTATAAGCATATTGGAACGCGCAGTATAATTTTCTGGCTCGTTATAAGCGATTTCAATATTGTTGAATATCAATTCGGTTGCTTCTAATGCAAGTCTTCGTGTTTCTTTTGTGGTTGATTTTCCGATATAAGCCTCAACAGCATGAACCAAAGCATCCATCCCCGTTGTAGCTGTAATGCTTTTCGGCAATGTGTAGGTTACTTTTGCATCCAAAACTGCATAATGAGGAATCAGAGGAAAGCTGTTAATAGTGTATTTATGCTTCTTTTCAGGGTTAGTGATAACCGATGCTACCGTTACCTCGCTTCCCGTACCTGCTGTTGTGGGAATGGCTATTAATGTAGGAAGCTTTCTCCAAATCTTTAAAAGTCCCTTAATATCCTTCAGCTTTTTATTGGGATACACGATCAATCCGCCTACAGCCTTTGCACAGTCCATAGATGATCCGCCGCCAAATGCGATGAGACCTTTACAACCGTTGTTGAGATACATGTCCTTGGCTTCATAAACATTTTTTGTGGTGGGATTGGCATTGGTTTTGTCAAAGACGGTGACATTGATATTGTTTTCTGCAAGGTTTTCCTCTAAATTTTTGGTGATACCGGAATTTCTGAGAAAACTGTCAGTTATCAACAAAACAGAATCGATATTAAGCTTTTTCAATAAAGGTGCGATGTCATCGGTGCTGTCGAATTTCTCAGGCTCACGGTAGGGAAGAAAGGGCATGGCTAATCTGAATATTCCCTGATAAATTCTGCAATATATTCTGTTAATAATGTTCATTTAATCTAATCCTTCTTCAGACATTTTCTGTAGATTCTCTGCTATTAATTCCAATGTTTCATAAAACGCATTGCGTTTTTCATCGGTCAACCCCATACCACCTCGCTCAACAGCCTTTGCCGCAAGCCTGCTGACGTTCTCGGCGGCATTCTTTCCTTCTTCTGTTAATATAAGCTCCGCGCGGTAAAGATTATCTCCCGATGCAACTCGTTCTACCAATCCCTTTGAGATCATATCGCTCATAGCTCTTGAAACGTCAGCCTTGTTTCTTGAACAGATCTCGCAAAGCTGTGCGGCAGTCACTCCTTGGCTCTGCTTCTGCATTGCTACAAGATAAACAACATAGGGACCCTTCAATCCGTATTTTGCCATTGCTTCCGATGCGATTTTGTGCCAGCAACGGTCAATTTCCGAAATGTTAAAAATGAATTTTTCAAATCTGCTTACCATAAAATCATCCTCGCCAATATAATCAAATGAGATGTTGATAAATCAACATTGATAAAATTATACCCGATAGATGTTGACTTTTCAACATCTTAGATATAAAAAATGTATATATTAACATGCTGTTAACTGTGCATTTTGCACAATAATACAGATAAGGATATATATTAAAAAATATGCTGCTGACATATTTTATCAACAGCATATATCCGTTATTCATTAACACGAGAAACCGGCTTTTGAAAATCAATATTATCCTTCAATATCGAACTGTAGTGGGAAAATATAAGATCCAATTTCTTTTTTGAATCCTGTCGCTCATGATGAATGATTATTGTTCCTATGGAATTTTTCATGTTAAAACCCCTTTACTGACTTGTTCTGCTTATATTTTACAATAATATAACCCAAAATAAAAGATATTTATCGGAAACATAAACTCAACCGACGGTTGTATTAAAAAATCCTTGAAATCAAATGAAAATCCGTATATAATCAAGTTAATAAAGTATAGGAGAAAAAATCATGGCAAAACAATATTGGAATATAAAAGATAAAACTCTCCTTTGGAATGTTGCTGAATGCGAAGCTCATTCCGATGATATTGAAATGAGTGGGTTGTATAGCGATTATATAGTTTATTACGGTGTTGATAAAGACGGAAGCTTGGCTCTTTCCCAAAAATGCTATTTTCCCGTTTTGCGTACTATTCCAAACAATACTCATGCTACATTTTGCTTTCCGTTAGAGCAAAATGAACGTCCTCAGCTTCAAATCAACGGTAATGTTATAATAGAATATCCAAAAAGCTTTTCTTTTGACGGAACCTTAAAAATCCATTGCTCTACCCAATGTGGCATCGAAACCCTAAGAACTCTTTTTCCTTCGGTGGATAAAAGGTTCTGTATTGAGCTTTTGGAAATAAAGTCAAATGAAAATGTTCAGCTTAAAATATCTAATCCCAATACATCAATTCATTCCTACACTAAGGGAACCAAAGGGGTTTATATAACCCGAACCGACCACAATGCTCCCGAAAGCATAACGCTCGCAAAGGGAGAATCTAAAAAAATCGAAATTTGCTATTCAGCATGGATAGCCAGCGAGAAGGTCATTGTCCCTAATTGCGAAGAAGAGCTTGCAAAACGAATAAACCGTGTAAATGAGCTTTGCAATAGCTCCCTTAATTTAAAAACAGGTAATATTGAGCTTGACACAATGATGTATTTTGCAAAGCTTCGTGCAGGCGAAAGCATTTTCCAGACTTTTACGGGAAAATATCATAGCCCGGGCGGTCATGCCTATTATGCCGCTACATGGTGTAATGATGAGGTTGAATATGCAGGTCCCCATTTTGCCATGACAGGCGATAGAACCGCTATAGAAGCGTCATTGAATGCTTACCGTGCCTATATTCCCTTTATGTCCGATTCCTATATACGCATTCCATCTTCGGTAATATCCGAGGGCTTGGATATATGGGAAGGTGCCGGGGATCGCGGAGATGCGGCAATGTATCTTTACGGTGCTTCACTGTTCTGCCTTTATCTTGGGGATACAGAAATTGCAAAAGAGCTTTACGAACCCATAAAATGGTGTGCTGAATACTGCGAAAGAAGAAAATCCCCCGAGGGTGTTATATGCTCCGAATCCGATGAATTAGAGGGCAGATTTCCCACAGATAAAAAAGCCAACCTTTCCACATCCTCTCTCTGTTACGGTGGCTTGGTGTTCGCATCCAAGCTTGCCTGTTCACTAGGCGATACCGAAACCGAACAGCTTTATCTTAAACGTGCAAAAGACCTTGAAATAGCTATAGAAAACTATTTCGGCGCAGAATTACACGGATATAAAACCTATCGTTATTCCAAAGGCTTCGATACCCTTCGTGCTTGGATATGCCTGCCTCTTTGCATGGGTATTCAAACAAGAAAAGAGGGAACTCTGTCGGCAATGCTTTCCCCTTATCTCTGGACAGAGGAGGGAATGCTGACCTGCGAACGTTCTTCCGAAAATACAAGGGATACGATTTGGGACCGTTCAACTCTTTACGGCATGAAGTGTGCTTTTCTGTCGGGTGCAGGTAACCAAATGATGAAGCCTCTCCTTGACTATTGCCATAAACGCTTGGTGTGCGACCGTGTTCCCTATGCAGTTGAAGCCTATCCCGAAGGAGACAAACGCCACCTTTCGGGCGAAAGCGCATTGTTTGTAAGAGTAATAACCGAGGGCTTGTTCGGTATAATGCCCGAATCTCTCGATTCCTTCTCCTTCCTTGCGTCAATACCCGAAGGTATCCCTCAAATGACCCTGAACGATATAAAGATCTGCGGTTCAACCTTCGATATAAAAATAACCCCCGATGAATGGGAGGTCACATCCAACGGTAAGCTTCTTTCCCAAGGCAAAACCGACGGAGCAAGGGTGGAAATACACAAATAACAAAAGGCAGTTGCGCTAATGCAACTGCCTTAACTATTATCTATCGCTCAAAGGAATATATTCCTTGTCGTTCTTTACGTTTATATATGCAGGACGGATTATCTTGCCTGCATTTTGAATCTCCTCAATTCTGTGGGCGCTCCAGCCTGCTATTCTCGATACTGCAAAAATAGGAGTATAAAGCTCGTTGGGCAATCCGAGCATTTTGTATATCAAGCCCGAATAGAAGTCAACGTTTGCGCTGACCCCCTTATACATCTTTCGTTTATCTGCGATAATTTGAGGTGCAAGGTTGGCAACTGTTTTATAAAGCTCGTATTCTTCCTCTTTGCCCTTTTCCACAGAAAGCTTTTCTGCGCATTTTCTCAAAATATCCGATCTGGGGTCGGAAAGGGAATAGACCGCGTGTCCCATACCGTAAATAAGACCTGCATTGTCAAATGCTTGCTTGTCAAGAAGCTTAACGAGATAATCCTCAATCTCTCCAACCTTCTTAACATTGATATTCTTTTTCATATCCTCAAACATTTTAACGACCTTAATGTTTGCACCGCCGTGTCTGGGACCCTTCAAGGAACCCAAAGCCGCCGAAATTGCAGAATATGTATCTGTTCCCGAGGAGGTGACAACATGGGTGGTAAAGGTGGAGTTATTGCCGCCGCCGTGCTCTGCGTGAAGAACCATAGCAAGGTCAAGTATCTTTGCTTCTAAATCAGTAAAGGAACCGTCCTTGCGGAGAATATGCAAAAGATTTTCGGCTGTTGAATATTCAAGCTTGGGTCTGCGTATATGAAGGCTCTTGTTTCTGTGGTAATGACGGTATGACTGATAACCGTAAACCGCAAGCATCGGGAACATTGCGATCATCTGCATACTTTGTCTTAAAACATTAGGTATGGAAATGTCATCGGGATTATCGTCATAGGCATACAAAGCAAGGACGCAGCGCGAAAGAATATTCATCATATCCTTGCCGGGAGCTTTAAGTATCATATCTCTCACAAAGGATTTGGGAAGAGTTCTGTATTCCGAAAGCTCTTTTGTAAATCTATCTAATTCTTCCTTGTTAGGCAATTGTGAAAACAAAAGAAGATAAACGGTTTCTTCGTAACCGAATCTGTTATCCTTTGTAAAACCGTCAACCAAGCTTCTTACATCAATACCGCGATAGCAGAGCTGTCCTTCGCAGGGGACGATCTCGCCCTGTGCATTCTTTTCTTTGGCTTTTATCTTGGAAACTTCAGTCAAGCCTGTAACAACACCGTTGCCGTTCATATCTCTGAGTCCGCGGAAAACTGTATGATTCTGATACATTTCGCTTGTTATTTCGTTGTTGCGGTTTGATAGCTCGGCCATTTGTTCTATATAGGGAGTTATCTTGGAATATGATTTTTTCAAATTTGCCGTCTCCTTTTCAATAATGATATAAGTCTATTGCATTTATTATATAATAAACAGTAAGAAAAATCAAGACAAACGGCAAACAACGTAAAAACTTAACAATTAAATACGGAAAATTCATAATTTATACAAAAAATACGCTGATTTTGTGTAAAAAATGCAGTAATCCCCTTGACAAATTCAAAAAATAGGTTTATTATTGTAGCATTAAGGTAAAAAAATAAAGTGAAAGGAGCAACGAAATGTTCGTATTTATCAATCAATACTTTTATTACTTTAAAAAGGACTGCTCGTCTGCTCTGAACGCTTGATTTTAAATCACACGGTCATAACAAACGGTCAGTCCGAGTCCGCTATGCAATCATTGCATAAGACTGCGGGCTTTTTGTTTTGGATAGGAGAGTTTTTAAGATGAATGAACTTGAACAAGCCAGAAAAATTATTAACGCAACTGATGAAGAAATGGCGCGTCTGTTTCAGCAAAGAATGGATGCTGCGCGTATGGTTGCCCATTATAAAAAGGAAAATGGTCTTCCCGTTGATGATTTTGCAAGAGAAGAACAGCTTATAATGAGAAATTCTTCCTTCATCGCAGATGAAGAATACCGTTCCTATTATACAAATTTCCTTCGTGCAACTATTGATATATCCAAGCAATTCCAGCATCGTCTTCTTGACGGTATGAGAGTTGCATTCAGCGGAGTACAGGGTGCTTTTGCAAATATCGTTGCCGAAAAGATATTCCCCCATGCAGCTTGCATAGGTTATTCGGATTTTGATGCGGCTTATCAGGCTGTAGAAAAAGGTGAATGCGATTGCGCTCTCCTTCCTGTTGAAAACAGCTTTAACGGCGATGTTGGTAAAGTTCTTGACCTTGCTTTCTTCGGAACTCTTTCGATCAACGGAGTTTATGAAGCAGAAATCAACCAAAACCTTCTTGCAGTTAAAGGTGCAACTATTGACAGTATTAAAAAGGTCATAAGCCATCCTCAGGCTCTCGGTCAATGTGCAGGCTATATTGCAGAACACGGATTTGAAACTCAGGAAGCAGTCAATACAGCGGTTGCCGCAAAAATGGTTGCCGAATTAAATGACCCGGCTCTTGCTGCTATCGGAAGCGTTGAAGCAGGTGAAAAGTTCGGTCTTGTAAGATTAGAGGGACATATTAATCAGAGCGGTAATAATACAACACGTTTTGCCGTTTTCTCCAGAGGTCACCGTGAACCCTCTCCCGGCGACGGCAGATTTATAATGCTGTTTACCGTAAAAAATGTTGCAGGCTCTCTTGGTAAAGCCGTTTCGGTAATCGGTGAACATGGCTTTAACCTCCGCGCATTGAAAAGCCGTCCCACAAAGGATCTTATCTGGGATTATTACTTCTATGCCGAAGGCGACGGCAATCTTGCTTCCTATCAGGGCAGAGCAATGCTTGCCGAATTGGCAACCTGCTGTAATAACGTAAAGGTTATTGCAAGCTACGATAAAGAACAAAAGGTTTGATTTTATGAATAACAGTAAAACTGTCATCAATGTTCCTACTTCAACTGGAAATTATAATATCTATCTTTCCGCGGGAGCAATTGATAATATCTGTGAGTATATTAATATTTCATCCAATCAAAAGGCTTTGATAGTAACCGACAGCGGTGTTCCTCAGGAATATTCGCAAAAGGTTGCTTCTCAAATATCTCAAGGCGTTGTTCTTACAATCCCCCAAGGGGAATCCTCCAAAAATATCGAAACACTTCAGCTTCTTCTTAAAACAATGGTGGAGAATAATTTTACAAGAAGCGATTGCATTATTGCTGTAGGCGGCGGTGTGGTCGGTGACCTTTCGGGCTTTGCCGCAAGTATATTTATGCGCGGTATAGATTTTTATAATATCCCCACAACTCTCCTTTCTCAGGTTGATTCCTCGGTCGGCGGAAAGACTGCTATCGATTTTATGGGAATAAAAAACATTGTGGGCGCTTTTTATCCTCCCAAAGCTGTTGTCATTGATATAAATACATTGAAAACTCTTCCGCCCCGTCAAATTTCAAACGGTCTTGCGGAAGCGTTGAAAATGTCCCTCACAAACGATTCAAAGCTTTTTGAAATATTCGAGACCCAATCGGTAGAGGATAATATTGAAGAAATAATATATCGTTCTCTCCTTGTAAAAAGCTATGTGGTAGAAAACGACGAAAAGGAATCGGGCTTGCGCCGTGTGCTTAATTTCGGTCATACCTTGGCTCACGGAATCGAAACAGCCAACGGAATGGAAAAGTATTATCATGGCGAATGTGTGGCAATGGGCATGATACCCATGTGTTCCGAAAATGTCCGCCAAAGATTGATTCCTGTTTTGAAAAATCTTTCATTACCTTGTGAATTATCGGGCGAGGATGTAGAAACAGTTGTTTCTGCCTGCGCTCATGATAAAAAAATGACGGGAAAGGATATAACCGTTGTTTATGTTCCCGAAATCGGACAATTCAAATTTCAAAAAATGCCCTTTTCGGAATTTGAATCAGTAATTAGAAAGGCGCTGAACTGATGAAAAATACATTTGGCTCAAATATAAGCCTTACAATATTCGGTGAAAGTCACGGAAACGCTGTGGGATGTGTCCTTGACGGTCTCCCCGGCGGTATAAAAGTAGATGAGGAAAATATTAAAAAGCTTCTTTCTCTCAGACGTCCATCAGGCGCTGTATCTACAGGACGCAGAGAAGAGGATGAATTTGTTATCCAAAGCGGTGTTTACAACGGTTATACAACAGGTACATCCATTTGTATATCCATTCCTAATAAGGACACTCGCTCGAAGGATTACGGTGAAATGGCGCGTCTGGCGCGTCCTTCTCATGCCGATTATACTGCTCATGTAAAATACCGTGGTTTTGAAGATTACCGTGGCGGCGGTCATTTCAGCGGACGTATAACAGCGGCTCTCGTTGCCGCAGGCGGAATTTTAATTCCTGCTTTAAACAGCAAGGGTATTAAAATAGGCACGCATATCAAATCCTGCGGAGGTATATCCGACAGAGATTTTAATGATATGAATAATGATATCGATATTCTTTCAAGCCTTATTTTTCCTGTTCTTGACGAAGGAATTGCCGAAATGATGCAGAAAAAAATAATTGAAGCAAAGGTTTCGGGTGACAGCTTGGGCGGTATGCTTGAAACTGCGGTTATAGGCGTTCAGCCGGGATTGGGTGAGCCTTGGTTCGATTCTGTGGAAAGTCTTCTTTCCCATGCCTTATTTTCTATTCCTGCCGTAAAGGGTGTTTCCTTCGGCGCAGGATTTGATTTTGTTAAAATGTGCGGTTCCCAAGCAAACGACCCCTTTTATACCGAAAACGGAAAGGTATATACCGAAACAAATAATTCGGGCGGTATCAACGGCGGCATAACAAACGGTATGCCCATAACCTTCAAGGTTGCAATTCGTCCTACTCCTACTATTTCAAAGGAGCAGAAGACTATTGATTATATAAGCCTTGAAAACAAAAATCTCTCTGCAGCAGGCAGACATGACCCCTGCATAGTTCACCGTGCAAGAATCGTTGTGGATTGTGTAACAGCCTTGGTATTAGCCGATCTTCTTTCGGGTAAATACGGAACGGACTGGTTGGCAATATGAAATACGGGTTGATTGCCGAACGGGTTGGACATAGCTTTTCACCCGAAATTCATAAAAAGCTCTTCGGTTATGACTATGAATTAAAAGCTATATCAAAGGATGAAATCGATTCGTTTATGGTAAAGAAGGATTTCCAAGCCATAAATGTTACAATACCTTATAAGGAAACGGTCATACCTTATCTTGATCACATTGATGAAACTGCCAAGGCTATCGGCGCAGTAAATACTATCGTAAACAAAGACGGCATGCTTTACGGATATAATACCGATATTTTGGGTTTGACAGCAATGATAAACTATAACGGCATCGAGATTAAAAACAAAGAAATACTTGTATTGGGAAGCGGAGGCACCGCTAAAACAGCTTACCATACGGTAAAAAAACTTGGATGCTCGTCTGTTTATACAGTATCCCGAACAGGAAAAGGTGGCTCATTAACCTATGAAGATGCTGTAAAGCTTCATTCGGACGCAGATGTGATAATCAATACAACTCCTTCGGGTATGTTTCCCGATATAGGAAAGTCCGCTGTTGATATTAATAGCTTTCCTAATTTATCCGCAGTTGTAGATGTTGTTTATAACCCTCTTTGCCCAAAGCTTGTAACAGATGCAAAAAAGAGAGGGATACTATCCTGCGGCGGCTTGTATATGCTTGTTGCCCAAGCGGCTTTTGCGGCAGAAAAGTTTGTTGGCAAATCTGTTTCGCCCGAGCGCATCGAAGAAATTTATAAGGAAATATATTCATCAAAAGAAAACATCGTTTTTGTAGGAATGCCGGGAAGCGGAAAATCAACGGTAGGTAAGATGATAGCAAAAGCATTAAACCGTGATTTTGTTGATACCGATGAGCTTGTTTTGGAAAAAACAGGCAAAACTCCCGATGAGATTATAAGAACCTTGGGTGAAAAGACCTTCCGCGATATTGAATCGGCTGTTGTTTACGAAGCTTCAAAGCTTCAAAATAAAGTCATTTCAACAGGTGGCGGCGCAATTCTCAGAGAAACAAATGTTGACCTGCTCAAAGAAAACGGCAAAATATTCTTCCTTGACCGTCCTATTGAGGACATTTGTCCTACAGATGACCGTCCCTTATCATCAAATTTTGATTCATTAAAAAAACGTTACGAGGAACGGTATAATATATATTGTTCCTGCTGTGACCATCATATTAAAACAGAAAAAACTCCTCACCAAACAGCGGAGCTTGTCTTGGAGAAATTACAATGAAAATTCTTGTTATAAACGGACCTAATCTCAATATGCTGGGTGTGCGTGAACCCGATATTTACGGCAGAACCACATATCAGGATCTTTGCAATTTAATAAACGCTCATGCGGACACAAAGGGAATTGAGGTCGAGATATTTCAATCAAATCATGAAGGATTCATAGTTGATAAGATTCAGCAGGCATACGGTAATGCCGACGGGATTGTTATAAATCCTGCAGCATATACCCACACAAGTGTTGCCATTCTTGATGCATTGAAATCTGTTTCTATTCCTGCTGTGGAAATTCATATATCCGATGTTTCCTCCCGTGAAGCCTTCCGTCAAATAAGCTACGTTCGTGAATACTGCAAAAAGACGATTTGCGGTCACGGTATCAACGGATATCTCGAAGGAATAGATTACCTTTTGGGAGAAGCAGAATGAGAGTTATAATAAACCCTTCGAAAGCCGAAGGAACAGTAAAAGCTCCCCCTTCAAAGAGTCTTGCTCACCGAGCATTAATAAGCGGAGCTTTCACAGGCGGAAGCGAAATAACCAATATCGCCTTTTCTAAGGATATTTCTGCGACCTTATCCTGCTTGGAGTCTTTGGGTGCCGAAATTTATATTAATGATGATTCGGTAAAAATAGGCTCCCTTGACCCAATGAATGCCAAGGATAATGCCGAGCTTTTCTGTAACGAAAGCGGAAGCACGCTTAGATTTATGATTCCGATTTGCCTTCTTTCGGGTAAAAAAATAACTTTAAAGGGCGCAAAACGTCTTTTTGAAAGACCCTTAGGTATATATGAGGATATCTGCAAATCACAAAATATCCTTTTTGAAAAGAAGGAAGATTCTTTAACAGTTTGCGGAAAGCTGTCCAGCGGTAATTACCGTATTCCCGGAGATATTTCAAGCCAATTTATAACAGGTCTTCTTTTCGCCCTTCCTCTTGCTGACGGATTTAGTATTCTTGAAATTACCGGAAAATTCGAAAGTGCATCCTATATCGATTTGACAATTGATGTTCTTTCTCAATTCGGAATACGTATCAACCGCATGGAAAATAGGTTTATAATCCCGGGTAATCAAAAATATAAAAGCTGTGATTATAAGGTAGAAGGAGATTGCTCTAATGCCGCATTTCTTGAAGCTTTTAATTATCTCGGCGGTAATGTTGATGTAGAAGGTATTTCTCAAAAGACCCTTCAGGGTGACCGTGTTTATAAACAGATTTTTGAAGATATTCAAAATGGCAAAAGAGAATTTGACCTTTCCGATTGCCCCGATCTCGGACCTATACTTTTCGCCTTTGCTGCCGCAAAGGGAGGCGCGAAATTCAACGGTACCGCAAGATTAAAAATCAAGGAAAGCGACCGTGCCGAGGCGATGAAAGAGGAATTGGCAAAATTCGGCATCAATGTCATTGTGGAAGAAAATACCGTAACCGTGGAAAACGGTATATTAAATAAGCCTGCCGAGATTTTAAACGGACATAATGACCATAGGATAGTAATGTCCCTTGCGGTGCTTTCCACATTGACAGGCGGAGAAATTCAGGGAGCAGAAGCTGTTACCAAAAGCTTTCCCGATTTCTTCGAAATATTGAAAACCCTAAAGTTAGGAATAGAAATTTATGAAGCTTGATAAATCAAAAAAGATACTTATAGTAGGCTTGGGCTTGCTTGGCGGCTCCTATGCTCAAAGTCTTACAAGACAGGGCTATTATGTTACAGCCATAACCCGAAAGCAATCCACCATAGACTATGCTTTGGAGCATGATCTCATAACAAAAGGCTCTGCTTTTGTGGATGAAGAGCTGATAAAAGAAGCAGATATTATCGTTTTTGCCCTATATCCTCACATTTTTGTAGAATGGATAAAGGAATACGGTAACCTTATTGCACCTAAAACCGTTATAACCGACGTAACGGGTGTTAAGGAATGTATTGTTTATGAGATACAATCTCTTCTCCCTCAGGGGGTGGAATTTATTTCTGCCCACCCTATGGCGGGTAAAGAAACTGCAGGTGTTGAATTTGCAGACGAAATGATTTTCCGTAATGCAAACTATATTGTAGTTCCCACCGAGAAAAATTCTCTTGATACTGTGGAGCTTTGCGGTGATTTGGGTGAAACCTTGGGATTCCGTGAAATATCCGTTCTTTCTCCCAAAAAGCATGACCAAATGATAGCCTTCCTTTCTCAGCTTACTCACTGTATCGCGGTGTCGCTAATGTGTGCCTGTGATGCTCCCGACCTTGAAAGATATACAGGCGACTCCTTCCGCGACCTTACGCGAATCGCAAATATCAACGATGAAATGTGGAGCGAGCTGTTTCTTGCCAACCGTGAAACACTTTTGGCAGAGATGGATAATTACAGGGCTTCATTCGATAAGCTTTACGATACAATTAAAAACGGTGACAGAGAGGGAATGCGTGAAATGATGCGCCTTTCAACCGAACGCCGAAAGAAATTCAATAAAAAGAAAAAACTTTAATTCTTATATACAAGAGGTATTAATTATGAATATGCAATTCTTCCGTAAACTTCCCATTCCTCAGCAGGTTAAGCAGGATTATCCTGTAACACCTGAAATGGAAGCTGTAAAGAAACAGAGAGATGAAGAAATAAGAAGGATTTTTTCGGGCGAATCCGATAAATTCATCCTTGTTATCGGTCCCTGCTCTGCAGATAGCCGTGAACCTGTTCTCGAATATATTTCCCGTCTCCGCAAGGTTCAGGATCAGGTTGCCGACAAAATACTTATGATTCCCCGTATCTACACAAATAAGCCCCGTACAACAGGTGAGGGTTACAAGGGTATGCTTCATCAGCCCGACCCTGATGAGAAGCCCGATATGTATAAGGGCATCGTTGCGATCCGTGAGCTTCATATGTCAGCATTGAAGGATTATGGCTTCACCTGCGCCGACGAAATGCTTTACCCCGAAAACCACCGTTACCTTTCCGACCTTCTTGCTTATGTTGCAGTAGGCGCACGCTCTGCCGAAAACCAACAGCACCGCCTTACAGCAAGCGGTCTTGATGTTCCCGTTGGTATGAAGAACCCCACAGGCGGCGATATGTCTGTTATGATGAATTCTATCCGCGCGGCTCAATGCTCTCATACATTCATCTACCGTGGCTGGGAGGTAAAGAGCGAGGGCAACCCCTATGCTCATGCAATACTCCGCGGATATGTTGATTTTGCAGGAAAGAGCGTTTCCAACTATCACTACGAAGATTTGCTAAAGCTCCATGACCTCTATTCTATTTCCGGTCTCAAGAATCCTTCCGTTATCGTTGACACTAACCATAACAATTCCGGTAAACGTTACCTTGAACAGATTCGTATTGCTAACGAAATCGTTACAAGCCGCGCTCAAAATGCCGATATTAAGAGCCTTGTAAAGGGCTTGATGATAGAATCCTATCTCGAAGACGGTTCTCAAAAGATCGGCGAGCATATTTTCGGTAAATCAATAACAGACCCCTGTCTCGGCTGGGAGAAGACCGAAAACCTCATCTATGAGTTGGCAGACAAACTTTAATTTTAGCTACAAAATAAATACAAAGGCGGTACATAAGTGCCGTCTTTTGACTTTTTAAGGCGTGTATTAAGAAAGTATTTGCATTTTTCTGTGTTTGATGTATAATACAAATAACTTATATTTTCGAGGTGCAATTATGAATTTTGAAATTAAAGGCAACAAATTTATAAAAGACGGCAAACCTATTAAATTAATTTCCGGCGCAGTTCATTATTTCCGCAATCTTCCTGATACATGGTCGGATATATTCAAAAAGCTTCGCGCTATGGGCTGTAACTGTGTTGAAACCTATTGCGCCTGGAATATGCATGAAAAGCAAAAGGGAACCTTTGATTTTGAAGGTATTCTTGATATTGCTAAATTTATTAAAACCGCAGGCGATGAGGGCTTGATGGTGATAGTCCGCCCCGGTCCTTATATCTGCGCTGAATGGGAATTTGGCGGATTGCCTTGGTGGATACAAACCGAGGAGGATATGGAGATACGCTGTTCCAATCCCACTTATATAAAGTATTTTGACCGCTATCTCGATAGACTTTTCCAAGAGATACGTCCTCTTTTAACAATAAACGGCGGTCCCGTTATAATGCTTCAATGCGAAAATGAATACGGCTATTACGGTGACGATAAGGAATACCTTGCCTATTTGAAGGAAGGCTATCTCAAACGGGGAATGAATGTTCCGCTGTTCACCTCTGACGGCACTAATGCCTCCGAAATGATTGACGGCATGATACCCGATGGTCTTGTTACTCTCAATTTCGGCAGCGATGTTGAAGGCAGATTCAAGGACCATGATGCGCTTTTCCCCGATATGCCCAAAATGTGTATGGAAATGTGGGACGGCTGGTTTGATGCTTGGGGTGATGAATACCACCACACAACATCTGCCGAGGATTATGCAAAAACTGTTGACGATATGCTCGCAAAGGGCAGCTTGAATATGTATATGTTTATCGGAGGAACCAATTTCGGCTTTACCAGCGGTGCAAACCATTTTGAAAAATTCCTTCCCGATGTAACAAGCTATGACTACGATGCTCTCCTTTCGGAATGCGGAGATATTACTCCTAAATATCATGCAATCAGAAACGTAATCCAAAAATATGTTTCCGAGCCTCTCCCTGAAATCCCTGCAAACCGTCCCAAAAAGGCTTACGGCAGAGTTGAATTAACCGAAAAGTCGGGTATTTTTGCAAACCTCAATAACCTTTCCTCGCCTATTCATACAAATGTTCCTCGTCCTATGGAATATTACGGTCACGGATATGGTTATATAGCATATCAAACTGTTTTAAACCGTGATTATCCCTCTGCGAATCTTACCTTCGAGAGTTTGGGCGATCGTGCTCAGGTTTATGTAAATGACACTCTTGTAGGAATCGTTTATATAAACGATAAAATGAATGTTGAGTTTTCTGCAAAGGAAGGCGATGTGTTGACCGTTCTTTGCGAAAATATGGGCAGAACCAATTTCGGTCCCAAAATGATGCGCAAAAAGGGAATCGCAGGCAGGTGTTTGCTTAACAATAAAATCCACTTTAATTGGAATACCTATCCTCTTCCTATGGATAATGTTGACAAGGTTGATTATTCAAGGAACGACTTTAACGAATCCTCTGCATTCTATCGCGGATATGTTGAAATTGACGAAGCGGCAGATACATTTGTTAAGCTTGATAATTTCAAAAAGGGCTTTGTTACCGTCAATGGCTTCAATCTCGGAAGATACTGGGAGATTGGACCTCAGCAAACTCTCTATCTCCCTGCGTCAATACTTAAAAAGGGTAAAAACGAAATCGTTGTTTTTGAATCCGACGGCTTAAAGGGCGAGCCTGTTATCGAGCTTGTTGATACTCCTGTAATCGGGTAAAAAATCACCTCGCGGATGTTCTCCGCGAGGTGATTTTTTATTACCAATATTTTTCCGATATGGTTCTTGCGTTACTTGATTCTGCAACAGAATCGGAAATGATTTTATATCTTTTTTCTTCTGTTCCCAATTCAAAGCACATGATTTCCTCTCTGTTTTTGGAATTCCTTGCAAAATCGAGAAAATGTGTTGTAATAAAAACAGTTGCATTATCCTTTGCAATAAACCTTTCGGTAAATTCCGTCAAAAGCTCCTCTCCCTCCTTGGGAGAGGTCGTCACAAAAGGCTCATCCAAAAATACCATACTGTTTTGATCACAGCATTTTAAAATATTGCCCAATTCCTCACATTCCTGTTCAAGACGTCCTTTTGAATCGGTAGCATTTTCGGGTGAAAAAGCGACATGGATATTTTTCGGTATATAAGATAATATCGCCTTTTCACAAGGTATGGGAACGCCAAGAACAGCAAAAATATATATCAATCCTAATGCTCTTAATGAAGCGGTTTTGCCGCCGCTGTTTGGACCTGTAAAGATGATTATTCTTTTATTTTTAGGGATAATCATGTCATTTTTAATTGGGGTTGTTTTCTTTTTTAAAAGCAAAGGGTCATAATATCCTTTGATTTGTGTATCATTATCCTCAAATTCTGCAATACTCAAAGGAAGCCCCTTCTCGTTGCATTCTTCAATGTACCGAATAACCGATGCAATCAAATCAAGCTCGTCTGCCAAAAGGGAATATTCGACCATTCTGCCTTGAATTATCTTAACAACATCATTTAATGTTCTTTTTGCAGAGCATTTAATAACCGAATCCAATGCCTTGTTTACTGCATCGTCAACCCTTAATCTGTCGAAATATTCTCCCTCGGTCATTGAAGAAAGGGGAGCTATACAGCAATATTCATCCTTCTTGAATTCCAAACGGAAAAATCTGTCAATAATGCTTCCCGACTTAAATACTTCGGTATTTACAGAAATCAATCCTGCCTCCTTTGGGCGAAGCTGTGAATCGAGATTTATACCAACAGTAACGCTTTTGATATTATTGATTTTCTTCTCGTATTTCACTATCTCCTTTTCAAACATCAAAAAATCATCTCTGCTTCTTTCGTCCGAAAGGGAAGTGATAATCTCATTAAGAGAAGTGATACCAAGCTCTGAAAATGGCTTTAAAATAAGATGAATTTTATCAATAAGCTCGATATAATCCTTTGATGTTAAAATGCTCCTTAAAGCCGATTCGGTTGTAGGAGCAATTTTCTTTATATAAAGGAAATTTTCATTAAACTCTTTTAATATTTTTCTTGTTTCTTTAAGCGCATTCCTGAGCTCATGGGATATTAATAATTCTCGGAACAATTCATTTCTGTATTTGATCACCAGAATATCATCGGTAAAATAATTTTCAATATTCTTTCCAATAATTTTGCCGCCGTTAAACTTGAAAAATGAATCGGATAATTGCTGTTTATTTATTGGATTTTTTCCTTTAGGATAGAAAAAACTATACATAAAAACTCCATATATTAAAAATGAATCGAACTTTATCTTAACAGAATAAGCCTTTCAAAAAG
The DNA here is from genome assembly GCA_964650045.1 of uncultured Ruminococcus sp. Lineage (GTDB taxonomy): Bacteria > Bacillota > Clostridia > Oscillospirales > CAG-382 > Coliplasma. The sequence goes on from CAZYRT010000014.1 coordinate 40,981, forward strand.
CAAATGAACCAAAGGACGCATAAGAAAACCGCAAATGCAAACATAGACCGTTAAGCATAAATAATATGTTATTCGGTTTCCGTAATATCTTTTGAATACTTTTGAATAATTAACTATAGCAAAAATAATCAGTAGCAAAATCGGAAAACAATATATCCATAAAAAAGAAGGAAGGCAAATATATAACCCTAATATGACCAAAAGGGAAAACATCGGTCGTATTAATCCCTTCCAACCAATGGAAAGACAGTAAACCTCGTCGTTAATTAAAAAATCAATAAACTCAGCCATATTAATATTCGATTTCGCCTATTCTTTTAAGAATCATTTTAAAACGTTCATCCTGCCGAATAAAATTATATCTTTCTTGATTCAGCTTGTCCTGCAATAACTCGCGAACCGTTTGGAATTTGGTGGGATTATAACAGTTAACGACGCTTGGAAGTCTTTCTGCTTTAACCATGTTATTTTTATTTAAGCAGTTGACGGCAATATAATTATCACACATTTCTTCAAGAGCAGCCAATGTCTTTTCCTTTTCTCCTTGGCTCGCTCTGTAAATGGCAATAAATCGGTTCAATGTGCCTATAGATAAATATTTGTCTGCCATTTCATCGGTGTATATTAAAGCTATTAAACTCTCCAAATGCTCCAAACGCCGAATATTGCTGTTCTTTTCTTCGTTATTTTCGGGAATATTATATGCGGCTTCATTGGCAACCGCAGTATAAAACGAATTTAGAAGATTATATATCCAAGCTTTTCGATATTCGGTTTTACCTACCAAGCCGTAAACCCTTGCCGCCACAGCCTCGCGGCAGGTAATAAGGGTAGAAAGCATATCCAATGTGGATCTTACCTTTGTCATATCCTTAAAGCAAACTGCGTATAATGCGGCAAGACGCTCGATGTTAACATTTCTTTTGTGTATTCCCAAAGTGTTGCTCACATCTGCGTTTTCAATTAAAGCCTTTAATATTCGCTCTGTTTCTCTTAAAAGCTCTCTGTCAGGCTCATTTTTTCTTAGACAAACAACACATAATTTGCTCGCTAAAAAGGTTTGGATCGTTTCATCAGCAGGAAACTCCTCGGCAAATTTTCGTGCTTTCGGGATGATTTCTTCCTCGGGCAAATCGAAATTCCAAAGATGATCGATTTCCTTGTGTATTTCTTCCAATCTCTCGTTTCTTTCGGTTTGGTTGATACCCAATAAATCATCTACAGTTACCGAGAAAAAGGATGCAATTGAAGGCAAAAGCTCAATATCGGGATAGCCTGTTTCAGATTCCCAACGTGAAACCGCCTGAGGAGTAACGCCCAAATAGACAGCCAGGCTTTCCTGCGTAATTCTATTTTTGATCCTGAGCTCTTTTATAACAGCTCCAACTTTGATTTTCAAACTTATCACCTTAATTTGATTATAAAATCAGGACTATAAAAAGTCAATTGTCAATCAGTTGTGTCGGACTCAACGATACGTTAACTTTTTTATTAATTAATATTAAAAATCGCAAAAAATACTTGCATTATTAAAAATTATATGATATAATACAAATAGTAAAAATTACTAATAAGAAAGGCTGACAAAAATGAGTAACATTGATACAAAAGCTCTTTATAATATCGGTTACGGTCTTTATGTTATTACAACCAATGACGGCAGCAAGGATAACGGAATGATATGTAATACCGTTATTCAGCAAACAAGCTCTCCTGCCAAGGTTTCGGTTACTATAAACAAGGCTAATTATACCCATGATATTATCAAGCAAACCGGCAAAATGAATGTTAATACAATCTCGGTAAATGCCCCCTTTTCCTTGTTCGAGCGTTTCGGTTTTCAAAGCGGAAGGGATGCAGATAAGTTTTCGGGAATGGAATTTAAACGCTCCGAAAACGGTTTGCCTGTGTTGAACGATTATATCAATTCCTTTATGTCCCTTGAGGTTGAGCAATATATCGACCTTGGCTCTCACGGAATGTTCATTTGCGCTCTTACCGAGGCAGAGGTTTTCAATTCCAGGGAAACAATGACCTATTCTTATTATCACAAAAATGTCAAGCCCAAGCCTAAAAAGGAGCTTCAGCCCGTAAAAGGCTATATTTGCACAATCTGCGGCTATGTTTACGAGGGCGAAACATTGCCCGATGATTTCGTCTGCCCTGTATGTAAGCATGGCGCAAGCGACTTTGAACCTAATGAATAATTTTAAAGGAGAGATACAATTATGAAATTCTATCAATGCCCCGTATGCGGAAATATCATCCATAAGGTTAACGATAAAGGCGTTCCCGTAATGTGCTGCGGTCAGAAAATGCCCGAGCTTGTTCCCGGAACAGTTGAAGCAAGCCACGAAAAGCATATTCCCGTTCCTGCTGTAAAGGGCAACGTGGTTTCTGTTAATGTAGGCTCGGTTGACCACCCTATGATTGCCGAACATTATATTATGTGGGTTGCTCTCGAAACCGATAATGGCGTTCAAATCAAATATTTGAATCCCGATTCTGCTCCTTGCGTTGCTTTCGCATTAACCGAAAACGATGTTGCCAAGGCTGTCTATGCTTATTGCAATCTTCACGGTCTCTGGAAAGCTGATATATAATTTAAAATAAGACTCAGATGAAAAATGTCTGCTTTTTGAGCAGACATTTTTATTTGTAATTTTACCTATCCGCTGTGCCGTCACCGTAAATAAATCCCGGCATAACACGGAGCTTGAAAAGGTTAGCTTTGTGCTTTCTGTCAATTAATTCCTTTGTTTCGGGGTCGTCAATCTCCCCTGTGCGGATGTATCTGTCCAAAACAGCATAACTGAATCCCAAATTATCCTCGTCAGTCTTTCCGCAAAGTCCGTCGGAAGGTGTTTTTTCTACCAGATCAATAGGTAATCCCAAAGCCTTGCCTATTTCAATAACCTCGCCTACGGTAAGACAGCACAAGGGGCTGAAATCTCCTGCCGCATCGCCGTATCTTGTGGAATATCCAACCCAATCCTCGCTGAGATTGCAGGTGTTTGCAACTCTGCCGTTACAGCTTTGAGAAATTGCATAAACCGTTGCCATTCTCAATCTGGGTGCCATATTGATTTTTGTTTGATTAGTCATTTCTAAATCTTCGGGAAATGCGTTAACCAAGCCATTATAGCTTTCCACAATATTAATAACATAATATTTAATACCCAAATGCTCAACAAGCTTATAAGAATCGGAAATATCCTTTTGCTCGCCGTTTGGCATCAATACGCCGATAACTCTGTCTTTGCCAAGTGCCTCAACACAAAGGGCGGCAACAATACTGCTGTCCTTTCCTCCCGAAATACCTAAAACGGCATTGCATCCTTTTCCGTTTTCTTCAAACCAATCTCTTATCCATTGAACACAGTCGTTTTTGACTTTAATTGCATCAAACATATCCATTCTCCTATTTTATAATAATCTGACAGCTTTTCATGGTTTCGATAGCCGCATTATGCTTTTCGGGTGTAACACCTGCACAACAGTTTTCTATAACCGAAATCTCAGCCTCGGGGAAATTTGCCTTTAAAATCAATGCGTTTGAAATAACGCAAATATCCGTGCACAAGCCGATTAGGGTTATTTTTATATCATCGCCGTATTTTTCTTTAATTATCTTGGGCAATTCAAGAGAACCAAAGGAAGTTTTTTCGATTTTTGTCCGGTTTCTGCCTCCCAGAGCTTTTTGAATCTCTGAATTTAATTCAAAACCGTCCGTTCCCTTGATACAATGAGGAACAGGAAGCATTTTTCCTTCGCTCGTTTCCATATAATCATTGTTATGGGTATCAAAGGTAACAAAAATTTCACCCGTGTGAGCCTTAATTGTCCGGCAGGCATTTGGAATAATTTCCAAAGCCTCATTTGTACCTAATGCACCGTCAACAAAATCCTTTTGAATATCAACTACAATCAGAATATCTGTCATATTCAGTTCCTCCGCAAAAACTCTCATATAAACTATACCACAAAAATCAAAACAATTCAATATGCAATATTATTGACAAAATAGCGGTATAATGGTATACTTTATTAAAATAAAGTGTGAGGTGCCGCAATGAAAAAGAAATTGTCAATTCTTGTTTCGGCGTTATTGCTAATTATGTCAATTATTCCTATGAATCTGACTGCAAGCGCAGCAGGCAACGCTGCCCCTAATGTTGTTCCTGCAATTCGTGAATGGAAGGGTGATAACGGTAATTTTGTCCCCAATAAGGATACAAAGCTTGTTAATGCTTCCTCTGCATCTGCTGTTGAAAAGGTATCGGGCTTTTTTGCCGATATGCTTTCTCTTGAGTTGGAAGCAACAACAGCATCCTCTGGAACCAATGAAATTTTGTTTGTTCTTGATGAAACTCTTCTTGAACAGGTTGGGGATGAGGGTTATACCCTTACTGCCACAGAAAATAATATCGAGGTAAAGGCTCCTACTGAAACAGGCTTGCTTTACGGCGGTATTACGATAGTTCAAAGCATTAATGCCGACGGATATTTCCCCTGCGGTACAGCAATTGACTATCCTGCATATAAGGTTCGCTCAGGTCTTATTGATGTTGCCCGCCTTTATATGCCTATGGACGAGCTTATGAATATAACCCGCTATATGGCATGGTTCAAGCTTAATGAAATTCATGTTCATATAAATGACAATGGTAAAAACGGATATTCTGCTTTCCGCCTTGAAAGCGATATTCCCGGTCTTACCGCAACCGACGGTTATTACACCAAGGAAGAATACCGTCAATATCAATTGGAAGCGGCAGGATACGGTGTTACGGTCCTTACCGAAATCGATTCTCCTCACCACGCACGTTGCTTCTCCACAGTAAATATCGACGGTTGGACGCCCAAACTTCTTACAGAAGCAGACGGTGTTGGCTCCCATGAAGCAAACCGCGCTTTGGATATTCGCGACGAAAAGACTGTTCAGCTTATCGAATCGATCTTCACAGAATATCTCGGCGGCGATAATCCCGTTATCCTTAATGATACCATACATATCGGTATGGACGAATATCCCAATATATTTCCCGAAGAATCCGAAAAATATATTAACAGAATCATAAAGCATGTTAACTCTCTCGGTTATACCGCAAGATTTTGGTCCAGCTTTGGTGAAAACGGCTTCCTTTACGGTGCTTCCCTGGACGAAGGTATGGATTTTGATACCATTTATTGGGATTCCACCCATTCGGGATATAAGGAAACCTACGAATTGGATTGCGGAATTGTTAACTATTTGAATAACTATCTCTACATCGTTCCCGGTTGGAATGATCAGTCTTGGGAATCCTTTGAGGACTTCTTTGATGTAACCGCAATGCAGACTCTTTATGAAAAATGGCAGGTAAACCAATGGACTATCTGGGGCTCTGCAAGCTCCTTTAATGGCGGTGACCTTTATGCTTCTGATGATGAAAAAATGCTTGGCGCGGCTTTCTCTGTTTGGAACGATTTCGGCTCCGCGTGGTTCGGCTTGACCTATCGCGATGTAGTTGACCGTATTCGTAATATCGCTCCCTTTGTAGCAGAAAAATGCTGGTGCGGCGATGATACAAACAAGAAGATAAAGTTTGACGATTATTACTCACGCTTCCAAAAACAATGCTGGCGCGCAGGTGACGTTGACATATTCCACCGCGACCTCGGCGATGTTAAATTGGATTTTTCTTCCGAAGCTTTGCCCGATTATGCAACAAATAATAACGGCAAAATAGAAGACGGTTATTTTGTTCTCAACGGAGATTCCTTTATTTCTATGACTGAGGATTATGTAGGATTCCCCAATACTCTGTCCTTCGATTTGATTCTGGATTCGCTTCCTGCAGAAAGAACAAATCTTTTCCATGGAAAAGATGATGAATCCAATATATTCATTGACACAGACGGTACAATCGGATTTTCCTCTAAGCTCAGCGAAAATGACACCTATAATTTCGCTTTCGATTATAAGGTTCCTGTAAATCAAAAGGTTACCTTGACATTGACCTCTGATATGTATAATACAGTTCTTATGGTAAATGGCGGAAAACCTATGGAAAATACAAGCGACCATTTGAATCTTGTAACAAGTGAATTTGCAAAATACCGCTATTCCACTCTTACAATTCCTCTTACCGAAATAGGAAAGGGGATCAACGGTAAGATCGATAATATCGAGATCAGTCTCAAAACCTTTGACCCTTCAAAATATGTTCTCAATTCCAATATCGCATATAAATCCGAAGTTATCTCATCGGCTTCTGATGCGTCCAATGCGGTTGACGGCGATTCTAACACCAAGCTTGTTCTTCCCGAGAATACAGAGGAACAGAAATTTATAATAGACCTTGGCGCGTTGGTTCAGTTCAATAAGATAAATATTGAATTTTACCGTAGCTGTTCCGCTTATGAAATTTCGGTTTCGGATAGCCAAGACGGTGAATATACTGTTATCTATACCGCATCCGATAAGAGCGAAAACACAAAACGTACCGATGAAATCGCTCTTGATAAAACTTCTACAGGCCGTTATATTGCTTTTACACAGAAAAAGTCTGTTACAGTAGGAGAAAAGCTTCAGGGCTGTGAAATCAATGAAATTCAGGTGATGTCACCCGATTTGGATTATTATAATTCATTTGCAGAAAAGGTGCAGGAATACAGATTCACTTTGGCTCAGGAAGACAACAATAGAAACGGGGTAATAATGTATCAGACCAAGCTCAAGAGGGCATTGGCTGAGGAAACTCCTTATTTGACAGAGATTACTAAGTATGTCAATATCCTTGATGAACTTATGGTCTTTAACGGAAACAATGTAAATACTTCAAATACACCCAACAGCGGCGCATCATCTGCTCAACCTGTTGATAATTCGGCATCGAAAAAAATGGCATCTGTTATTGTATGCGGTATCATAGGTGCATTGGTATTGGGCGTAGCGGCATATTTTATAAAGAAAAGAAGGCAATAAAATGAACACAAACGCAACAGTAACCGAGCTTGTAACCGAACAAAAGACTGCTCTTTCCGTAGGAAGCGGAAGCTTAAAGGTGTATGCAACTCCTGCGATGCTTGCTTTGATGGAAAAGGCAGCTTGCGAAGCATTGAAGGAATTTTTAAACGAGGGTGAAACTACTGTGGGAACCCTCCTTAATGTGAAGCATCTTTCGGCAACCCCTGTGGGAATGGAGGTTTCTGCCACAGCCGAGCTTGTTGAGCAGGAGGGCAGAAAATTCACCTTGAATGTTCAAGCCTTTGACGAAAGCGGCTTAATAGGCGAAGGAACTCATGAACGCTTCTTAGTTCAATCCGAAAAGTTCACATCCAAAACCTATTCTAAATTGAATAAGTAAATTTCAAGCAAAAAACAGGAGGACAAGCGCCTCCTGTTTTTATATCAATTATTCCCCAACACCGCCATACAAAAGGCGTTCTTTTCTTCTTTACATAAAGGATTATCTTCTCCTGTCAAAGAATCATAAAAGGATGAATAGGTGAAAATGCAATATCCTTCCGTTTTTTCGCTTGCGGAGATAACTTCATAAGATCTTTTTAAAATATCCTTGTTATCGCGCCATTCGTTCTTTCCGTTTTCCCCTGCGTAATAATCCTCGATTCCTTGACTTCCGTTAACGCATTTCGACGCAGATAAGCCTATATAAAGCTTCACGTTGTCGTTTTTTAAAGCTTCTTCCCATAAAACAAGTATTTCATCAAAGGGGCAAGCTTGGTTTTCAAATCCAAAATAAAGCTGAGGCATAATATAATCGCAAAATCCGTCATCCCTCAACCATTTGTATATGTCGACATACCAGCCTGCCGAAAGAGAATTAATGTTCCCTGCGGGAGATATTCCGAAAATCTTACCTTCAAAGGAATGAACTGTGTCATAAAGTGCCTTTACTGTGCGGTTAATGGCATCCTTTCGAAATTCGCTTTTGCTGATAAAATTGCTGTTCTTAAATTCGATTTCGTCATCAATTTCGAAATCAGTCGGATAAAAATAATCGTCAATGTGTATGCCGTCAAAATCATATTTTTCTAAAATTTCTTTTGCACCGTTTACAATCAGTTGAGTTGCTTCCTCATAGCTTGGGTCAAGATATAAAATATCATTGGGCGCTTTTTCAATGCGCGCACCTATTCCTTCGTCAAGCCATTCACACAATATTCCTTTTCCGTAATTATCCAATTCATCTAAATAACATAGTCTGAATGGATTTATCCATGCGTGAACCGAGATGTTGTGTTCTCTTGCTATTTCTAAATATATCTTTATGGCATCATAATCAATTTTTCCGCCATAGCTTCCTCCGATGTATCTTGAAATGGGATATATCTCGCTTTCAAACATACTGTCCCCGTTAGGACGCACTTGGAGAAAGACGGTGTTAAACCCGTCTCTCTTTATATTGGAAATCATAGCTTCAACCAATCTGCGAAAATCTTCTTCTTCCCGTTGCTCATTTCCGTCACGGTAAATATAATGCATATCAAATTGCGAAACCCATATACCTCTCAGCTCTTCAGCAGGATTCTCGTTTTCATCATCATAAATTTCGCTGATTTTTGATACAGTCAGCTTGTCCTCCATAGGCTCATCAAAAGAAATATCCTCGGCTTGAACACCGCACCCAAACAACCAAAAGCAGATTGCAAGAATAAAACTCATTAGCTTAATCAAATTATCGACCTCACTTTCAAATTCCTTGTTCAATTCTATTGTAATAATTTAATAAAAATGACTTGTTGCAAAAAATAATCTTATATGGTATCATCATCCATGTGAGGTGAATAAAATGCAGTTGTTTCTCGACAAAAACACAGAACATATTATATCAATGCTTGAAGAAAATGGGTTTGAAGCTTATGCTGTCGGGGGCTGTGTCCGCGATATGCTGATGGATAGGGAAGTCAACGATTTTGATATAACCACGTCAGCCCTGCCTCAGGAAACAAAAGCGGTTTTCGCTTCGATCCCTGTTATTGAAACCGGGATAAAGCATGGAACTGTAACGGTTCTTTTAAATCATATACCCTATGAAGTAACTACATTTCGGACCGAATCTTCTTATACCGATTCTCGTCATCCCGATTCTGTTACATTTGTGCGGAATGTAAACGAGGACCTTTCCCGCCGTGATTTTACCATGAATTCAATCGCCTATTCACCTGCCAAGGGGATAATCGACCCATTCGGCGGCGAGCTTGATATAAAAAATAAAATAATCCGTGCTGTGGGTGCCCCTGAAAGACGTTTTTCCGAGGATGCATTGCGTGTTTTGCGTGCATTAAGGTTTTCCTCGGTTTTGGGCTTTGAAATTGAAGACCGAACCAAAGAAGCCATATTTAAGCTTGCCGATAACGTAAAAAGGGTTTCTTGTGAACGTATTTATGTTGAATTAAAAAAACTGATTTTGGGTAAAAATGCTCAAGCTGTACTAAATGAGTATATCCCTGTTCTTTCCAAAATAATCCCAATAAAGGGAGATTATAAATCGGTTTCCCGTTTGCCATTTGACTATCGTATGCGTTTGTCCTGCCTTTGCGGAGCTTCTGTTGCCGATGCATTGAATTATCTTCGTGCAGATAATGAAACAAAGAATATATGTAGAATTCTCGTTAATTCTTTGCCGATTCCCGAAGATAAGCCCAAAATAAAGGAATATATTGCAGATTTGGGAAAAGAAAATGCCATTCTTGTTTCGGAATACCGCCAAATTCTTTATGGCGAAGATAAATCAGAGGTTATTAATGATCTTCTTTCAAGCGGCGAACCGATCTTTCTTCAAGACCTTGCCATAAACGGCAACGATTTGGTAAATATAGGAATACAAGGTGCTTCTGTCGGAAGAGTTTTAAAAACGCTTCTGTCAGAGGTTCATCATAATAGAATCGAAAATAAAAAAGAGCCCTTACTGTTAAGGGCAAAAACTCTTATATGAAGTTCAATTAAAAACAAAAACCGTTCTTATTGAGAACGGTTTTGTCTTATGGAGCTGGAGATGGGATTTGAACCCACGGCCTATTGATTACGAATCAATTGCGCTACCACTGCGCCACTCCAGCATTGCGCCCACATCTGCGAACGCAAAACAAATTATATCATTTAACAATTAAAATGTCAAGATAAAAGTCCATTGGCAATTAAAAACCAATGGACTTTTGTAATTAATGTATCATCAATTCAAACCCTGTCAAAACAATCAAAAATGCGAAATTCAGCATGGAAAATTGAGCAACATATTTCCCGGTTCTGCCGGGTTGGTCCTTTGAATATTCACGGAAGGTTATCAAGCTTGCCAAGGATGAAATAAGGGTTCCCACACCGCCTATGTTAACGCCTATCAAAAGGGAAGAATAATCGCTTGTAAAGTTGGAAAGCAATACAGCCGAGGGAACATTGCTGATGAACTGACATGAAATAACGCTGAATAAAAGTGTGTTCTTTTCAAGCAATCCCGAAAGCAATAGTCTTATAGGCTCGATTCTTGCCATGTTTCCTGCAAAGATAAAGAAGAAAATAAAGGTAAGCAAAAGAGGATAGTCAACATCTCTCAAAGCCTTTCTGTCAACGAAAAACAGAACTGCAGGAATCGTAATCAAGCCAACAAAATAGGGAATACCTCTGAAAACTATTGCAATGGAAAGCGCAAACAAAGCCAAAAGCAGGGCTGTTCTCTTTTTGGGGATATGAATAGGTTCATCCTCTTGAACAATAGGCTCGGGACGAACGAAAACAAAACAGCAAACAGTTATCAAGAAAACCGATATAGCAAAGGGAATTATCATTATTTGAACAAATTCTAAATCGGGAATATTGAATTTTGAATAAAGATAAAGATTTTGAGGATTACCGAAAGGGGTAAGCATTCCGCCTAAATTAGCAGAAATGTTTTGCATAATAAAGGTAAACGCCATGTATTTTTCCTTGCCTGTTGTCTTTAAAACAAGATAACCAAGGGGAAGAAAGGTTAACAAAGCCATGTCATTTGCAATAAGCATTGAGCCTATAAAGGTAATATAAACTAATGCCAAAACAGCCGACTGAATGGTCTTGAATTTAGAAACAAGCCTTCCTGCAAGCATATAAAAGAAATTGATATTTCTTAAAGCACAAACCACTGCAAGGACACAGAAAAGGCAGGCTAATGTTTTGAAATCGAAATATCCGATATATTCTTTGTCTATCGGAACGAAAAACATGGTTATCAATGCCGCAAAAAATGCGATCATCATAACCGTATTGGTTTTAGCAAAATTGATTATCCTTTGCATAATAAAAATCCCCAAACCAAAATTTCTTCATTTTGAAATTTCCGTTGGGGATTATAACATTATTTTATTGTTCTTGCAATCGTAAACATTTATGAATTTTAAGTATTTTCAATACTTTTATTATTCAAAATCAATATTCCGAGCCTTCAACCTCTTTGTTTTTCATTAGCAATACAACGATGATGCCCACAACCAACACTATTGTAACACCAAGACCGCCTTCGGGACCGAAATCTCCGCCGTTAAACAAGGTGCCGCTTCCTGCGTATTCGGTGGTGAAAATAGAATCGCCTGCATTAGTGCCGCTTACCTTGAATCCGAAAATGTTGCCTTGTGCAAAATTCCAAATAGAGTGGATAGCGCTGATGCCCCAAATGTTACCTCTGCGGAGATAGTAAACGGCCGCAAAGATACCGAAAAGGGTGAGATTGAAAAGACTCAAAAAATTAATACCGGGGTTGGCAAGATGAAGTGCGGCAAAGGCTACCGAGCTGATGAATACCGCCAAGGTTATATTTTTGGTTGCGCCCATTGTTGTAAAATAATAGCTGCGTACCAAAACCTCCTCGCTCATGCCTTGAACCAAAAATCCGCAGAAAAGCAAAATTATAGCAAAAAACGATGCATTTGCATTAAAGCCCTTAAATTCGCCTTGACCACTTATAATGATTATTCCGAAAACTGCGGTGAACATTATAAGACCTACAACCAAGCCTGCAATATATTCCTTTACAGCGTTCTTTTTTGTAAAGCCGTAGGTGAAAAGACGTCTGTTTTCAAATTTTGTGCAATAAACCATTGCCGCAATTGTAGTGCCTACTGTTGCAAATAATGTTATTGCGGTAAGCCAGCTCGGCATATTCATGGAGAAATCCATAATTGCATTGGGGTCGGTTGTACCCGATTCAATAATATTCCAAAATTCATCGCTTGTAAACATATATATCATTGTGGGAACGGTAACGATAGCGCCGTTAATCATAGAGCCTACAAAGAATATAAGCAAAAATACCAATGTTGGCTTGATAATTCCGCGAACCTTCGCTGTTGCATAGGCTTCACCGAATATGTTGTTTGTACCTAAAAACTTGTTCATAATAATCTCCTTTATCAAATGTGAAATTATACTATCACAAATAAAAAATAAATTCAATTATTAAAATAATCAAAAAAACACTTGCAAAACACAAAATAGTGTGATATAATACAGTTCGTGCTGTGAAGCATAACAATTTTAAAGCCGGGATGATGGAATTGGCAGACGTGCTGGACTCAAAATCCAGTGGTAGCGATACCGTGC
>CAZYRT010000015.1:0-49825 GCA_964650045.1 uncultured Ruminococcus sp.
GATGCAAACTGGGGCCGTGTTCTTTGTGCCATAGGTTACAGCGGTGCTGATGTTGATGTAAGTAAGGTTGGGGTTTCCTTCAAGAGCCACAAGGGTATCATCGAGGTTTGCCGCGACGGTGCAGGCGTTGAATTTTCCGAGGAAAAGGCAAAAGAGATTCTTTTGGAAAAGGAAATCGAAATTATCGTCACATTGGGTTCGGGCAACGGCAATGCTACTGCATGGGGCTGTGACCTTACATATGATTATGTGAAGATCAACGGCGATTACAGAACTTGAGAGGTTATTTATGGATGACAAGCATTTTTCCAATGCACAGCGTGCAGAGGTTCTGACTCAGGCTCTCCCTTATATAAAGAAATACACAGGCAAGGTCGTTGTTGTAAAATACGGCGGTAATGCCATGATTAACGAACATCTTAAGGAGCAGGTCATGGAGGATATAGTTCTTCTTTGGCTTATCGGTGTTAAGGTGGTTCTTGTTCACGGAGGCGGTCCCGAAATCAACGATTTGATGAACCGTCTCGGCAAAAAGGCTGAATTTATTGACGGTTTGAGAGTTACCGATAAGGAAACCGTTGAAATCGTTCAAATGGTTCTTGCGGGTAAGGTGAACAAAACTCTTGTTACCCTTTTGGAAACAAAAGGGGGCAAGGCTATGGGTATTTCGGGTATGGACGGCAGACTTATCGAAGCTAAAATGAAAGACGCAAAGCTGGGATATGTAGGCGCTATAACCAATGTTAATATCGCTCCCGTTACCGACCTTTTGGAAAAGGGATATATTCCCGTTGTTTCCACTATAGGCTGTGATGCTGACGGTAATGTATATAACATTAACGGTGATACCGCGGCAGCTCATATTGCAGGCGCAATAAACGCCGAAAGACTTATTATGATGACAGATATTACAGGTGTTTTAAGAGACAGAGACGACCCGTCTACTCTTATTACCAATATTTCTGTTGAATATGCCGAACAGCTTAAAAAGGAAGGCATTATTTCGGGCGGTATGATACCTAAGATCGATTGCTGTATTGAGGCTATCCGCCACGGTGTTCACAATGTTACCATAATGGACGGTAGAATCCCTCACTCGATCCTTATGGAGCTTTTGACAAATGAGGGCGCAGGTACGCTTGTAAAGCCTTAACAGGTAGATTTAATGTATAAATAGGTGAAGATATGAGTATTCTTCAGGAAAAGGATAAAAAATATGTTGCCAATACTTACAACCGCTTTCCCGTCCACATAGTTTCGGGAAAGGGTTCTGAGGTTTTTGACGAAAACGGAAAACGTTATATCGATATGGGTTCGGGTATCGGTGTTACCTGCTTTGGTATATCCGATGACGAATGGGTGTCGGCTGTTACTGCTCAATTAGGTAGAGTTCAGCATATGTCCAACCTTTATTATACCTCTCCTTGTGTTGAATTGGCGGAAATACTTTGTACCCGTACCGGAATGAAAAAGGTTTTCTTCGGAAATTCGGGCGCGGAAGCAAACGAATGTGCCATTAAGGTTGCAAGGAAATATGCTTGTGAGAAAAAGGGAAGTGATTATTATAACATAATCACACTTATAAATTCCTTCCACGGCAGAACTGTTACAACTCTTGCGGCAACAGGTCAGGATGTTTTCCACAAGGATTTCCAGCCTCTTACTCAGGGCTTCCTTTATGCTCCTGCAAACGATTTTGATTCTCTCAAAAAGCTTGGAGATGAAAATAAGGTTGCGGCGGTTATGGTAGAATGTGTTCAGGGCGAGGGCGGTGTTAATCCTCTTGAGCCTGAATATTTAAAGAGCGTTGAAGCATACTGTAAAGAAAATGACATCCTTTTGATAATCGACGAGGTTCAGACAGGTAACGGCAGAACAGGCGAGCTTTACGGATACATGAATTTCGGAATCAAGCCTGACATCGTTTCTACAGCAAAAGGTCTCGGCGGCGGATTGCCTTTGGGTGCAACACTTTTGGGCGAAAAGGCGGAAAATGTTCTCGGATTCGGTGATCATGGCTCAACCTATGGCGGTAATCCCATCGCTTGTGCAGGCGCGGTAAGCTGTCTTAACCGTATGGACAGAGAATTTTTGGATTCGGTTAAAGAAAAAAGCAAGCTTGTTTTTGAAACACTTTCAAATGCCAAGGGCATCGAAGCTGTTTCCGGTATGGGCTTGATGATCGGTATTAAAACCGAAAAGAACGCAAAAGACGTTTTGCTTAAATGTATGGAAAAGGGTGTTCTCTGCCTTACTGCAAAGGATAAGGTCAGATTGCTTCCTGCTTTGAATATCGATGTTGATTTGTTGAAAGAGGCTCTTGAAATAATCAAATCGGTTTGTGCTGAATAGGAGAATGATAATGCTGAAAGGAAAAAGTTTTCTCAAACTGTTGGATTTCACTCCCGAGGAAATTAAATATTTGATAGACCTTGCCATGGATTTAAAGGCAAAGAAAAAGGCAGGCATCCCTCACCGTGATTTTGTGGGAAAGAATATAGCCTTAATATTTGAAAAAACTTCTACAAGAACACGTTGCGCTTTTGAGGTTGCGGCGGCTGATCTTGGAATGCATCCCGTTTATCTCGATCCAAGCGGATCACAGATAGGCAAAAAGGAAAGCATTGCTGATACCGCAAGGGTTTTGGGCAGAATGTTCGACGGTATTGAATACCGCGGATTTGGTCAGGAAATTGCGGAGGAATTGGCTGAATATGCAGGTGTTCCCGTTTGGAACGGCTTGACAAACGAATTTCATCCCACTCAAATACTTGCCGACTTTTTGACTATAATCGAGCATTTCGGCACCCTTTCGGGCAAAAAGCTTGTTTACATGGGCGATGCAAGATATAATATGGGCAATTCTCTTATGGTAGGCTGTGCAAAAATGGGTATGCATTTTGTTGCCTGTGCTCCTGAAAAATATTTTCCTAATGCAGAGCTTGTGACTGAATGCCAAAAGATTGCTTCCGAAACAGGCGCGAAGATCGAATTTATCGAGGACCCCATTGAGGCAACAAAAAATGCCGATGTTATCTATACCGACGTTTGGGTTTCCATGGGAGAGCCTGCTGAGGTTTGGGAAGAAAGAATCAAAGAGCTTTCGCCCTACCGTGTAACAATGGATTTGATGAACAACGCGGGCGAACAATGCAGATTTATGCATTGCCTTCCTGCTTTCCATGATTTGGGTACTGTTATCGGCAGAGAAATCCATGAGAAATTCGGAATCGATTGCATGGAGGTTACTCACGAGGTTATCGAAAGCGATCGTTCTATCGTTTTTGACGAGGCGGAAAACCGTATGCACACAATAAAGGCTGTCATGGCGGCAACTCTTTAATCCGGAAATAAACAATCTAAGAGACTTCTTTTTCGGAAGTCTCTTTTGTTATTTATGTCCAAAAAATGAATGGGAATTTTGATGAAATAAACGAAAATCCGGGGGACTTTTCCATTTCGTTGACAATTGGATTGAGGAATGGTAAAATTAATTGGTTAGAGTTTTTTGTATAAATAGAAACAGGAGGAGATTGAATGAAAAAAATTCTTGCGTTTACTCTTACATTGGCGATGCTGTTCACTATGGTAGTTTCCTTTGGGGTAACTAATGTTTCTGCATTGAACGGTGTGGGAATACCCGGTTCTTCCTTTAACGGAGAATACCTTCTTGGATGTGATATTTCAAGATACAATGTTCTTGATACACTTGATTATTCCCGCGTGGATTTTGCAAAAATGAAAGCAGACGGATGCGATTTTGTAATATTGAGAATTGGTTATGAATACAGCAAGGATCACAAGGACTATGTGGATGAAGCATTCCTTGGTTATTACGAAAGAGCCCGTGCGGCAGATATGCCTTTGGGTGTTTATTTCTATTCCCGTGCTCGTACTTATGCAGAGGCAAAGCAGGATGCAGAATGGGTAATTAATGTTATCGAAAGCAATAATATGTATTTCGAGTATCCTATCTATTATGATGTAGAAGCAGTTGAACAAATGGGCGGTACCATCAATGGTGTTACCTATACTGCGCTTTCCAATTCTGCACTTGAGAATATGACCTTGGGTTTTATGGAAACGATGGAAGCTGCAGGCTATTTCCCTGCTTTTTACAGCATGTGGTCTACCGTTAGAGATAAAATTTCTTCTGATTATAAGGAAAAATGGGATATTTGGGGCGCTCAGGTTAAAAATGGTGAAGGCTTGGAGCTTGATGAGCTTGTCGCTGAATACACTTATGATCAAATAGACCACTATAATAACATGGCAATGTGGCAATTCGGATGGTACGGTCATGAATTGTTTAACGGATACACTTGGGATTCTAAGTATCATCAGCTCGACGTAAACGTATGCTATAAGGATTATCCTTCTATTATGAAGCAATATGGCTACAACAACTGTGTTGCAGATGAGCCCAATCTTGTTTCGGGTAAAACCCCTCTTACATCAAGCGGCTCTGATCTTGCTTCTGTAAATACACAGTATAACGCAAGCCTTACCGACGGCAAGGCGGCATCTATTTCTGCTATTGATACAGCTGGCTCTTGGTTCGGTATCAAGGATGGTGTTAACTCTGTTGGCTCCAATGCTGAAATTATCTTTGACCTTGGCGCAAAATATGATATTACAGGTGCTTCTATTCACCTTGGTAACCTTGTGGATTACGGTATCTGCAGTCCTTATGATTTGAAGATTTCCGTCAGCGATAGCATCGGAAGCGGATATACTGATTACGGAACTAACTTCACAGTAAAGAGCAGTTCTGATTCCGCTAATGTGAAGGTTGACTATTGGTCTGAGCTTACTAATATAACAGGTCTTACAGGCAGATATGTTAAGATCAGCTGTGTATTGGGAAGCAGTTGGTTTATGCTTAACGAAATTAAGATTCACGGTAATCTCAGCACAACTCCTGCACCTGTTTCCGACAGCCTTGTAAGCAAAAAATCCTATACCATTTCCGGAAACGGTACTACAATGGGCAATTACACCGCCAACCTTACCGACGGTGTGGCAAGTGATGATGTAAATGTTACGACAGATTGGTTTGCGTTTAAGAATGTTGAAAACGCAAACACAGTAAATGGCGAAGGCACAATTACCTTTGATCTCGGTTCTGCTTATAACATTACCGGTGCGAAGATTCATTTGGGTTATAATGACGATTGGGGAGTTACCAATCCTTGGGGTGTTTACATCTCTGTTTCCAATGACGGTGTTAATTATTCTGCAACTAAAGAGTTCCCTGTTGTAAAAGCCAATGCAGGCGATGCATATGCTTGTTGGACAGAGCTTTCCGGTTTGACTGATTTCGCAGGCAGATATGTGAAGATCATGGTTGGTGTAAACGGAACCTGGTCATTCCTTAATGAAATTGAAGTTTACGGCAATGCTCACAGTTGTGTGGCTGGTTCTTGGGAAACTACAAAAGAGCCTACTGCAACCGAAGAAGGCTCGAAACAGCAATGCTGTACCGGATGCGGCAAGGTTCTTGCTACCGAATCCATTCCTGTGGTTGAATCTGCATCGGGCTTGGGTGATATTAACCAAGACGGTAAGCTTACTGCAGTTGACTATATGATGGTTAAAAAATATGTTTTCGGCAGCCTTGATGTTTCCGGCGTAGGCGACTTGGAATCCTTGCTGGCGCGTGCCGATGTAACAGGCGACGGTAAAGTCACCGCTGTGGATTACTTCAAGCTTAAAATTCTTATCCTTTCTTAAATGATCCGAATTTGATTTTTATCCGCGATGCGCAAACGTGTATCGCGGATTTTTTATGCGTTCAACTCTCCTCGCATTAAATTTTGGATTTGGAATTTATGTAAATTAATCGGCTTGGAATTTGGATAAATTTCACAAAAATGATTTCCTTGGGCGAAAATTGTTGACCAATAAATGAAAATATTATAGAATATTAAAAATATTACTTTTACGGAGGATTAATATGAAGCTCACGAAAAGAATAGTTTCGTTTTGCTTAACTTTTGCCATAATGTTTACGGTAATTCCGTTTGCTCTTTCGGGAACCGAAGGTGTTTTCAAGGCAGAGGCTTTGGAGGGTGCCGGTCCTCCTTCTGCTACAAATCCCGAAATGATTTTGGGTGTTGATATCTCCGAACACCAACAGGGACTTATGGATTTCAACAAATTGAAAGCATCCGGCTGTAAATTTGTTATTTTGCGTGTGCATAATGGCTCCCGTTATGACTATGTATTTGAGGAATTTTATTGGGCAGCCCGTGCGGCAGACCTTGACATAGGCGTTTATATGTATACATACGCAACCACCGCTTCCAAAGCAAGACAGGAAGCTCAAATGCTTATTGATTATTTTAATGCTAACGATATGTATTTTGAATATCCGATTTTCTATGATTTGGAAGAAACTGCCCATAATAATCTTTCTGATGCAGATAAAGTTGCTCTTTGCGAAGCTTGGTGCGATACCTTGGCGGCGGCAAATTTCTATCCCGGTATTTACACAGGTCTTTATACACTTTGCCCTGCGCTGAAAAATGCGGGATTTTTGAGCAAATATGATGTTTGGGTTCCTGCCTATAAGTCCACCGATGCAAGCGCATCTCAATGGACCTACAACAGCAAATCTTATTATGCCGACGGATATTGTATGTGGCAGTATTCCTGCATAAATAAATATAACGGACAATATGTTTACGACGGTGTTTATACGTCAACTGCTCATACAACGATCAATGCAAATCTTGACCTTGATGTTTGCTATAAAGATTATCCCTCTATTATGGCGCAGTACGGTTACAATAATTGCGGTCCCAAGGTGGACAAATCGGCGTTGCAGACCGCACTTGGTACTGCTGAGACAGTTTCATATACAAAATATAGCGAAAAACAGATGAGAGCGGTTCGCTATGCTTATTATAGTGCCTATGAGGTTTATTATAATAATGCGGCAACCCAAGAGGAAGTTAACAGCGCGGCGAACAACTTGAACAATGCTTTAAGCGCAAGCGGATTTAACGAAGGCGGTATCCGCGTTAACGGAATGAACGGTTATATAACCGACGGAGATTGCTTTATTTACACAAGCGGATTCGGAGAAATATCGGTTTCCGCTGCCAATATTGCATATACTTTAAATGCGATCTGTGCATGGGACGATGCGCGTCAGGCTTGGTATATTAAGGAAAAATTCCAAGGTAACGGTGCGGATACTTCTTCGGTTACCCTTTCGGATGACGAATTTATGATAGCCTGCCATTACAGCACTACAATTAAGGATAGCCAAACAAGTCATGGTATCCTTAGTAACGCATCCGTGGGCGATGTTTTAAGCTTCTATGGCGTAACCCTTGGTCAATATTCCGGTGTTTCTGTAGGTGCATATATCAGAGTTGAAGCTCCCACATCTCAAAACCTTGTAAGCGGAAAGAATTATACCGTTTCGGGAGATATGACAATAGCAAACAATGCAGGTTATTCTGCCGGTCTTACCGATGGAATTGCATCTTCCGATGTTGTTACCGTTGCAAATAATTGGTTTGCCTTTAATACTTCCGAAAACAGCAATACTGAAAACGGTGAAGGTTATGTAATTTTTGATCTTGGTGCCAAATATGACATTTCTAAGGTAAAGGTGCATCTTGCCAACGTTTATGAATACGGTGTTTCTTCTCCTTGGAAGGTTTCTCTTGCAGTTTCCAATGACGGTGTTAATTTTGCGGAATATGCAAACTCGCTGCCTATAAAGGAAGGAAACGGCGATGAAAACACCTATATAAATGAATATGCTTATTGGAGCGAACTTTCGGGATTGAAGCTTACCGGCAGATATTTGAAGGTTAATGTTGGTGTTGTGGGCTATTGGGCATTTCTTAACGAAATTGAAGTTTACGGAACCGAAAGCACTGGTACCGATGATACTCATACCTGCGTTGCCGGGGATTGGGTAACAGTTAAAGATGCCACTGCGACCGAAGACGGCTTAAAGCAGAAGTCTTGTGTAACCTGCGGAACTGTTCTTCAATCAGAAACCATTCCTTCTTTGGGAGAACCTGATGAGCCTGTTGAACCTCAATATATTTTGGGAGATGTTGATTTCAACGGAAGCGTTACTGCAACCGATTATCTTATTTTAAAGCGTATTATTTTCGGCAGCATGCAGACTACAAGCTTAAAGGATCAAACCACAGCATTTGACCGTTGCGATGTTTCGGGCGATGGAAAGATCACAGCAATTGACTATCTTGCTCTGAAGAAGATTATATTTGCATAATATAAATTCGACCCCAAAAATTAACCCCAAAAGCCTTGCGGCTTTCAGGGACCCCAAAAATTAACCCCAAAAGCCTTGCGGCTTTCAGGGACCCCATAAACAGACCCTTGGGAAAATCTCCCAAGGGTCGTTTTTCATAATTTGATATTAGATTTCAAATTCTGCCCAAATGAGGTAATGGTCGGAAACAGCAGAATCTGTTTCAACAACACCGCTTGAAATAAGTGTAAAATCGGATTTTGTGTAGAGAATGTTATCCATAAACTTTTGGTCTCTTGGGAAGGTTATAAGCTTGTTGTTATCATTGTTTACAAGGTTCATATAGCTTCCCAATGTTGTTCCGTTGGATAATGCAAATTCGGTAAGATCGGTATAAGCAGGGTTGTTAAAATCTCCTACCATAATAAAGCTTTTTTCGCTTCCGTCGAGGTATGCAAAGGCGTTTGCATAATCGGCAGGTCTTGAATGAGCAACCGCAAAGGTTATTTTTTTGCCGTTTACATTGAATTTAGGTGCGACACCGCCTGCTTCCAAAGAAATTGAATAGTTGGTAACGGTATTTTTCTCGTTTTCGTTGTAATAGTGGTCGCTGTTTGTGGTTAGTGTTTCAATAGGGGATTCCTTAAGAGTGCCCTCGTTGGGGTTTGCTAAGGGATATTTTGAAAGTATACCCCATGCGGTGTTGCTTTCGTCATCCCAATTGAGATAATAAGCATATTCGAATTTTGTAAGCTCCTTTAGCTTTGCCAAGCTGTCTGTATAACGTTCGTTGGCAGATCCTGCGCTGAATATACCGCAAACAGCTTCCTGTATGCCTACAATATCAAGGTTTTGGGAAATAATGATATCCGCAAGGTCTTTATAGTTAGCTTCGGTGAAATTATATTGCCCCACATGAGCGATGTTATAGGATGCTACCTTGAGCTTTGTTTTTTTCGAAGTCTCCTCGGATGATTCGACTCCTTGAGAGGATGTGCTGTTTGTATCATCGGAGGAACAGCCTGTTGCCAATACCATTCCGAGAGTCAGCATTGAAATGAGTAGAAGTGATAAAATTTTTTTCATTGTGTCTGCCTTTCTTCTTTTGAACGTCTTTTTTGTGATTTTTTGATTTTGTATATTTCCTCTGCGGCAAGCCTTGCTTTTGCAACGGGGATTTTTTCTTTGGGGAAGCAATAATAAAGCATATCTCTGTTGCCGATTCCGATAACATCACCGATTGTATACCAATAAAAATCGGTGTTAAGGCTGTGTGATGCCAAGGATGATTGAGAATAATCGATTTTTCCGTTGCACCCGGTTAAACGGAATCCGTTTTCATCGTGGGTCAATTTTCCTTCACCTACCATATAAAGAGCCTTGTGATCCTTGATTATTCCGATATCCACATCGGTTTCCAGCTTATATTCGCCTTTTGAGATTTCTTGATTTACCTGTTCCCGTTCCCAATCGTACCAATGGGGGATATGGGGAAATTCCGTTTCTCCGTTTTTGCTGTTCAATCTACCGAAAACATCCATTTCGTATCTTTTTCCGCATTTTGTGCAGAAAATTTCGGTTTTTTCGCTTGATATAAAACCTTCAGAGCAACAAGCGGGGCATTTGTATAGGATTCTTTCCAATCCCTTGGCTCTGTTTTTTGAATCGATCACTGTTTTTGTTTCAAGCTGTTTTGCAAAATTATCAAATGTAAAGGCTTTGTTTAATATTTCGTCAAGCTCGTTAATGGTTTTCCCTGCGATCTCTTCGGGGGTTAAAAGACAATTAACATGAGCGCTGACCTTCACTTTTCTGGTGCGAAGCTCATTGTAAAGAGGCTGTCTCAAAAAAGCACCGTCGGTTATTACGGTAACAACCGGAACCTTGAGCATTTTCAAAAGCATTCCCATTCTTTGAGGAAGGGCAGTTGCACGTCCGTCAAGAGAATATCCTGCCTCGGGGAACATCAAAACACTGGTATTTTCGGTAGCGAGCGCGTGTTTTATATCTGTCATCAGAGTCATATCCGAAACGAACTTTTGCGTTGGGATACAACCTAATTTTCTCATAAGCCAGCCTTTTCCCACAAAGGAATCGGTTGTGGAAACGATACAAAAGGGCTTGGGGAAGAAAACTTTATAGGCTATTTTCAAATCGATAAATGCAGAATGATTCATCAAAATAAGCCAGGGACCCTTTCCTGCAAGCTCCATACGGGTTTGAGTAAAGGAAAATCTTGTGGCAAGCATATCGGGAATAGACAATGCCCGAATAAGACATCTTAAAATAAACCAAGGTTTTTTTGGATACTTGTGCTTAGGGATCGGTTTTTGCAATACTTTTTCAATAGGGAGCTTTTTGTTTTTTATTTTCAAAACATCACCTGGTTTCTTTATTGTTTTGGTTTAATGCTTTCTACTATAAAATTATACAACAATATTTTTCCTTTGGCAAGAGGTGACAGCGGTGATTATACACAGAATGTTCACAAAATTAAAAAAGAAATAATATATTTTCCCATTTGCCTTGACAAAACTGTAAATAAATATTAAACTAAGATACTACATTATGATAGGGTAACCATATCCTTTTATAATCTAAAATTAGTGTGATAAAAAATATACACAAAGGAGAATGCAAATGAAAGCAACTGCTTCTGCGGGAACTTCCAAGCGCTTTATCGCCGGCTTTTTGGCTTTGATAATGGTGATCATGTTGGTTCCTTTTACTGCAAGTCCTGTATTGGGCGATGTAAGCGATGATTACATAAGCTCTTATGCGGATAATTCAACCCTAGACGGCTGGAAGTCGTTTTTCGGTGCAAATGTCCCTAACACTTCCAATGTAGGTAAAATTTGGACAGACAAATCTGTTTTTACCTCTGTTCCCAGCCAATTCAGCGGAATCTCCAAAGATGAAAACAGCCTTCTTGTTTCTCTTTCTGCCTTGGCATCCAATAAGGAAATAAAGGGTTATTCCACCCTTCCTACCGATACCATGTTTATTCTTGACCTTTCGGGTTCAATGGTAAATGAATCGGCAATAGACGACCTTATTCTTGCTGCAAACGCCTCTATTACACAGCTTTTGGCACTTAACCAGCATAACCGTGTTGGTGTTGTTGTTTATTCTTATGAGGTCAATACATTGCTTCCTCTTGCGAGATATGATTCCACCGCAACAGGATACGATGCTGACGGAAACCTCATAAAGATTTTCCTAGAACAAAGCGGTAATGCTAACGTTCACCGCAAGGCTGAAGTATTTTATGAAGCAACCGGTGATCCTGTTTCAAGAATAGATGCACCTCAAGGTGGCGGTACTTATATTCAAGGTGGTGTCCTTGCGGCTTATGACCAATTTAACCGCGATGAGATCCAACCTGAGATTCCTGACGGCGAAATCCAAGCGGGAACAAACAGAACCCCTGTTTTCGTTCTTATGTCAGATGGTGCACCTACCTTCGCTACCGATTATTATGCTACAAGCTCTACTCCCTTACAATACGGTAACGGTGACTACGAATACAATGCAGGCGTCGCTTTCCTTACTCAGCTTTCCAACTCTTATGCATATAAGAAGGTTTGGGATAAATATGAAGTTGAGCCTCTCTTCTATACCCTTGGTATGAAGGTTGATGACAATGACTATGCAAAGAGCGTTCTCGATCCTGCCGGAAATGTTGAGGAAATCAACCAATATTGGGAAGACTTTGTCGCTCCTGCCGGAAGCAATTCTAATGACTATAAAAATGAGGACGGCAGTTGGTCTCTTAATATGGAGATCAGTGTGCAAACTCGTTGGGGAAATAACGGCGCTACTCAGACTATTGAAATTCAACGTGCCCATCCCGGGTTTGTTCTCGACGTTAATTATACCACATGGCTTAAAGACTATGTAACCAAGTATTACAGCGCAGACAGCGCATCCGATCTTATAAACAGCTTTAAGAACATTATTGATGAAATCAAGGTTCAGGCTCGTTATTATCCTACCGCTGTAGAATCCGGCTCTAACCCCAACATCGACGGTTATATTTCCTTTACCGATACAATCGGTGAAAATATGGAAGTTACCGATGTTAAGGGGCTTCTTGTAGGCGGTCAGCTTTACACAGGTCAAGCTCTTTCCGATGCTATCGGCTCCAGCCTTGGTACAGTTGACAATCCTTCCGATCTCGGTAATGAATTTGTTTGGTCTGTTCAGGCTCGCTTGGGTCTTGACCTTGCAACAGCGCGCTCTCTTATCGGTGAAGCTTACAAATACGGTCAGCTTACCTATTCCGATTCCGATCATAGCTGTTATATCGGTTGGTATGCAGATGCAGACGGCAACTATGTAGGTCATTGGCATAAGGATATGACAACTGCACCTGCCAATGCAATTCAGATCATCCGTTCCTATGGCTTCCTTGGCAGTACCACAGGCTCTATTCAGGGCAGTAACATGATGTATGTTTCTGTAAGAGTTATTGAAAATATCAGCACAGGCATCCAGACTGTTGCATTTGATATTCCTGCTGCACTAGTTCCTCTTGTAACCTATTCTATTGATGTAAGCGGAAAGAATTATACTTCTGCTACTGCAACCATGACAATTGAAGAGGAAGAACCTATCCGTCTTATCTATGAAGTTGCGCTTGACAGCGAAATCAATGAATTTAATGTTTCTGCTAAAGGCACTTCTGTTGACGAAAACGGCAACTATCAATTCTGGTCCAACTCCGTTGACGGTATCGAGGTTGAATATACTCCTTCCGTAAGAAATGAATATTACTATTTCGTTGAAGATATGGATATCGTGTTCTTTAACGAAGAAACCGGTGAATTCCAGCGAATTTACGATGTCGATGAATTGATTTCACCTTCGTATCGTTATAAGGAATATGTTTTTGCGATCACAAGCGGAAATACTGCGACGATAACACCTACATACACTTATGTAAACATGGAAAAGGTTATCCATGCAGGCTATGCAAAGAATGACAAGATCGATCCTTATATAGGAGTAGATTATTGGTACATTCCTGCAGGAACAGCTCATCATGAAACCGATGAGCCTGCAGATATTCTTAAGTCCGAAAATATCAGTAAAACTCAGAATTACGTTCATTCTACCGTTTCCGTTTCTACCGGTACTGTTACCGAAAGCCTTGGCAACAACGGCTTGATTACAGTTACTCCTGCACAGGGTATCAGAATTACAAAGGCTATTTATCAAGGCTATGACCCCAACAAAGATAATGAATTTGAATTCCGGATCACTCTCACACCTCCTGCAGGAACCATTCTCAATAACAGCTATCCTGCAATGGTTGCGGATGCGTGGCAATATGACGGTGTTGATACTACTGTTAATGTTGTAAACAATGTTATTAATGTTAATGTTGCCGCAGGAACCTCTCTATATATTTTGGGTCTTCCCGAAGGTACAGCCTATGTAGTAGATGAGCTTCACGAAAAAAATTATGACTATACCTTTGATTATGCAGAAATCAACGACTACACCTGTGTGATCGACGATGCAGAAGCTACCGTAAGCGGTACGATTGATAAGGGCAGAGTGGACGGTATGAACTATTATAATGTTCCTGTGTCCTATGGTGCTCTCGTTATCAGTAAAGAAGTTGTTCATCCCTATGATTCTTCTTATGATATGCCCGATTCAATTGAATTTACTGTAGAAGTTCTTCTTGAAGGCGACAGATTGGATACCGCTTTTGAGGTATCTCACAACGGCGTGACAGATAATGTTATTCCCGTGGATAATAAGTTTACCTTTACTATCAAGGATGGAGACAGCATTTCTGTTTACGGTCTCCCCGAAGGAACTAAGTATACAGTTAATGAAATTGATCTTCCTGACGGTTTTGCTCTCAGCGAAGACAGTACCGGACTCAGCGGTGTGATTTCTTCAACAGATAATTCCACAGCAGCGCTTGTTAATAACTATTCTCCCGCTTCTGTTGATGCTTCTATTCTCGTTAATGTTGACAAGACCCTTTCGGGCAGAGACTTCCTTGAAGGCGAAACTTATACATTCGTTCTCTATGATGAGCTTGGCAAAGAATTGGATAGAGTTTCCGGAACTGCAACTGCAGGCGGTTCTCTTAATGCTTCTTTTGCACAGTTCACCGAAACTTTTAATGCAGTAGGCACATACCAATACAAGGTTGCCGAGGTTAACGATTCTCTCAGCGGTAACGGTGTTCCCGGTGTAACCTACGATGGAACAGTACATTACTTTACCGTTACCGTTACCGACAATATGATCGGTACATTGATAGCAAACGTAGCATCTTCCACCGTAGCAGTATCTGGCAACGGTACAAGCGGTTGGGTAGTTGATGCAAGCTTTAATAATAATTACAACGCAACCGAAAACGCGAATGTTACTATTAATATAACCAAGGGAGTAGCTTCTACCATGGGCGAAAGCTATCCATTGAACGGATTTAAGTTTGCGCTTTTCGATGCTGAAGGTAATGTTTACGGCGATGAAGCTGTTGCCGATTCTCAGGGCAATGCTTCCATCCGCCTTTCATTCACTCCCGATGATATAGGCGATATATTTGTTTTCACTCTTAAAGAAATCAATACAAATATTCCCGGTATGATCTATGACAACAGTGAATATACTGTTGAAATCGAAGTTATCGATAATCTTGATGCTACAGTTGGTGTTCGAATTAACGGTGATGATACCAACACATATTCCGCATCCTTCGAAAACACCTATACTCCCGGTGTTGCATCGATTGTTATCAGCGGTAACAAGATATTCCGGGGAAGAGAGCTTTTGGATACCGACAGCTTCACCTTTGCTCTCGAAGATTCCGAGGGCAATGTTGTAGATACCGTTTCTGTGGCAAACGGCGGATTCGCATTTGATGTACAGTCCTTTGATGAGGTTGGTACTTACACCTATATCGTTTATGAAGAACTCGGCGATATTAAGGGCGTAACCTATGATACAAGCTCTTATACTGTTATAGTTACTGTTACCGATGAAGGTGACGGCGTTCTCGTTTCCAATGCTGTTATCTATCTTAACAATGAAGAAGCAGAAGGCATTGTATTCACCAATATTTACAGCGCTGCTCCTGTTGATACTGTTATCGAGGGCGAAAAAATCATGGTTGGTAAAGACCTCGGAGAAGGGGATTACTCCTTTGAACTTTACGACGATGAAGGCAATTGGATCGAAACAGTAGAAAACGATGCGGACGGCAAATTCAGCTTTGCGGCTATAGAATATAGCAAAGCCGGAACCTATTATTACAGCGTTTCCGAAGTTGTTGGTGATCTTGGCGGTGTAACCTACGATACAAGCGTATATGACGTAGTTGTTACTGTTGCAGACGACCTTGAAGGTCAGCTTATTGCTTCTGTTGCATACTACAAGGAAAATGTAGAATCTGAAAAAGCAATCTTTACAAATAACTATTCTGCTTCTGCAGATTCTGTAGTTGTTTCAGGCGAAAAGGTTCTTAACGGCAGAGATTTGAACCAAGGCGAATTCTCCTTTGAACTTTACGACAATGACGGCAATTTGATCGAAACTGTTGTAAACGGCGTAAATGGCAAATTCAGCTTCACTGCAATTGAATATACCGAAGCAGGTGTATATAACTATAAGGTTTCCGAAGCCGCAGGCAATCTCGGCGGTGTAACTTATGATGCAACCATCTATGATGTTGTTGTTACTGTAGTTGACAATCTTGAAGGCGAATTTGATATAACTGTAGAATACTTCAACGGCGATGAAGCTACAGAAGCTATCATCTTCACAAACGGCTATTCCGCTTCTTCTGAATCGGTGGTTATCGAAGGCGAAAAGCTTCTCACGGGCAGAGATTTGCTTGACGGCGAATTTGAATTTGTTCTCAAGGATTCCGAAGGCAATGTTATCGAATCCAAGCTTAACGATGCTGACGATAAATTCGCATTTACCGCTATCGTTTTTGATACAGTAGGCGAATATGTTTACACAGTTTCCGAGATTAATACAAACGGTCTTGGTATCGAATACGATGCATCTGTTTATACAGTTGTTATCAATGTAACCGATAACCTTGAAGGTAAGCTTGTTGCCGATGTATCTATATCCAAGAATGAAACCGAAGCTGAAGCTATTGTATTTAACAATGCTTATGCTCCTGTTGAGCTGAATGTTCCCGTTGAAGTTCAGAAGGTAGTTGAAAATCTCACAAAAGAAAATATCGGCGCAAACGGATTTAAGTTTATTCTTGAATCTAACGGCAAGGAAATTGCAAAGGCAACCTCCGATATCAACGGTAAGGCAATCTTCATGCTTTCCTTCACCGATGCTGACCTTGGTGAAACCTTCACCTATAAGATCAGCGAGGTTAACGGCGGTATGGCAGGTATGAATTACAGCCAGGCTGTTTATGAGTTGGTTGTTAAGGTCGTTACCGATGAAAACGGCGAGCTTGCAGCGGTTGTAACCATGAACGGCTCTTCCGATGGCCTTGTTGCTGAGTTTGTAAACACTTATGTTGGCATTCCCGATACAGGTGACAATACTACCAACCTTATTTGGATCGCAATGCTCGCTATCTGCGGCGGCGCAGTTATCAGTATGTTCAAAAGATCTAAAAAGGAACAGGCAATCTAATTAATGTAACTTAATTTCGATTAATAAAAAATCCTCCGTGATTAATTCACGGAGGATTTTTGTTGTTGATTGACTATATGACGAAATTTAAAGTGAAGGTTATTAATGCGCATAGATGAAATAGGAGATGCGGTAGCTTCGGTAGAAATTGAAGCAAATATAAATAAATCGCATCTTAACGGGTATGACGGCGGCACATATAATATGCTTGTAACCATGTTCTCTCCGGATGATTATGGATATATAGCGAATAAAATCAAATCCTATGCTTCGATTGTTATATATAACAAAAAGAAAGATGGTTCGCAAAGAAGTTCCGGCGGACAATCGCCTTCACTATTGAACGAATCATCTTTCAATAACAGTATATCACCAACTCTTCAAAAAGTCAACACCCAAAATAAGGAAACTTACGAACAGTTTCAAGCAAGAAAAGGAAATAAGATTGACGATTATACCGAAAAAAGTATAATAAGAGAGGATGGGCGTTCGTTAATAAAGTGCTGTACGGGCGTATGGGTAGTGATTTTAACAGCAAAATCGCCAGCATACGTCATGGAGGTCATTTCGAACGACTGAAAGACGGTACATACATAATTCCAACGGGAGAAGAAGAAGGAATTAACAATATTCTTGTGTTTACTGACGGAAAAATGAAAGATCCATCCATATCCCAAGTTATTAAAATCGGGCTTGAACATGAGACCGATATTGCTCCAATTAGGGAACAATTGGTTAGATATTTACAGGAAGGGTGTAAGTTATGAACATATTGTCGAAATATTTGAAAACTATGCAGGACAAAAAATATTCGATATCTATCAGCTGGGAGATTTTGCAAATCACAGCGAATACCGAAAATCCTCAAGAAGCCGCGCGAATAGCGATAGATATAATCAATCATACAGCGACCGAACAGGAAGCATTGGAGAAAATTCGAGCTAAATTTCAAAAGGATTAAAAACAAAAAAGCAAATCCGAACTTTTTTGTTCGGATTTGCTTTTCGTGGTGACCCGTAGGGGAGTCGAACCCCTGCATATGTTCTGAAAATCCTTAAAAATAAAGGTGAAATTGATTTTGTGGAAACTTTCGTGGAAACTTTGCGCAAAAAAATATCCTATTTTCCAAATTTTTTATTAAATATATCGTTTACTTTGTTTCGCTCGATTTCGAATTGATCTCCGAAAATATCTTGGTAAACTCTCTTTAATGTATTTGGTGTTGACCAACCTCCCATTCGCATAGCATATATGTCCGGGACCCCGGCAACTACCAAAGCAGATGCATAATAGTGGCGTAAATCGTGAAATCTTATATTTTCACATTCGGGTGTGCGGTTACGCAGTTTTTGAAATTTATCCATTATCCAACTCATTGAAAGCGAAAAGATAAAGTCACGTTCTAAATACGGCGTTATCTCTGCGACGACCATATCCGGCATATCTACAATTCGGTTAGAGGTTTCGGTTTTTGGTGCGCGGATTTCTTTAACCCCTGTGGCATTTACAAACGCGCTGTCGATTATGAGCTTTTTATTTTTTATATCCACATGATCTGAGCGAAGGGCGAAGATCTCTCCACGGCGAAGACCGCAGAGGGCACCTAAGAGGATCGCAAGACGAAGCTCACCTTCTGATGCATCGATAAGCTTTGATATTTGTTCGTGGGTTGGGGTTTTAATTTTTTCTTTCTTTTGCCTGCCGATTTTTATGTTAGCTGTGTCAATAGGCTTTTCGAAATATCGCAATGCGGCAGTCAATAGACCGAGAACGTTTTTCTTTGTTTTTGTCGAAAGGTCGGAAAGCTCCGACATGAGTATTTGAACATCACGGGTTGACACCTCGGAGAGAGGGACATCCCGAATAGAATCATAACGTATCTTTGCCATCGAGCGATAACCTTGCAATGTGTGAGGAGAAAGCTCGGTGGCTTTTTCTTTTATATAAGCATCGATGCAATATCCGACGGTAATCCTTCTCTGCTCAACAAGCTTGGCATTGTTTGACAACTCAGCCGCCTGCGCCAGAGCTTCCTTTTTAGTGGGAGCTGTAACGGATGCAAATCTCTTCTTGCCGTTTTCATCCGCGCCGAGAAAAACCTTGCATCGCCAATTACCGCTTTTTAATCTTTCGGGTTTCATTTGTCTCCTTTCTTATTCGGCTCATGTTCGATTTTTTCAACCTTGAATTTAGATTGATACTGTTTGTCTTCAGTTTTGAAGTGAATAATTGAATCAATTTTCTATTTGAACTCATCTGCATCAATGGGTGTTTGCTCAAAATTTCCATTGTTGACAGAATAAAGAGTGTACGTGTATGTGTACATTACGAAATCACAGATATCCTCATCTTTTGAATAATATGTATCACTGCCAAAAAGCAATTCTTCTCCGTACCAAGTCGTTCCCTCGGCAAAATATACATAAAGGCATTCCCTAGGGACATTGACTGTTATCGTGTCACCTGCCTGAACGTAAAAACTGAGTTTAGTTTCGTCGCTTTCGTTTTTTAGTTTTACAACACAAGATGAACGGTATGAAGCGGAAACAGTGATTTGGGCAGCGTTAGTGCATTTATTTCCAGAAAGAATCGTGCCGCTTTTCGGTTCTTGGACGGGCATGGTCAGAGAAACAAAATCCTCAGGCAGAGTATAAATGCTTTCGGATTCAGCTTCGCCGGTTTCGTCAGTATAGATATTTTTCGTTGTTTTGGGTTTGCTTGAGATATCGGCATTCGTTACTATGATTACAATCAGCGAAACGATTAAAACAACAGACAGTACTAACTTGGACCAATTCGCCGAGGCTTTTTTTGACGAGATCGAGTACGTGTTATGCTCATGTTGTTCGGGATTGCCTATGGTATTTTCGACTTCAGTATACCAATTATTATTCATTTGAACCGATTTGATTATGATATCTCGAAATTCTTCGTTTTCGATAAAATGGTCTTTTTCTGCCCAACGTTGTAAAAAAGAGGTCTTTCTAGTAGGACCTTTTTTATAAGTTTTTATAAAAGTTTTTGCTATTACGTTGCTTTTCTTCGCTACCGAAGACAGTATATCTTGTTCAGAGTGGCGTGTGCTGGAACGTAAAATTAAACACAATGTTTGCATAGTCAAAGCTATAGCGAGCTTGAAATCGTCATTTAGTTTCAATTTCGAATCAAACATAAATGGCATAGTATGATTACCGAGAACTAATATGCCTTTTTTTGCGGATTTTAAAGAATTTAATAACTCATCTTCAGAAAAATCATGCGTCATGAGAGAAGGAACAGCATCCCAAATTGCCATCGCATAGGCTTTTTGTTCAGGAGAGAGTTTTCGTCCGTCGAAAGAGTAGTTGATGATATAATATATAGCGCCGGTATGGTGCGCAATATGTCTATAATTGCCTCCGCAGGTTACAAATTCAACAAGGGTACGAATCTTCCACCAAAGTGGCGTTTGATTTAAAAGCCCTCCAAACAAACTCAAATAGAACGGAATCCAAGCTACAACAAAAATAACGTAATACAGTATAGTTAGAATATCTTGAGGACCTTGTATAGCGCAAACAAGTCCCCAAATCCAAAATATTGCAGAAAGGTGAGGCAATGATGTATTCAAGAATACCGATAAAAGCATAACGAAAAAGTCTACATCAATCATCACAAATGGCAATGCAGAAATTGCGATGCGAAGCAGGTTGAACAAAATGGTTCCAAAAAAGCCAAGTGCGGATTCGAGTTTCTCTTGAAGTTTATTCATGGTTAATGCGCTCCTGAATCAAACTGGAAAATATTACCTGTGGATTTACGCCGCCAAACCATGTAGCATGGTTTTGGAGGTGTATTCTTATGAATTACAAAAAATATCAAAATTCGCGCAATGCCGCTTGGAAAATCTTAATCGACCAAAAGGTGCGCGAGTTTCCTGTACGTGTTAGCAGGATATGCAGAAACATGGGTATAGAGGTATGCCTGTATACACCGCAGGAAGGAGATAGCGACGGAAAAAGTATTATCATTGACCGCCGTCCGATTATTCTTGTCAGCGACAGATGTTCTGTCCAGCGACAGCGATTCACCGTCGCTCATGAACTCGGGCATATTGTGCTAGGACATATTGGAAAGTATGAGCTAGTGAACCGAGAACCTTCGTCCGAAGATTCACCTGTAGAGCATGAAGCAAATGTGTTTGCATCGAGGCTCCTTGCTCCTGCTATCGTTCTTCGGGAATTGAATATTCAATGCGCCGAAGATATAGCGAGTTTATGTGACATAAGCTACCAAGCTTCCGAGTTTCGGTGGGAACGTTTAAAGCTTCTCTATGAGAGGGAACAACGGTTCCTGAGTGAACGAGGATATTCCTGCTTTGAAATTAATCCGCTGGAGAGGGAGGTTAAACAACAGTTTTCGGATTACATAAAGAAAAATCGGTTATAAATCTTCGTTGATATTGCGGCGAAGTGTTTGGATCCAAGCTATAAGAGCATTGTATTCTTCTTTTGATAACTGTTCTATGGCAGATCCGTCCTTGCCGCGATTTGCCAACAAATAATATCCTTCGCCGCCTTCGTCGTTTACGACGGGGGCTTTTTTTGTTTCATCTGTTTTTCCCAAAAGATAATCGACAGAAACATTAAAGTAGTTGGCGATAACATCTAAAGTTTTTCCGTTCGGAACACTCCCATTTTTCCACCGTGTAACAGAACCAGCAGCAATTCCCAATTTTTTAATGACGGGCGTGGGCTTTTCGCCATGTTCTTCACATATTTTGACAAAGTTATTCCAAAACATAGTAACACCTCCTCAGTTGTGAACAGTTCACAAATGTGAATATTGCCATTTGTAACAAATTCATAAAAGTGAAAATTATTTGTTTTTTGCGTTGACAAATTCACTTTTGTGAATTATAATCAAACCCAAGAACACCGAATCACTCCGGTGTTTGATGAAAACAATTAGGTTCCGCGCACGCGCGGTGCTTTTTATCCTTAAATGTTGCACTTGCAACAAATAGGGATGATAAGTACCCCAAAAGCATTAAAGCTGTTGGGGGACCTAAGGAAAAAGACACCGCGAGGCGACGTTAAATTGTATCTGCAACTACATATTAACACATCGCCTTTCGAGTGTCAAGAGCAGTTCACTCCGCTTTTTTCACCATTTGTTGATGCGGAACCTGCATTTTAAACTACCGAAAGGAGATGATTCACAACAATGGCAGCAAAAGACCTGTTTCGCATTAAAGTCAGAGCTGCAGAGCTGAATGTCACATTAAACGAGATCGTCACGAAGATACGTGACGAAGAAGGTCTCGGCATCTTCAGACAACAGCTTCAGCGTGCGAGAAACAACGAGGTCAAAACCCCGAGAGATTACGAAATCCTCAATGCCGCTGACCGAGTTTTAACGAGGCTCGAAGCAAAAGAAATGAAAGGAGATTAGTTATGCCAGCTACAAGAATCAGAGCGTTTGCTCATTCCCCAAATTCCCAAAAGAAAGCCAAGGACAAGCATTTCCGCAGGCTGATTGATGAAGCCAAAAGCGAGCAAAAAATCACAAAAAGCAAAATGGCAGAAAAAGCCAATATAACCCGTCCCACCTTTCTCAGTTACGAAAACAATCCCGAAAAGATGCCGTTGGGAGTTCTTCGCTCCCTTCGGGAACAACTGGGCTGGACAGCAGAACAACTGGCAGAATTTATTTAGGAGATAACAAAATGAAAAAGATGTTTAAATTTTGCGGTCTGATAATCCTGGCAGGTCTTGGAATCACCATTATAGGAGTGTCAGCCGCCGAAAGTGGAAGCTGTTCCCCTGAACGAGCATCCTGGGCAATTGCCTGCGGTGTTGCTCTTTTGGGCATCGGCGCTTTTCTTTCCAAGATAAACGAAGAACACAAGCTAAAGAGAAACAACAGGAGGAACGGATAATGGCTTTTAACAGAGTCATCCTTGTTGGAAACATGGTTTCTGATCCCGAGCTGAAGGTTACTCCTTCGGGGGTGAATGTGACAAGGTTTTCAATCGCTGTGGCCAGACGTTTTTCAAAGGAACAGGAAGTGGATTTCTTTACAATCGTTGCCTGGAGGCAGTTGTCAGCTTTTATATGCCGTTTCTTCAAAAAGGGAATGCCAATTCTTATATCGGGAACATTGCAAAACAACAATTGGACCGATAATCAAGGCACAAAGCATTTTACCTGTGAGATATTGGCAGATGAAGCGACTTTTGTTGAGCGAAAGCAAGGCGAAGAAGCTCCTTCGGCTCCGCCTGCGCCGTCTTATGCCGGTACTGACGGATTCGAGGATTTGGCAAATGATGATGAATTGCCATTCTAGGAGGTAGAAGGTGGATTTTTCCGTAATATCCAAAAGAGAAATTATTGACGGTGTGAAGAATGCTGTTTCTCCTAACAAGCAGAAGAAAATATATGCACAAATCTGTCTTTGCACAGTAGAAGAAATTGACCAGATCATCGAGGAGGACCTTATGGCAAATGAATGGACCCAAAGCGATGTGGATCAGCTTATAAAGCTTATCGCACAAAAGAAAAGCTATGAAGAAATATCCGTTATTCTTGTGAGAAGCAAGAATGCGGTTCAACAGAAGGTAAAGGACCTTAAGGCAAAGGGGTTGATTCCCGACAAAAATAAAACGAAGCTGGCTGACGATCCAGCAGTATCGGATATGGTCAATCGGGATTTGTCCGACTCGAATGAGCTCGATGCGGACGATGAACAGCTTCTCCTTATGATGGAGCATGAAGAACTCAAAATCAAATATAACGAGCTTATGTCTGATGTTTTGAATGGCGTTCTGATTATTCCGCGAGATAAATGCAAGCTGCAGCGCGCGTTGGGAATAATTGAAGGCATTTCTTCGGTAATTGACGAATGCGGAATGCTTGATTTTGCGGTACAGCAAATCGATGAGGTCTTGGAAAAGGAGTACACATCATGAAAGAGAATTTAAAACCGTGCCCCTTTTGCGGTTCTGCGGCGAAAGAGAAATGTATCGAGTCGTCCTTTAAAGTTATTTGTTCAAAACCCCAATGTGTTGCTTCTTATAATTATCGTTGGTTTTCGTCTCAGGAAGAAGCTGAAAAGCATTGGAATGACCGCGTAAGCTGTATTCCACCTGCGAACATCGGAGATAATGTTTATTCAATACTCGAAAATCCCGACTGTGACGATGTTAATTTTATAGCGACTACAATCAGCGATTCGGGTAATGTATTTTCGATTTTTACATTTCAGGTCCATGGCTATGCTTACATTGACGGAACATGGTATCTTACAGATTTTGATAGAGAACTTCTTGAGGTTGGAAAAGACGTATATGTTTCCAAAACCGAAGCGATGGAAGCTTTGCGAAAATTAGTGAAGACCTCAAGAAACGAGGAATCGCAATGACGGACGTTGAAAAAATCCGAGGCGATTTACAACTCGCTATAAATAACAATTCGTACAATCAACTTAAATTTGTTGCCGAGCTTGCTCATGAGAAGCTCGGAGAGCTGCAGAAAGCGATAATCGAGAGGGACGTTGCCGTAGCGGAAATAAAAGAAATTCTTGAAACGGTAGAGAAAATCCGAATTAAAGTCAGAGAGATGTTGCCGACGGAAACAGACGATGCTTTAGTCGGGTTGTGTTTGCATCATTGTGCCAACGCAGGCGAGAATTGTTTCAAAGAAGGTGATTCATCCGAGATTTGCGCCAACTGGAAATGGCGAGGGTCACGTCAATGCCCGGAATGTGCAGATTTTATGATTTGCGAACCGCCGAAGCAAGAACAACTTGCGCTCGCGAAAGGCTTTTGCCCTATATTTAAACCTAAAACTATATCGAAAGGAAAAATCAAAAAATGAAAGATAATTATTTGATGTTTAACGGTGTGAAATATCATCTGACTGCAGAAGGTGATATAGCGAAGAGCGTCGATGCTGACGGACAACTTTGTGTCGGAAAACTCATTTTGGCAAGTATTAAAGAAAAAAAATACATGCAAGATAGGCAAATTCGAATTTATCGTATGTGAGCATACCGAAAACGGTACGGTGCTTCTGTTAAAAGATTTGTTTCGTGAAGCTGTGGCATTCGGCAAAAACAATAATTACAAAGATTCGGATGCGGATCATATATGCGAGCAATTTGCTGATGAATTGGAAAATATTGTACTGAAAGAAAATATTATTACGCATACAGTTGATCTGACATCTGATGACGGCTTGAAGGATTACGGTGTTATCGAACGTCGCGTATCTTTGTTTACCGCAAATCAATGCCGCAAGTATGTGGATATCCTCGATAAATACAAAGTCAATAAATCGTGGTGGACCGCAACTCCGTTCAGCACTCCTGCTCACGAAAATAATAGTTGGGTAAAATGCGTTTCGCCGCGCGGCAGCATCTACGGCGTCCACTACGACGGCGACGTCGGCGTTCGCCCGTTTTGTATCTTAAATTCTAATATCTTTGCATCTATTTGAAAGGGATAATATTATGAAACCTAAAATGGTAAAAATCGGCGAAACTTTTAAAATCGCAGATATCGAATTCATCAAATTTACTGACGGTGATGAAGTTGTGGCTGTAGCAAAAGATGCGATTTTTGATTCGTCGTTCGAGATAAACGGTAATTTGTCCGAAAGTAATATTAAAAAACGTCTTGAGACCGAATTGTTGCCAAAGCTTGAAGCGGCGATCGGTGCGGAAAACATTCTTGAGTTTGAAACGGATATGACCGCTTTGGACGGCACAAAACCTTTCCCGAATTTCCGTTCTAAAATCAGCCTTGTAACAATGGATTTTTACAGACAAAACCGCGATATGTTCGGTAAATACAATCTCGATAAATGGTGGTGGTTAGCAACGCCCGATAGTGAGGAGTTTAAAAATGTCGTTCTTTGCGTTTCGCCGCTCGGCGGCATCGGCTTCGACGGCTACTTCATCGACATCGGCGTTCGCCCGATTTTGCGCTTTGCTTCTTCTATCTTTGTATCTTGCGAGGAGTAAAAAATGGCTGATACAGATTTGAATGTAGTCATCAAATCAAAAGAGCTCGCGGTTCATTCGTACAAATTAACTTCAAATGCCAATCGATATCCGAAAAAATACAGACATTCGCTTGTTGATAAAATCCAAATTAAAAGCCTTGAAATCTATGAAACATTAATGGAAGCAAATCGCATCCACAACGCAACAGACAAAAGAGCAAGATGCGAAGCGATAACAAAGGCGATTACATATTGCGATGAATTGCTTTTCTTCATCGAATTGTCGATTAATTTGGAAATATTGAACGGCGGTTCGGCGGCATATTGGAGCAAAATGGTTTCGGATGTGAAGTTTATGTCTATCGCTTGGCGAAAGTCAGAACAAGAACCGAAGAATAAATAAAATCATAGGTTGCGCGTTGTATTTTCTTTGCGTTTCGCCGCACGGCAACATCAACAACGACAACTACAACAACGACAACGGCGTTCGCCCGTATTGGTGGGAAGCTCGACAGAGTAGGTAAAAGCCGAAATCAATGCACCACATCAAAAGAATGCGTAACCTTTCCGAAGGGATAAACAAAAAGGAGCTGTGCTGTATGACAGATTTCGAAAGAGTGATTGATTTTGAAAATATGTATAAAGCGTATTGCCGAGCAAAGAATGGCAGTAGCTTTAGAGTGAGCTCTGCAAAATTTGGGTTTGCAGCTTTGGACGGAATAAACTTATTGATCGAACAGCTTGAAAACAAAACATATCGAATTTCGCCTTACAACGAATTTAAAGTTTATGAGCCCAAAGAACGTATTATTCAAACTACATCATTCAAAGACAAGGTTGTGCAGCATAGCTTATGCGACAATGTGATTCTTCCAAAACTCAGCAGAGTTTTTATTTATGATAATTGCGCCGGACAAAAAGGCAAAGGCAACAAATTTGGACTTAATCGTTTGGGCGAGCAGATGCAAACGTTTCACCAACTATATGGCTTTGATGGTTATATACTCAAGTGCGATATATCAAAATTCTTTTATAACATATCACATGAACAGTTAAAGGATATCGTTGAATATCATTTCGGATACGATCCTGACATATGTTGGCTTTGCAATTTGTTTATAGACAGTACCAAAGGAAAAGGCATTCCGCTCGGAAATCAAATCAATCAAGGATTTGCTCTCCTTTATTTGGATGGAATGGACAAATTCATCAAAAACGAATTAGGAATCAACTATTACGGACGATATATGGACGATTTTTATTTAATACACCAAAGTAAAGAGTATTTGAAATATTGTCTAGAGGTCATAACCGAATATTTAAACACCCTTGATTTGGCCTTGAATGGAAAGACACAAATCTTTCCGTTTAAAAACGGAGTAAATTATCTTGGGTTTCACACTTACATAACAAAGCGCGGAGAAATAATTCGCAAATTAAACAATCAGAAAAAGCGAAATGCACAGCGTAAGTATTTGAAATTGGCAAAATCGGTTGCTAATGGCAAGGCATCCGAACGGTTCTTCAGATATTCTTATGCATCATGGAAAAGCTATCTATTATTAGGAAATTGCTATGGTCTAATAAAAACAATGGACAAAAAGATAGAACGAATATTAATCCCAAAAGGAGATTCAAAATGAGCCCCAAACGAGCATTGCAAGCATATGCGTTAAAAGAACGAGTGAAAGTGAAGCTTCGAGATGATGAAATCACCGGTACCATTATCGGCGTAAGTTTTGAACGTCAAACAAAATTTAATCCCGGAGAAAGAAAAAGAGACAGACACCGTATAGGCTGTAAGATTCTGGATTCCAATAAAACTTCAGTATTCAATTGTTGGGTTGAGGATGTGTTAGAAATACAGAATGCTCCTCTTTCTCCATTTGGTGAAGATATTGTGAATAATTTAATAAAGTTTTTTCAGATATAAAAAGAGAATTGCGCGGACAAGCCTCCGCGCATTATGGGAACGTAGTTCAATAGGAAGAATATTCATATATACGTTTCGACGTGAATGACACGGGTTCGAATCCCGTTATTCCCATGTAGGCATTTCTTCTTTTTAAGATGGGCATAGCGGATGTATCTTTTGGATATTGCCCTCGGAATCCGCAAAAAACCGCAATTTACATCCTTTCAATTCAAATTCGAGATTATGTTGTTTTTACCTCTCGCTGTTTTTGCGGTTTCAGCGAGAGGTATCAAACACAGGAGGTAAATATGAGTAGTAAAAACAATCACAGAAAAAGAAGTAGACGTTCATATCATGTAGCACGCGCCCGCGGCATCGATTGGCACAGAAAGATGCACAAAACCTATTTTGTGCCCACAAAAAAGAATTTTCTTGATCGTCTAAAGAATCTCTTTAAGGTGTGCTAACTACAGACAGAAGCTGTTTTTGCAGCTTCTGCGCGGGGCAAAACAGCCCCGCTTAAAACCTTGTATGATGTATTAACTTAACGCAAAAGTAAAAGGAACATAGAAAAATGAAAAAAATACTTTGCCAAGACCAAAATAAAAATTGTTTAGGTCAAGAACAAAAAATCTCCTCACATCATATCAAGCGCTCGTTCAAAGAAACCTTAAAGCTTGTTGAAACTCGAATCGAGTGGGAATCATTGCCTTTTTCCAAACGAGCCAAAGGAAGAGAATTAGCGATGATCATTGCAGAAATAGAAACTCTCCCCCCCGATGCGCCGATCCGTATCGAAGGCAATGATCTGACAGCCGAATATGTATCGGAGATATATTCGCTACTGCGAAACCAACACATCGAATTTGTTATCGATAGCCTGGAAGAAACGAAGCATCGTATCATGACCGCCAAGACTTATGCAAGGACTTCATTGTATAATGCGGCTATGACTATGGAGATCGCTATGGACAACATTGTGAAATCGAATATGTAAAGGTATTATCATGAATCATTTAACGCGTCAAAAGGAATATACGGTTCAATCTACCGTTTTCACCACCGGAAAAGGTCAGTACCGCGATGGTTCTTTTTGTTATGCATATAAAAAGAGCAACCGCAGAAACGGAAAATACAGACCCACATCCGAAGCTCAACAGCGCGTGAATGAAAAAAATGCAAGATATGAGCTTACACGTTTGATCCAAGATAACTTTGCCGCTGGAGAAGATCTTTTTGTTCATCCCACATTTGACGATGAGCATTTGCCTAAATCAAAAGAAGAATTCAAAAAGATCGTTCGCAATTTTATAAATCGCATAAAGAAGCTTTATGTTGAGCAAGGAATCATTAAAAATAAGGGCGATTTTAAATACGTATATACATACTCCGGAGGCGGAGATATAAGAAAGCATTGGCATATCGTTATGATGGGTTGCAAGAATCCTGAAAAAAGGGGCGTGATCCGTGATGCAGTAGAAAACATATGGAGCGAATACTACAATCTGGGATATTGTAACGCTGATAAACTGAAGGCAAATTTAAACGATGGTTTTATTGAAGCTGCTCAATATATGTGTGATAACTATCAGCAATCGAAAGAAAGCGGAGAAAATATCACGACCAAACGTTGGGTATGCTCGCGAAACCTAAAAAGACCGGCACCGGCTTGCCGCAATGGAGTGTTAGCGGTATCGTTACTTCCTAAGTTGGCCTCGGCTTCCGATTTCGAAAGAAAACAAATTATCGAAGGATTGAGGATGTTCAAAGGCTATCGCGCAGTTGAAGTTTTGGTATCTGAGCTGAAGGATGCTCCCGAAGATAGAAAACATCGAATATATGGGAATTATTACATATTTGTTCGTACTCGAAAAAAGACCGTAGAGGAATTGAAAGCCGAGAAAAAGTCATAAGGAGGGGTACAATTGAATATAAAATCAGCTGAGATTTTTAATTATTTGCGAAACGAGAGAAAATATATTGATGATCTTATAATTCAAATAGAGGAGATTGAAACATTTATACTCGGCGTTGGAAGCGCTTTGAAAAACACCGGT
The DNA here is from genome assembly GCA_964650045.1 of uncultured Ruminococcus sp. Lineage (GTDB taxonomy): Bacteria > Bacillota > Clostridia > Oscillospirales > CAG-382 > Coliplasma. Next base: position 29,836 of record CAZYRT010000015.1, read on the forward strand.
GGCATATCGTCATTGCAAAAGGATTATGATGTGCGAAATATAGACGGCATTTGCAAGCTCGATAAGGTTCGTGAGCTTCTTGCAGGCGAAATTGATCGTTACAGCAGAATTCGCACCGAGGTGACAAATGTCATAATTCAATTAGAGACGCCCTCTGCGAAAAGGGCTTTGTTGCTATACTATTTTCCGAAGGCCATTGAAAAAGAGCAGGATAAACTTTTCAGAAGCTGGGAAGAGGTCGCGGAAATAATGGGATGTGATGTGAAGACCGCCCAAAACTATCGAGATGTGGGATTTGAAGAATTTGCAAGAATTTATTTTGGAGGATTATAAATTTCGTTTGTTTTCCCTCGGTTTCCTTGAACACACCTGTTCATATAAGTAAAATGATATTGCGAACATTTCGCAAACGGGAGTTTTCAGAGAAGTTCATAATTCACCTCGAAACAACAAGTACAGTTGAACTGCACTTGTTGTTTTTTGCCCATTTTTAAGAAAGTGAGGGTTCAATGGCCAAAAAAGAAAAAACACCTAACAGAAAACCGAGTTGGGCAAAAATCAAAGCCGAATATATTACAGGCGAAATGAGTTGTCGCAACCTCGCAAAAAAGTACGATATAAGCGAAAGTTCAATGCTTAGGCATTGTACTAATGAAGATTGGGTAAAAGCACGTGAAGAATATCAAATCAATGTGACATCAGAAGCCATCGCCCATGCTCGCACGCGCGCGATAAAAGACCGAACCGAGCTCCTGCTCGCTGCGGAAACGCTTGCCGGCACATTGTTAAAGGCGATAGCAGATCCGCAGGAATTGCATAAATATATCACTCTGAATGAGCAGGGCGACCCTATTGTTAAAGTCGTAGATAAAATCGATTCGAAATCGGCTAAGAATTTTGCTAGCGCTCTGAAGGATTTGTATCCCGTCATTACTGCACTAAAGGATTCTAAAGGAGGGCAAACTGTCAATATTATCTTTTCTTCCGAAGCCGAGGATTACGCTGTATGACCAATTTGATTATATCGCCTCCGAATCCTAAGCAAAAATTATTTTTTACGTCTACAACGAAATATACAGCCTACGGGGGCGCAAGAGGCGGAGGAAAAAGCTGGGCGATGAGAATGAAGTTTATACTTTTGGCCTTATATCATCCCGGAATACAAATTCTTCTTTTGCGCCGAACGTATCCCGAATTAAAAGAAAATCACATTCTCCAAATGAAAGCGTTTCTCGGCAATGTGGCAGAGTATAAAACCGTGGATAAGGTTTTTGAATTCCCAAACGGTAGCCGAATTAAAATGGGTTATTGCAATCATGAGGAGGATGTGCTTCGATTCCAAGGCCAAGCATATGAAGTTATTGGATTGGAGGAGTCGACACATTTTACCGAATTTCAGTTTCAAGCATTGACCGAAAGCAATCGTTCATCGGGGATGATGAAACAAAGCTTCTCCCCGAGAATGTACTTCACCATGAACCCGGGAGGGGTAGGACATGCTTGGGTTAAAAGGCGTTTTATTGACCGAAATTATACTGACAAAGAGGATCCTTCGGATTTTTTCTTTATCCCTGCTCAGGTTTACGACAATAAGATATTTATGCAGAGGGATCCTAACTACGTTCGTACCCTGGAAGCGCTACCCGAAAAAAGACGGAGAGCAATGCTTTTAGGAGATTGGAATGCGGTCGAAGGTGCCTTTTTTGATGAATTTGTAAACAATCCGGATGGATATAAAACCAAAAAAAATACGCACGTTATCGAGCCTTTTGACATTCCTCTAAGCTGGAGGATATACCGAAGCTATGATCATGGTTTTGCGAAACCGTTTTCAATGGGATATTGGACGGTAGATGAGGATGGAAGGATATATCGAATTGCGGAATATTACGGTTGTACAGGAACGCCTGACGAAGGTGTTCGTAAACCGCCGATTGAAATTTTCGAGAAAGTGAAAGAGTTCGAAAGGAAGCACCCTCTGCTTCAAGGAAGGAAAATAAGCACAGGCGTTGCCGATCCTTCGATTTGGAATGAGCAAAGTGGCCTTTCTGTTTATTCCTGCGCCGTTAAAAATGAGATTTATTTTGATAAGGCGGACAACTCACGCATAGCCGGTTGGATGGAAGTGCGAAATAGACTAGCTTTTGACCCGGAAGGAAAACCTTCGATGTATTTTTTTACGGAATGCAAGGCTGCTATAAGGACCTTTCCAATCATGATGTATAGCAAACGCGATCCCGAGGATATGGACACTACCTTGGAAGATCATGTTTGTGACGAAATTCGTTATTTCTGCATGTCTCGACCATTGCCGTCAAGGACTATTAAACAACAGACAAGCTATTACAATCCTCTTTCGGAGGATACAAAAAGGAGAAATCATGGGTATTTTTAACTTTTTGAAAAAAACATCTGAACACGATAATGATACAGCTCGAAAACCCCCGAAACAAAAGGGGCTTTTTCATTCCCAAGAAAAAATGCCTATAGGGGTAGAAGAAATCAACAAGGCAAAGGAAATCCTGGAAAGATATCGTCAAGGAAAGAACGTACTCGACCTAAAAACCATTGAAAACGAAAACTTTTGGAAGCAGAGACAATACGAGTGCTATCAAAAACCGGACGGGAACAACTTTATTCCTGCTTCGGCATGGCTGTGGAATTGTATTGTCAACAAGCACGCGCAGCTTATTGAGGCATATCCTTCGTTTAATATCATCCCGAGGCAAGAAGATGATGCCGAAGAAGCTGAGGTTTTATCTACTATCCTCCCTGTGGTTCTCCGCCAAGCTGGGTACCAAAAGACGTTTTCTCAAACATCAAGATACAAGGTTATTCAAGGCACAGGAATTACAGGCATCTTTTGGGATCCAACGGCAAGCGGCGGACTCGGAGAAATCGTAATAAAGAAAGCGGATCTTTTAAATTTGTTTTGGGAACCGGGAATTACCGATATTCAGGATTCTCCGCATTTTTTTGCGCTCAGCTTGATGGATACTGAGGCCCTGAAGAAAATGTACCCGGATCATGCGGATGAGTTTTCGAGAGGGTCCGATACCTTAGCTCATTACGATTACGACGATAATGTGGACACGTCAAAGAAATCACTGGTGATAGAGTGGTATTACAAAATATCGGTTGAGGGCAAACCAACGGTGCAGTATTGCAAGTTTGTCGACAACGTTGTGCTTTACGCTACAGAAAACGAAACTGAACCTATTGTGTCATCCGATGGAGTTCTCACCCATCAACCGCTTTCGAAAACAGGATTGTATGCAGATGCAGAATATCCTTATGAATTTGATCCGTTGTTTGAAATCGAGGGAACTCCTGCAGGCTATGGTTACACGGATATTGGCAAGGACGCACAAATTCAAATCGATGCATTGAACAATGCAATAACGCAGAATGCAATTTTAGCTTGTCAACCTAGATTTCTTTACCGCGAGGATTTAGGCATTAACCTTGAGATGTATGCTGACACAAAAGAACAGTTTGTGCCGGTTTACGGAGATCTAAACGAAAGGGTCATAAAGCAGATTGAAGTTAATCCTTTGCCGGGCTCTTATGTTACCGTTCTCAGAGATAGGATCAACGAGCTTAAGGAAACACTTGGAAATCGCGATGTTAATACAGGCGGAGCAGTTTCGGGTGTTACAGCCGCTTCGGCTATTGCCGCCCTTCAGGAAGCAGGCGGAAGGGTAGATAGAGCCACAGCGATATCTACATATTATGCCCAGGAAAGAATTTGCAGGAAGGTTATTAACCGTATTGAACAATTCTATACAACCGAACGTTACTTTCGTATTCTTGACGATAAGGGCGATGCAAAATTCGTGACTTACCGAACCAAGGTTGATACATCCGGATTCCCAAAGCTTCCGTTTTTTGACATTGATATTACTGCTGAAAAAGCAGCGCCATATAAGGCTATATCTCAAAACGAGCTTATGCTTCAGCTCTATGGGGCAAGGTTCTTTGATCCTGCAAATGCGCTTCCTGCAAAAGCTTGCCTTCAAGGAATGGACTTTGACGGCAAAGATAAGGTTATCGGGGTTATTGATTCAAACAATGCTATGTTACAGCAGATGATGAAATTGGCAGCCATCGTAGATAAGGATCATGGCACCAATATTGTAGAGCAGATATCTGTAAATCCCGGCTCTCAAATAAGCGTGCCGTCAAAAAAATCACCGAATGAAGAGCCTAAGCACGTTCAAAAAGCTAGAGAAAAAACACAGGAGGCAGGACAACCTTGACAGAATGCATATTCAAACCCGATGAGTTTGATTTGGAATGTATAGGTCATGCATCCGACGGTGATGACAAGCTTCCGTGCGTGGCATTGACGGTTCTTGTAAATACATTGGCGTACAACCTCATGGGTCTATCGGGAATTATCGAGAAAAAGGAAATAAACATTCAATCTGGTCATGCAAAGATTCATATCGTTCCAAAAGCGAACGGTAAAACTCAGTTGAGATTTCTTTTTAATTCGTTTGTGAATGGGATTTATGCGCTTGCAACGGATCCCAATTTAAAGGAATGTATAAAGCTGAAAGTTTACGAAGGAGGCAAAGTGTATTTTGACTCCGAAATAATGGAAAGCGATACATAAATTACGGGTAGCGGCCTACCGCGGAGACTTTTATGAAAAAGTTTTTTAAATTGTATTCTCCCGATGAGGGAGGAGTTTCGGGCGCATCGGCTTCAACCGCTGATACAAGTGATTCTCTTTTTGAGAGTATCGAAGGTTCCGCCGCCGGGAACAACGCACCAATTATAGACGGTTTGAATGCCGTCAATGCAACAGATTCCGAAGGAAAGCCCTTGAAATCTTCGCTGCAGGTTGATGACGAGCCTGCAACCGAGGATTTTTTATCCCTTATCAACGGCAAATACCAAAAGGAATATCAGCAATCCATTCAAAAAGAGGTCAATTCCAGAGTTAAAACTGCATTCAACAAGCGTTTTAAAAACCATATGCAGACGAGCGAACGTTTGCAACGCGCTGAAGAAAGCCTAACCAGTTTGAAACCTCTCATTGATGCTATGGCTTCGCGTTATGGTCTTGATCCAAAGAACATCAAAGCGATTGTAGAGGCAGCGGATAAAGATGATTCCAATTTTGAAAGAGAAGCTGCAGAAAAGGGCTTCGGAGATACCGACACATATCGCAGGCACCTCAAAAACGAGAGGGAACTTAATGATTTCCGCGAAAAAGATCGAGCGCAAAAGGAAAGCGCAGCCAAACAACAGGACAGACAGAGACTTGTTGATGGTTGGTTAAACGAAGCTGGCACGTTCAAAAAAGATTTTCCTGAGTTCGATTTTAAAGCCGAATGGGAAGGCAACGATCGATTTAGATATTTGCTTACCAGCGGATGGTCGGTTAAGGAAGCTTACGCGGCAGTCCATCCTGATGATTATGCCAAAACTTTGGCAAAACAGGCTGAACGAGCAGTCATCCAAGAAGTAAGGGCTAATAATCGCAGACCGGCAGAAGGCGGCGCAGGTGTCCAAGGGGCTCTGCGCGTTACCAAATCATTGGAAGATCTGTCGCATGAAGACCTACAAAAAATTCGTTCGGAGGCAAAAAGGGGTAAAAAAATACGATTTTAATACCCTGTAAACCTCTGGCAAGGAGGAAAAAACAATGAAAACAGCAAATCCTAATCTTTTTACAATTTACGGATTGACCGTATTTGCTTACGATCCTCAATCCGCACCCGAAACAAACAGCAGCTCTGAGAAACTCTCTCCTGGCATGACAAAGTATTATTCAAAGCAGATGCTTGATGCTCTCCTTCCTGAACTTGTGTTTGCCCAGTTCGGAGATAAAGAGCCTATCCCCGAAAAGCACGGAGACACAATCAATTGGAGACAGTTTGTGCCTTATAAAAAGGCTTCTGTTCTTGTTGAAGGCGTTACGCCCGATCCTGAGAACCTTGAAGAAATCTCCGTGGAAGCCACGATCGTTACTATCGGTGCATTTACACCTTTTACCGATAGGGTAGACCTTGTTCATGTGGATCCTATTATCGACGGCATTATCGAGAATCACTCTGATCAGGCTCCTCTTACCGTAGATTCTCTTATCAGAGACGAACTTTGCACTAGTCATAACGTTATGTATGCACCTGTGGTCGAAGGTGATACGGTAGTGGAAATTACCGAAAGAAGCTCGGTTACTTCTAATTCAAGACTCACTTCCGACGTGCTCGCAAGAGCATATACTCATTTGCGCCGTCAGAATGCTAAGTTTATTGACGGTGTGCATTATGCGATGGTGGTGCATCCTTCTGTTGCCCATGATATCAAGCGCGACCCTGAGTGGATTGATGCTCAAAAGCATAAGCAACCCGAAAAGATTTATAAAAATGAAATCGGCACATTCCAGGGCTTTCGTTTCTTCGTCTCTACCAATTCCAAGGTTTCTAAAGACGGTTATGAAAATGGTTCTGTTTACGATTCAATCGCATTGGGAGCCAAAGCGTTTAAAGTTGCAGATATCGGCGAAGGCATGAAAATCATCGTAAAGCAGCTTGGATCTTCCGGTACAGCCGATCCTCTTGATCAGCGCGGTACCGCAGGCTTTAAAATCCCTGGCTTCGCCTGCAAAATTACCAAGCCTGCAGCTATTCTTCGTGTAGTGAGTGGTTCCAGCTTGGGCGATCTCGATGACGAAAATTAATATTTGTAATAGCAGAGAGGACAATCTCTCTGCTATCTTGTAAGAAAGGAATAATATTATGGCAAATACAACAAGAGAAGAATTAACAGCTTTGCTTGAAGAAAAAGAAAAACAGCTTGCGGAAGTCAACGAAAAACTTTCTGCTGCCGAAGAGAAACTTGCGGTTGCAGAAGCTCATCATGAAAATGAACAATCAGCTGTTTCTGCGACAACAAATGAATTTGCAACAAGCGCCTTAAGCGCTTCTACCTTGGCAATCATGCAGAAGGAAAAGGAAAAATCTCAAAAGAAGAAAAAACTCTTTATTCCGGAAGATGCCAGCCTTAAATCTCAAAATACCTATCATGGTTCATTGAACGGAAAAGGCTTCTCGATACCCAAGGGAGTAGAAATTGAAGTTCCTTTGGCATATGCCGAAAACTACCAAGAGAGTATCACAAATGAAAGAAAACTCAAAGCGGCATTGACCAAAGCTAACGGGGTCAAAGAAATCAAACGCAACTGATAAGGAGGCTTCCTGTGAGATCCGAATATGCGATAACCTCTGCCGATTTGCTTCGACCAAGCAATAAAATTGACATATCCTTAAAGCGCCGTTGGCTTGCTGATATTGACAGAAGGATTTTTGAAACGGTTATTCTTGCTTACGATGGTGAGGAACGGAACAAAACTGTGGATTTTGAAACCTATCTGTACGGTGATGTCGAGCTTTTGGTATCTGAGATATATAGCGGTCTCTATATTTGGTATCTTGTGGCTAAAATCGACAGCGCTTTAGGAGAAACCGAAAAATATAATATATCCACAAATCGTTACAACTCGCTGTATTCAGATTTCAGGGCTTGGTATACCCGAACTCACAAACCGTTTAATAAATATCGCTTAAAAAACACGTTTAAAGTAGGAGGGATATAAATGAGTCTTACATATGAGAATAATCGTTCTGTAGGCAGAGAATTTCAGCAGGAGTTCGGAGGTATTAATCGAAGGCTCCGTCCTTCCGAATACGAGCTTGCGGATGCCAAGAATCTTAGTGTGAGAGAATATCCTGTCCTCACATCGAGGAAGGAGAGGACATATCTCGTCGATATCGGCGAGGTTTCCTCTCCTTCTCTTTGCATTATTGACAGCGAAACCGTCGCGTATTTCGCCGTGGCAGACGAATCAACCTTTCTCTATATTAACGGAGAAAGAAAAATAGCATTTGAAGACAATATTGAGCGAAGTGTTGTTAAGCTCGGAGCTTATTTGTGTATATTCCCTGACGGTTTGATTTATAACATCAACGATCAAACGTATTCATCTATCATCGCTTCCGCAAGCAATTCGATGGGTCCGATAACATTTTCTCCGTGCGGAATAGACGGAGAGTTGGCTTTTGTAGGCGAAGCTGCGCCGCTACATAGTGCATCGACAGGCGATATTTGGTATAACACAGCGGAAAATAAAAGCTATTTGTGTTCAGGACATAAGCATGAGTGGTTTTCTAATGTACCTGAACTAATCACGGACGATTCGGACCTGACAGTTGATGAGAATAGAAACGATTATGCTATTTTGATTGAAGGATATTCAAAAGGTGTAGTTATCGGCGAAACCGCTAAGGTTTACGCAAAGGGAAACAGTGAATATATAGATCTTGATTACGAGGCACCCATAGTTGATGAGCTAAGCGATGATCTTGGTCCGTTGGTTGTGTTGCGCGGAAACCAAGCCGGCGCAATCACCTATCTTTATGAACACAAATGGAACCTCCCGATTTGGGTACCTTATGCAACATCATACACCAAAATCGAAGGCGCTGCCGTAGGAAATAATTTCCGAGCAGGTGATGTTGTAGAGATTACCGGTTGCGGATATACAAGAGTGTATGCGGCTGTCCCGTCTACGGATGATGAAGTGGGTTATATCGTAGTTGGTTCAATTCCGTACATAGGAACATACACCAGCGAGCAAAAGATGATAAAAATCTCCCGAAACCTTCCCGATGGAATAACCAACGTCATCGAATGCGCCAATCGTTTATGGGCAACAGATTCCAAAGGACATGAAATCTATGCTTCTAAGCTTGGAGATCCGTTTAACTGGTATGCTTTCAGCGGACTTGCTTCGGATTCTTATGCCATAACAGTTGGTCAAGGCGGTGAATTTACAGGAGCAATAGCTTATGACGGATATCCTCACTTTTTTAAAGAGGATAGAATATTGAAGGTCTACGGAAACTATCCATTTACACTATATACGATAGAATGCCCCGGTGTTGCATCAAACGCAAAGAAATCTCTTGCTTCATATTCCGGCGCTATCATATATAAGGCTCCTCAAGGTTTCTTTTTATATGACGGAAGTTATCCTTCCTGCATATCTGAAAATATAAATGACATTTGCGGATTGGATCGTACAGTAACGGCTTCGGCAGGATGCCCGAAAGCTTATTATGCCGCAGTGACCGATAGCAACGGAGCATCGTTGTATGTTTACGAAAAAGGAGCTTGGCATATTCAGGATTCTAATTCTGTTTTGGACATGAAGTATACCGGACGTGATGTTTTGGCGGTTTTTGCCCCTACTGACGGAACGGTAACATTCTTGTCATCCCTGGAAGGAAATGCTTATCCTTGGGCAAACGGCGGAACGCGACTCCCTCTTCCTTCTCCCGAATGGTTTTTCGAAACCCCTCTTTTAGGCTTGTCGTTACCTCAGGATAAATACTTTTCTCATTTTATATTTACATACAGCGCAGAAAACAGAATTGATGTAAAGGTCACTTATGACGGTGTGAAAACCGAACTTTTCAGCCTTCCTGCGAAAACGCTAGTGGGAGCGGAGTCTGTTCAGATGATTCCTTCCCGTTGCGGAACAATGAAACTAAGAATGGAAGGAACGGGGGATTTTGCGCTTTATTCATTTGCCAGAAACATCGAAGGAGGAAATAATCCGTGATTGACATTTCAAAGCCTCCTGAAAGAGGAGATAAAACTACAGAAGAATATATCGAGGTTTTAAAAAGATGGTCGTATAAGGTCTACGATGCGATCAGATATATAAATGAGCAAGGAGGTACTAACAATAATGTATTATAGCTATGGTTCATCCGGGGACGGTGTAAAGAAGCTTCAGGCTGATTTAAATAAGCAGGGTTATCAGCTTGAGGAAGACGGAATCTATGGAAGCCTCACACAAAAAGCTGTTACCGATTACCAAACCAAAAACAATCTTACTGTGGATGGTATGGCAGGGACCGAAACTTTGGGAAGCTTGGCTTCCAAAAATGCTGTAACAGCTTCGCCGTCTACTTCTGATCCGTCCGTTTCTTCTGATTCGATTTCATCAGAAACAGCAAAGCCTGCTCAAGCTCAAACATCTGATATCGAACAGCCTTCTGCAGTTCAAAACGATCCTATAAAAACAGCAGAAGCTAAAATTAAGACACTACAGCAAGGGTATTCCAGCCCTGTTGATGATACAATCGACAGTCTTTATGATAAGCTCCTTAACCGCGAAGCTTTTGAATATGATCCTTTTGGTGATACCGATTACAATCAGTACGCCGAAACATATAAACGCAATGCACAGTTAATGGCGGAAGATTCTGCGGCACGCGCTGCTGCTTTGTCCGGAGGTTACGGTTCGTCGTATGCTCAAAGCGTAGCTTCTCAAGCTTATAACAACCAAATGACTGCATTGAACGATATTGTCCCCGAGCTTCGGGAGAATGCATATAACAAATATCAGGACGAAATAACTCGAGATACCGAGGCTCTTTCTGCGCTTTTGGCGGAGAGGGACTACGGTCGCTCTGTTTATGAAAGCGATAGAGATTACGAAAGAGCAGTTTTGGAAAGCAATCGTGATTATGACGAAACTGTTCGTCAATTCAATTCGAGCTTGGCAGAGGATCAAAGGCAATTTGATGAATCTCTTGATTTCGATTATGAAAACCTCGCTGAGGACAAACGTCAATTCGATGAATCTCTTGATTTCGATTATGAAAACCTCGCTGAGGACAAACGCCAGTTTAACGAATCCCTCGGTTTTGACTATGCGAACCTTGCTGAAGATAAACGTCAATTTGATTCCAGCCTATCTGAAGATAAACGTCAATTCGATGCAAGCCTAACCGAAGACCAACGTCAGTTTGATGCTAATTTGGAAGAGGACAAACGTCAATTTGCTTCTAGTCTGGCAGAGGAAAAACGTCAAAGTATTATGGAATATCTTGAGGACAAGCGCCAGTTCAATGCCGGTTTAGAGGAAGAACAACGCCAATTTGATACAAGTCTCGAGGCAGACAAAGAAGCTATGGCGATTTCCGCAGGCTTTGCATCTTACGACGAATACAAAAAGGCGGTGTCTGACGGCACCTATACTCAAGAGGATGAATCTGAAGCAGACATTAAATATGATAAGTTCTCTCTTTCCGAGGTTCAGGATGCATCAGACATATTTAACGAGCAGGGAGTGTCCGGTCTTTTTGATTATGTAGAACAGCTTGAGCAAACAGGAACCTACAGCGAGGATCAATTTGATGCCCTTATGTTTAATGCCACCGGCATCAGCCGTATATCTACATATGACGAAGCCATTGCTTGGGCAGAACAATTAAACCAACCTGTAGGATCGGGTGAATACGATGACGATATGAGGACTCCTCATGTTAATTATCCCGGTTTAGTGGGAGTCAAGCTCAAAAAGCCCGATCAATGGGTAGGGGAACCCGAGGGATATGATAGCTATGAGAGCTATCTTAGGTATACCTTGCTCTATATGTTGAGCGATTAAAAGCGGAGGATATTATGAGTTTTCGCGACAGCTTTAATCAAAGAAAAAATGCAAGCCGTGTTCAAAATTCCGATAACAAAAACAAAACTTCAATATCTACTCCCAAAAGCTTCCGTCAGAGCTTCAACGAGAGGAAAAGACAATCTTCTTACGGCCAATATAAAGCTCAGCTTGCCGAAGCTGAGCGATTGGAAAAGGAGAGACAAATGTCTCTCACAAATATAGGTATATCAAGCCTAGAAAACAATCGGACACCTCTTACTGTCGAGGATTTAAAAACCAATAGAGCTTTGGCTCAAGCAGCTAAGGAGGTTGCCGACAGCGGTGCCTCTTTTGCAAAACCTTCGGAGAGTAAAACAGCATCTAGCGATTCTTCTCGCCAGGGGTTAATGTGGCTTCCAAAACAAGACACATCGGAGCTTTATGCAATTGCTCAAAGACAGCAGGCTGTATCCGAGAAGGCGAATGAGATTCTTTTGGATAATTACAAAAACTCAAAAAGAAATCAGCCTGTTTATGATTCGCAATATGAAAAAGAGACCGATATAACAGAAGACTCTTTTGAAAAAATGCCCATATCGAAACAAACCAATGATTCTGTATTGGCTTCATCAGGAAAAGCTTCAGTTTCGGATAAGATATCGGAGTTTAACGGAGTTCAAGATACAGGAGCTATTTTAGAGGGTATAGGTCCTGCATTGGAAGAAGCTAAAGAATTTGAAATCGCACTTCGGACAAAGAAGTGGTCAAGCGGAGGCCTTAGCAGTAAAGAACAATTACTACTGGAAAAGGCTCAACAAAACGTTTCGGAGTTAGAAGCGGTTCGAAATATGGTCTATGGAGATAACAGCTCGTTGCCCGGTGATTTAAAGGATAAATATTCTGAATATACCGGGGCGAGTGCAGCTCGTGCCGCCCAAACATTTAAAGCAAAGCAAGGGACTTATTCTTCCAAATCAATAGGAGATAACGCTTCTGCGATGACCGAAGAAGAAAATAATGTTTATTACGCTATTCTTTCAGAAAAAGGTTGGAGCGAAGCTCAAAAGTTCTATAAAGAGTTAGAGCCGTATCTAAAAAAACGTCATGCCGATTATACGGTGTATAATTATAATCATAATTCCGAGGTTGCAACAGAATACCTTCGCAATAACAATCTGGGAGCGGTTGCTGCAGCCTATGATGGAGTAATGTCAGCGGCATCTGTAGTCACAAATACATTTGTTAAGCCTGCGGCGTTTGTCAGCAAACTTGTTTCTGAAGATCCTAATTTCCTTACCGTGACTGCTGATACTTTGGACGGAGAACGTCAAAGAATTTCAAATCATATAGCTGAGGATTCGGAATTGGGTGCCTGGTTGTATCAGACCGGAATGTCCGCGGCTGATATGGCGTTGGGCTTGTATACCGGAAGCACGATAGGCGGCTTTGGATCCAGCATGGGCATGTCGGCAAAAGCGGTAGAAACCTTAACTAAAACATCCACGCAATTAATAATGTCATCATCTGCAGGTTATTCTGCCATAGTAGATGCCGAAAAAAGAGGTCTATCTCGTGGACAGGCTATCGCATATGGCTTGAGCGTGGCTGCAATCGAAGCGGTCACCGAAAGATTCAGCATCGAGCAGTTGTTCAAAAACCCAAATTCTATAATTAAAAATATCCTTGCAGAAGGTTCTGAAGAAATCACTTCTGAACTTTTAGGAAACGTTGCTGATATTGTTATCAACGGCGACGAGGCGGTATTTAAAAAGAATATTGCTGATTATATATCTCAGGGTCTTTCCGAAAAAGAAGCTTTGGAAAAGGCTATCGGTGATTTGGCAAAAGATGCATTACTTGCCGGCGCAGGCGGTGCATTGCTCGGCGGATTGTTCTCCGGCGGAAATAAAGTTATGACCAACAAAAATAACAATATCGTTGGTACCCAAATCCTGCAAAGCAAAACCGCCCAGGCCGACATTGAAGCTTTGATCAACACAGCTATGGAAAGCGGCGACAGCGAGCTTATCAATCTGGCAGAAACCGTGAAATCAACAAAATACGATTTTGGAGAGCTGGGAACCACAGATTTTCAAGCTTCTGCAAAACAGATTGGCGCATTAGCAAACGGCATAGCAAGGTTCAATTACAGCAAGGCTATGGCGGAGCAAGAAAAGATAAACGGTAAAAAGCGAAAACTTAAACCGATTGATATCAATACTGCCACAAATGTGGCAGATAAGATGTCGGAATCTTCGAAAAACACCGTTTCTTCAGAGTCTACCGTTTCATCGGAACAAGCTGTGACAGAGCCTCGCACCGTATCGCCTTCGGAATCCGCGCTGGATGATGACTATTATAGGCTCTTTGACCCCGAGAGGGAAAAAGCTGTTAAATATTACATGGAAACAGGCGAATTTCTTTGGGATTCAGATACCGATACCGATGGTGGCGCCAACTCGTTCAATGGTCAAAACAGCGATCCTGAGTTGGAAGCATTTATTGAGGAATATAAGGCCAACCGTTCATTATCCGTTGAAGGCAAGGATAGCCAAGGCAATCTTATCCTCTCTACCGAAAGCGGAAAAGAAATAACCTATGATTCTTCGGTGCAGATACCCGATCAGATAACCAAGGACAAGCTTGACTATGCCCAATACCTTGCCCCTTCGGGCGCTGATGCCTATTTAAAGCTTGCACCTCAAAGCGGCGATGCCGAATTTAATGAAACATTCGAAACTGTATATGGAATGGGAAAGAACGGCAACAATTTCAAACCCGTTGAATCCTCGGTTCCTTACGAAGCTCAGAAGCTTATATACAACGCAGGTGTTTTGGATCTTGAGAACGCAGCGGCTACATCTCAAAGAGAGGTTCAGGAGGCAAAACAAAAAGATGCCGCATTTGTCAAACAACAAATGGGCATCAAAACCGACCTTGTGACCGTTTCCGATTCCGCCGTGGCGAAGATAAAAGCCGCGCCGAACAATTCTATACGTCAGCAATATCGTGCATCCGTAAGGGCTATGGAAGCTATCGGAACCATACTTCAGACAAATATAAATATCGTTGCTTCAGAAACCGATGCCAACGGAAATTATATTTCTCCAAACGGTTCCTATAATCCCGAGACTAATTCCTTTACCTTCGATATTCTTTCGGGCATGGACCATGTTAATGATGTTGGTTATTCGGCTATGCTCAAAACTGCAGGTCACGAGCTGACACACTATATCCAAAATTGGAGCCCCGAAAAATATGCGGTCTTGAAGAAAAATGTTCTCGAATTTCTTGTTGACCAAACTTCTGAGGATGTTGTTCAAGAAAAGCTTGACGGTATTATCAATTCCAATCTGGCGGCAGGCAAGGAGCTGACATTAGAGCAGGCGCAGGATGAGCTTGTGGCAGATTCCTTTGAAGATGTTCTTTCTAAGGTGGATTTTGCTGAACGTATTCAAAAAACTGATAAATCTCTTTTCCAAAAAATCCGTGATTGGTTGAGGGACCATATTGCAAAATTCAAAAAAGACCTTGCCGAAGCCTTGAAAAATGTCGGTACCCAAACCGATGCAGGAAAGGTTATGGAAGAAGCCGGCGACCGTGCATTATCTCTCTATAATCAATGGGCAGATGCTTTTGATACTGCTTATGAAAATAGTATGAAGTCTGCGGAGGCGAAGAATGAGAGGGATGCTAATACTCAATACTCTCTTCGTGGTATAAGAAAAGACGGCATCGAAGTGTACGAAACAAGCGAGGAAACAAAAAAGCTCTCCTACAAGGAGAGAAAAAAGCGTTTTTTAGATCTTATGCGTAACGAATATCGAGGAAGGACAGCTAGGTTTTACAAAAACGGCCATTACTATTATGCTAATTTTTCAGAAGATGATGTGCGTAAAACTATTTACGGAAACAAACGCTCTGATGCTTTCGGAAAAGATGCGATTGTGAATCAAGGTGCAGACGGAAGCATATTTGAGCTTGTGGAAAATGCAGAATATGGTAGCGGTGCCAAGGAGCAAGGAAAAACAACGGATTCCCATAAGGATGTAATAGCTTGGGATTATTTCGTTAAAACCATACAGATTGATGGTAAAGTATATGATCTCGTTGCCAATATTCGAAAGAAAGCTCATGATTCTTATGTATATAGTCTTCAGTTGAACGAAAACAGAAAAACAAAAGCGGAGCCGTCGCATATCCTATCTGATATAGACAGGTTTGGAACTTCATCTCAAAATGATAAAGTTACTAATCGGACGCACTCTGCTTCTACTAATAGTATATCACCAACGCCTCAAAATGTCAACACCAAAAATAAGGATACTTCCGAACAATTTCAAACAAGAAATGCCATGCGAGGTTTGGGAGTTGTTGCAAGGCGTGATATTGTGGCTATACTTGAGGAGCACGCAGCTTCCTTGTCTGTGTCTAAACGAATGAAGCTTGAGGAATCATTGAGAGAGTATCGTGTGGCGATTGATGCTTATGATGATGCTAGAGCAGATTATCAGGATGCAGTCAAAAGCGGAGATGAAGATTTAATTAGTATGGCGCTTGCCACCATGGCGTTTACCGAGAGCGTAGTCAAGGATATCGAAGCCGACGGTATTATCTCCAAAAATTTCGCCGCCTTATCTAAATCGACAGGTTTTGAAATCGATCTTGATGAGCATTTAAGGAATTATAAAGCTGGTCTTAAGCATAAGCTGAATAAAGCTATCAATCGTGCTATTAAACATGAGCAAATGGTTGAGCGAAATGCCAATCGAACCATAAAAGAGTTTCGGATGAAAATGAATCAAGCAGAGAGGGCGGCTTTTGATTCCGCAAGGAAAGCCGAAAACGAGACTGTCCGCCGCATCCGCGCCGAGCTCCGCCGCCGGCGTGACTATTATTCCTTGGAATTGGACAAAGCAACTGCAAGATTACATCAGGCATTGAATAAGCCTAATGAAAATTCTTCGGTTCCTCAAGGTGGCGAAGCCTGCGCCGAAAGTATTCTTTCTGTCATCGAGGGATTCAAAGATCTTCTTCGTGCCCAAGCTACACCCAAGCCCGGATACGAATGGATAACATTAATGAACAAAGCGGCATTGGCAGAAGAAAAGAGAGCCGAGCGCGCAAAATCCGCAGAAGAGAAAGCCGAAGAAGAGAATGCTGACGTTAGCAAGGAGAAAATTCCTCAATCCTATCGCGGTATTGATGATGCAAAAATCAAATCTAAATTGGGCGATCTGATTGAGGAAAGCAAATCTATCTTAGCTGATATAAGCACGGATATAAAGAATCTGCAGGTGGAATATGATGCGCTCAAAGATTCCCGTTCTGCCTATTTTGCTTACAACAAAGATGTAGCAGACTTTTTGAAGGAACTTATAGAAATCAACACCGCTGACCTTACAAGCGGAGAGCTTACCTTGGATTATGTCCGTAACGGTATCCGTGTGCTAAATGCCGTCAGCAAGCAATTGCGCGAAGCTAACCAGATGATGGTTCATGGAAAAAAGGTTGATGGCGCAAAATTGGCGAATCGCTTAGGCGAATCTGCAAAGAACGCACCGCCTGTTTTATCCAAATTGCTCAAGAAAGCTTCAAATTATCTGATGCCCGAAGTGCTTTTGAATGCTTCCTTCGGCGCCGGTGAGGCAACCGATGAATTCTACAGCCTTTACCAAACCGGACAAAAAGAGGAAATGCGGTATGTTACCGACAGCTGGGATCATTTCGATAAGCTGTTGAGCGCTTCTCCTAAGCTTAAGAAATATTTCACCGGCAATCACCTTGAAATCCACACTAATTTCTATGATACCCAAGGCAAAGAAATCGTTCTGCGAAATTGGGGCGATGCTATTTCTTGGGTTCTTAATATCAGAGGCGAAGACAATCGGCGCCACATGGTGTGGGGCGGAATTAAGGTTCCCGATGACAAAGGGAACAAAGGTGCCAACAGATATTCTCGTCATTTGGGAACGTTGGGCATAAAGGATTATATCGCCAAGGAGATGTCCGATTCCGAGATTGATGCAGCGTTAAAAAGCCTGAGGGACGATCCCGAACCCACCGAGGACGGATATTTGATATTCCGCGCCCAACAGGAGATGGATGCCCAAAGAGAATCCGTTACCGAAGCGAAGCTTACCGAAGAATTGGTCAGCTCGGGCAAACACGTATTTGAGCAATTGCCGGTGGAAGTAAAGGAGATCCTTTCGGAAATCGAAAAATACTACAACGGATTTTCAAAACCTCGATTGGATAAAGCCACATTGGAATGCTATGGATTTACAAAAACCATGTCTGCAGATTCATACTATTATCCCATCGACGTTGTGCAATCTCAGGTTCACGGAAACGAAGACAGCTTTTTAAAAGTGAATGCAACTATTGCAGGAATGGGCAGCATGAAGCGCAGAATTAAATCCAAAGCTTCTATCGAGCTGACCAATGCGATAACATCCTTGGAAGGAAGAATCAAGCGAGATGCGAGATACTGCGCTTGGCTGGCTCCTATTAAGGCTATTGATAGTATCACCCATGCACCTTTAGCTGACGGGGATAACACCATTACTGTTACAGAGCTTGTTGCGCGAATGCAGGGAGAAGTTCTGAGTGACGATAATGACGGAAATAAAACCAAAGACGGTGTTTTGGGAGGTTATGTCAAGGATCTAAAATCCGAAATAAGCGGAGATGCGAAAGCTAAAGACAATGCTAAGTTTGTTTCATTTCTTCACAGCTCGTTTGTATCATCCGCGATTGCTTTCAACATTTCTCCACCGTTAAAGCAGTTTACTGCGCTTCCTTTTGTAGCGGTGGAAAGCGGTGCCGTAAATTTGGTGAAAGGTGTAGCTAACGGTGTCATTGATAGCTTTAAATCACGAAAAAAATTAGGCAAAGTATTTTTGTTTGCTTTATCCAAGGCACAACGAAAGCATATCGCAAAATATTCTGTGGTTTACAAATGGCGTTCAGGAGGTATGCTGGATACCGATTTTGTTGCGCTGAAGAACAGCAAGAATCCCATTACAAAGCTTATGAATCGATTCCCGGGGTTGACCGGTGCTAATTGGTGTGAATGGGCAGACAGCCAGGTTTTGGGTCAGCAATTCTATGCACTGAAAAAAACGGTTGAAAAATCGGTAAAGCAGAAAGGCTTGGATTGGGATTCGGAAAAAATCAATATAGAAGCAGGAAAGCTTCTTGATGATATGATTTTAAGATTTCAAGCAAACAGTTCTGTGTTGCAGAGAGTTCCTGCGCAACGGGATGGAAGAGGAGCCTTGGCAATGCTGACAACCACATTCAGATCGCAACCTATAACCATTATGAACGCCCATCTGAATGCGTTGTCAAGGGTTCGCACTTTGACTAATCAGATAAAAGTTGGAGAGGGGAATATTTCTCAACTCAAGCTTGAGCGCAGAAAAGCCAGAATGTACTTAGCAAAGGTCAACGCCGCTACTCTAACTTCGTATATCGCGAACGCAGCGGTAACTATTCTGATATCTTTAATGTATCGTAGGAAGGAATGGGATGATGAAGCTCTTTGGCAGGATGCTCTGTGGGATTTTTTCAATTCATATACGGGCATGATTCCTATCCTGGGCGATATATTCTATTATCTTGCTCAAGAGCTTCTTCCGATAATGTCCGAAGACATACCCGACAGGGGGTATTATGGAGATGCTCCGTTATCTTTTGGATTCCTTGATACTGCGATGGATGCCATTGATGTGATTCCTGAATTCCTTGACAATGCAAAAAACGGCACATTGGAGTTGAAGGATGTTAAGAGATGGATAGGAGAAATTGCTGCTCCTTTTGGCTTGCCTGCGAGAAACGCTTTAAATATTCTTAATGCATTACTCGAATGGCTAGGAGTACCAATCGATGAATTGCTTGAAACTGAAATTTAATAGAAAAAGGCAGGTGTTCCCTGCCTTTTTTGTTGCAAATTTTTTAAGAAAGGAACAAATATGGAAGGAAAAACAGTAAAGATACGTGTACGTGACAGAAGTGCTTATTGTTATGAGAATAATATAATCACTTCTGTGAACACAGGTAATAATGTCGAATTTGACTTTGACGATGAATGGTGTCCTGAAAGCGCTACAGCAACGCGAACTGCACGATTTATTTTTGACGGCATTTATCTTGATATTCCATTTAATGGAAACATCTGTCCTTTACCTGCGTTTACAAAATGCGGAAATATTTATATTGGCGTTTATTGGGAGGATGTTCGTTCTACTACTCCTGCCGTTATAACTTATGCAGCTTCGATTGCAGATGCTGCACGTTTCCCTGCGGACCCACCGGGAGAAGTGTATAACAGGATAATTGCACTTCTTAATGATAAGGTGAACATGGATTGTTTAGACGAGGCCATTAAAACAACGGGCGCGGTTGAAGCAGCGGTTGAGGAATATCTTACCGAAAACCCTGTTAAGGGCGAAAAGGGCGAGCAAGGCGAAAAGGGCGACCAAGGTGAAAAAGGGGATAACATAACCGTTACATCAATTGAGATTTCCT
>CAZYRT010000016.1:0-43198 GCA_964650045.1 uncultured Ruminococcus sp.
CGGTATCGGTGACCATGTAGGGAGTGATATAGCCGCGGTCGAACTGCATACCTTCAACAACCTCACAGCTTGTTTCGGCGGTTTTGCTTTCTTCAACTGTGATAACACCGTCGGCAGTAACCTTTTCCATTGCATCGGCAATAAGAGTACCGATAACCTCGTCAGCGGAAGAAACAGTACCAACACGGGCGATATCCGCACTTCCGTTTACCTTTTGGGAAGAAGCCTTGAGGGATTCAACAGCCACATCAACAGCCTTGGCAATACCCTTCTTAACTACCATAGGATTAGCGCCTGCGGCAACATTCTTCATTCCCTCACGGATGATTGCCTGAGCAAGGAGGGTTGCAGTAGTGGTACCGTCACCTGCAGCATCGTTTGTTTTAGTGGAAACCTCACGAACAAGAGCAGCACCCATATTTTCGAATGCATCGTCAAGCTCGATTTCCTTTGCGATGGTAACACCGTCATTTGTGATGAGAGGTGCGCCAAATTTCTTATCAAGAACAACATTTCTGCCCTTGGGGCCAAGGGTGATCTTTACTGTATCGGCAAGCTTATCAATACCGCGAAGAAGAGCTTCGCGAGCTTCAATGCCGTTTTTAATATCTTTTGCCATAATAAATTACCTCCGAAATTACTCTACGATTGCAAGAATATCGCTTTGACGAACGATGATATATTCTTCACCGTCAAGCTTGATTTCTGTGCCGGAATATTTGCTTGTGATAACCTTATCGCCAACCTTAATGGTCATAACGATTTCCTTACCGTCAACAATACCGCCGGGACCTACTTCAATAACTTCAGCGATTTGAGGCTTTTCTTTTGCGGCACCTGTTAAAATAATACCGCTTTTTGTAGTTTCTTCAGCTTCGACCATTTTTACAACAACACGGTCAGCCAAGGGCTTGAGTTTCATTTAGGATACCTCCAATAGATTCTTATTTTTTACAAGTAAGGTTATATACCCAAAATATTAATAAATTATGTATTTTTGTATTATATTTTGTAAAGAATTAGCAATCGCACAAGTCGAGTGCTAATTATTAACATTTAATACACAGTTTTTTGTTTTTTCTCTCGGCACCATAGTGCCAAATCCTTAAAAACACAGGTTCAGAATACACAACATTTTGATTATATACGATTTTTTATAAAAAAGCAATATTTTCCTATAAATTCATCTTCTTGGTTTAAAATACTGATAAAGGTTACATTTTATCATACCGTTATAAAGGACACGTTTTTTATCGCTTCTTCTTCCGAAATAACGTTCGAAAAGCTCATCTGATGTTATAATATAGAGCTGCCAAGAAGGAACATTTGATTCGAATGCTTTTCCCATAGCTTTATATAATTCTCTTGCTTCGGCTAAATCCCCCAAGCGCTCTCCGTAAGGGGGATTAGTTATTATAGTACCTCTGGCATTTTCAATGGGAGAGGAAAAAGCTTTTGCATCTCTTACTGAAAATTCGATACAATGCTCTACTCCTGCTTTTTTTGCATTATCTTTGGCGAGCTTTATCATTTCGGGATCAATGTCCGATGCGAAAATTTTTGTTAAAGGAGGAGTTATTTCCATTTTTGCCCTTTCCCTTTCGGTTTTCCAAACCGATTCCGGAATAAATGAAAAATCCTCCGAAGCAAAGGTACGGTTGATACCTGCAGGCATATTGCAGGCTATTTGAGCCGCTTCAATTGCAATCGTACCGCTTCCGCACAATGGATCGCAAATTATTACATTATCTCTCATGCGTGAAAGCTTTACCATTGCAGCCGCAAGAGTTTCTCTCATCGGCGCTACGCCGCTTAACGCGCGGTAGCCTCTTTTATGAAGACCTGATCCCGTTGTATCGATCATCAGTGTAGCCGTATCATTGAGCAAGAAAAACTCGATTTGATATTTTACACCTGTTTCGGGGAAAATTTTAATATTATATTTTTCCGAAAGAGAATTTACCACAGCTTTTTTGATTATCTTTTGACAATCGGGAATTGAAAACAGCTTGGATCGAATGGAATGTCCTTTAACAGGAAAAGCATCATTCTTTCCGATGAATTGATGCCACGGAAGGACTTTTGTATTTTCAAATAGCTGATCAAAGGTAAACGCTTTAAATGAGCCAAGCTTTATTAGAACGCGCTCAGCCGTTCTTAATTTCAGGTTACATACCGCGATTCCTTCAATAGGGGCTTCAAAGGTTACTCGCCCGTCGATGGTTTCGATGCGTTTGTAACCTAAATTTTCTATTTCCTCGCCCAAAAGACCCTCTAAGCCGAAAAGACAGGTTGCTACTAATTGCATTATACACTCCGTTTGTTTAAATTATTCTTTTGCAGATTTCTTCTTTTTTGCCACAATAATAATGACAACCACAACAGACGCTACAACTAAAACAGATGCCAAAACTATCCACATAACAGGGCTGTTTTCTGCAGGTGGTGTTTGCTCTGCATTAGAGATTTCTGTAGTTTCGGAAGCCGAGATTTTTGCACCAACCATAAACTCCGAACACATTACGAAATTATAGTATTCTGCATTAGTAAAGGTCAGCCTGATATATCTTGCTGTAATGGGACTTCCCTTCTCTACTGTAAAATAGGTATAATTTCCGTCATCCTGAATCTTTGGTATACCTACCAATTTGAACGTTTCGCCATCCTCTGATGAAGCGATCTGTAATTTTTCGGGAGCGCCGATACCGTATTTTTCATAATCATTGAACTGAGCCATAAAATGGGTAATATCGTTACGAACCTCGCCCAAATCAATTACGATGCTCATTTTTCCGTTTTCATCGGCAAGGCTCTTATGGAAAGCATGCCATTCGGTACCCAAATCACTTGAGCCGAAAATGCCGTCGGTTAATTCTTTTCCGCTGATATTTTGATATTCTTCAGCAGTACCGCCTGCACCGAAGGATTTGGATGCAGTATAGCTCTTTCCTTGAGATATCCATTCAACATCTTCAGGGATTTCCATGGGAACCACAGGATCGCGGTATTTATTAATATCATCCTGAGTTAAGGTTTTTGTTGCATATTTATATGTAAGGTCATAGACATCTCTGCCGTAGCCTGAGGTTGAATAGCAAGCTTGATAATATACACCGAGAACTCTATCCTGATAGTACATTTTCACTGAATCCATGGCTTCATTATTCATGCCGTCTTCAAGATAAAGAAGATAGCGGTTAAAATATTCCTTATCTGTCAGCGCACGGGCATCAAGCTCCATTTCCATGGACATCCCTAAGGAAGATGAAGTATTACAGCTTATTTCCACACGGTCATTGGCAGGATTATCCATCCAAAACAGATTAGGCTGCATACAAGCAACATCAAATCCAAGCTGTTTCCATTGATTATATCCGTTTGCACAATACCAAGGAATCCAGATAAACTTCAAGCCTAATGAATGAAGATATTGGGATGTATATTGGAACAGCTCGATATCCTCATACATAGCAAGGTACTCTTCAAGCCAATAGAAGCCAACAAGCTCAAGATGCTCATAACCGCCTTGGTTATAAAGCTTTACCTGCTCGTCAATTATCCATTTAACGGCATATTTACGGTCTTCCATTTTTGAGAAATTCAATTCTCTTCCGCCCAATGTGCCGAAATTAGTTGCATTCTTGTTAGGATAAAGTATTGTAAAAAATACACCTGCTTTTTTATCTTGGTTGCCAAGGACTTCCTTTGTGTCGCCAAAAGCAACCTCCAAAGCGTCAACATTATAGCCTTCGGCAAAGGTATCTTCAACGTAAGCTGTCCAGTCTATCGCTTTTGTGGGATTGATGGAATCGGTATGCATACGGGCACCCGAAGGACCGTTTCCCATACAAGGCAGGAAAAGATAGCTGTCAAAGAAAAAATCCTCTAGGTTTCCGGCAGCATCATAATAGCCTACATAGGGCTTTAAATCATTAACAGAATGTCTGCCTTTGGTGCTGGCTCCATAATCAAATGTATAAGTCAAGCATACATTTTCATATCCATTCAGCAAATCAGGAGAAGGCATTGCCGCGGAAGATGAAACAGAAAACACAGACAACATTGAAAGAATTACTGAAATAATAAGCATTAAAGTAATTGTCTTTTTCATATAACCATTCTCATTTCACAATATTTGCTTTATTTTACCATAACTGTTATTGATTTTCAAGGGTGTTATTGACAAACTGAAATCATTGTGGTAGTATAGCATTGAAATCAGCCGAAAGGAGGCGATTAATATGACAAGCTTATATTTATCGGATGTCATTAATATCGCCTTGGGCTATTGGCTTTAAAACTGTCTTTTTCACATCCGAATTTCGGGTGTGTTTTTCTTTTTCATTTGCATCCGAAAGGGTGCTTTTTTGATTTCGCGGAAAGAACTGTAAATATAAGCTAAAGCGAAAAATATTTATAAAAACAGGAGGACACTATGTTTAGCTCAAATTGTACAAACGTTAATCAAAAAAGGAGAGATGCTGATTGAAGAGATTAAAATATTTATTATTATCCATGGAGCCAAATACAGCCACATATACAGAGATGTATAACGGAAAAATGCTTATTGATGACGGAACGGCAAGAGAGCCTTATGAGGATAACAGCGAAATTTATTACTATGATGACATCGGATTCGAAATCAGCTACACCAACAAGCTGTTAAAAGACCGACCGACTGTTAAAATAGCTATTCCCGCAGAAAGGTTAGGAATTGATATTTTTATTTCCGATAGTGAGGAGCCAAAAAAGGAATTTCTTCAATATGCCGATTCGGCGGCAGACTTCTGCTTGCGCTCATTTAAGAAATACCTAAATGAATTAAATGAAAACCTCTATAACAGAAGCCGACCTGTTGAAGAAAGCGGAAAATATTTTGCCGCTGAAACAGGCGGAAAAATTCTTAAAAGAAACGGAGCATATTTTTCGGAACGTCCACAAAAGGATTATATCAACGGAAGCGGAATTTATGTTCATTTACTGAACGACGGTATAAATCGACCTCCAAAAATGTGTCTATGCTTTACTATACAAGTGCAATTACCCAAACGAAAGCTTCGGAAAGCAATTCAAATGCTTTGCAAGGACCTTCCAGAGGCAACATTACGGTTTATAAATGATTTTGATTTTGTAGGTCTTAATAAAGCGTTAAGATTGGCGGAACAGCAAAATTCAATTCGTCAATGGCTGAAAAACAGCGAATATTGTGCTTTTATTGCAAACGGAAGTATTTTGCCGAGAGCAAAAGGAACCGAGCTTCCATTAAAGAATGCCATACCTTTTAAATCCACACCTAATGATGAAATTGAAATTTACGGTATAAAGGGCATGGGCTTCAAAAAGGGAGTTACGGTTATTACAGGAGGCGGTTATTCGGGAAAATCCACTTTGCTTGATGCAATTTCAGCAGGGATATACAATCATTGTATTGGTGACGGCAGAGAGCTTTGTATAACCGACGAAACAGCCATGATGATTGCCGCAGAAGACGGAAGATGTGCAAAAAATCTAAATATATCCCCTTTCATCAAATGGATTCCGAATGGCGACACAAAAGATTTCTCAACCGACCATGCATCAGGCTCAACATCCCAAGCCTCTAATATCATGGAGGCTATTGACATGAATGTAAAATTGCTTTTGATTGACGAAGACAAAAGCGCAACTAATTTTATGATCCGTGACAAAAAAATGAAGGAGCTTATTGCAAAGGAACCAATAACGCCCTTTACAGACCGTGTAAATGAATTGTATGAAAAGCTTGGTATTTCAACAATTTTGGTTATAGGAGGAAGCGGAGAATATCTTTCAGTAAGCCACAAAGTTTATATGATGGAGGATTATCTGATTAATGACGTCAGCGAAAAAGCCTTTTCAATTGGCAAATGCTCTTTTAACCTAAAACCCGAAGAATGCGTATATGAGCAAAAGAGGCTTCTTATTTCCAACGGCTTTAATTCCTATCCCGAAGAATCGTGGACCGAAAGATTGGAGATTTCCGACATGGGTTTTATTATAATCGGTGATGAAAGAATCGATATAAGAGGACTTTACAATCTTTATTCCCATGAGCAAACAGAAGCATTAGGATTTATGCTGAGGTTTATAGAAGCAGCAAACAGTGACTCAATTATTAACATAAAAGAAAAGGTGAATGAATTATATTACAGAATCCAGCAGGAAGGACTTGATTATGTATATACATCCTTTTTTACAACTTGTAATAGATTTTTGGCATTGCCTAGAAAGCAGGAGCTTTTTGCATTAATAAACCGAATGAGAAAAACTAATTACACTATTAAGTAAGCAACTAAAAAGGTCTGTGGGAAGCTATAAGCTATCCACAGACCTTTCATGTTCACATTATAAGTTTTTCTGCGTAACCGGAAATAATACCTAATGATGCCGATATCAATATCAGCAAAATCGGGCTGACCTTCTTAAATGCAAGAAAAACAATTAAGGCGAATATACCAACCGAGCAAAAGAAGCTGTAATCAAATGCGGCAAGGGATATATTTTCGATTCCCATGGGAAAAAACACACCTGCGCCTAATGAAATTATTGCAGAAGCAATAAGACCGATTACAACAGGACGAAGACCTGTAAGGCAATTCTTTACAATAAAACTCTTGCTATATTTTGCATAGAATCTGGCAACAAGCATTATTACAACAAACGAAGGAAGGACAACGCCTAAGGTGGCAAGTATTGCTCCCAGAAGTCCTGCGGTTTCCATGCCTATATATGTCGCCATATTTATTGCAACGGGACCGGGAGTAGACTCGGCAACTGCGATAAAATTCAGTAATTCTTCCTCGGACATCCAATTATTCAAAAGAACCTCTTGCTGCATAAGAGGAAGCATTGCATAGCCTCCGCCAAAGGTAAAGGCGCCTATTTTAAGAAAGGTCAGAAAAAGCTCAAGATAAATCATTACTTCTCTTCCCTCCTTTTGGCAATTATACCTGCCGCCAAGCCAAGTATTGCGCCGCCAATGATTATATAAAGAACATTAACACCGAACAATGCAATTATAAAGGCAAGAGAGGCAAGAATTGCCGAAAACAGGTTTTTGGGACATTTTTTTGCCATACCCCAAAGAGCCTTGACGATAAGTGCTATTACACCTGCGCGAATACCGAAGAATGCAAACTTGACTACTTCATATTCCATTAATCGCACAAGAACCTGAGATAGAACAGAAATTATAATAAACGAAGGAAGAACCGTTCCTAAGGTTGCGGCAAATGCGCCCCAAAAACCGCACACTCTCGTTCCCACAAAGGTGGCAGTATTTATAGCAATAGGACCTGGGGTGGATTCAGCTATGGCGACTATGTCAAGCATAACCGATTCATCGATCCATTTGCGTTTTTCGGCAACTTCCCTTTGAATCAGCGGCAGCATTGCATAGCCGCCGCCTATCGTAAAAGCTCCGATTTTGAAGAATGTAGAAAATAAAGATAAGCACTTTTTAAATTTTGTCATAAATTACTCTACTGTTATTGTTATAGTACAAGGTTCAGACCAGCCCA
The DNA here is from genome assembly GCA_964650045.1 of uncultured Ruminococcus sp. Lineage (GTDB taxonomy): Bacteria > Bacillota > Clostridia > Oscillospirales > CAG-382 > Coliplasma. The sequence continues at coordinate 7,539 of CAZYRT010000016.1, forward strand.
AATAGTTTCCAATTTGATAAGTAAAGGTATCAGTACCTTTAAATTCCTTATTGGGATAATAAACGAAATTACCGTTTTGATCAAAGGCAAGAGAACCGTGGGCAGGGCTTTGAGAAACCTTGAATATTTTTGCTTCTGTATTTTCGGTATTAACGGTATTGTGATAAGGAGTTTCGTATTCTGCCGAAAACGCCATTGCATCTACAGACTCAGGCTTAATATCCAAAGCACCCTTGATAAACTGATAGGTATAATCATATATAAGACCGTATTTTTCGCTTTCGCTGTCCCACATTGAGCCGATCGTATCAAAGGTTTGATAGTACATATGGATAGAATTATCCATATATCCATATTTAACACCGCCTGCTAAATATTCCATATATTTTTTAAAGGCACGGTCATCAGTGCGTGCATCTTCATGGATTTCGATTTCGATACACATTCCATAGCTTTGAGCAATATCTGCACAATCCTTCAATCTGGATTCATCAACATCATTGAATGCATAGTTAGGCTGCATACAGCAAACATCAAAGCCGTTTGTTTTCCAGGTATTGTATCCCGGAGCGCAATACCAAGGAATCCAGAAAAGGGGCATTCCCAAATCATCGAAAGATGCGTTGACATATTTTGCAGTCGTTGCATCATCACCTTGTATCTCTTCATGGAACCAATAGAATCCGCAAAGTTCAATGTTATCATAGCCTTTAGATTCGAATTTATCCATTATCATTTGAGCATAATATGTGGAAACATAAACACGGTTATTAAGATTAGTTAGGTTTTCGCTGTCTCCGTCACCGTCAATATCGCCAAAATCACTTAACGATGTATCCATGTGAGGAATTGTAACAAACAGCTTCAGCGTATAATCGGGCTTATTGAGATAATCCTTTACTTTTCCCGCCGCTTTTTCCAATGCATCAAAGTTACGTCCGCTTGCGAACATTTCATTCATCAAATAGGTCCAATCTGATGCATAATTTGTACTCCAAGGCCTGCCGCCGCTGGGCAATTCACCTACACCCGGAAGGAACAGGAAGGAATCAAACATAGTATCTACAATATTTCCGTTGTCATCCAAATAAGCTACATAGGGCAATACTGTGTTATAATCATATGTTCCTGTGTTAAAATAGAAAAGACATACATCCTCGGCACCGCCGATTTTTTCGGAGGAGTTATCGTAGCCGTATCCAAAATCAATTGCTTGTGAAGATATTCCCGAGCTTTCAAGCTTCTTTGCATTTTTAATGTTTTTTGTTCCGTTAACGATGATTTCGTCCATAAACACATGAGTGTCTACATCAAACTCGAACATTATATATCTTGCTCTATAAGATTGGTCAAATTCACCCTCAATCAGCATTATGCTGTTATCGGAAGAAGCTACAGGTGTTTCAAGAGCAACCTTATACCAATCTTTTCCGTTATCTGAAAGATAAACGCCAATGTAGGAGGGAACATAAATCCCCCAGGAGGTACGTTGGAGAACTCTTAATGAATAATCGGTAACGGAAGATATGGCACCAAAATCGAAAAACATGGTTCTTCCGCTTCCGCCATAAAATCCAAACCAAGGATCATCATTTGTATTGATTCCATCGGTAGTCATGCCGTCGGTTAACATTGTGGAAGTTTCAAGTCCATTATACTTGAAATTACTTTCGTTGTACTCAACATCAAAATAGCTTCTTATTTCGGGGCACAAATTTGCAATAAGGTTTTGCTGAATATAATAATCTTCGTCGGTAGAACTCCAATACGAAGGAATCTCGGTTAAAGGCATTTCGAAATAGCCATATATTTTTTCGCCCGAATGACGGTTTGCATAAACAGCAGCTTCTTCTATCCAAACATAGCCCTCGACAGCCGGGAATGTAAATTTTACATAACGAGCCTTAATTAATGTATTCAGCGAGATGACAAAGGCTTGATTTGAACTATCTGTTGCAGGAGCATAGGCTCTTCCGATTGTGTAATAGGTGTAATTATTGGAGCTAACCGAAATATCAACATAATCGGGAAGCACCACGCTTGCTGTTGAAAGATTATAGCAATATAATCCAAAAGCACATAAATCAGACTGAACCGAACCCAAATTTACCGTAACAGATGATGTGCGCGAGGCATTAATGCCAACCCATCCCTCGGATGCATAGGATGTTCCTGTAGTAGCGCCGTCAGTTAACAAACTGCTGCTGTAACCGCAACGTGTATCATAGCCTGCACAATCGATGGTATAGCTTTTGCTTTCAGAAACAAGAGTCATTCCGAGATCGGGATCAAAAGCTGTACCCGATGATACAGACGAGATATAGCCCGCACGGGTAGAATCACTAATTGTATCCGCTGCATAATAATCAGTATTTGCTGTCACAGCTTCAGAAGAAACCTCTGCATAAACCATAACTTCGTCAATAAATACCCAATATGTTCTTCTTGCTATGGTAAACTTAATATACCTGTAATCAACAGCGCCGCTTGTCTCCATTTTTAATTTTTCGACTTTACCTGTAGCGGTACCTGAAGCAGTACCCGAAACAAGCTGTGTCCAACTGGAATTATTTGTCGAGCCGTATACTGTAATACCGCCGGGAGGCAATATACCTGCCTCATTTACAGACAAATAAGAAACCTCAAAAGCGCGAATATTAACGCCGTCGGAACCTAAGTCAATAATAACACTAAAGTTTTCCGAATAACCGCTGAATGCTTCATTGGTATACGAAGCTGCAGAGGCGAAAGCACCATCGGTTAGCTCCATGCCGTATGTGTCTGCATAAGAGGTTGATGCAGAAACGGTTGTAGTATAAGATTTTCCGTAGCTGATAACCTCGGTTTGAGGAGTAGCCAGCGAAGAATCAAGTGTTCCCAAAACCGTTCTTTTTAAACGAATATAGTCGATTTTGTCAACATCACCGTCTCCATCCATATCGCCACGGGATTTTTGGGAAGAAGACAAATCAACACTTCCCAAAACATAACGCTTTAACATCAGATAATCGGATGCGCTTATATTGCCATCTCCGTTTATATCTCCTTGAGAAAGCGCCAACACGGGAAGAGCTGAAGAAACAGAAAACAAAACCGTGAAAACAACAAGAAGTAGTGCGGTAATCTTTTTCATCATATCCTTTAACCTCCGGCATAAATGCATATAGTCGAATGCATTATATCACACATTTTGAATAAATGCAACAAAAAACAATGCACAAAATGCATTGTTTTTAGTAATAATCAAGATTATTCATTATTATTAAGAACTATTGATTTAATATTTTCCAACACAGAATAAGGTATTTTCATATCTCCTTGACCGATACCTATTTCAATATGAGGCTTCATTTTCGCATGAAAATCAGTACCCCCTGAAATTTCAAGTCCTAATTCCTTTGCCAAGGATTGAAAATACTTCTGCATTTCCGGAGTATATTCATTATAATAACCTTCAATTCCGCAAAGACCCATTGATTTTAGTTTTAGCAAAAAGCTTCTAAGATCAGCATCGTTAAGACGAATCAAATGAGGATGAGCCACAAAGCTGACTCCGCCTATATCATGGATAAGCTTAACTGCCATTTCTGCTGTCAGATACTGCGTTCCGTCATAAGCAGGACGGCCATTTGCCAAATATTTATCGAAGCCTTCTTTTACACTTTGTGTATAGCCCTTTTCCATCAAAATACGGGCAAAGTGCGCTCTGCCAATCAAGCCTGAAGGTGCAATATCCAATGCATCTTCCATTGTTACATTGAAGCCAAGCTCTCGCAAATTGTTACAGGTGTTAACCGTTCTTTCGTGTCTAACGCGATTGATTTCTTTTAATGCATCAGCAAGAATGGGATGTTTATGGTCAATATAGAAGCCTAATATATGAGTTTCGGTATCTGATTGAACCGAAAATTCAATTGCAGGTACGATTTCAACGCCATATCTCTCCCCTGCCTCCAAAGCTTCATCAACGCCCGCAACAGTATCATGATCAGAAAGAGCAATAGCCTTTAAACCTTTCTGCGCCGCATGGTGTACAAGCTCGGTAGGTGTCATAGAACCGTCAGAGCAATTTGAATGTGTATGAAGGTCTATAAGCTCCATTATTCCTCATCCTTTCTGATATATATACCCTTCAACCGCATGAAATGATTAGAAAGACGTATTTCTTTTTCACCTGCGGGAACGGCATCAAAGAAATGGTTATAGCCATAGGTTTCTTTATATATAGCATGAGTTTCGGTTTTATCGGGCCAACGAATAATAACCTTATCCCCCTCATTAAGAACCAAATCGCCAACAAGATAACTCATTAAAAAACTCCTTATATCGTAATTTTAGACCATTTACCGCCCATAAATCTCACCGCAGAAAAGGCAAGGCGGAGATATTGGTCAATTATCAGGCTGATCCACGCGCCGTATATTCCGATTCCTGCATACAACGGTATAAGTCCATTGGGATTACAAAGAAGCAAAGCCACTAAGGGTCGGAACAAGCCTATTGAAACAGCAGAAGTTATTGCAACAAATTTTGTATCTCCTGCACCGCGCAAAGCGCCGTTATAGATAACCTGAGAAATTTGACCCGGCGACACTAAGGCAATAATATAAGTGAGATGTCTGCCTACGCGCATAACATATTCATAGTTCACATCCGACGGATCTGCAAACAGCCCGAGCATGAACCCGCCTCCGAATGTAAACAAAGCGATAAGGCAGAGAGAAATCAAAATACCGACTCTCTGTCCTGCTTTTGCATAAAGAGTTGCAAGATCAGGACGGCGTTTTCCCAAATTCTGACCGATAAGAGCACTCGCGGCAACACTTAATCCGTCACCGCTTGCAAAGGATATGGTGATCAAGCTCATACAAATTGTATGAGTAGCATAATCAGCAGTTCCCAATTCGGCAACTATCATAGCATAGATAAAGAAGCCCACTCTCATGAAAACCTGCTCAGTACTTGCGCCCATGGCAACTTTACCAATGGTTTTAAGCATAGGGCAGTTCCATTTTACCATTCCTGCAAGGTCGAACCGCAAAAATTTATTCTTTCCAAACAGAGATGCCAAGCTCATACAGAAGGAGGCGATATTACCGATAAGGGTAGCAATCGCAGCACCTGTGACACCCAATTCAGGGAAAAACCAAAGACCGTTTATCAGCAAAGCATTAAAGATAATATTGGTCACGTTTGCCACAATATTGGTTTTCATCGATATCTTTGTATTTCCGCTTCCCCGTTGGGCGCCGTTGATTATCATACCGAATGATGTAAATATCAAACCAATCATAGTAATACGGAAATATATGGCTGCATCCTTATGAGTTTCCGGCTGAGAGCCTGCCAAATCAATAAGAAAATCCGCATTCCATACAGCCAAGCCGCAGAGAACGATGCCAAGAACGGCAACCAACCCCAAAGATTGGGAAAGACATGCATTTGCTCCTTCTCGGTCATTTTGCCCTTTTCTTCGTGATACTATTGCTGTTACCGCAATATTTAACGCAAAGAAAACCGAATAGAATATCATTCGCGGTTGGGTCGTTAATCCGACAGCCGAAACTGCATTTGTACCGCAATTAGATACCATCATGGTATCTACCATATTAACAAGGCTCATCAAGGTAGACTCTACCATCGCAGGCCAAGCCATTTTTAGGAATCCCTTATACAAGGATGAAGTATCGGGTATATCTCCGAATTTGGTAAGCTTGTGCGCCATACCTTCGGAAGAATAAAGTGAATTAAGTTTCATCTCATTAATTACAAGTCAAAAGACAAATTATTATAGACATGAATTATGAATGATAAAGTTTTTTGGTTTGATATTTGGGTTCGCAAGTCAAATTTATCCCCAAACGCTTCAAAAGCTTTTCATCCACCTGAGAAAGAATCACGGATGAATGCATTTCGCATCCAAAAAGATTTTTTAATTGCTCTAATGCAGCTTTTGCATTATCGTCAGAAACAGCGCAAACCGAAAGCGCTATGAGAATTTCATCTGTGTGCAATCTGGGGTTGTGGTTACCCAAATGATCGATTTTTAAAGCTTGTATAGGCTCGATTATACAAGGCGATATCAAGAGAGTTTCGCTGTCAATGCCTGCAAGCTCTTTCAAAGCATTTAAAAGCATTGCACTTGAAGCGCCAAGCAACGGGCTTGTTTTTCCTGTTACTATTTTTCCGTTAGGAAGCTCAATAGCGGCAGCAGGACCTTCGGTTTCTGCAGCACGTTTATTAGCTGCAGCTACAACTGCACGGTCATCCACATTTATACCGCATTGATTCATAAGAATCTCTATTTTATATACAGCGGACTCCGCTTCCATTCCCTTTCGCTGTTGGCAAAGCGCTTCGTAATATCTGCGGATTATCTCCTGCTTCGCGGCATATTGGCAAACTTCATCATCACACACCGCATTTCCTGCCATGTTTACGCCCATATCCGTAGGAGACTTATACGGCGATTCCTCATAAATACGCTGAAACATTGCATTTAAAACGGGAAAAATCTCAACATCGCGGTTATAGTTTACGGTTCTGACACCGTAAGCTTCCAAATGGAACGGGTCAATACAATTCAAATCGTCCAGATCCGCGGTAGCTGCCTCGTATGCAATATTAACAGGGTGATTCAAGGGAAGATTCCAAACAGGAAAAGTTTCGAATTTTGCATATCCTGCTTTTACTCCGCGCTTATGCTCATGGTAAAGCTGAGAAAGGCAGGTTGCCATTTTTCCGCTTCCCGGACCGGGAGCTGTTATCACTACCAAACGGCGGGATGTCTGAATAAAATCGTTTCTTCCGAATCCGTCTTCGCTTACAATATGCTTAATATTGGAAGGATAACCTTCGATATGATAATGTTTGTATGTAGTTACACCCAAATTTTCAAGACGTTTTTGGAAGGCAACAACAGCAGGCTGAGCATTATACTGTGTCAACACAACACTTCCAACAAAAAGACCGCAGGCGCGGAAAGCATCGATAAGGCGGAGAACATCCTGATCATAGGTGATACCCAAATCACCGCGAACCTTGTTTTTTTCGATATCGTTACTGCTGATTACAATAACGATTTCCGCTTCGTCTTTCATTTCGGTAAGCATATCGATTTTTATGCCCGGTTTAAATCCCGGAAGAACACGGGAAGCATGGTAATCATCAAAAAGTTTACCGCCAAATTCTAAATACAGCTTTCCGCCGAATTTTTCGATGCGCTCACGAATATGCCGTGTTTGCAATTCTACATATTTTTCACAATCAAAACCGATTTTGTTCATTTTAGTACCCCTGAATTATTTGCTGAAGAGAGATTCGGACAAATCATTAAGCGAAGAATATACATTTCTGCCCGAAGCTTTCAATGCCCTTTCGCATTGATGACCGCAGGAAACCAAAGCGCAGTCTGCATTAACATAGCGAGCAACCTCGCTATCATGGACCATATCGCCCACAAACAAAATCTGTTCTTTAGGTATTCCGTTATTAACAATATATGCAGCAGTTCTCTCTGCTTTGCTCCCCACATAGCAATCAGAAGCGCCAAGAACCGCATCAAAATATTTTTCCAATCCGTATTTCGTCAAATACGGTATTATAAGCTCATTATGGCTCGAAGAGAAGATAAATTGCTTTATACCATTATCTGAAAGCTTATTAAGAAGCTCTAAAGCACCGTCTGCCAAGGGACATTTTCTGAGATTCTTTTCCCATAAATCATTAAATTCTACCGATATATCGACCATTTTCTCATTGGACATATCCATAACCTTTTCATAAAAACGAATTATAGGAACATCGATATATTCACGGTATTGATCAAATGTAATATTAGGCAGTTCACGGGAATCAAGCATTGTATTAACTGCAGAAAACGCAGAATCGGCATCGTCAAATAACGTACCGTTCCAATCCCAAAAGACAAATTTATACTTCATGGCAAACATCTCCTCAATATAAGATATTAACACATTTGAAATAGTTTTTCAACAGTTTTTAAACATTGAAAAAGAAATTTTCAATGCAGTTTTCAACAAAGAAAGAGCCTGCGGATAAACATAACCGCAAGCTCTTTTTGAGCATTGTTACTGTTTCTTTTCGTCTTTGGTTTTCAAAGCACGCTCAAGCCAAATAACACCGATCTCAAAAGCATCGTAAAAGTTTCTCTTTTCGCATTGTTTTATAACCTTCTCGTTAAAAGAGATATCATCATCGGTATTTTGTATTTGAACAAGAACCTTGGTCGCAACCTCTAAATCGCCAACCTTCTTTGTGTCAAGAATATTCATAAAAAGAATATATTTATCATCGGGATAACCGTAGAACACAAATCTGCCTTGACGCACAAGAGGCTTGCCCTTATACATTAATGTTTTGATTTGGGACATTGGAATATAATCAGCCTTTCTTCTTGCTATCGGTATTAATGAAATCTTCTACAAGAGTACGCAAAAGCTCATCGCGGTCTATCTTGGAGATGATCGCACGGGAGTTATTATAGTTGGTGATGTAGGTAGGATCCTCAGAAACGATATAACCCACGATTTGGTTGATAGGATTATAACCTTTTTCTACGAGAGAATCGTAAACGCTTTGAAGTTTTTCGCGCAAAACTTCCTTACTTTGTTCCTGAACGGTAAACATCAATGTTTTTGATCTGTTGTCTACCGGTTTTTTATTCTTATCCTGCATTTTCAACCCTCCTTAACCGATTTATGAAGCAGTTTGAAATAATATGACATATTATACAACAAACTTTTGTTCATTGCAAGAGTTTTTTACAATTTTATTAGGAACGAAGGATGATTCCTTGTTCTTTTTCAAGTTTTTTGAGAATTTTCTTAACACCTGCATCGGCATCTTCATCTGTGAGAGTTTTATCTGCAAGACGGAATACCAATCTTACGGCAACACTCTTCTTTCCTTCCTCAACGCCTTTTCCGCTGTATACGTCAAATACTCTTGCGCTTTCAAGAGATTTGCCTGCATAGGAACGGATGTCGGCAAGTAGCTTTCCGGCCTCATGATTTTTATCGCAGATAAGAGCGATATCTCTTTCCATTGCAGGATATACGGGAAGAGGAATATATCCTCTCTCGTTTTTAACAGCGTTCATCAAAGCTTCGGTAGAAATAATAGCCGCGCAAACACCTCTGGGCAAATCGTAATTTTCGCAAACCAAAGGATGAACTTCACCAATTCTGCCAACTACATTACCGTTAACAACGACATCAGCACATCTTCCTGGATGGAAGGAAGGATCATCATTTACTGCAACATAGTTACGGGGAGAAATGTTCATACGAGTAAACAAAGCTTCAGCATCAGCCTTAAGATTATAGAATCCGCCGCAATCGGGAGTAAAGCCAAAGCAAAGAGATTTCTTTTCGTTGGAAAGGTCGCCGTCACGGTAATACAGTGTCATTATTTCAAATACGCGGACATTGTCAACCTTATGATTAACATTTCTTGACAAAACCTCAAGCATAGAAGGAAGAGGATGGGTTCTCATCACCGAGGTATCCTCACCGAGAGGATTGATGAGACGGATAAAATCACGAAGCTCGCTATCGGCAGGAATATTTATTTTATCAAGAGATTTAGGAGAAACAAAAGAATAGGTACAGCTTTCGCAATAGCCCAAGCCTGCCATTGCTTCAACTATATTGTAACGGAATGCCTCATGAGGAGTTCTTCCGCCCAAATCTGCTGCGCCCCTGAACATTGTAGCTTCAATTTTATCAAATCCGTAAAGACGCACAACCTCTTCGGCAATATCAGCTGTTGTGATAATATCGCTTCTGAAAGGAGGAACTATGAGTCCGCCCTTGCCGTCGGAAATTAATTCTACAGAAGCAAGGAGCCTATCCATTTCTTCGTCGGAAATATTCGTACCGAGAAGGGCATTTACCTTTTGACGGTCATAAGCAACAACACGTTCATTAATATCTGCGTTGTTGATGTCAATAACCCCCTCAACAACTTCACCGCATCCGAGAATGTTAACAAGCTCAGCCGCACGGTCAACAGCAGGAAGAGTATTATACGCAGGAAGTCCCTTTTCGAATTTAGCAGAGCTATCGGTACGCAAGCCAACTGCCTTAGAGGTCTTACGGATGCTTTCACGGGCAAAGTTTGCGCTTTCAAATACTACTGTAACGGTATTATCCGTGATTTCGCTGTTTTCGCCGCCCATTACACCTGCGAGAGCTACAGCACGGCTACCGTCCGCAATTACAAGCATTTCGGGAGAAAGCTTTCTTGTTACGCCGTCAAGTGTAACGATTTCTTCTCCAACATTTGCATTACGCACATTGATTTCACGGCTCTTGATATATTCATAGTCAAAAGCATGCATAGGCTGACCGTATTCCAACATAACATAGTTGGTTATATCAACAATATTATTGATAGGTCTTACACCTGCCGCACGAAGCTTTGCACGGAGCCAAAGAGGAGAAGGTCCGATTTTTACATTCTTTACAACTCTTGCAGTATAGCGAGGGCAAAGCTCTTTATTAAGAATATTTATCTTAATATAATCCTCTGCTTTTTCTCCCGATACTTCTTTAACAACGGGAGCAGGAATATTTACCTTTGTACCGAATGTAGCGGCAGCTTCTCTTGCGATACCTATGTAAGAAAGACAATCGGGACGGTTAAAGGTCAATTCAAATTCTACAACTGTGTCATTGATCTTACAAACATCGCGAATATCGTCACCAAGGGAGCATTCTTCTTGAAGCACAAAAATGCCGTCATCGATAGCATAAGGAAAATCATTTACAGACAAACCAAGCTCGCCCAAGGAGCAAAGCATACCTTGGGAAACAACTCCGCGAAGCTTTCCGTTTTTAATTGTTTTACCGCCGGGAAGCTTTGCGCCGTCGAGACAAACAGGAACAACATCCCCCGCCTTAATATTCTGTGCGCCTGTTACTATTTGAAGATTTTCCTCTTTCCCAACATTCACCTGACAGATGATGAGGTGGTCGGAATCGGGATGAGGTTCAGTTGACATAATCTCTCCAACCACAACCTTTTCGATGTCGCTTCCTACAACATTATAACCTTCAACCTTTGTACCGGTCATGGTCATAGCATCGCAGAAGGTTTTAATATCATCGGGTATGTTTACATAATCTTTAAGCCAATTAAGTGATACGTCCATTTATTTTTCCTTCCGTTGGATAGTTTCGTTCAAAATTAGAATTGCTTGAGAAAGCGTGTATCGTTATCGAACATCAAGCGCAAATCGTCTATGCCGGACATTACCATTGCAACACGTTCAACCCCCATGCCGAAAGCAAAGCCTGTATAAACATCGGGGTCAATACCGCCCGCACGCAAAACCTCGGGGTGAACCATACCGGAACCAAGAATTTCCATCCAGCCTTCGCCCTTACAGAGACGGCATCCCTTTCCACCGCAAACAAAGCAGGAAACGTCAACCTCTGCAGAAGGCTCGGTAAAGGGGAAATTGTGAGGACGAAAACGAGTCTTTGTTTCGGGTCCGAACATCGTTTTTGCAAACTGAGAAAGTATACCCTTCAAATCGCCCATAGTTATTCCCTTGTCGATAACAAGACCCTCCAACTGATGGAACATGGGAGAGTGAGAAGCATCTGCAACATCGCTTCTATATACTCTGCCGGGAGAAATTATACGAATGGGAGGATTGGGGTTCGCCTGCATTGCGCGAAGTTGAACAGGTGAGGTTTGGGTACGCAAAAGAGTAGATTCTGTAATATAGAAGGTGTCCTGAAAATCACGGGAAGGGTGATCGGCAGGAGCGTTAAGATTATCGAAGTTATTTTTAACTGTTTCGACCTCAGGACCTTCGACTACTGTGAAGCCCATATCGATGAAAATTTCAGTCATGCGCTTCATTGCAGCGGTAATAGGATGAACATGACCTGCAGTAGGAGCAACCGCATCATAGGTTACATCTAATTTTTCTGCTTCCAGACTTTTTGCCAAAGCAAGCTTTTTAAGCTCGGCACCGCGCTTTTCCAAAGCATTTTCTATACATCCTCTGACTTCGTTTGCAATTGCACCGATTACAGGACGTTCTTCGGCAGAAAGTGCACCCATACCGCGAAGAATAGCGGTAAGCTGACCCTTTTTACCGAGATATTTGATTCTGATATCCTCCAAGGAGGTTTCAGCCGCTTCTATTTCTGCAACGGCTGTTGTTTTGATAAGCTCTAATTGTTCTTTCATATTAATGCCTTTCTTTGGCTGATTATTCAAGATAGTCCTTTAATTTTTTTGAACGGCTGGGATGACGAAGCTTTCGCAATGCCTTTGCTTCTATTTGGCGGATACGTTCACGGGTGATATCAAATACCTTACCCACCTCTTCGAGAGTTCTGGGTCTGCCGTCCTCCAATCCGAAGCGAAGCTTCAAAACAGCTTCTTCACGGGGTGTTAATGTATGGAGAACCTCCAAAAGATGCTCGCGAAGCATCTGATAAGATGCGGCATCAGCAGGAGCAGGTGTATTATCGTCAGCGATAAAATCACCAAGGTGTGAATCTTCCTCTTCGCCTATAGGCATTTCAAGAGAAACCGGTTCTTGGGCGATCTTCAAAATATCTCTTACCTTATCCACAGGCATATCCATCGCTTTTGCAATTTCTTCATCAAGAGGGTCTCTTCCCTTTTCCTGCAAAAGCTGACGTGAGACACGGAGAACCTTATTGATAGTTTCTACCATGTGAACAGGGATTCTTATAGTTCTCGCTTGGTCGGCTATTGCTCTTGTAATAGCCTGACGTATCCACCATGTTGCATAGGTAGAGAACTTGAATCCTTTGCCGTAGTCAAATTTTTCTGCGGCTTTCATCAAACCAAGGTTGCCTTCCTGAATCAAATCAAGGAAGAACATACCTCTGTTAACATATCTCTTTGCAATACTTACAACAAGACGAAGGTTAGCTTCAACAAGCTGTTGCTTTGCATTAAGGTCACCATGAGACATTCTGTTTGCTAATTCCAGCTCTTTTTCAGCAGAAAGCAAGGGAACTTTTCCGATTTCTTTAAGATACATTCTTACAGGGTCATCAATCGAAACACCCTCTTGAGTGAGGATAGTGTCCATATCCTCGTTGGTTTCTTCAAATTCTTCCCCTTCCAGATCCTCTTCGGAAATATCAAAAACATCACCCGAATGCTCGGTTGTGATCTCTATTCCGTTACGTTCGATAGCTTCACAAACCTTTTCGAATTTTTCAAGGCTTACATCAGTATCAATAAGAGCAGTAAGGATCTCAGCAATTTTAATATTACCGCGTTCCTTTGCATCTTCTATTTGTTCGGGAGTGAAGGCAGATAATTCCTTATCCATTGTTATCCTCCTGTTTATTTGGCTTTTTCTTCTTTAATTTATCTAAATACTCGTTTAAAGCATTTGCCGGATCGGCTTCGATTTTTTTGTCATATTCACTACGTTCGCGTAATTGTTTTAATGCATCGATATGGGAATTAAGCGCTGAAAGGGTTATATCACCCAATTCCAAGCGAGAGGCACGGCAATTTTCCAATGCGCCTATCTCGCGGGATGAAAGCACTCCGTCCTTTGAAAGGACAATTTCCCTACCCTCGGCAAACTCTTCACAGAACAGAGTAAAAATTTTCTTATTTAATGCTGTAGCAAAATCCGATTCATCAAGGCGTTTCATCGCCTCGGGACCGAAATCGCTTCGGATGAGAAGAAGCCCGAGAATTGCTTCTTCATGGGAGGCCTCGGAAGAAAAGCGAAGCTTATCGGAATTGGCACTTCCGCCGAAACCGCTTTGCTCCTTCAAGGCCTTGTTTGCAATTTCCTTGCGCATTTTTTTATCCTGCTTGTTAAACAGGCGTTCCACCTCTGTACGGACAGATTCCGCTGTTAATCCCAATTTTTCTGCTGTCCGAGCAGAATACACTTCCCTTTCGGGACGGGATGCCAAGGTGGCAAGATATTTAACTATTTCATTTACAGCACGAAGCTTGTCTTCCGAAACCGTAATATCATATCTCGATATAATTTCATCGATAGTATATTCAACCTGACCCGAAGAACCCGAAAGCTTTTTGCGAAAAGCTTCGGCTCCGAATTTTTTAATATATTCATCAGGGTCCTTTGTTTCGGTTCCTAAATTAATGATTTTTGTATCAACACCAACCTGATTCAACAGGTCGATGCCTTTTAAGGTTGCTCTTCTTCCTGCTTTATCAATATCATAGGCAAGATAAACTGTTCTGACATATCTTGCTATAATACGCGCGTGCTCCGACGTTATGGCAGTACCCAAGGTAGCGATAGCATTATCGAAGCCTGCTTGATGAAGAGCGATAGCATCGGGGGAGCCTTCACAAAGTATGAAAGCACCCGATTCGCTGTTTTTTGCAATATTCAACCCGAAAAGTATTCGGCTTTTCTTAAATACAGGAGTGTCTGATGTGTTAATGTATTTTCGTTCATCTTCCTCATTTAAACGCCTTCCGCTGAATGCCACGACTTCGCCGTTGGCATCAAAAACGGGAAATATCAAACGGTGACGGAACATATCATACATCCTGCTGTTTTTTCCTTCGCCTCCGAGAAAGCCTGCTTTTATCTCCACAGGAGTAAAGCCCTTGGACATCAAATGATCGCAAAGAGGAGCTTTTCCGTATGGCGATTGAGGAGCATATCCTATGCCGAAGCGTTTGACAGTTGTTTGGTTAAACTGACGTTTTTCCAAATAACCACGGGCAACCGCACCTTCGGGAGAAAGAAGGGATTTAAAGAAGAATCTTGCCGCTTCTTTATTCATCTCCAGCATTCTGTCACGTCTGACTGTCGGTTCCTCGGGACGTTTATTATCAAAAACCTCTTCAACATGGATTCCCACCCGTTTGGCAAGAAATTCAACAGCTTCTCGATACTCAAGGTTTTCGGATTGCATTACAAAGGTTACAACATCGCCTCCTGCACCGCAACCAAAGCAATAATAGCTGGATGTAGCAGGAAAGACTGTGAAGGAGGGAGTGCGTTCACTATGGAAAGGACATCTGCCCACAAGATTACCGCCTGCGCGCTTTAATGTCACTGTTCTTCCGATGACTTCCTCGATATTGTTGCGAAGCTTTAATTCCTCGAGAAATTCTCTGGTGAACGCCATGAACTCCCTCCTTTCGTTTTTATAAATTATAAATTAGAAATAGAATGCTGTTTCGGGAGGACGAATATCGGTAAGCTTACCTGTGTAGTGTCTCAAGGTGTGAACCTGATAGGGATACTTCAAGCATTCTTCTTCGTTAAGTTCAATACCGAGACCGGGCTTATCGGGAATATCGATATAACCGTCTTTATAGGTGAGATTTTCGTTAGTAACATCCTTACGGTAAACAACGTCGCTGTACATAATCTCAAGAATAGAGAAGTTCTGAGTACAAGCAGCCAACTGAAGTGTTGCAGCATTAGCAACAGGACCGGAGGGATTGTGAGGTGCAAAAGGAATATAATGAGCTTCTGCCAAAGCCGCTATCTTCTTCAATTCCATGATACCGCCTGCATGAGAAACGTCGGGCTGGATAAAGTCACAAGCATTGAGATTAAAGATTTCCTTGAAGGATCGCAATCCGTAAAGTCTTTCACCTGCAGAAATCGGAACGGGAGACTTATCACGAACTCTCTTAAGAGCCTGAATATCATCGGGAGGAGTAGGTTCTTCGAAAAATTTAGGCTTAAATTGCTCGATTTCTTTAGCAATCTTAATACCTGTCTGAACGTCAAATCTGCCGTGACCTTCGATAAGAAGCTCTACTTCGGGACCAACTGCCTTACGAACCTCGTCGATACATTCGCAAGCTGTGTTAAGGTCCTTATTGGAAATTTCGAGGAAGTTCTTTCCAAAGGGGTCCCACTTCATAGCGGTAACACCGCGCTTTACAGCTTCGGCAGCCTTCTGACCGAATTCCTTGGGAGTGGATGCGCCTGCGAACCATCCGTTAACATAAATACGAACGGAATCACGCATTTTACCGCCGAGAAGCTGATAAACAGGAACGCCGAGAGCCTTACCCTTAATATCCCAAAGAGCCATTTCGATACCGGAAATAGCAGACATAAGAACCGCGCCTCCGCGCCAATAAGCATCACGGTAAAGGTTGTGTGTGATAAGCTCGATATTCATGGGGTCCTGACCGAGAATAGCTTCGCGTGCATGACCGATGGCGCCGAGAAGAGCATCTTCCTTATATTCAAGAGTTGCTTCGCCTACACCGTCGATACCTTCGTCTGTGTA
The DNA here is from genome assembly GCA_964650045.1 of uncultured Ruminococcus sp. Taxonomy (GTDB): domain Bacteria; phylum Bacillota; class Clostridia; order Oscillospirales; family CAG-382; genus Coliplasma. Next base: position 23,819 of record CAZYRT010000016.1, read on the forward strand.
AACCTTAACGAACACCCAGTTTGTACGGAAGCAGTCAACAACGAATGTTTTAATATCAGTTATTTTCATAATTCAATCTCCTTATAAATTTCGGGAATTATAACCTCATCCCATTGGAAAATTTCGGGGTTCAAATCGTCAAGCATACCAAAATGAACGGGGATAGCACATTTTGCATCAAGATAATCTGCAAATTTTGCCGCATCGTCTGCGTTCATATTGTTTCCTTTTCCGTTAACGGGAAGAACCACATAGTCCACATCAACGCTTATCTCATCAAGCAAGGGAGGGCAGAAAAGAGTATCTCCTGTTAAATAAACAGATTCTCCTTCATATTCAACGATGAAGCCAACAGCATAAGGGTCGGAATGAACCGCACCAACGGTTGTTATTGTAACATCACCATGAGTCCACACCACTCCGGGAACCACCTGAACAAGATTATGCTTGCCGGGGTATGACAGCAATTTTGACCTTACGGAAAAGGGTGAAAGAACCGTCATAGATGTATTTTCATTTACAAAATGAGGAACTGTTTCGGGATCATAATGGTCGATATGCTCATGAGTTATCAAAAGCAAATCGGGTTTAATATCCCATACCATAGGGTCAACCGGCATTTTTCTGGGGCAGGCTATTTCAGCCGCGCTGTCAGAAAAATAAGGGTCCACCAAAAGCTTTGCTCCTCCGCAATCAAGCAATACGCCTGCTTGTCCCAGCCAAGTAAATTTAATCATCTGAAGTTGTTACCGCCGTTAACGTCAATTGTAGCGCCGGTGATGTAACGTGCTTCATCAGATGCAAGATATACTGCAGCTGCGCCGATGTCATCAAGAGAGCCGATGAATCCAACGGGGTTGGATTTAGCAAGCTTCTTCATTTCTTCTTCGCCGTGGGTCTGTAGAAATAGTTCCGTTGCAACGAAACCGGGAGCGATTGCGTTTACAGTAATGTTATAGGGGGCAGCAGTACGAGCCATAGTCTTAGCCATACCGATCTGACCTGCCTTAGTTGCAGCATAGTGAACGTGTCCGTAAAGAGCGCCTCTCTGTCCAACTACAGAGGAGATGAAGATGATTCTGCCGCAATTTTGGTCACGCATGATTTCCATAGCGCGCTTACTGCAGAGATAGCCGGATGTAAGGTTGGTCTTAATAATTCTATCCCAATCTTCCAATTCGATGGAGAAGATATCCTTATCCTGAGATGTGCCTGCGTTATTTACCAAAATATCAATTCTGCCGAATTCCTTCATTGCAGCATCATACATTGCATCAACAGAATCCTTGTCGCCGCAATCTGCCTGAATTGCAATAGCCTTTTGACCCATTGCTTGAATCTTTTCAACAACTTCATCTGCTGCCTTTGCATTACCTGCGTAGTTTACTACTACATCAGCGCCTGCTTCAGCGAGAGAAAGAGCGATACCTCTGCCGATACCGCGAGAAGAGCCTGTTACGAGAGCAACTTTACCTTTTAAGCTAAACATACACATTTTACCTCTTGTTCTTTCATTGTTATTTCAATTCCCGAAACAGTAAATGTCTGTTCGGAATCGGAGTCATTCCAAAGAGCATACATAAGCTCGTTGCCGTTTCTGAATTCGCCGTACTTAATGCAGGAAGGAACAATACCGTCGAGAGTATTTTCAACATAGTATTCGCCTTCATAGAAAAATTTCTTGTATTCCGCCTTGAGAGCGATGATTTCGGCAAGCTTTTCTCCCAATTGAGGAATAGAACTGATATCGGTTCTGCCTCTCCAGGGAGAAACGTCGAAACGGAAGCCGCGAATGAATGCATGATTAAGAGCGCGGTCCATACCCTCTTTATAGTCATGAACGAAACGGTCTGTCTGAATCAATTCAGGGAAGGTTCTCATGAACATATTGGGGAAGCAGTCGGGGGTAAAAACTGCGCCGATCTGAATACCGTGGATATACTGAACATAAGGAATAACCATGTCGCAAACCATTTCGGTACCGACAGCTTTTCCATCAGGGCAGTTTGCACGGAGTTTTTTGAACGCTTCAATACGCCACTTTTCGCATTCATCGGGACGAGGACCATGGAAATGGTCTTCATTAAAGCAAGGAAGAGGAGCAGCCGCACCGATTTGGTCGAAGAATGCAGAGTCAGCGCCGAAATCAAACTTCATCTTTTCATGGTTTACAACTCTGTTCTGCCATTCGTCATTTGCACAGCAAGCTGTAACAAAGGACTTATAGCCGAATGCGCGGAGCAATGTACCGTCATTACCGAAGCGGTAATGGTCACGATAATCGTTGCCGTCGATATCTATACGGCAGACCTTGTGACCGATTTCACGATAATAATCGGTATTTACGTCGATAAGCTGACCGTTGGTATAAAGAGCAACACGACCGCCATCCTTCTGAATGGTTTCGATAGCCTCCCTAAGCTTTTCTGCACCGCCCAATTCTTCATCGATCTCATAGATAGGATAGCCGTTATCGAATCTACCCTTCCACCAACCAAATACCAAAAGCATATTCAAGCCATACTTTTTGCCGTTTTCATATATCTTGGGAAGGTCTTCATATTTGAAGTTTATTTCACCGAATTGGTGGCGAAGAATAACTCTCTGCCAGCCCGTGAAATTCTTTACCCATTCGGGAACGACCGGAGCTGTGTACCAATTCTTTTCGGCATAGCCGCGATAGATATCGGAGCCTGTTCTCCAATCACCTTCGTTGAGAGAAACGAAGCATTCGGTGGTTTTAACAGTTTCACCCTGCTTTGCAGAAGGAAGGTGAGAAATATTGATCATCAAACGGGGATCTGCATCACGGGGAGATACACCTACATTGAGAACGCAGATTTTAAGATCCGGATCATGACGTCCCACATAAAGGAAATAATTACCTGTCTGCAAACCGAACCAGCCCATTGCCGCATCGCCGGGATAACGCTGAGAACTCCAAACAACATGGTTATCGGAGGAAATATATTCGGTGTGTGAAGCGGCTCTTACGGTATCCCAAGGATTGGGAATGGTTCTGCCGAGACCCTCGATGTGGTAGAACACATCATTTTCACGGTTCTCATCGCAAGCAACATCAAGATCAACGAAAGGAAGCATGATCTCATTGAAGCGTTCTGTGCCGCGATTGGAAATTTCAGAGCTGAAGAGGAAACCGTCATAAGTTTCCTTGGTAGCCTTTACGGTTATTTTCAATGTTACATCGAAAATTCTGCCGTTGTCGGCAACAAGAGAAGGATATTCAACAGTAATAGTATCACAGTTGATTTCCGCATTACCCTTTTGCTTGGAAGAGCATACGGACATCTCCATAAGATAGCCGTCATCGAAGAAGGCACGCCAAAAATCAGCATTAGGGCTTTGGCGCAAGGGCAACCCCGCCGCAGACCATTCAACGCGGCTACCGTCTTCGCTGACAGCGAAAGTAAGTTTGCCGGAAGTTAGTTTGATCATAATTAACCTCTTTATTTTTACCGTTTTCACGGTTTTATTTACAAAATTCAAAATCACTTATATTGCCATACCTTGGGAACAAAAAGCTCATTAAAGCACCCCAATGCGTAACGGTCTGTCATACCTGCGATAAAATCGGCAACCACAACACCGACACCGTCACGGAAGGCATATTTTTGATATTCAAAAGGAATATCTTCAGGACGGGAACAAAAATGGTCATAAAGAAATTCCAACATATTATAGACCTTACCGTCCTCGCTTTTCGCGATAGGATTGTTATAAACCCTTTCGAACATAAAGTCCCTGAGCTTATCCATTGCAGTGCCGTAAGGTTCTGTGAGCCCGATACCGTTTTCAACACCGTTATTTATAGTCGCAGTAACAAGGGATGTTATTCTGTCGCTATGGCTATATCCGAGAATATCGCTGATTTCCTTGGGAATTTCACTAATATCCAACAAACCTGCACGGGAAGCATCATCAATATCATGATTTATGTAAGCGATTCTATCGGCAATTTTAATTATTCTTCCTTCGAGAGTTGATGCAGCTTTAATACCGGTATGGCAAAGGATAGCCTCCCTTACCTCAAATGTAAGATTAAGTCCCTCTCCCTCTCTTTCCAGATAATCAACCACCCTCAAGCTCTGTTCATTGTGACGGAATCCATCGGGAAGGAGCTTATCCAACGCACGCTCACCCGAATGGCCGAACGGTGTGTGACCAAGGTCATGACCCAAAGCAGCGGCTTCTGTCAAATCCTCGTTGAGCCGCAATGCTCTTGCAATGGTTCGTGCGATTTGAGCAACCTCAAGTGTATGAGTAAGCCTGGTACGGTAATGGTCACCTTCGGGAGAAAGGAAAACCTGCATTTTGTGCATCAAACGGCGAAAGCTTTTTGAATGAGTGATGCGGTCTCTGTCCCGTTGGAATTCCGAACGCACGGGACACTCATCACATGGTTTCAGTCTGCCCTTTGTGTCCTTTACATGAAATGCCTGCGAACACAAAAAGCTTTCCTCATAAGCAAAAGTACTGTTTTTCATAATTCATACCTCACTTTGGTATAAATCGATTTAAAATACTAAATACAAATATATATACGCGTAAAAACTCCGTTTTACTTTTTTGTTATAAAAAAAATTCAGCAATACATTTTCAAAAAAATTTAATAATTTCTTTTTATTTATGTGACTTGTATTTATGGAAAAAAGATGTTATAATGTAGTTTGAATTATTATTGCAAGCGAGTTTAATTATGTTTGGATATATCAGACCCGTAAAAGGCGAATTATTGGTAAAAGACAGCGAATTTTATTCTGCCGTTTATTGCGGTCTCTGCAGATGGGGCGGAAAAAACATTTCTCACCTTACAAGATGGCTTTTGAACTATGATTTTATTCTTTTGGCATTGCTTCGTATGTCCCTGTCGGAAGAAAAAATCTGTATTGAAAAGAAAAGATGCCCATACAAGGCAAAAAAGAAAAATTGCGTTTGTGCAGATCAAAGCTATTCTTTTGTTTGCTCTGCATTCGGATTGCTTACGTACGAAAAACTTTTAGATGACATCAAAGACGAAAAAGGGATAAAGACCTTTTTCAAAAAGGTTGCCAAACCTATATTCAAACATATTAGCAAAAAATCAGACAATTTCGAAGGCTTGAAGGATATAATCAAAAAAGGCATTACACAGCTTGAAGCTTACGAAAAAGAAAAATGCGATTCTCCCGACATTGCCGCCGACAGCTTTGGGATTATGATGCGAGACATAGCCGCCTACGGATTTGCCGAAAACCGCAAGCTCATCGCAGAAAATTGCGGATATCATATCGGCAGATTTATTTATCTTGCTGATGCATTTGACGATTTGGAAAAAGACGGCAAAAGCGGAAATTACAATCCCTTCATTTTGAAATACGGAAGTGTTGAAAATGCTCTCAATAACAGTGAATGCATAAAAGAAACTCTTTTTGACAGTCTTAATGCATTCTCCAATTATTATGCCTTAGCAGCAAAGACTCCCATGGACGGAATCGACAGACTTATATTTAACATTACTGAGCTTGGAGGCAGAGATGCCGTCAAGCACATTACCGAAAGGAAAACCGTTAATGAACAACCCCTATGAGATATTAGGTGTTTCGGAAAACGCCACAGACGAAGAAATAAAGAAAGCTTACCGCAAATTAGCGAAGCAATATCATCCTGACAACTATGTGGACAATCCCCTTGCCGATTTGGCGGCTGAAAAGATGAAAACCATCAACGAAGCTTATGATTCCATACAGAAGCAGAGAGCATCGGGTCAATCCAACGGATATAACACAAGCGGAGGATATCAATACCAGCAAAGCAGAAGCAACAGCTATACCGGTGACCAAAGATTTTTGAGAGTACGAAATCTCATTAATTCGGGACGTATAAATGAAGCCGAAACCATCCTCGGCGGTTTTGCTGTTGCCGAAAGAAATGCAGAATGGCATTTTCTTATGAGCTTGGTATATTACAAAAAAGGCTGGCTTCAAAACGCAAGAGATGAAATCAATCTTGCCTGCCAAATGGACCCCTATAACCGTGAATACCGCACATTCCAGCAAAGGATGAGCAGCGGTGCATATTCAAGCCCGTATTCAGGAAGCAACACCAACAATACATCAAGCTGTTCTGCCTGTGACATTTGCAACGCACTACTATGTGCCGATTGCTGTTGCGATTGCATGGGCGGCGACCTGATCCCCTGCTGTTGATATGAAGGAAAGCAGAAATATCTCTTTAGCAGGCATTTTAACAGCATTATGCGTTGTTTGCCTTGCGATAGGAACTTTTGTACAAACACTCGATCTGACAGCGGCGGCATTAGGAAGCATAATTATTTTAATAGCGTTTATTGAATTGGGTAAGAAATGGTCATGGGGAGTTTTCGCCGTTTCGGCTATACTCTCGGTTTTAATACTTCCCCACAAGCTTCCTTGTGTTGTTTTCGCTTTATTTTCCGGATTCTACCCTATTTTAAAGGAAGATCTTAACAGAATACAAAAGAAATGGTTATCTTACACCGTAAGGATAGCCACCTTTAACATAGCTTTCGTTTTAATAGGATCTATATCCGTTTTTCTGCTCAAAACAGACATCACATCCCAATACGGAGAATTTATTTATATCGCTGTTATAGGATTTATTTTGCTGGCTAATATAACCTTCATACTGTTCGATTTAGCCTTAGAAAGAATCGCGGTATATTATATTAGTAAGATAAGACCCAAGGTTTTTGGCAAATAGTTGACAAAAGATACCGCGTGTGGTATAATTATATGATATTAATTTGGAGGTCATGAGATGATAAAGAGCATGACAGGGTTCGGCAGATGCAGAGAAGTTATCGACGGACGCGATATACTATGTGAAGTGAAATCGGTCAATAGTCGTTATCTCGACACTAACATAAAAATAGGACGTGCTTATGCCGCCTTGGAGGACAAGGTAAAGCAATATGCCGCAAGCCGCGTTTCCCGAGGCAAGATGGATATTTATATATTCATCGATAAAATCGAGGGAGATGACAACGGTCTATCGATAAACGAAAAGTTTTTGGAAAGCTATGTTGCCCTGCTCCGCCAGATAAAGGAAAAATATGAATTGGGCGGAGATGTTACCATTCAAACGGTTGCGGGCAGAAACGAGGTTTTTATTCAGACCCGTCCTGATGAAGATACCGAAGAAGCAGGAAAAGCACTTTTGGTCGTTATGGAAAAAGCATTTGACGGCTTCAATCAAATGCGCGAAATTGAAGGTCAAAAGCTGGAAGCCGATCTTTTAGGTCATCTTGAGGTTTTGGAAGACATCCGCCAAGCTATAGCAGAGAGAGCGCCCTTGTCTGTTAAGGAAAACAACGAAAAGATGAAGGCAAGAGTGCGTGAGCTTTTGGAAGGTGCAAATTATGATGAGGCAAGATTGCTCACAGAATGTGCTGTTTTTGCAGACAAGGCTGACATAAGCGAGGAATTGGCAAGACTCGGTTCTCACTTTTCCCAATTCAGAAGCATTTTAAAGGAAAAAGTTCCTGTTGGCAGAAAGCTTGATTTTCTTGTTCAGGAAATGAACCGCGAAGTTAACACCATTGGCTCTAAATGCAATGACAGCGAAATCGCAAAGGCTGTTATCGAAGCAAAGAGCTATGTTGAAAAAATCAGAGAACAGATTCAAAATATCGAATAAGAGGGACGACCAATGAAGTTGATCGACGCAGGTTTCGGCAATTATATTAATTGCGACAGAGTCATCTCGGTGGTTTCTCCCGATTCTCTTCCCGTAAGACGGTTGATCCAAGATGCCAAGAATGCAGGCAGGATGATCGATATCAGTTGCGGTAAGAAAACAAAATCGGTGCTTATTACCGACAGTGACCATATTATATGCTCGGCTGAAGAACCCGAGAAAATTATTAAAAACATTCAATAAGACATTTATATTCAAAATAAAGAGGTAATTTCATTATGATGCTTTATCCCACAGTTCAAGATCTCACCAACGACAAGGTAAACCGTTATAAGCTCGTTATTGCTACAGCTAAATGCGCAAGACATATTATCGACAAGGCAAACGAGGAAATGGCTCTTGAAGAGCAGAACAGAAACGAAAACGACCGCTTCGGTAAGGATTCCAAGAGCGAAAATATCCTCCTTTCCGAAAAACCTGTTTCCATTGCCGTTCAAAAGCTTTATGACGGTGAGTTTTCTATAATAAACAGCGAAGAAGAATAAAAAACGATGAACAAAGCGTATGCCTTCGTACACATAACCGACATTTCATATACCATTGACAAAAAATATACCTACTCTGTCCCTTATGAATTAAGAGACGAAATTAAGATAGGCTCGGTTATTGTTGTTCCCTTCGGCAATTCCAACAAAAGAGTCAGCGCTGTGGTGGTAGGCTTCTCCGAGGAATGTGATTATCCTCATATTAAGCCTATGGACAGCATTATGCACTACCCTTTTGATGTGCCCGAGGATCTTATACACACCTGCACGTTTATGAAGGAACGCTTTTTCTGCACATTCGGTTCGGCATTTAAAACGGTTATCCCTCCTGGGGTTAATTTAGGAACCGAGGTTTTCTATCGAGTGAATCCCGAAAGAGACCTTTCTAAGCTTAATACTCCTGCTGAGGTTTTGGTAAAGCATATCTCTGTAAAGGGTACGGCTGTTGAAAGGGAGCTGAAAGAGGAATTCGGCGAAGAAGTCAAAAAGCTTCTTGCTTCTCTGACAAAATGTGATGTTCTTTTAAAGGACACACGAGTTGTTGAAAAACTTAACGAAAAGAATTTGTTCACCTACAGCCTTAAGATTTCTCCCGAAGAAGCCTTGGAGATTTCGGAAAACGGTCAAGGTTTTTCTCAAAAGCAGAAAGCGCTTGCCGCCTTCCTTGTAAATTATCCTGCCGCTACAATACGGGAAATTGAGGAGATAGGCGGTTTTTCCGCTTCTGTAGCAAATACATTAGTAAAAAAAGGAATAGCCGAAAAACGAGAAACATCCGTTTTCAGACAAGCCTATTCTTTTGATAATATTCCTCCCGAGAAAGATTTTGAATTATCACCTGAGCAGGAGGATGCTCTTGCAGGTTTGAAAACCCTTATCGAAAGCGGTGAACCAAAAGCCGCCTTGCTTTTCGGTGTGACCGGCAGCGGCAAAACAAGAGTGATGATAGAGACCGCAAAAGAGGTCATTGCGAAAGGAAAGCAGGTTATTATACTGTTGCCCGAAATCGGGCTTGCTTCCCAAGCAGTAAGGTCTTATGCGGCGGCATTCGGCAAAAAGCTGGCGGTTATACACTCCATGCTTTCTGTCGGAGAACGAACCGATACCTACCGCAAGATTCTTGCAGGTGATATTGATATTGTCATCGGAACAAGAAGCGCGGTTTTCGCTCCATTAAAAAATTTGGGCATGATAGCAGTTGACGAGGAACAGGCGCACACATACAAAAGCGAAATGCAGCCCAAATACAATGCTATCGATATTGCACGGTTCAGATGCAATCAATCCAAGGCATTGATGCTTCTTGCATCAGCAACCCCCTCTATCGAAAGCTTTTACAAAGCAGAAAAAGGCTTTTATTCCCTTTTCAAACTCAAAAACAGATTTGGTGAAGCAAAACTCCCCGAGGTTATAATAGAAGATCTGCGTGATGATATGTCTGTTCTCGGAACAGATAAGCTTATCGGAAGCAGACTTTCCCATGAATTAAAAAAAACTTCCGAAAACGGAAAGCAGGCTTTGCTTTTTGTTAACCGACGTGGTTATAATTCCCACATATCCTGCAGAGAATGCGGTTATGTATTCACCTGCCCTAATTGCTCAGTCTCGTTAACACACCATGCTTATGAGGGATTAATGCGCGGCACTCGAAGAATGAGCTGTCATTATTGCGGATACACAAAAGCATTGCCCGAAAATTGTATTGCCTGCGGTGGCAAAAAAATCGGTTATTCAGGGTTCGGCACACAAAAGCTTCAGGATGAGCTTGAGCATGATTTCCCCGACCTTAAAATAACCCGCATGGATTCCGACACTACCGGCGGAAAATTCTCTCACGATAAGCTGATAGAGGAATTCTCAAGCGGGCAAACCGATATTTTAATCGGAACACAGATGATATCAAAGGGGTTGGACTTTCCTAATGTCGTTCTTGCGGGCGCTGCTTCTATTGACAGTTCCCTTTATATGGATGATTTTCGCGCAGGAGAACGAACCTTTTCATTGGTAACCCAGCTTGTGGGGCGCGCAGGCAGAGCAGGCGGAGAAGGAAAAGCGATTTTGCAGACCTTTAACCCCGAGCATGAAACCTTGCTGTTAGCTGCAACGCAGGATTATGAAAAATTTTATAGAAGCGAAATAAGTTTGCGAAAAGCGGTGGTTTTCCCTCCTTTTTGTTCAATGGCTGTGTTTGGAGTATCATCCCAAGACGAAAAGGAATGCGAAAAATTCGCCATACGTTTTAATACGATACTGCTTTCCCTTTACGACAAGGGATATCAAGATATAAAAATTGTGAAATTCGGTCCTTTTAAAAACGGAATTTACAAGGTCATGGGTAAATACCGTCAAAGGATAATAATAAAATATAAGGATAATGCAAAGGCAAGAGAATTTCTGTCATCGGCGCTTGCCGAGGGGTTGGCGGTCTTGTCAAAAGGCATCAAGCTTGATCTGGATGCAAATCCCAGCATTATTTAGCTCGGTTTGGAGGAACATTATGGCTATATTGAATATTCTCAAGGAGGGTGACGAAACTCTTCGTAAAAAATGCAGAAGAGTTGATGAGATCACTCCCAGAATTTTAAGATTACTTGACGATATGCACGATACATTGGAAAAGGCTCAGGGTGTTGGCTTGGCGGCTCCTCAGGTTGGTGTTTTGAGAAGAATCGTTATCGTTGAAATCGGTGACAAGAAATACGAAATGATAAATCCCGAAATCATCAAAACAAGCGGCAAACAGGATGATATCGAGGCTTGTCTTTCGGTTCCCGACACATACGGCAGAGTTATCAGACCTAATGTTGTAAAGGTTCGCGCTACCGACAGACACGGTAAGGTTTATGAGGTTGAGGGTGAGGGCTTGATGGCAAGATGCTTCTGTCATGAGCTTGACCATTTGGATGGTATTCTTTATATAGACAAAGCCGAAGAAACCTTCGGACCCGATGAGGTTGAGGAAGCAGAATGAAAATAGTTTTCATGGGAACCCCTGAATTTGCTGTAGCTTCTTTGGAGGCTTTATGCGAAGCTGATCAGGATATAGTTTTGGTGGTAACTCAACCCGACAGACCAAAAGGCAGAGGTTATAATCTTACTCCCTCTGATGTAAAGAAATATGCTCTTGAAAAGGGCTTGGAGGTAATTTCACCTGTCACCCTTAAAGATGAAGAAATCATAAAAATATTGAAAGATACAAATGCCGATTTATTTATCGTAACGGCATACGGCAGAATACTTTCCAAACAGATATTGGATATCCCAAAATTAGGCTGTGTTAATGTCCACGCTTCCCTTCTCCCCAAATGGAGAGGTGCGGCTCCCATCAACCGTGCGATAATGAGCGGAGACAAAATCGGCGGCGTCACAATAATGTATATGGATGTAGGTCTTGACACCGGCGATATGATAATTCGCAAGGAAATTAAGATCGAAGAAGATTGGACGGCTGAAGAATACCACGATGCTCTCGCCCAATGCGGAAAAGATGCATTGAAAGAATTTATTAAGCTTGCCGAAAGCGGTAATATTCCCAGAACAAAGCAGGATGACAACATCGCAACCTATGCCCACAAAATCGGAAATGATGATGCGTTCATTACCTTTAATGAAACTGCAGAGGACACAAGAAACCGTATCAGAGGTCTTTCTCCCTTCCCCGGCTCCTTCTTCTTTATGAACGGAAAACGTTTTAAGGTCAGAAATGCTATTATCGGAAACGGAAACGGTGAAGCAGGTACTGTTATTTCCACAGACAAGGGCGGTATAGAGATAGCCTGCAGCCAAGGCAGCGTTATCATAACCAAGCTTTGCCCCGAGGGCAAGGGTGTTTGTGAGGCGGAAAGCTATCTCCGCGGAAACAAAATCGAGATCGGAACAAAGGTAAATGAGTGATAAAGCAAGGCTTGCGGCTTTTAATGCCGTCAAGCGAATTTTGGACGGTGCATATTCCAATTTAATCTCAATCAGCGATGAGCTTAACGGTATCCACAGAGCTTTTGCAGAAAATATCGCTTTGGGAACTTTGGAAAGAAAGGTCACTCTGGAATATATACTTTCAAAATTCATAAGACAAGATACCGACAGAGATACCGTTATTCTGTTGATGACAGGCGTTTATCAAATTTTATATATGAATAAGGTACCTGAAAATTCTGCCTGCGACGAAACAGTCGAGATAGCAAAAGATATTTTGGGAAGAAAATCCGCAGGATTTGTAAATGCGGTTTTAAGAAATATCTGCCGTAAAAAGCAGGAGATTATTAAGGATATTGAAAACAGCCACGGTTATATCAAATATTCTTCATCCAAGGAATTATTTGAGCTTTTGGCAGAGCAATATCCTGAAAATATTGATGAAATTTTCCAAGCATTTTTGGGCAAATCCAAGATGTTTTTGAGAGTTAATACTCTTAAAACAAATGCAAAAGCCGTATCCGAAAAGGTCGGCGGTGAAATTATCGGAGAGAAAACGATTTTCTGCGATAAGGTTGCCGATGCATTGGCGAATATTCAAACGGGTGATTTTTACATTCAAGGCTTGGCTTCTCAAAAGGCTGTTGCACTTTTGAATGCAAAAAAGGGCGAAACCGTTGTTGATGTTTGCGCTTGTCCCGGCGGAAAAACTTTGGGTGCCGCAATAGATATGGAAAACCAAGGTCAGATATATGCCTTTGATCTCCATAGCAACAAGCTTTCGTTGATCAATAAAAGCGCCGAAAAGCTTGGAATAACTATTATAAAGACCGAAAAGCATGACGCAAGAAAGCCCAAAGAGAATTTTATCGGAATTGCTCACAAAGTAATCTGCGATGTTCCCTGCAGCGGAACAGGTGTTATGGGAAGCAAGCCCGAAATCAAATACAAATCCCCTGAGAGTTTCAAAGGTCTTTACACCACCCAAAGAACGATTATCGCTTCTGCATCCGGATATTTAATGATAGGCGGAGAGATGGTTTATTCCACCTGCTCTATAAATAAAAAAGAAAACGAGGATGTTGTAAAAGAGTTTTTGCAACAAAATCCCAATTTCAAATTAGTTCACGAGGAAACTCTGCTTCCATATCAAGAAGCCCACGAAGGTTTTTATATGGCGAAGCTCCAACGGGAGAGTTAAAATATGAAATCAGATCTCCTTTCCATGTTTCCCCAAGAATTGGGGGAGCTGGCTGTTGAATTGGGACAGCCCAAATACAGAGGAAACCAGATTTTCGAAGGTTTATATAAAGGCAAGCGAAACTTTGATGAATTTACGAATCTGCCGAAGGCTTTTAAAGAAAAGCTTGGCGAAAAAGCTTTTATTCCTACAGCAACCATTCGAAGAAAGCTCGTTTCGGCAATCGACGGCACCGTAAAATATCTCTATGCTTTGCATGACAGTGAGACGGTGGAAAGTGTTTTCATGAGGTATCATCACGGAAACACTATGTGCATCTCTACTCAGGTAGGATGCAGAATGGGATGTGCCTTTTGTGCTTCTACAAAAGCAGGATTGATAAGGTCATTGGCACCTTCCGAAATGCTGTTACAGATATTAGAAGCGGAAAGGGATTTGGGCGAGCGTGTTTCCAACATTGTTTTAATGGGAATGGGCGAGCCTTTGGATAATTACGACAATGTAATTAAATTTTTAAAGCTTGTTAACCATGAAAAAGGATTAAATATCGGTTTACGCCACATTTCACTTTCTACCTGCGGTTTGGTTGATAAAATAGACAGATTAGCTGATGAAGGATTGCCTGTTACACTTTCGGTTTCGCTTCATGCTTCCGATGATGAAACAAGGAAGCAAACAATGCCCATTGCCAAAAGATATACAATAAAAGAGCTTTTGGATTCATGCAGAAGATATATTGACAAAACAGGCAGAAGAATATCCTTTGAATATGCTTTAATAGCCGGTGTTAATGATTCCAAGGAGGATGCCCACAAATTGGGCAAGCTTCTTTCGGGAATGATATGTCATGTGAATTTGATACCGGTCAATCCCATAAAGGAAAAAAACTTTAAAAGAAGCGAAAAAAATACCATAAAGGTATTTACAGAAACAGTTGAAACATATAAAATAAGCGTAACGGTAAGACGCGAATTGGGAGCGGATATCAATGCTTCCTGCGGTCAATTGCGTGCCGAAGAAGCACAAAAATAAGCAAGAAGGAGGAACGGCAAAATGAAATACGGCGGAAAAACCGATGTTGGCAAAAAAAGAAAATGCAATCAAGACAGCTTTGCCGTTTTTTCTAAGGAAGGTTATTTTTGCGCTATTGTTTGTGACGGCATGGGTGGCGCAAAAGGCGGAAATGTAGCAAGCGGATTGGCTGTGAAAACCTTTGCAAATATTATCAAAAAAGCCTTTTCTTCTAAAGATGCAGACGATTTCAGCGAAGGTGAAATTAAAAGGCTGATGAAAACGGCTGTTGATGAAGCCAACATGAGCATTTACCTTAAATCCCAAAGCTCCGAAGAATTAGAAGGCATGGGTACTACGTTAGTTGCTGTTATCAGCTGTCTCTCAGGTACATTCGCAGTTAACATCGGTGACAGCAGGATATATCGTCAAAATGACAGAAAGCTGGAACAGATTTCAACCGACCATTCATTTGTTCAATACCTTATTGACAAGGGAGAATTAACTCCCGAAGAAGCGGTTAACCACCCCAACAAGAACATAATATTACGTGCATTAGGTGTCGGAGACAAAGTCGAGGGAGATTATTACAGAATCGACAGATATGACAGATTGCTTCTCTGTACAGACGGTTTGACCAATCATGTAACCGACGAAAGGATCAGTGAGATCATTTCGGGTAAATATATATCAAAATCAACCTCACTTAAAGCAAGAACCGATAAGCTTATCGAAGAAGCCAACGAAGGCGGAGGATTGGATAATATTACCGCGGTTTTGCTTGGTGTTGAATAATAAAATCAAGTTCATAACGCAAAATAAAACAGCGTATGAAAGGAAGAAACTATGAATAAATACGAAAGTTTTGTAGGAAAGGTTCTCGATGGCAGATATAAGATCCTTGAGCTTGTGGGAATTGGAGGCATGGCCACCGTACTCAAAGCACAGGACCTTGTTATGAAGCGTATCGTTGCCATTAAGATTCTTAATGACGAATTTACGGGAAACGAATCGGCAGAAGCAAGATTCATCGACGAATCAAAGGCTGTTGCCATGCTTTCCAACAAGAATATCGTAAGTGTTTATGATGTTGCCATTTTTCCTGATATTAAATATATCGTAATGGAATATCTTGACGGAATCACATTCAGAGAATATCTTGACAACAAGGGAGCTATCGGTTGGAAGGAAGCTTGTGTATACATTCTTCAGATACTCCGCGGATTGGAGCATGCACACAGCAAGGGCATTATTCACCGTGATATCAAACCCCAGAATGTTATGCTCATGAAAAACGGAGATATCAAGGTTACCGATTTTGGTATCGCAAAGCTTCCCAGCTCAGTTTCCGAGCAAAGGGATGAAAAAGCTGTTGGAACAGTTTATTATATTTCACCTGAGCAAGCTTGCGGCAAGGAAACAGATTACTATTCCGATATCTATTCTGTTGGCGTAATGTTTTATGAAGCAGTAACCGGAACACTTCCCTTCATTGCAGAAACTCCTATGGAAATCGCAATGATGCAGGTAAATGACGATCCTGTTCATCCCAGAGATATCGTTTTGGATGTTCCTGTGGGTGTTTCCCAAATCATTTTGAAGGCTATGGAAAAGTCTCCCGAGGATCGTTTCCAATCTGCTCATGCTATGATAAAGGCTATCGAATGGGTAGTTCGTTATCCCGATGTTATTTTCAGCATGAACAGCAGCGACACAGATGAAGGGCCTGTCAGCACAACAAGTGTTGTTTCTATTGATATGATCTCCACAGCCGAGCTTGACTACGGTGAAGAAGTAATCAAGGAAAGTCTTGAGAAAAAGAAGAAAAAGAAGCAGGAAACCGAAGCAAAAAAAATCAAGGAAAGAAAACAAAAAAAGGTCGTAAAGACCAAAAAG
The DNA here is from genome assembly GCA_964650045.1 of uncultured Ruminococcus sp. GTDB lineage: Bacteria > Bacillota > Clostridia > Oscillospirales > CAG-382 > Coliplasma. The sequence continues at coordinate 40,061 of CAZYRT010000016.1, forward strand.
CGAAAATCTAATATAACCATGTTCCCTATTATAAGCGGTGTTTCTCTTTCCTTTATCATTGTAGCAGTAATTCTTTTGCTTATTGTTGTAATAAATGCCTATAACAACTTTTTCTCAAAAGAAGACAAGGGCGAAGCTATGTTCCCCGATATTGTGGGAAGCTATTACAATACCGAATTGCAAAATAATCTGGCAAACGGTGCTTTTGGTGTTAATATCGCTGTTGACGAGGTCATCTACGAAACAAGAGATGATTTGGAAAACAACAAGATCATTTCTACAGAGCCTTCGGCTAACCACTCTAGCAAAATCGGTGATGACGATATGATACATTTCACCTCTATCACCGTCAACCGAACTGCAAAAGCCATAGTACCCAATGTAGTTGGCTATCCAAAGCGTACTGCAAAAACAATGATTGAAAATTTGGAACTGACATTCAAATACGAAACAATAAGTGATCCCGATTACATTTATTACAATTCCGACCAGGTTGCAGAGATTTATCCTCCTGCAGGAACCGAATTGGATGTAGGGGATACTGTCACCGTATATTTCTATGAGCGTAGCGATGCTACCAGCACAGGCAGAATGCCAAATGTCATCGGATTAAACGAAGCTGACGCAAAGAAGCTTGCGCAAACTTTGGCTTTGTATACTGTCAAATTCGAATATGAGGAAACTAAAGACGGTAATAATACTGTTATAAAGCAGAGCATTGATCCCGGAATTATTTCAAGCAAGGGCAAAGAAGTTAAGCTTACTGTATCTATTCCCATGAAGGATATTATAATGCCTGATCTTAAAGGCAGTAAGCCCGAAGAAGTCATTGTAAAGATGAACAAGGCTTGGAATGATAACAAGCTAAAATATGAGCCTATGTATTTTGTGATAGACGAGAATGATAAGTTCATGTTTGAATATGAATGCTCCGTAGCTGAATCTGTTGAAGATGTTATTATTTCGCTGTGGGACTATAATTACCGTCAGATTAATGAATACGACGGATCCGGTACTGTAGCCTTCCAAAGCATCGAATCAGGTGATGTTGTTCCATTTGATACCGAATCCATCAGTCTCATTTATGTAACCTACGAAAAAATTGAAATTGAGCCTGAATCGAGCGAACCTGAATCAAGCGAACCTGAATCAAGTGAGCCTGAAATAAGTGAACCCGACATAAGCGAGCCCGAATCAAGCGAGCCCGAATCAAGCGAGCCTGAATCAAGCGAGCCTGAATCAAGCGAGCCTGAATCAAGTGAGCCTGAATCAAGTGAGCCTGAATCAAGTGAGCCTGACATTAGCGAACCCGAATCAAGTGAACCCACTATCGGTGAAGACGAAAGTTCCGAGGTTATAGCTTGAATATAATTGAGAAGGAAGGCTTGGTACTTTCGGGAAAAAACGGACTATATACATTGGAATCAAACGGTGAGCTTTTTACTTGCCGTTGCGGTACAAAAACAAGAAAAACAGACGGAAGGGTCCTTGCAGGAGATAAAGTGATCTTCCGAGACAACGGTGATGGGAACGGTTTTATAACCTCCCATCTACCGAGAAGAAATTCACTTGTCAGACCTCCTGTTGCCAACATTGATCTCTTGGCAATGGTTGTTGCCCCCAAAGACCCTGCGCCTTATCTTTATAATATCGATCTATTAACAGTTATTGCAGAAAAAAACGGAATTGAATGTGCAATAATCATTTCAAAAAGCGATTTGGCTGATTGTTCGGAAATCCGCGAAATTTATCGAAATACCAAGTTTACCGTAATCGAAACAAGCTCCCAAGACGGAAGCGGCATTGAGGAGGTAAGAGCCCTTCTTAAAGGAAAGATATGTGTCTTATGTGGGGCATCCGGTGTAGGAAAATCCACACTTATAAATTCCCTATTTCCTCATCTGCAGTTGGAAACAGGCAGTTTGTCAGAAAAAATTTCAAGAGGTAAGAATACCACGAGAACAACCGAGCTATTCCCTCTTGGAGATAAAACCTATTTAGCAGACACACCCGGCTTTACCGCTGTTAACACCGAACTTTACTGTGCGATCGACCACAAGGAGCTTCATAGCCTTTTCCCTGAATTTGCAGGATATGAAAAGGATTGCAGATATTCCGATTGTACCCACACCAAGGAGACCGAATGCGGTATACTTCAAGGTGTGGAAAGGGGTGCCATTTCAAACGAAAGGCACGAAAGCTATAAAAAGCTTTACAGTGAATTAAAAAATATTGATCGATATAAATAGGCAATTTGGGAGGAAATTATGTTTATCGGATTTTATTCTTTAGCCAATTTTGTCACAATGTTCGGACTGTTGTCAGCTATCACAGCCTGCTTTCTTGCGGCAAACGGCGATATTAAATATGCTATTTATCTTATGTTTTTATCTCTTTTGTGCGATATGTTCGACGGTAAGATCGCCAGATCTCAGAAAAACCGCACAGAAGAAGATAGATTTTACGGAGTACAGATCGACAGCCTTTGTGATGTGATAAGTTTTGGCGTTACACCTTGTTTTATTGCTTTTTCCTTTGGTTTTGACGGTCCTATCGATGTTTTAATATACGGTTTATTCGTTATTTGCGGTGCCATACGTTTAGCATATTTCAACACACTTGCAAACAAAAACCAAAACCGCAAAATGAAATATTTCCGCGGTATTCCTATCCCCATGTCAACATTTTTAGTCACATTTCTTTTTGTGTTGACAACATTCATTCCTGCTAACGTCAGCGTTTGGATATTTAGATTGAGTTATCTTGCATTAGCTCTGGCATTTATTTTGAACATAAAGGTAAAAAAACCTAACAAAAAAAAAGGATTAATTTTCCTTTCTATTGAAATCATCCTTCTTTTAATTCTTCTTATAGCAGGCGATTGCAAGGCACCAACAGATCTAATCAGCGGAGAAGCCGATAATTCACAAGAAGTTTCAGCTGAAGTTTCTAATTACTCATCCGACAGTTCTATCGAAGAATCAAGCATGCCTGCCGAAAGCAGCAATTTGTCTGAAGAAGTCTCCTCAACCGAGACCTCTCAAGAAGTTTCAAGTTAGAAAAAAATGCACAAAAAAACCCGATGATATAATCCCCTTAGAGTAGACACTCGAAAAAACAAAAAGTTTTCGAGACTAC
>CAZYRT010000017.1:0-40709 GCA_964650045.1 uncultured Ruminococcus sp.
CATGCTGTTTTGTGCCTTGTAGCGCAGCGGAAAGGAATGGTCATAAATATGAAAATAAGAACTGACTTTGTAACCAATTCATCTTCTAGTAGTTTTGTTGCTGTTTCTATTAAAAGCGATAAAATCGCAAATATAATGAAGGAACACCAAGATAAACTAGATTCGTTCTTTTCATTGGATAACGATGTTTGGGGTGAATACAAAATAGAAGATGACGTATTTATCGCTAATGCATCTAACCCCGGTCGTTCGTTTGGATATATGCCTAATTCAAAGGAAGGTATAGTTAGGGCTCTGGCAACGTTGTTTTCGTTCGGTGAAGTTGTCGATTTAGCCATTTTGCAGGACGAGGATATCGAACTGGAGTTTGACGAAGAGATGATTCCGTTGTTAGAGGCGTTGCTCGTTAACGAAGAAATGTTGACCGAATCAATTGCAAATATTGAATGGACGGCGGGATTTGAGAATTATGGTGAATTTGGTGATGAAAAAAAGCAATCAACGTTCACTTATGATTAAAAATGCGGCAAAAAATGTAAAAACGCATACTATTCTAAATACATCAATGATTATCAATCAATCGAGCAAAAAGGCAGAGAGCATTCACTCTCTGCCTTTCTCTTTAATCCTCCTTCTCGTCGTTCAACGCCTTTAATTTGGCTTGTTCGGCTTGCCATTCGGCGAACTCCTTCTTGCCTTCTTCGCTTTCAAAAAAGGCTTGAATTTGCGGTAAGAAGTGTCTTGCTAATATTTCCAATTCGTGTTTTGGAATATCGGTTCGTTTCGTTGCCACAGGCCAACACAGCTTTTAAGCTGTAATTAATGCATACCTCCTTTACATAGTCATTTGCATATCATTGTTGTCTTGGTCTGATTGACCGTTCTTCTTTTGTCTGTTTTTATGCTCACGGATATATTTCGGTTTGTATTTGTCATTACCGTTTTCTCCTATCGAAGCAATATCAGCAACAAGATACAAGCTATTGACGGCAATATCGCCCCGATCGCGCCCCATTTCACTTTGAGCTTCCAAGGTGTCAAATCCCTCATCCTCATCTCGTTCATAATTCGGGATGTTTCCTTGTTCAGTTGGGTTGTCAAGGATTCCGTCTGCTTGGATAATTTCTCCTCGACTGAAGATTTCAGTAAATCCATCTTGGTGTTCATCATTTGACGGTTGTCGTCTGTTATCTGCTCCCAGTCCGGATAGGTCGCAAGATTGGACATCAAAACCGTGCTTCTTGCAATGTTCGATCCAACTGTCGAGAAGAAGTTCGCTATTTTGTTGTACTGATCCACCGTTAGAACCAAATATTTCGGCTGTATCGGTTCGGTCAATGCATCCACCGTTTCGTCGGTTATCTGTTGTATCTGATTGTTCTGTTTCAAAGCGTTTATATTCATACGCAAATAATTCCTCCATATTATTTTTTAAATATTTGTTTTCCAGAAGTTTGTTATCTCTAAACTTCTGTCCTTCGGGTGTGGTGTAAGTGATATATTTGTAATGGTCTATCCACTTAACACCGTATCCAAGCTTTTTCATATTGTCGATAAACTGCTTTTTGGTTCGGCTTGCTGCTACGCAATAGTCGATAGCATTCATCAGCTTTAATTTCCTGCTGTTCCCACGAAGTGCGGAACGGTATTCTCGCTGACTTATTGTTTTCTGCTTTGGCTTTTCATAAGGTTTAAGAGTTTCCAAACCATACCTTTCGCAGATTTCATCCGACTTCTTTCGTAACTGCTCTAAACCTTTTTCATTGATTTGAATTTTCAAACCGGTTTCGCAGTTTACCGAGTTCACAACGAAATGATTGTGCCAATGGTCGCGGTCGATGTGTGTTGCAACTACAACCTCAAATCCGTCAAAGGATTTTGCCATTTCCAAACCTATTTGGTGTATCTGTTCGGGAGTAGCACCGCAATCGGGTTTGTAGGATTGCACGTACTGTTTGAAGAAAACACCGTTTGCTTTTTTGTATTGGTGTTTCGTTGTCATAAATTCTTGGTATGCGGATTCGGGAACGCAATTATGTCCACCCACAAGCTTCATGCCGTTGTAATCGGTTTTCTTGTCTTGGGTAACGTAATCCAAAACTCGCCGCATAGCAGTTGCGCTTTGGGTTTTCTCGGGGATTGCAATGAAGGTCGCCACTATCCATACCTCCTTGCTATTTCGTCGAGCTTGGTTATTATATCGGCAAACACAAGCTTCACTTCTGTCAAGTCGGGGCAGGTGATCTTACCCATATTGCAGAGCGTAGTTAACTGATTGATGTTTCTGCCGATATGCTTTTGTTCCTTCAATACCTCATCCAATCCGTTTATAACGTTAACAGATTTGTTCATCGCTGATGCCGTAACAAACTCGGTGAAGTTCATATTTGCTTTGTTAGCTTTTTTGTAAATTGCATCGTAATCGCTTTCACGGAAACGCATTGCAACCATTTTTGTCTTGTTGTTGGTTTTGGTTATAATCCTCTCTTTCTGCGGTTTTGTCCGCGTATTTTTTCGTGAATTTGGGGGGCGGGGGTATCCCCGATTTTTGTTTGTATTGCGGCTTTCACGGTGCCGCTGTATATACAAACAATATGCTTGCCTATCCCTTTGGGATAGCTCAAAACCGCTATCATATTTAGCATCATCCTTTCTCTGATATTATTGTTCTGCGTGATAGCAGGGGAAGAAAAAGAGCCCTTCGGTAATGTGAAAGAAAACCAGTTTCAATCAAGCACTATCCGACAAGACTCATAATCTTTTGTATTATGTTTGGACTCCGTTTCCGGCCATCTTGCAAGCGTGCTGAACTGTTCACACGCCACGTCTCGCACCACCTTCTCTAAGGGTGGACGTTAATTGTACCGGAGAATTAAAATTCTGTCAAGGCCATTTGCATAATTTCCAGAACAAAAGTTCGTTTTGGCCTTGATTAAGTTTTTACTGTATGGTAAAATAAAGAAAAATATTATTGGAGTTAAAAATATGGAAATATTAGATTCATTGCTGACAATTCTTATTACCGTTTTGAGTGGTGTTTTGGTATATATTTTTGGAGAAATACTACAAACTATATGGTTATCTCCGTTGCAGAAGTTTAAATCTATTAAACATGATGTTGCGGTAACGCTTACCTTCTATTCAAGAATATATAATAATCCAATAGATTTTGCTCATGCTACTCTTTCTACAAGAGAAGAGTATTCAGAGGTTTCAGACAAGATTCGTAATTTATCATGTGAGTTAAAAGGATATATTGAAACATTATCATGGATAAAAATAGGGATACCTGCGAAAAAGGATTTACTTGAAGCATCAAAATTATTGATGGGGCTATCAAATTCACTTCATACTCCGTACAATGTTCAACCAACTACCGAAGATTTTTTGCGTAACAAGAATACGGAAGAAAAGATATTTAAATTGTTAGGAATGTATAGTCATTAGTAAAATCTAAATTATAAAGAAAAAGATAAAGGAGGTACACAATGACAGGAGTAATATACGCAAGGTATTCTTCGGAGAATCAACGCGAAGAATCAATCGAAGGTCAGCTTCGTGAATGTAAAGCGTTTGCCGAAAAGAACGGTATTCAAATCGTTGGCACATATATTGACCGTGCATTGTCTGCTAAAACAGATAACCGTCCTGATTTTCAGCGTATGATTAAGGACAGCGCAAAACAACAATTTAATACTGTCATTGTATGGAAGCTTGACCGTTTCGCAAGAAATCGTTACGATTCTGCACATTATAAATCTATCCTCAAGAAAAATAATGTTCGTGTTATATCCGCAACAGAAGCAATTTCCCAAGGCGCAGAAGGTATAATACTCGAATCTGTTTTGGAGGGTATGGCTGAATATTATTCTGCCGAGCTTGCAGAAAAGGTTGTAAGAGGTCAAACCGAAAATGCATTGAGATGTCGTTTCAATGGCGGAACTATTCCTATCGGTTATAACATTGTAAATCAACAATTTCAAATCAATACCGAGGTTGCACCACATATTCTTTCGGCATACCAAATGTATGACGAAGGAAGAACTATGCAAGAGATTGCGGATGATTTGAATGTTAAAGGTGTGCGTACAACTCGCGGTACAAAGCTGACACTTAATACCGTTTCAAATCTTCTTTCCAACAGAAGATATATGGGTGAATATGCCTATCGTGATATCGTTGTTCCCGACGGTATTCCCGCTATCGTTCCCAAGGATTTGTTTTTCCGTGTTCAAGAGAAGATTGAGAAAAACAAAAAATCACCTGCACGAAATAAAGCAGATGAAGAATATATCCTTTCCACAAAGCTCTATTGCGGAAAATGTATGACGTTTATGGTCGGTGAAAGCGGTACTGCACGAAACCAAACTACATATCGCTATTATAAATGTCTTTCTGCAAAGCGCAAGCGAGGTTGCGATAAAAAGGCGGTCAGAAAAGAATGGATTGAGGATATCGTTATCAATCAAATACTTAAAGTGATTTGGGACGATGACTTGATTGATGACGTTGCTGACTTGGTTATGGAAATGCAGAAAACCGAAAACACGGCTCTGCCTATGCTGAATAAAAGAAAGAGGGAAATAGAAACGAGTATTTCAAATATTCTCTCTGCAATCGAGCAAGGCATATTTACCACCTCCACCAAGCAACGCCTTGAAGAATTGGAATCACAAAAGCGTGATATCGAAATCGAAATTTCTAAAGAAAATATATCTCGTCCAATGCTTAAAAGAGAGCAGATTATATTTTGGTTTCACCGATTCCGCAAAATGAACGTTGACCTTCCCGAAAACCGCAGAAGATTGGTTGATAGCTTTGTAAATTCAATAATTTTGTATGACGATAGAATTCAATTCTATTTCAACTTCAAAAAGGGTGCAAAAGTCCTTTCTTTAAGCGATTTGGAAAATGTTTCGGATTTGCCTGACTCTGTCCCACCAGAAAACGACAAGTTTCGACAGAAACTTGTCGTTTTCAGTTATATTCGCCTTACAGCGAGTTATATGTACCTTCGGTGCGTGATATTTGCTTCGCAAGTGATATGCCTGCGGGCGTTAGGAGCGAATATAATATCACTGAAACCGCAGGCTTCAATATCACTTTTGCGTAGCAAAATATATCACTCCGTCGAAGACGGAATAGCACTAAAAACTAACTGTTATGTGAGAGTCCAAATTCATATGCGAAATTGCCGAAAGTATCTTTTTGTGGCTCACCAAAGTCAAATTATCCGAACCTTGTTATTAAAAATGACTCGTTCGGATTTTTTGTTTATATTGATTATCCGTATTAAAATTGCTAGAATGATAAAGAATTGTTGTGTAAAAAACAATTATACGGGTTTTTTATATATCAATTTAAAAAAAACTTTTGTAAAATAGACTTGCAAGGAGATGATGAAATGAATTACGAAAACGCAAAAGATATTTTCCCTGAAGCGTTGTTGAAGCAAATACAACAATATGTTTCGGGCAAGCTTGTTTATATACCTGCAACCGAAACCAAAAAATGTTGGGGCGAATCATCAGGATATAAACAATATTTAATTGAGCGTAATCGCAATATCAAAGAAAGATTCGATGCAGGCGCCGGCATTGAACAATTAGCTGATGAATTCTATCTTTCTTGCGAATCGATCAAAAAGATTGTCTATTCAAAAAAGGAGGAATTGATATTGAATTATAATTGTTCTTTAACTTCTGCGAATGAATTTTCAAAGCAAAACAAGCTTGAAGTGTGGATTCATACTTATCTGTTGTCGGACGGTAGAAACAAAGACTTTTCTGACGGACTAAAACTATTCGACAGATATTTTCTTGGACCTGTAAAAATGCCCTTGTCGTTATTTACACGTTGCTGTGGACCTGAAGAAAATATGAAGTGGCGTATCAATGAAGAATGGTTTGAACAACACGTATCCGATCTTGAGGAAGTTATCAAACGCGAAAACGATATGCCGCCATTAATTGTCCATTATCTAATCGAAAATGGAAATGATTATTTTGAACTTAATGACGGCAATCATCGCCTTGAAGCATATAAGCGTCTTGGCATTGAAGAATACTATGTGATCGTATGGATAACCGACAAACACGAATACGATTTGTTTATTAAAAAGTATTCGAAATATGTGAAGTGAAAAAGAAGCCGAGATGCAAATTCTCGGCTTCGATTTATATAATTGATATTTTGTAATCAATAATGATATTTCTTTCAGTATCAATAATATCGTATCTATTCTTGAAACATTCAAAACACCAATGGTCTTCATATCGTTTCATGCTGTATTTTTCTAATTCATCAAGGCAAAGATTGTGAGTTTCAAACGATATTACTTTTAAAGGCTTTCCGTAAAGAGTAAAAGTTGCACAATTTACAAAATCAATATCTACATATTCAAATTCATCAGGAACTTTTGTATTAGGAAGAAACAACATACCTATCCAATACTCTAACATTCCGTTTACGATACGCTTTCCACCAATATAGGCTTCATTGTAAGGGTTTGCTTTGCTCAAAACGTTAAACCAATCGTTTCCATGCAACTCTTTCCATTTTGAAAGAAAGTTTATGTTTCCGTTATATCGCTTGCCGATAAAACGAAGTGAAGGCAAAACTTCTTTGTATATTCTTAATATTTTAACATTATCATCGTTGTTGCTATCAATTTTTTCTCCACACAATAATTCTTCGACACTTATATGAAGAACAGCTGAAATACTATAAAGCATATTAATATCAGGTTCAGTTTTGTTATTTTCCCATTTTGAAATCGCCTGTCTTGTAACATTTAACTTTTCTGCGAGCAAATCTTGGGTTAGACTCATTTTTGTTCTGAAGTTTTTAATATTTTCACCAATCATACCGCAACTCCTTTGCTTTCTGAGAGAAGTTTACCAAAATAATGACAAATAATCAAGCAACATTTTGTTGCTTGCTGATAGATTTCATGTTAGATATTCAAAACGAATATCTTTACCTTTCTCTCACAGAAAAATTGACATAATTCTTGCGACGTGGTATACTGTGGTAAATAATTGCCTTTATCACGGAGGTCGAAATGAAAGAAGTATTTATCAGCTACAGTACCGTTGATGCGGTGAATGCCGAAACGGTACGCAATGTATTGGAAAAGAACGGATTATCATGTTGGATGGCTCCAAGAGATATTCCCGGTGGTTCCAATTATACAAAGGAAATTCCCATCGCTATCCGCAATTGTAAAGTGTTCGTGTTGATTCTGTCTAAAAATGCCCAAGGTTCACAATGGGTTCTTAAAGAGCTTGATTCTGCGGTTAATTGCGGTAAAGTGATACTGCCCTTTATGCTTGAGGATTGCATACTTAACGATGAATTTAATTTCTTGTTGACGGGCGCACAGCGTTACGCGGCTTATCAGAAAACGGCGGAAGCTATGGAAACACTCATCAGCCGTATCCGCGGAATCCTTGATGTCCCCTCTGCATCCTCTGACGTTGCAACAGAGCCGCAACCAACAGAACAACCGTCACATACAAAAACTACTACAAAATCCACTTTGTATTTGGGAGAAACTGTGTGTCCTTCTTGCGGCGGTGGTGAGGTGACCCACCTTCCCAAACGAGTAAAACGAAGCGGCGCTGCGGAATTAAGCACTATGCTTTTGATTGGCGTTTTGGCAATTGCAGGCTTCTTCCTGTTTTTGATTATTGCATCCTTTATCATTCCTTATGATGAATTTGGACTTATAACTTTGTTTTCGTTTATAGGCGCTGCTGCCGGCGGTATTTTAGGCAATCATATATCAAAAACTATTGTCAGACGCAACCGTGTACGCCGTCATTTGCCTAATTCCTGCTATCGTTGCAACGGTTGCGGCAAGGTGTTCCTGAGCGAAAAATAATATGGGAGATTTTCCTATGACTTATATTGTTTCTATATTGATAACGGCAATTTTATTTATTTTGTTGATCTTGCTGTTGTCGGTTAAACCAAGCGTTTCTAAAAAAATTACAATAGGCTCCTTAGCATTGGCAGGCATAAGCGGATTTTTCATTTATGGGTATGCCTATGCGGTTATCACCGACAATTTTTTCTTGGCTTCCCTTAAGGCATTGCATTCGGTATGCGGTTCTTTTGTGGGTAGAAATGATTTCGGAAATATTTCATCGGTACCCATAATGCAAACGATAGGAATGCAGATTTTCTTTGCTTTTGTTAATATCTGCGCTTTGTATGCTACAGCAAGCGCTATTATTACCACGATCGGTCGCGAAGCCCTTAAAAAATTGCGTTTGTGGCTGGTTCGTGGCGGAACGATTCATTTGATTTACGGTATCAATGCCGATACCTTGAATTTTGGACGTGAATTAGTGCAGAAAAAGCAGGGGATTGTTGTGTTTGTAGCGGAAAATGTAATTTCGTCCGATGTTATCTCCGATATGGGCGCTGTACTCAAAACCGATGCCCACGCAGTTCGTGCCGACATAAAATTTTTGCGTAGCATAGGATTTAACCGCGGTCACCGCAAGCTGACCTTGTATGCCTTAAACAAAGATTCCACATCAAATATTCGTTATGCAAAGGCTTTGCTTAGTACTTTGGCTGAGTGCAATGCACCTTCCGAGAACCTGCGTTTGGTTGTTTTGGGGCAGGAAGAAGCCGCCATCAGCCAATTGCAAAGCACACCTGAAAAATATGGTTATGGCTTTGTAAGTGCGCTAAATGAACCTCAAATGGCGGCACGCTTGCTTGTTTCCAAATATCCGCCTTGCGATATGCTCTCTTTCGATAATGACGGAAAGGCAACAGAGGATTTTGATGCTTTGGTTATCGGATTCGGACAAGTGGGACAAGCTGTATTAAAAACAATAGTAATGAACGGTCAGTTTGAGGGCAGTAACTTCCAATTGTCGGTGTTCGCCACCGATTGCAACAGCACTGACGGACGTTTTGCCGATCAGCTAAGCTCCCTTTGCAGTAATTATGATATAACATTTAACGGATTCGATGCAAGAAGCCGAAAAATGTACGAGTATCTTTCCCAACACCGTGATACATTAAAATACGTTGTTATTTGCACAGGAAGGGAAGACATCAATCATGAAATCGCCGAGGACTTGGTTGATTATTTCCAGCGTTACGGTTGCTCGGTTCCTATCTTCAAATGTTCTCGCAAGGGCGTTTCTGCCTATGCTGTGGACGGTACAGTAGCCGAAAGCCACAACGTTTACCGCAGTAAGCTTCTTTGCGGTGAATCTCTTGATAAAATGGCGATGATTATAAATCATCAATATCAATCATCCTCCAAAACTGCCTTGCGGCATTGGATGGAATGCGACTATTTCAGCCGTCAAAGCTGTCGTGCTTCGGCAGACTTTGTTCCTGCAATGCTTAGAAGCGCAGGGAAGACAGCAGAACAGGCTATTGCAGGGCAATGGAATCTAACCGATGCTCAAAAAGAAAACCTAAGTAAAACAGAGCATCTCCGTTGGTGCGCTTTCCATTATTGCATGGGCTTTTCTGCCATGACGGATGAAGAATTTAATAATCGTGCGGCAATGTATACCCAACAGCTTGCCCAAAACGGCAGTTCCAATTTGCGTATCGGTAAAAATATGACAGCCCGAACCCATGCGTGCTTGGTATCATGGGACGAGCTAAAAATATTATCCGAAAAAGAAGCGGCTGTTACAGGCAAATACCGCGATTATCAAGCCATGGACACCGATAATGTCATGGCAGTTCCTAAATTGTTGCAGGCGGCAAGGGAAATGAAATAACGGAGATGAAATAACGGAGATGAAATAACGGAGATGGATTATGCCATATATAGAGATAGAAAGCAAGAAGATATATTACGAAGAATACGGTGCCGATAATGGCAAAACAATTGTGTATTTCCACGGAGGACCCGGAGAAAGCTGTTTGACCTATACTCACCAAGCAAAAGTATTAGGCGAAAAGTTTCATGTTATAAGCTTTGACCAATATGGAGTTTTAAGATCGGATGCTATTCCCGAAAATACTCCTTTCGGTGTTAAAGACCATGCTGAACTGATTGAGAAAATGAGGATCGCGCTGGGAATTAAGAAATGGACACCTCTTGGTCATTCTTATGGCGGTATGTTGGCTTGTTGCTATGCGTATATGTATCCCAACAGTGTTGACAAGGTGATATACGATTGTCCTATGTGGAGTGTGTTATCCACCGCCGGAACGATTGCTTCTGCTTTTATGCCGTACTACAAAGAGCATCGCGCCGAAGAAAAAATTCAGATTTGCAATGATATTTTAAGAGGTAATATCTCTGCGGAGGAAGCTTTTCAAAAGGCAGTTTCTTTGGAAGTTGATGAGGGATTGAAAAAGTTTTGCAATGTGATTGATGACAAGGAATATGAGGATTACATTGTAAAGTATATTCCCCAAGTAGATATTCCCGAAGCTTATTGGTATAGGTATCTACATTTCACAAAAATGCTTTTTGAAAAAGGCGATTTTTATGACAACTACCTTTTGCAGTTGGCAGAAATAGAAAAAACGTCGCTGTTAATGGTAGGTGAATATGATATAACCTGCGGGAAAGACCAAATCGAATGGTTCTGTAAACATTCAAAAAACGGCAAATTTGTTTTACTTGAAAACAGCGCCCATTTATCTTGGATGCAGGTGCCTGATAAGTATCTTTCGACAATTATCGAATTTATGGAAGGGTGAGCATAGTGTATGAAGACTGAAAATATTTTTGCAAAAATAGGATTTTGTGAACAATTTTATGAAGAGCCTATATTGAAAATTAAGTGCAGGTTGTTTTAGGAAAGAGAAAAAACATGATACAATTACGAGTGGCAAATATATCAGATGCAAAAGCGCTTTCTGAAATTTATAAATATTATGTCGAAAATACCACAATATCCTTTGAATATACTGCGCCCGATGCTTATGAGTTTTCTAAACGTATCACAGACAAATTGGGGAAGTATCCTTTTATTGTCGCCGAAGAAAACGGTTCTGTTGTTGGATACGCGTATGCCTCAGCATTTAGAGAAAGGGCTGCATATGGTTGGGATGCAGAGTTGTCTGTGTATATTGATAATGCAAAATGCCACAAAGGAATCGGCACAAAACTGTATAATGCGCTGATTGCTATACTAAAACTTCAAAATTTTGTAAGTCTTTACGCTGGCATTACTATCCCAAATTCTGCAAGTGTTGCATTACATAAAAAATTTGGTTTTAACGTTGTTGGTACATATCATTCGGTTGGTTATAAAAACAATTGTTGGTTGGATGTAGCTTGGTACGAAAAAACGCTGGGAGATTTGTGTCCTCCAAAACCTATTGTACCGTTCTCCAGTTTAAGAAATGAAGTTATTGAACAAATCCTAACCGTTAACTAAAAGCAAATACGCAACGTATCAAACTCCTGATTTTATAAAGTTAAAAAGTTTTGGAAGAAACGAGTAGTATTTAAAACCAGTCAAGGAGGTGCGCTATGAAAAAAATAATAGCAATTCAACATCCTCAATCTGAGCAGCATATTAACCGCATGATTGGCTCATGGTATGATTGGGATTTGACCGAACACGGTGTTATGCAAGCGCACAATATTTCAAGAAACCTCGCTGCCGAAATTGCTGATGACACATACATGATATATTCTTCCGATTTGTTGAGAACAAAACATACTGCTCAAATTGTTTCAAGCCATTTCCACACAACTCCGATTTATGATGAACGACTTAGAGAATTATATTTGGGCGAGGCAATCGGAAAATCAAAGGAATGGGCAAAAAATAATCTGTGTTGTCCCGTTTGGTCGGGAACGATAGATTGGGCTTGTACTGCCGACGGACAAGTTTTCCATAATGCAGAAACAAGGCGCGATGTTTGGAATAGAGTATTACAATTCTATCACGATATAATCGTTCCCTCGGAAAAGAATTTGATAATCATTTCTCATAGCGGAACTTTAAGTGTTTTGTTTGCGATTTGGTTGGGCATGGATATTCAATCACTTGACCATACTTCAATTTGGGGTAAAGCCGGCGGTGTTTCAATTTTGCTTGATGATGGTAAACATCGCATGATATCGAAGTTAAGTGATATGTCATATATTAGCGATTGAATTATTTTAAAGAGGAAAACGGTATGTGTTATGTAAAATCCAAACCGCCTAAAACCTTGGCAATAATCGGCAATGGTTTTGATTTGGCTCACGGATATAGAACAAAATATGAGTCATTTTCTAAGAGTATTGATGATACCGCCTTAGCAGAATTTAAAGAGTATTGTGACGAGGCTTCGATTAAGACATGGCATGAATTTGAAAATAACATAAACATTTTGACCAAAAGATTTTTTATGAAATCTTATCAAGAGGATGAAGATTATTGGGTAAATAGAGATAAGAATACTCATCTGCGTGAGATTTTTAAACGGATACAAGGCTTATTGGCAGATTATTTGTCAAATGAAATAAGCAGGATGCCTTTAATAAGAAAAAAGACAGTATCAAAATATTTGAATAAAAAATCTGTTGCGATAAATTTCAATTATACTGATACGGCCGAAAAATATACCGATAAAGTTCATTATGTTCATGGCTCTTTGCGTGAGAAGGATATTATTTTAGGCTACGACTATAGAGACGAGGCTTGTCTTGCACAGTTTGATGATATGTGCTGGGGAAAAACTGTTTGCCGAGAATCCCTTGCGTTTCGCAGAATGCTGTCTAATGCTTTGAAATTAAATGCAGATGATTCTGAGTTCAAAAGATTGTGTTCAAGCTTGGAGATTTATCAAAGCTGTGAAAGCTCGGGCAGAGGTATAGATGACGAGCCCGAATCATATATTCCTGATTATCGGTTTATAGAGCAATTTATAAAAGACTACAGAGATAATAAAACGATTCCTAATATCGAATATGACAAAATTACACAGTTAGTCATTTTAGGTCACGGAATTGAAGCAGATCGGGTTTATTTAAATAACATTATCTTAAAATGCACTAAGCTCAAGAAAATCATTATTTTTCGTTACGATGGCGAAGAAGATGAAGAATTTGATAAAAAAGTGAAATTCTTGGGGAAGTATTGCTCAAAAATCAAAACTGTATATTATTAAATGGTCAAACAAAAAATCCTTGGGAATTTCCCAAGGATTTTTGTATGCTATGCGGTTAAATAGTTTTATCTCTGAACTCTTGCGCCTGCGCCGCCCATAATAGCTTCAACTTCTTTTTTGCTTGCCATTGTGGTATCGCCGGGAGTGGTCATAGCCAAAGCACCGTGTGCCGCACCGTAGTTAACTGCGATTTCTGCATCGCCTGTTGTCATCAAGCCGTAGATCAAGCCGGAAGCGAAGGAGTCGCCGCCGCCGACACGGTCCATGATTTCAAGACCCTTGTAATCCTTAGCCTTGTAGATTTCGCCGCCTGCCCAGCAAAGTGCGCTCCAGTCGTTAACTGTTGCGGTCTTAACCTCACGAAGGGTTGTAGCAACTGCCTTAAAGTTAGGATAGGTCTTAACAGCTTCGTTGATCATCTTTTTGTAGCCTTCGATGTTAAGATCCTTGAGGTTTTCATCGTTGCCTTCGATTTCAAAACCAAGGCAAGCGGTGAAGTCTTCTTCGTTACCGATCATAACGTCAACATACTTAGCGATTTCCTTGTTAACCTGCTGAGCCTTTTCCTTGCCGCCGATCGCGCTCCACATAGAGGGACGGTAGTTAAGGTCATAGGAAACGATAGTGCCGTATTTCTTAGCAGTTTTAATAGCTGCAAGAACGGTTTCGCAAGCCTGCTCGGACAAAGCGGCATAGATACCGCCTGTGTGAAGCCATCTAACACCAAGAGTGCCGAAAATATATTCAAAATCGAAATCCTCTGGAGTAGCCTTGGAAATAGCAGTATTAGCACGGTCGGAGCAACCAACTGCGCCGCGGATACCAAAGCCTCTTTCGGTAAAGTTCAAGCCGTTTCTGCAGATTCTGCCGATACCGTCGGTTTTCATCCATTTAATAAGAGAGGTATCAACACCGCCCTGAAGAATGAAGTCCTCCATAAGCATACCGATCTCATTATCGGCAAAAGCGGTGATAACAGCGGTTTTCAAGCCGAAGCATCTGCGGAGACCGCGGACAACATTATATTCGCCGCCGCCTTCCCATGCGCGGAATTGTCTTGCTGTGCGGATACGGCCTTCACCGGGATCAAGACGAAGCATAACCTCACCGAGAGATACGGCATCAAAGGCACATTCGCTCTTAGGTTTCAAATTCAAATCCATTTTAATGTTTCTCCTTTTTGTTTATATTTCAAATCGGACATATTACTCTATCTTGATTTTACTAGATTCTGGAGATTTGTCAATATAATATTGGTTTTTTCTTGAAAAATCTATATTCATATTGATAAAATCAACATATTAACAGCGAAATTTCCTTAATATAAGTGAATTATAACGAATTTGAATTGGTTTAGAAAAAACTGTTGCAAATTTGTGAAAATAGGAGTAGAATAACCAAAACTAAATACTTATGTATGACGCTTGCAGGAAAAGTTTTAAACTGCCGAAGGAGTAACACTCTCAGGCTTCCCTAGATAGGGATGCAGACTGTAAGCCGACATAACTTTGGAGAAGCTCATTTAATTGAGTGCCGAAGGTGCAAAGCGATATTCGCCAATCTCTCAGGCAAAAGGACAAAGTCTATTAAACTTTTTTATCTTTGTTTTCATGTGGCGGTTTGCGCTTTTTGCGTGCCGCCATTTTATTTTTATACAAAAGGAGTTATAAAACGTGTTTATTGAGAAACTAACCGAAATTAACAGCGCTCTGAATAGCTTTATTTGGGGTGTTCCCGGTCTTGTGTTGCTTATCGGTACAGGTATTTTGCTTACCGTTTGCACAAAGTTCTTCCAGGTCTCTCATATCGGTCATTGGTTTAAGGAAACTGTAGGTACCCTTTTTAAAAAGGGTAATCCTTCCTCCAAAAAATCCGATAAACAATCCATTTCACAATTCCAAGCTCTCTGCACAGCTCTTGCCGCAACAGTCGGTACGGGGAATATCGCAGGTGTTGCCGCCGCGATCGTGGTCGGCGGTCCCGGTGCGGTTTTCTGGATGTGGGTTGCCGCCTTTTTCGGAATGATGACAAACTTTTCCGAAAACGTTTTGGGTATCTATTTCCGCAGACGTAACAAAAACGGCGAATGGTCGGGCGGCGCTATGTATTACCTAAAGGACGGTCTCGGCAGTAAGAAGGGCTTTAAAACCATCGCATCTGTTCTTGCGGTCCTCTTTGCCTGCTTTGCCATTCTTGCCTCCTTCGGTATTGGTAACATGGGTCAGGTTAATAAAATAACCCTGAACATTCAGTCTGCATTCTTCGCTAACACAGATTTGGGTACAGTTGGCGGTATGCCTGTTCTCGGACTTATAATCGGTCTTTCTCTTGTTGTTCTCGGCGGCTTGATAATTCTCGGCGGTCTACAGAGAATTGCATCCTTTGCCGAACGTGTCGTTCCTTTTATGGCGATTGCATATATAATCGGTGCTCTTGCAGTTATGTTTATGAATATCGAAAATGTAGGCTCCATGTTCTCTGCTATCTTCAAATTCGCCTTTACCGAAAGAGCCGCATACGGCGGCGTTGTGGGAACAATCTTCCTCGGTATGACTCAGGGCTTCAAGAGAGGTGTTTTCTCCAACGAGGCAGGCTTGGGCTCCTCTGTAATGGTACATAGCTCCTCCGATGTAAAAGAGCCTGTCCGTCAGGGTATGTGGGGTATTTTCGAGGTATTCTTCGATACTATGATCGTTTGTACCATGACAGCGATTGTTGTTCTTTCTTCGGGCTATATCGACCTTACAACAGGTAATCCTATCGTTGAAAACCTGGACGATTCCACCTTGGTTTCCCGTGTGTTCGGTGACAATTTTGGCGTAGCAGGTGAATGGTTCGTTGCCATCGCAATGCTTCTCTTTGCCTTTACAACCGTTCTCGGCTGGTCTCAATATGGCTCAAAGGCAGTTGAATATCTTTTCGGCACAAAGGCTGTTAAGGTATATAAGGTGATTTTCGTTCTTATGATAGTTTCGGGCGCTGTAATGACCTCATCCTTGGCATGGGACATTTCCGACACCTTTAACGGATTTATGATGGTACCTAACCTTATCGGTGTTGTCGCTCTCTTCCCGTTGGTTGTAAA
Source organism: uncultured Ruminococcus sp. (assembly GCA_964650045.1). Classification (GTDB taxonomy): domain Bacteria; phylum Bacillota; class Clostridia; order Oscillospirales; family CAG-382; genus Coliplasma. Next base: position 16,193 of record CAZYRT010000017.1, read on the forward strand.
GATAACCAAAAACTATGTTGATCGTAAGATAAAGAAGAAGGATGTTGCTCCTATTCTTTCCTATGACCCCGAAATTCAAGCTCAGACAGAAAAAACTCTTGACGAAGAATAAATGATTTCGCCCCAAAAGTCCTAAGACTTTCGGTTACACAGTAATAAAAACTGCGATTTGCACAATCGCAGTTTTTTGTTGCTTAATCTATAACTCCAACCTGAAATTCATCCTCGTAAATGATTTGACCTACATAATCGGTGTAAACTATATCGTAAGGTATTTTATATTTATCGAGCAAATCAATAAGCGGTTGGATTTTATCCAGCATTTCACCGCAGTTTTCTGTTTTGAACCACGTTATTGCGCCTTGAGGATTATCGTTATCCTCCCCATAAAAAGGCGGTTGAGGAAGATTATCCAAAAACCATTGGTGAGTTTTATTATATAGTTCAACATCTTCGGGACTGTAAATATTATCTCGAATTCTGCGCCAATTTAATATAAATATTCCAACAGGCTTTTGAGTTCGATATGCAATTTCACGACCCTGTATTCTAATATATTTAGGTGTTTTCATTTTTATTCTCCCATTCCAAATATCCACTTGTGAAAGGCAAGTGGTCAAATTTTTTATTGCCGATATAATTAAATCCGTGTGATATATACCACTTTTTCAAAATATCGCTTTCATCAATAATTCCTATTTTGATTTTTGAACCGCCGAGAGTTTTAACAAATTTCTTTGCGTATTCAATCATTTTACTTCCGTAACCTTTATGTCGGTGCTCGGGTAAAATGGCAAGGTTGTGAAGCTCGTAAACGCCGCCATCTTCTTTTGAGATAGACATATATCCTGTGATTTCTTCATCTTCAAACAACCCAAACATATTCCAACCCCATTCCATTTGCGATTCAAGAAAATACAAGGGAATGAAGGATGTGTGTTTGGGACAGTTTTCTTTTGTTAATCCAAATTCTTCGGCAACTGTCTCAAAGCTTTTATGTATTACTTCAAGGCATTGGGGCAGTTGTTCTTTTTTTACATTTTTAATTTCCATAATCTATTCCTCCTCATAACTTCAAAACCGAATCAAGACATAACTTCAACGCGCATTCAATGGAGTTTTTGCCCCAATTTCGTGCATCCCATTTTTCGAGATTGCAAAGCGTGTCGGCAGTATATAAAATATGTCCAAACACAACGCTTCTGAATTGAGCGCAAGCTGCAAGAGCAGAACATTCCATTTCAACCGCCGAACAACCGTCACGTTTTCGGTATTCAACCTTTTCTTTTGTTTCTCTATAAAAGCCGTCGGTTGTCCAAGTGATTACTTCTTGATAGCGTAGCCCGTTTTCTTCAATGGTGCTTTCGATAGCTTTCAAAGCGTTTTTGTTTATATCAATAAAACGCGAAGGCGGAGCATAGTGATATGAGGTTCCCTCATCACGCAACGCTTTTGTAGGAACAAGAAACATTCCTTCGGGATAATCTTTCAAAGCACCGCAACAACCACCGGCTATTATCTTTTTAACACCATATCCAATAAGCCAATCCATTATTTGTGTTGCAGGTGCCGCACCAACAGGTGCTTGAACAAGACATATTTCCTCGCCTTTATGGTTTATGATGTATATCGGTACGTTCTTTGTTGCAGATTCAAATATTGCCACCTGCCTGGCATTATTCGCGCTTGCATATTCATCAATATAATAGCTTAAGAATGCAAACACCGCTTTTTCGGGCAGTTTCAAATTCAAATTTGCGTGTGTCGGCATAATAACAGCGTTATTGTCGCTGTCAAATTCTAAAATCGGTATTTCGTTTTTTATGATCATGTTATACCTCCTAAAAATAAAAAACAGTGTAAATCGAACCAACGACTTACACTGTATATGTACTGTTATTCAATAAAATCTATAAAAAGATTATAGTGAATTTTGGGTACGACAATGTAAGCCCGACGGTCGCATATCATGCTGATCCGCTTGGAGCTGGGTTGCGGTATTCATGTTGATAACGAATACTAAAGCCATTGCCGTAATCCTTTCAAAAAGTTTTTCATAATATATCACAAAAAATTGATGTTGTCAATAGCAAAAATTGTAAACTCTACTTGATTTCATCAATTTAATATGGTACAATATTTAAAACGAGAGATTATCTTGAATTTGAAATTTCGAAAGGAAACTAATTATGGGAAAATTTGTAGTTAAAGAAACAGCAACAGGCTTTAAATTCGATCTTAAAGCAGGTAACGGCGAAGTTATCGCAACTTCTGAAGTTTACACAACAAAGGCGGCTTGCCTTAACGGTATCGAAAGCGTAAAGACCAATTGCGTAGGCGAAATCGAAGACCATACAGTTGAACCTATCGTTGAAGTTAAGCATCCTCAATTCGAGCTTTATGAAGATAAAGCAGGTGAATACCGCTTCCGTCTTAAGGCAAGAAACGGCGAAGTTATCGCAACCTCCGAGGGCTATAAGTCTAAATCAGGCTGCGAAAACGGCATCGCAAGCGTAAAAAAGAATGCTCCCGAAGCTGAAACTGTTGAAGCTGAATAAGTATAACTATGTAAAAATCGGCTGTCCTCAGCCGATTTTTTCTATTGATAAAGGAGAATGTTAGATGAAACGTTTTTTGATCTTGCTTTTGACGCTGTCGTTGTGTCTTTCTTTTTGCGCTTGCGGAAATAGTGAAAATGAAAGCTCGTCCCAAGGTGAAACCCAATCTCAGGATTCGCTGTCAGAAGCTATAAAAGCGGTTTATATCCCATTGGATAACCGCCCTGTCAACTATGACAGAGTATCCTATCTTGCCGAGGCTTCGGGAATCAAGCTTGTGATGCCCGATGAAGCATTGGTGTCCAATACAATGGGTGATGATTATGACCAAGGCAACCCCAAGGAGATTTTTGATTGGCTGAAAAATCAATCTGCCGATTACTATATAATCTCTTTGGATATGCTTTTTTCAGGCGGTTTGGTCGGCTCCCGCGCTCCATTTGATGATACTGACGATTCTATTGCTAATCTGTCCTCGGCTTTTGGTGAATACACTCTTTCTCAAACAGAGGAAGAAATAATAGATTATGTTATAGAGCTTTCCAAAACAAAAAAGGTTGTCCTGTTGGATACAGTAATGCGCCTTGCTTCAACGGTGAATTACGGCGGATTGGACATGAATCTTTACACCTTCTTCAGAAACAGATATGCTTCTGTTGAAAGAAAACAGCTTTATGACAATGAGCTTACTGTCGAAAATATCGTTTCGGGCTATAAATATGATAAAGACGGTCAGGAGATAACTGCTGTATACGGCGGTAAAGATTATACCCAAACCGTTGAGAAATATCTCCGTGGGCGTGAACGGAAGCTTGTGCTTTCTGATAAGCTTTATTCCGCTTGCGGCGACGATATAATCGGCTTATTTGTCGGTGTTGACGATTCTACCCCAAACACAAATATCCAAACCAACGAAATTCGATATCTTAACGAAAAACTTATCAACGATAGGGAAAACTTTCTTCTTTTCGCAGGTGCTGACGAGCTTGGACTTATGGGAATTTCTGCTGCGGCAACAGATTTTTATGGTGAAATAACCATGAAGCTTTCCTATTTCGGTAACGGCGAAGAATATGTTGCCGATGATTATGACCCCGGAACACTTAAGGAAAGTATGCTTTCACATATCGATGCGGTGGGCGGAAGGCTGACCGAGGATAATGCGGATATTGAACTTTTGGTTCTTACAAGAAGTGCCGCTTCAGGCTCGGATGCTGTTCAGCACCAAAAGAATGTTAATGCTCTAATTGAAAAATTGGAATATAATCTGGAAAATAACATTCCTACCTGCGTTATCGATGCATCTTCCTATTCGGGCTATGGCGCTCTTGCCCAAGGAATGCTTGATAAAAAATTGGATATTGGAGAAATACTCGGATTTTCTGCTTGGAATACCGTTGGCAATGCTGTAGGTATAGCTCTTTCCAATGCAACTGCACGGTTCACTTATCTTAAAAACAGCGAAAATATAACTGAGGAGTCTCACAAAGGATTTATGAAGACTATTGCATTCTCTCATGTGAAGGATACCGCATATAAAAAATTCGGCAACCTTCCCTTTGAAGGATCGGGAACTTTCGATGCAAATTATAAGATTTTCCTGGAATATTCCCAAAATATTGCTGAAAGTATCAATAATTCCTCGATTTTCGTGTCCTCTTTCGAACAAGAAAATAAATATGATATTACTTTGTCAAACCTCTATTGGCCTTGGAACCGTAATTTTGAAGCCAATTTCAATGTTGAAGCAGTTCCGAACGGAGAATCAAAGATTTTCCAATAATATTATTTGGATATATTGACAAATGCTTGATGATTGTGTAAAATATTTTCATCAATGAAATACAAATAAGGAGACTTATTATGAAAAAGATTTTTGTTGGCTTATTGGCGTTCATGCTTGTTTTTTCGATGTTCGCTTGCGGCGAAGCTGAGGACACAAGCAGTAATGTTTTTTCCGCTGCTGATTCTTCCTCCAAGGAACAGGTTTCTTCATCTACTGCTTCCTCCGAAGCTGAATCCTCCGAGGAAACCTCCAAAGAACCTGAAATTAAAGCTCCCGATTTTATAGACAACTTCTTGTCCATCGGAAATGTTGACACAAAGGTCAGCGTTTCTTCCTCTAATGCTATCCGACTTACAGACATTGATGCTGTTTTGTCCTATGGCTCTATTGTTCTTTACACTCCTGCTTACGGCAAAATAAACCAAGCTGATTTGGCTGAATATGCTGTTGCTGAGTTTTCTTACAGTAATCAATATTTCGGTTATGTAATGTCTGCTTTCCATGAGGTAGGCTCTGTAACCGATGATGTTATGATACCCGAGGATGGCTTTGTTGTTGCGGCTCACTCTTTCCAAGAACTTTATATCGACAGATTGTCTAAAATTACTGCTGAACAGACAATCTTCCCTCACGGCTTGCACCTTTACACAGGCTCTGACTACACGATCTTCAAGGCAGAAACTGCGCCTACTATCGATGGCAAGTTCTCTGTTGAAGAATGGGGCGATTATTTCGTTGAGGATATAAATGCAACCAATCCTTCTTGGTCCTATGCTCAGTTTGAAGTAAATAACTATTATTCAACCGCATCTTACTACACAACCTATGATGACAATTATATCTATCTTTGTGTTGTAGTAGATTCGCCTTATCACTATTGTCCCATTACTACCGAAAATGCAGGTGATATGTGGAAATACGAATGTATTCAGGTAAAGGTAAGCTCCGAAAGCCCCAACAGCGATTATATTCTCGAAAACTTCGATCATGTTTCCAACAATACTGCTGTAGTTGACGGCATAGTACGTTCCTATGGCTTTGCGGCAAACGATGACGGAGACACCTGCTATTATGAAAGTGGTTATACCACCGAATTTACAGGTCTTGCAGGATGTTCTCGCGACGATGCGGCTCAGCTTACGGTTTATGAGGTTGCTATACCCTTTGCTGAATTTGGTATGACTCCCGAAAAGGATGCCGAAATCGGTCTCACCTTCTCTATCAATTCCACTAATGAAGAGGACGTAAGCTCCAATGTTTGGAAGAATATCACCTATCGTAACGGCGGCGGTGTTATCGGCAGAAACGACTGGTCAAAAATTCCCGTTGTAACTCTCGGCTGATCTGTTTTTATTCTCCGCGATGCAATTTGATTATAATAAATAACAAATTTCCGCGTAGGTTTAGCTTTGTTCAAATTGTACTAACATTATCAAAAGGGCGGTTTATCCGCCCTTTTACTTTTGAAAATTTAGTGATGACAAACTGCATTTTTTGTGATAAAATACTTTCAATAAACCCAAGGAGAAACGTCATGCAGGAATTGCAACATTATGTCAACCAAATACTGAAGGATGATATTGTTAAAATAATAATAAGCAATCCTATCAATAAAACCGAAAATTATAAGAAAATAGTTATCGAGAAAAAGGAAAACGGTTTTCAAATATCAAAATATACCGAAAAGCAGGTTTTTCACGACAATGTGTCTCTTTGCGGCCTTGAAGAAAATATTCTTCAATTGACCCATACCCATTTTAAACAATTAAACGCATGGTCGGAAACACAGGAGCATATCCTTTTGATTTCCAAGAAAGGTGTGTGCAATTATAAAATTAAGAAGAACTCTTCTTCTGTGAAAATACAGATCACAGACCACAACCGCAAAAAGAATTATATTCTTGATGAGGGGACTGCTATTCCGCCTCTTGTGGATATGGGTATTTTCACACCCGATGGAAAAATTGTTAATGCTATGTATCATAAATACAAGCAGATAAACCGTTTTCTTGAAACAATCGATGACGAAATTTCGAAGTCCAATTTGGAAAGCTTGAATATAATCGATTTTGGATGCGGAAAGTCCTATCTTACCTTTATTCTTTATTACTATTTAACCGAAATCAAAAAGATAACGGTTAACATGATAGGGCTTGACCTTAAGGCTGATGTTATCGAAAAATGTAATCTTTCGGCAAAAAAATACAATTATACAAATCTTAAATTCCAGCTCGGGGATATAAACGGATATAAGGCTCCCTTTGAAGTAGACATGGTTATAACACTTCATGCCTGCGATACCGCAACAGATTATGCTCTTTATAATGCAGTTAATTGGAATGCTAAATATATCTTTTCGGTGCCTTGCTGTCAGCATGAATTGAATGAACAAATATCTCCTGAAAACCTGAGTATTTTTTCAAGATACGGTATCATAAAGGAACGTTTTTCCGCTTTGGCAACCGATTCTATCAGAGCGAACCTTCTTGAATACTGCGGATATAAAACTCAGCTTTTGGAGTTTATCGACCTTGACCACACTCCCAAAAATATCCTTATTCGAGGAGTAAAGCGTCCCTCTACCCCAAAGAGTATTAAGGAAACTGCTTTAAATGAGGTTAATCAGCTTATTAAAGAATTTAGCTTTTCACCTACATTGTATAAGCTTTTGGATATAAAATGAATTCAACTCTAAAAGTCTTACGACTTTCGGGGACTCCGTAAATAAAATGCTGTTGCAAGCTTTAAACTTGTAACAGCATTTTTGGCTTCAAAGTATTCATTTAATGCTTATCGTCCTCAAATTTAGGCTGAACCTTATAGAAATCAAGAACAGGAAGCAAAACCAAAGCGGTCAAGCCTGCGTTAAATCCGCCGTTGTAGAGAACAAATCCCCCATGCATTTCTGCAGTTGAGGTGCAGATAATTGCACTTAAGAATCCTGCAAGTATACCAACTCTAATGCCGTATTTACCTGTAAACGCACAAAGACCTGTAGCAAAGGCAAGTCCGTTGATATAACCTTGAGTTGACAGTGTCCAGGGGATTTCAAATCCGCAAACAGCGCAAATAGCACAGATTATTGCAAGAAGAAGCACATAGCCCAATGCAATAGGCCAAATGGTTCTGGGCTGCTGACCGTCGGCAGAGAAGGTCAATGCCGCAAAAACAACACCGACTGTGGGACCTGTAAATCCAACCCCTTGAGGGAGAAAAGGGAATATTTCGGGTAAAACAAAAATTATGTTTAAATAGGCTAAAATGCAGAAGCCGTAAACACCGAAGTTTATCAAACAAACGGGCATACCGAATTTGTCAAGGAAGTCAACACCGTAGCCTGCGCTTTTCAAAAGCTCTTTATATCCGCGGAAGCTGTTACGGTTTGAAACGTATCCTGCAATAATAGCGATTGTAAACAAAATCGAGAAGAAAATGTTCATAAATCCGCGGTAGGAATAGGTAAGGGAATAATATTCGGGATTGTTTATTTCAATAACCTTAGGTGCATCAAAACCCAATGAACGGTACATAAAGGAATAGACAAAGATACCCATAATACCGATTGCAAGTCCTGCTTTATACATATTAAAGCCGCGATGCATTTTTGTTGTACCGGGCAAAAGGGCAGGAACGACAAACCCCGAAGCAATACCGAAAATCAACGCAAAGACGATGCCGATTCCCGATACCTTGGGTTCATAGGCAACGAAGTTGTCCACAAAGGTATATCTGAAAACAAAGTCGCTGATAAAGGGACCTAACGCAGTTGAAAACAGGGCGATATGTATAACCTCGCTAAAATGTATCTTTCTGACGATACAGTAAACGGCGATACCTAATATAGGAGGCCACATATTGAGGAAATTCAAGCCGTAAAATCCGTGGGCTATAACAAGCATATATCCTGCAAAAACTGTTGCAGTAGCCTTTGCTTTGCTTAAAAATATCATCAAATTTGCAGCTAAACCGCAGACAGCAGTATTGAAAAATGCGCTTCCCAATCCCCCTAATGCAAAATAATCGGTTACCAATTTTGAAGGGGAGGTGAGGATATGAAACAGATTCTTCCAAAAATCGGTCTCCTTGCTGTAATATGCACCGATAGGCGCAGTTATCAAAAATGCAAGGGATAAAAACAAGGTGTAATATGTGATTATCTTGTGAGCATTTCTCCAATGGTGTTTATATGCATCATAATAAGACACCTGCTCTGTGCGGTTAGTGTTTAATAAAAACATAATTTCCAAAACCCTAAATACCTAATATTTCAACAGTATTCGATATTAACATAAACCGAAGTTCAAATCAATGTTACTTGCTAACCAAATTTTATGAAACTTACAGCATTTTTGTGGGCTATTTATATAAATATAAATTTTTTCACCTCTTGATTTATAAAATAACATGGTTTATAATACTTCATATAACAGAGGTGTAATATATGGACATTAAGAAAATCGTTATTACAGGAGGACCCTGCGGTGGCAAATCTACTGCAATGGGGCTTATAAAAAATGAATTTGAAAAGCTTGGATATACAGTTTTGTTTGTTCCCGAAACTGCTACCGAGCTTATAAACGGCGGTGTTGCTCCTTGGACCACAGGAACTGTTTTGGATTGTCAAATCGGAATTATGAAGCTTCAGCTTGCCAAGGAAGCTGTTTTTCTTGAAGCAGGAAAAACAATGCCCTGCCAAAAGCTTTTGATTGTCTGCGACCGAGGCGCAATGGATAATAAAGCTTATATTGATGACGAGGGCTTCCAAAAGGTTCTCGCATCGGTAGATAAAACCGAGGTCAACCTCCGTGACAGCTATGATGCGGTTTTCCATCTTGTAACAACAGCTAAGGGTGCAGTTGAATTTTATACTACCGAAAATAATACCGCAAGAATCGAAACAGTAGAGCAGGCTGCTGCCTTGGATGACAAGCTTATTTCGGTTTGGGCAGGTCATCCCCATTTGAGAATTATCGACAATTCAACCGATTTTGAAAATAAAATGAAGCGGTTGATAAAAGAGATTTCCTCCTTTTTAGGTGAGCCCGAGCCCTTGGAAATAGAACGAAAATATCTTATTGAATATCCCGATTTGAAATATTTGGAATCTTTGCCAAATTGCGAAAAAGTCGAAATTATTCAAACCTATTTAAAGCATCCCGACGGAACTGAATCTCGAATCCGACAGAGAGGAAAAAACGGTGATTATATCTTTTTCGAAACCTCAAAAAAGGATATAACACCTGTTAAACGTATAGAAATAGAAAGAAGAATTTCGGAAAAGGAATATCTTTCTTTGATGAGAAATGCCGACCCTTTCCGTAAGCCTATAATAAAAGACCGTTATTGCTTTGCATACGATAATCAATATTTTGAAATCGATGTATATCCTTTCTGGAATGATAAGGCGATAATGGAGATCGAGCTTTGCGATGAAGAAACCGAAATACGTTTTCCGCCGGAAATCAAAATAACCAGGGATGTAACAGCAGAAAAAGAATATAAAAATTCAAGCCTTGCTAAGCTTTAATAAGGAGTCATTAAAATGAAAGCAAACGAAGTTATCGATATTTTGTGCCAATACGGTAAGAATTTTAAATATACCGAAACCTGCGATACCGTTAAATGCGGAACCCTTGATAAGGAAGTAACCAAGGTTGCCGTAGCAATGTTTCCGACAATGGATTTGGTCAAGGCGGTTATTGATTGGGGCGCAGAGCTTTTGATAGTACACGAGCCGACCTATTATAACCATTGGGAAATAACTCCCGAAAATAAGATTTTAGCAGAAAAGCGCGCTTTTCTTGAAAATTCGGGCTTGACGATTTTCCGTTTTCACGACCATCCTCACCGTAATTATCCCGACCTTATTGCCGCAGGCGAAATAAAGTATATGAACCTTGACGGCGAGGTTACCTTCAGAGGCGATGCCTTTGACCTAACCGAAATCAAGCTTAATACTCCTACAACACCGTTTGAGCTTGCTAAAACCATTGAGAAGAATCTGGGAATACAAAGAATCAAGCTTTACGGCGCTATAAATGAGCCTTGCACAAAAATTTCGGCTTGCTTCGGTGCGCCCGGCGATGTTTTCGATGTGTTGTCCTCTGATAATACCGAGGTTTTGCTTATTGGCGAATGCAACGAGTGGGGAATGCCCGAATTTGTCCGTGATGCCGCCGCAATGGGATATAAAAAGGCATTGTTGGTTCTCGGTCATATTGGCTCGGAAAGAGCAGGCATGGTATATACTGCTGAGCTTTTAAAAGAAAAGCTTCCCGATCTGGAAATAAAATATTTCGAATGCGGAGAATCCCATACATTTACACATTAATCTGTAAATTGTATATAAACAAAGGAGCTGATCGATCGGCTCCTTTGTTATTTATATAAAAAAATAGGTAATTATGACTGCCGAAAAGCTGTGGTATATCTTGCTAATCTATCGAAAATATGATATACTGAAGTACAAATTATCTTAGGAGTAAATATGAACTTTCTTGAAATAGCGAAACAACGTCAATCCTGCCGTTCCTATGATATTGAGAGGGCAGTGGAGGATGCAAAAATAAATGCAGTTTTGGAGGCGGCAAGACTTTCGCCCTCTGCCTGCAATGCCCAACCCTATCATTTCACAGTATGTAAAGGCGAAAAGGCAAAGGAAGCCGCTAAGCTTACAATGGGAATGGGCATGAATAAGTTTGCATCAGATGCGCCTGTTGTTATTGTAGTATCCGAGGACGATTATAATAAAACTGCCGCTTTGGGTGCCAAGGTAAAAAGAAACGATTACCGTTCTATTGACATCGGTATTGCGGTTGCCTATTTAACAGCCGAAGCGGTATCCCAAGGGCTTGCTACTTGTATTTTAGGCTGGCTGGATGATGAAAAGCTTCGTTCGCTATGCGGATTGGAACATCCTGTTCGACTTGTAATAACCTTGGGTTATGCCAAGGAGGACGATAAGCTTCGCCCCAAAAAACGTAAAACTATGGATGATTTGGTTACCGAAATTTAATGAGGTGAAAAAATGATCAAAGCAATCGCCTGCAATGATGAGCTTTCTCTTTTAGGCTTTGGAATGATGCGTCTGCCCACTCTTGATGACGGCAAAATAGATGAAGAAACTACTGCCGCAATGGTGGATATGGCTATTAAAAGCGGTGTGAATTATTTCGATACAGCTTATCCTTACCATAACGGAGAATCCGAAACGGTAACAGGTAAGATTTTGAAAAAATATCCCCGTGAAAGTTATCGCATTGCTTCAAAATATCCCGGGCATCAAATATTGGATACTTATGACCCTTCCGAAATATTCGAGGAGCAATTAAAAAAATGCGATGTTGAATATTTCGACTATTATCTTCTGCATAATCTTAATGAGGCATCCTTGTCAACCTACATGGACCCTAAATGGGGGATATTGGATTATTTCAAGGAGCAAAAGCGTTTGGGACGTATAAAGCATCTTGGTTTTTCTTCACACGGAAGCCTTGAAACCATGAAAACCTTTTTGGATTATTGCAACGGTTCCATGGAGTTTTGCCAGATACAGCTTAATTATCTTGATTGGACACTCCAATCTGCAAAGGAAAAATATGAGCTTTTGACCCAAATGAATATTCCTGTTTGGGTAATGGAGCCGGTTCGCGGCGGTAAGCTTGCCAATCTTTCCGAAGAAGCTTCGATGATCTTGAAGGATATTCGTCCTGATGAATCTTCTGCCGCATGGTGCTTCCGTTTCCTTCAAGGTCTGCCTAATGTTAAAATGATTCTCAGCGGAATGTCTAATATGGAACAAACCGTTGATAACCTTCAAACATTTTCCGAATCTAAGCCTTTAAACGAAAACGAGGTTTTGACATTGTTGCAAATAGCCGATGGGATGAAAAATTCGGTGCCCTGCACAGCCTGCGGATATTGTTTGGCAGATTGCCCTATGGAATTGAATATTCCTATGCTCCTTTCGGCTTATAACGAGATTCGTTTTTCTGCAAATGTTACCTCTACCATAAAAATCGAGGTTCTTCCCGAGGATAAAAAACCGTCGAGTTGTATCGGATGTAACGCCTGCGTCGGAATATGTCCTCAAAAAATCGATGTGCCGAAGCATCTTTCGGATTTTGCTCAAAAACTTACTGAATTACCTACATGGGCAGAAATATGCCGTCAGCGTGCAGAAGCAGCCGCAAAGTTAAAAAATAAATAATCACGGAGGAAATTATATAATGGCAAACGAAATTTTAAAAAGAAGCGATATTCCTGTTGAAAATACATGGGACCTTTCCCAAATGTATGCAACAGACGAGGAATGGCTTGCAGAATATGAGGAATTGAAAAATATCCCTTCCAAAATCGAAGAATTTAAAGGCAGACTTGGAGAAAGCGCAGAAACTCTTCTTGAATTCTTCCGTCTTGATGATGAAATCAATGTGCGCTTGACACCCTTCTATACCTATGCAAACTGCAAAGCAGACGAAGATACTGCAAACGGATACTATCAAGACCTTCGCGGTAAGGCAATGAGCACAATAGTTGCAATTTCGGGTGCCTCTTCTTTTTCCACTCCCGAAATAATGGAAATTCCCGAAGATACTATCAATTCATTTTTTCAAGCCAAGCCTGAATTGGATACCTATCGCCGTCCTATCTATCAGATAAGACGCCGCGCGGCTCATGTTCTCAGTCCCGAAGGTGAGTTGCTTCTTGCTTCTGCAGGAGAAATGGCAGATTCTCCCGATACTATCGGAAGCACGCTCCGTGATGCAGATATGAAATTTCCTTCGGTTACAGATAAAGAGGGAAATAATATTCCTTTGACCAACGGTTCGTTCGTTCCTTTGCTGGAAAGCGATGATGTTGATTTCAGAAAGCAGGTTTTCGAAACCTACTATAACCGTCTCGGTGAATTTAAGAATACCATCGCTTCCACATTGGATGCACAGTTTAAACAGCTTCGCTTCTTCTCGGAAGCGAGAAAGTATGATTCAACCTTGGAAGCATCTCTGGACAGAACCGAGGTTCCCGTTGAGGTTTACCACAACCTTATATCTGCGGTTCATTCCAATTTGGACAAGATGTATGATTATGTAGCTCTCCGCAAAAAAGCCTTGGGTGTTTCCGAGCTTCATATGTATGATGTTTATACACCTATAGTGTCCGATGCGGCATCCAAAATTTCTTATGATGAAGCAAATAATACTATTTTGGAAGCCCTTTCGGTTTTGGGTGAGGATTATATTTCTGTTCTCAAAGAAGGCTTTGATAACCGTTGGATAGACGTATATGAAAACGAAGGCAAGCGCGGAGGAGCATATTCTTCGGGAAGCAGCCGTCCTCATCCCTTTGTTCTTTTAAACCACAAGGATAATCTTGACAGTATGTTTACCCTTGCACATGAAATGGGTCATGCGCTCCACAGCTATTACAGCACCAAAAATCAACCAGTATGCACAAGTGATTATGTGATTTTTGTGGCTGAGGTTGCTTCAACCTGCAACGAGGTTTTATTGATGCGCCACCTTCTTTCCAAAACTACCGATAAAAAGGAAAGAGCATACCTTATCAATCATTTTCTCGATCAATTCAAGGGTACTGTTTACCGCCAGACCATGTTTGCAGAATTTGAACTTGAAATGGGTAAAATGAGCGAAAGCGGACAGACATTAACAGCCGATGCCTTGAGCGCAAAATACCATGAGCTTAATAAGCTTTATTTCGGTACCGATATGGTTTCCGATGACGGTATCGCACTTGAATGGGCGCGTATTCCTCACTTCTTCTTTAATTACTATGTTTTTCAATATGCAACAGGATTTTCTGCCGCAGTTGCGATCGCTTCCGGAATTTTGGAGAAAGGTGAAAAGGCTGTTGAAGATTATAAGAAATTCCTTTCCGGCGGTTCAAGCACCGATCCTATCTCACTTCTTAAAATTGCAGGTGTGGATATGTCTACTCCCGATCCTGTTAATTCCGCTTTAAAGCTGTTCGGTGAATTGATAAAGGAAATGGAAGAACTCTGTTAAGGAGATCATAATGAAAAAATATATAAGCTTGTTGCTTGCAGTACTGTTTTTGTTAACAGCCTGCGCCTCGCCTCAGACTTTAACATCCTCTGAACCTTCAGAGGACGAAAGCATCGTTTCGGAAGAAATGTCCGATACTTCGAAAACAACTGAAGAATCCCCAAACGAGGATTCTTCTTCTCAAGAAGAAGGTATAGAGCCTTATGAGCCTTCCACAGACGAGCCCTATCCCGAGGATAGAAAATATACCTTAGTAAGTGTAGGCAAGCCCTATACCTCAAGCAATGCCGCTAATGAGACATACCCCGATCTTTACAATCAGCAGTTGACAGACGGTAATAAGTCTTCCAATGAAGGCGCTCATTATGTTGACACAAGAATGGTGGGCTATACCGTAGCAAATTCTATCTTTATAATTGACCTTAAAAATGACGGCAGACGTATCGACAGAATCGTTGCCCGTTCGCTGGTTATGTCAATTGACGGTGTTGCAATAGCTGCAAGCGCCGAATTCAGCGGTTCTGTTGACGGAAAGAGCTTTGCCGACATTGGAACCTTGAATTTTGAAAACACAGGCGAAAATACTGTTTCCGAAGCAGTTCTCGATATAAATACTGTAACAAATTACAGATATGTTCGCGTGAAAATCAACCGCGGTTACGGAGCATTCTTCTTCACAGATGAAATCGAGGTTTATGCCGATGTAGAAGAAAAGGAACCCGAGGATTTGGTTGAGCTTGCCTATAAAAACGAGAATATAGACAGAAATGCTTGGAAAACCTTGTCCGGCGGGAAAGAAGCCGATCCCACTTCATCGGTAAACATCGCTTACGGCATGGATTATGAATTTAAAAACTGTTCATTCGATTCCCGTGCCCCTGAGGATGCAACGGATGCCGATACTAAAAAGCTCACAGACGGTGCAAGAACTAACGAATATTTCAGCAATCCCGTTTGGATAGGTATAATTCCCAACGAAGGTGCCGAGGCTTCTGTAAACTTTGCTTTGCCTAAAGTTTACAGTAATATTTATTCATTTAAGATATATGCGCTGGGTTCGGGTGTTGGCGTTGAATATCCTCCCTATATCGATATATATGCTTCGAAGGTAGGTAAGGAATATACATTTGTGGGCAGAATGTATGGTCCTGTAGATGGCGACAATTTTGTTTATTCTCTTGTTCTTCCCGAATATATAAAGGTAAAATATATTCGTTTTGTATTCCCCGAGGGAATGGGAAGCTATTGGATGGAAGAAATCGAAATATTCGCAGGCTACAGCAGCGAACAATCTGATGTGCTTTACCCTCCTGTGGAATTTCCCGAGGTTACCGAAACGCTCCTTTGGGATGCGACTGAACCCGATTACGAAACTGAGCAAAACCTTCTTCTTGGTTTGTCTCAGCAGGTTTCTGCTCATTTTTATGCAGACACTAAAACACATGGGGATGAGTCTCCGGCATCCTTCCCGTATTTAACAGATGGAAAACGCGCTGATGATATGTATTGCTACAGCAGCAAATGGTTCTTTACGAGCGGCGGTCAAGGAATTGAATTTTTCTATGATATCGGAAAGCTTTCTGCAATAAACAGCGTTAATGTATCTCTTCTTGAACAAACCGATTGGGGAATTTCAAGACCTAAATATATTTCTGTGTTCCTTTCGGAGGACGGAGATAATTGGTATGAAGTTGTGGATTGGTCTCGCGGCGATGTTCAATTGAACGCCCCTGCAACAAGAGTGGAAATTCCTTTAGAGTTCGATAATACCTATGCGGCTCGATTTGTACGTTTCCGTTTTGAAGGTGCGGCGATGTTCTTTGATGAATTTGAAGCCTTCGGTACAAAAAAGGTTGATTCCTCTGCTGTAAAGCTTTCCGAAAGCGGAATAACTCCCGTTCCTTTCTATACAAAAACCGAAACTCAGCAATTTGCCGATTCGCAAAATACACCCATAACAAACGATGACATAGTTTTTGTATACGGTGACAGAAATAAACCCGAAGACCTTCTTCCCATGGTTGCGTATCTTGATGAAGACGGAAATATCAAGGATACCTTGATGAACGGATTTATTTATTGTACTCATTTCAAATTACCTTCAGGTTCTCAAGCCCATCTGCCGAATTATAAAATAGATTGGGAATATTCCTTCGATCAAAACTTCAATGGACCTATTAATTTCGGCATCCTTGATGAAACTGTGGGTAAAGTAAAGGAAGCCTTGGGACTGACAGATTACAAGGTTCAGGTTTATGTGTCCTTCCTTACTCTTCATGATACTGTAACCGATTTTGGCGACGTTGACGGAGACGGAATATCCGAAGATGCCACAACAGTTGAAGGAAGACAGAAAATATTTGATTGGTACATAAAGCTGAATATGGATGAATTCCAATCAAGAGGATATGAAAATCTTGAGCTCAACGGATTCTATTGGGTCAACGAAGCGGTTATTTGGGAACATGACGATTCTCATGTAATAACCGAGTGCGGCGAACGTGTTCACGCGGCAGGCTCCAATTTCATTTGGGTTCCCTATTTCCAAGCAAACCGCTTTTTCACAGGCTATGAGCTTGGATTTGATGCCATCGCTATGCAGCCTAATGTTGTGTTCTCTACAGATGCACCGTATTGGCGCTTTGATGCGGCTGTTACACATACAAAAACACGAAAAATGGCTATAGAAATAGAGCATTCCTATCAATGCTTGGGGGATACCGATTTTGCCAGAAGCTATATGCTTTATTTGTATTACGGTGCCGTAACAGGCTACATGAATGCAATTAATATCCATTATGATGATGTTGCAAATTATGCGTTATTGGGCTATTCCGATTCGAAGCTTTGCCGTTTGCAGTATGACGCGCTTTATCAATATTCAAAAGGCACTTTGAATGTAACACCCGAAAAAGCAGAGGATATTAAGCTTGAAGGCAAAAAGGATAATTCAGTTTCGGGTAATTTAAATACTAATGACGATATCGCATTCTACACCTTAGTTGATTCTCCCGAAAACGGATATATTTCCTTCTCTTCCGATGGCTCTTTCCGCTATTTTCCCGATAAAGGATTTTCCGGAACCGATTCCTTTACTTATACTTATAATAACCTTTTGGGCGAATCGGAAATCTGCACAGTTGAAATGACAATTTCATAATAAAGCAAAAGAGAAGCTTAGTGTTATAGCTTCTCTTTTTGCTTTAATGTTGAATTTCTGCGCTGTATTTTGTTACATTCAATATTGTTTCTCCGTCTATTTGCAGAGAAGACGGCTTATCAAACTCAACGGTTATTTTCTGTCCGCTGTGAATAAATACGTTGTTTTTGTGCTTGATATGTGTTCCTTTGAAGATAGAAGGGAAGATGCACAATGTTTTTAATCTGCTTTTCCCGCAAAATACCATTACCGAAAGCTTTTTATCATTTCTGGTTTGCATTGGAGCAGGCATCATACCACCACCGTAATATCTTCCGTTCATTGTAGGAGCAATCCATACGTTTTTGTATGTAAAAACCTTTCCGTCAACAGTTATTTTTGCATTGACAGGGGTGTAATGAAATAAGAGCGCTTTTATGGCTATGGAAGTATAATTAATATCTTTATCTGTTTTTTTTCGTAATTTATCTCCTATTTCACAGCAATATCCGTCAATTCCGAAACCAACAGCATTGATAAAATAAAAGCTTTTGTTGTTGACCGTGACAATAGGCAATTTCTTTAGGTGTGGCGTTATTTCAAAAGGATTAGAGCCTTTTTGAAACCCCAGATCTTTTGCAAGATCATTTCCGCTTCCGGTAGGGAAATATAACAGTTTGTTCGTGAACTTGATTCCTGATGTTTCATTAACGAATCGATTAAGTGTACCGTCTCCGCCGCACAGTATGAGGAAATCGTCTTTTTCTATGGATGATAAAAATGTTCGATAGCTTTTTATTTTGTTTATTTCCATAAATTCCAACGGCTCTTCAAATATTACGGAAAGCATTTCTAAAACATCATTAAATTTGCCGTTTCCTGCGATTTGGTTATAAATAACATATCCTTTTGACATTATTATCTCTTTCCTCGCATTAAGACTTTGATTCTGCTGGTACCATAAAGACAGCACGACAATATCTGCATAACCGAGCATATAACGATCAGAATATCAGATAAAAGCATGGGAATATTAAACCAAACAATATGCAATCCCATGGTGCCGTAAAGCAATGCTGTAGTAACCTTTCCGTGCCATACTGCACTGTCTACTTTGCCTGATTTTTTTATTACCATTATTCCGGTTATTGCGGCAAACATTTCTTTGATGACAAGTATAGATAACGGCAACACCATAAAATTAAATCGTGTTACAAGACAAATAAGCATTGCGGCTTGCGTAAGCTTGTCGGCTATTGGGTCAAATATTTTACCGAAATCGCTGACCATATCAAAACGTCTTGCAATATATCCGTCAATAATATCAGTTAATCCCGAAATTGCTAAAAGAATAGCGGTTCCTAAATAATTCTCCTTAAAACAATACAACCAAATAAGAAAGGGTATCATCAAAAGTCTGCAAAGAGAAAGAATATTGGGAATTGTAATGATTTGTTTTTTATACCTTGCGGTGCTCATATTGTTTCTCCTTTTTAGGTTTTTTTCTCGGTTTTGCATTTGCAATTGGGGCAGGTTACGATGATCTCTCCTCGGTCTTTTGGTACCCGCAAAACCGATTTGCAGTTTGGACATTTAAAATATTTATGAGTTTTTCTGTCCCTTAGTTTATTTTTCATCAGTTTAAATTCATCGATAACTTTCTTTTTGTGTTTAAAATATATTCTTAATTCATTTCTTCGCTTTCCGATGTTTTTTGAATACATACGGAATACGGACCAAATAGCTGATCCCAATGCAAAAGGATAAAGCAAAGGAAGGAATATGGATAGTATCATTAAAACACAAGCAGTTATCATTAAAAATCTGCTCAATTCATCGTAGCCGTACCGTCCGTACATCCATTTTTGCATTTTAATACTGAATTTTTGAAACCATGCTTTCATTTTATTTACCAATTCCTTTATTTTGCCATTTTTCAACATTTATTTTACATTTCAAACTAAACTCAATATAAACAAAACAGATGACAGTAAAATACATACCGCCATCTGCCTTGTAAAGGGGGAATTATGTGTTGCATTTTCCAATGCAACCGTATTATATCCTGTAATTCTAAACTGAAAATAAACAAAGCAGGCAACTGTGAAAAACACAATTGCCTGCTTTGTCTGCATGAGAGACATTATGAAAACACATCACATTCAGCATAGAGGGTTTATGCATCTTGGATGTAATTTAATTTTATATCTTAATCTAAACTGAATCTAAACAAAACGCTTTTTATTGAGATCTTACTTTTTCATTTTACCTTTAACAAGCTTAACCATTTCGGAAATAGGCATTATCAATGCACCGATACCGAGAGCAAGAGCATATTCCCAAAGCTCAATTTCGGCAAAAGAAAACGCTGTTCTCAAGAATGGAACAAAGATAACTAATGCTGTCAAAATAAAGGACGCAGCCATTGTTAACCAAAGAAGCTTGTTGTGACCGCTTATTTTAAAGATACTCTTTTCACGGGAACGCATATTGAAGGAATGCATTATTTCAGACATAGACATTGTAACAAATGCCATTGTTGTACCGAAATCGGTTTTTATTGCGTTACCGATAAAGAAGGATGCGAGTGTGAGCAACGATATGCAAGCGCCCTGCCAGATAACATCGATACCCAATCCGCCGGCAAATATACCTTCCTTGCTGTCACGGGGCGGCAACGTCATAACATCACCTTCTGCCTGTTCCATACCTAAACCGAGAGCAGGCAAGCTGTCGGTAATAAGATTTATCCAAAGAATATGAATAGGCTTAAATACCGTCATGCCGAATAGGGAAGCGATAAATACGCTCAAAACCTCGCTGAGGTTAGAAGAAAGAAGGAACTGAATTGTCTTTCTGACATTGGCATAAATTCTTCTGCCCTCTTCGACTGCGCTTACAATTGTCGCAAAGTTGTCGTCACCTAATATCATGTCGGCAACACCCTTTGTTACATCGGTACCTGTAATACCCATGCCGATACCGATATCAGCACTCTTAATAGAGGGAGCATCGTTAACACCGTCACCTGTCATAGCAGTAATATATCCGAGCTTCTGCCAGGTATCTACGATTCTGACCTTGTGTTCAGGTTGAACTCTTGCATAAACCGAATATTTTGTGATATCGGTAAGGAATTGTTCATCCGAAATCTTGTCAAGGTCTGCGCCTGTCATAGCTTGGCTTGCATCGGTGATGATGCCCAATTCCTTTCCGATTGCAACAGCGGTATCCTTGTGGTCTCCTGTTATCATTACAGGGCGCACACCTGCGCTTCTGCATCTTTCAACAGCTGCCATAACTTCGGGACGAACAGGGTCGATCATACCCGAAAGACCGATAAATATAAGGTCCTTTTCGATTTCTTCGGGAGCTTCAAATTGAGGAACAGTAGGATAAATGGCAAAAGCCGCAGCTAAAACTCTGAGAGCCTTGTCAGCCATAGCCTTGTTATGAGAAAGGATAGCTTCGCGTACCTTGTCGTCCATTTCCTTAGTCTTGCCATCAACAGGAGAAATATATTTTGTACATCTTGATAATATTACATCGGGCGCGCCCTTGGTAAACTGAATTATCTTGTCCTCACCGAGGAAATGAAGCGTGGACATCATTTTTCTGCCCGAATCAAATGGCGCTTCGGCAACTCTGGGCTGTTCTTTGGTGAGCTTTCTCTTGTCTATTCCGTTTTTGAGAGCAAATTCCTGCAAGGACGCTTCGGTAGGTTCGCCTGTAACCTTGCCTTCTTCATCAACTTCCGCATCGCTGCAAAGAGAATTACAACTGCAAAGCAATTCAAGGTTTCCGCTGAAATGCTCAACAACGGTCATCTTGTTTTGAGTAAGAGTACCTGTTTTATCGCTACAGATTATCTGAGTACATCCCAGAGTTTCAACAGCAGTAAGCTTTCTTATAATAGCATTCTGTGCCGCCATTTTGGAAACACCCATAGAAAGAACTATGGTAACAACAGCGCTTAATCCCTCGGGTATAGCCGCAACCGCAAGAGAAATAGCAACCATAAAGGTATCAAGTATCTCTCCGCCGCGTATCATGTTAATTGTGAAAACGATAGCGCAGATTGCCAAAACTGCAATTGTAAGGACTTTGCTGAGCTGAGCAAGCTTGACCTGCAAGGGGGTCTTTTCTTCTCCTGCGTCGGTGATAGCCTTTGCTATCTTTCCCATTTCGGTTTCCATAGCCGTAGCCGTAACGATAGCCTTGCCGCGTCCGTAAACGATAGTGGTACCTGTATATACCATATTCTTTCTGTCACCCAGAGGAACATTTCCGTTTTCGGATTCCAAAACATCGTCGGTTTTGTTGGTAGGGACCGATTCACCTGTAAGAGCAGATTCCTCTGCTTTAAGGGAAGCTGCTTCGATCAATCTTGCATCTGCAGGAACAGCATCTCCTGCTTCAAGCAAAATTACGTCGCCCACTACCAATTCTTCGCTGGTGAGTATGCGTAGATTGCCGTCGCGCAAGACCTTGCATTTTGCTTTGGTCATTTCCTTCAATGCATCGATGGCTTTTTCTGCCTTGTTTTCCTGGATAACGCCCAAAACCGCATTAAGGATAACAACAAACAAAATGATAAAAACATCAGCTAAGGATTCATTTTCAATCAATGCTGTCACAAAGCTGATTGCGGCTGCTACCAATAACACTATTATCATTGGGTCAGCGAATTGCATGAGAAATTTCTTCCAAATAGGAATCTTAGGGGGTTCTTCAAGCTTGTTTGCGCCGTTTTCCGAAAGCCTTTTTTGAGCTTCATCGCTTGTTAAACCGTTTTGGTTTGAATCAAGTTCCTTGAAAACAGCTTCGATTTGTTCAAGGTAGTGTTTCATACTACATTGTCCTTTCGTTTTATATAATTTTTTTATAAACAAAAAACAGCAAGCCCATTTATGGCGGTACTGCCATAAAAGTCTTGCTTAATAACGTCCGTCCGGGCAATTCTGCCGTGATGTCGAAGCGGTCGCACACAATTGATGTGTAGCTACTCCCTTTTATTGGAATATATCATATCATAAATTATTTTATGTGTCAATAACCATTTTATGCATATTTTGTTAATTTTATCAAAAATCTTGCTGTAAAAAATCCCCGCCGAGAAAATCAGCGGGGATAAGGTATGACAATATTATTCTGCGGCGTAAACCTCAACTTCATTAAGGAAAACGAAAAGACCGTTGGGCTGGAATGTGAATTTTACATAACGTCCGGATTTTCCGGTGATGTCTGCGCCGGACCAATAAATCGCTCTTTCGTTGCTGTCAATTGGAAGAGCAGTAACCTCGGTAAAGGTTTCTCCGTCGGATGAAACAGAAACGCTTGCGGCAACGGGAGCATTGATGCCCGCTTCACCGCCGTTGCAGATGTGGGCTCTTACACCTGTAAGAGCCATTTCTTCGCCAAGGTCGATTATAAGGTAACCGATACCGTTTTCGGTGTTCAATTGTTCTGCAGGAAGATTGGAGTTGAAGAAAGAGAACCAATTGCTGTCATAGGAAAGTGATTCGCTGTATTTGCCGTCAGTAAGCTTTGCGGTATAAGCACCGAAGCCTGTACCAAGCAAACCGGAAAGAGTATATTCAAGATTGGAAGAAACTAGTTTACCCTTCATTTCAACTTCTTCTTTATTGTTATCTTCAAAAAGACTTCCATCGGGCATGGTAGCATCTTCTACAAACTTAAAGAGATAAATGCTTTCTGTGTGGAATTCGGTTCCTGCAGTAAGAGTTCTCTTCTTAGAAGCATTGAATTTGGTAAAATAAAGCTTGTTGTCGCTGGTGTTCATATCCCAATAGGATGTCATGTAATCGTTGTCGGAGGTGTGGTTATTACAGGAATCCTCAAAAGTTGTAACTCTTACATCAAACTGATATCTGGGATCATTGTAGCCATAGATGACTGCTCGTGTAGCGGCATTGCCTTCATTATGAGGACCGGAATAGTCAGCCTTGCCGATTCTGGAGGTCTCGATGTTTTTAACAACCTCGCCCGCGTTGTTGTACATGGTACACCAAATACCGTATTTCTTGCTGAGGGGGAACATACAGGAATAAGAACGTCCCATTTGAACATCCTTTACATATTTATAGTCCACATTCAATTTTATCTGGGGACCTGTAAAGGTGTATTTTCTGACCATTTCCGCATAAACATCGTCTTCGGTATAGGTCATATTTTTATTGTTGTAATCTCCGATGCTGTCTCCATTATCGTCTGGGAACCAAAGAAGCTTGGTTTTCTCAATAACATGAAGGGAATTAACTGTAACAGAATCGCCCACATTCAATTCGATTTTTTCTTCTGTTTCTGCATTATAAAGATCAAGAGAAATAAATGCCTCGTTACCGTGGTTGCCGCCTGACCAAACTGTCGTACCCTTAGGTGTGGTAGGCTGGTGAACATATTCAAAATCGGTTGCGCCGACAGCAAAGGTATGAGTAACATTGTCCTTGTCAACAAGCTTCCAAGACCAAAGGTTAAAGCAACCCCAAGGTCTTTCTTCAAGTGTTATGGTAAGCTCGCCTGCATCTGTTTCGCAGGACATGGAATATTTGGTATCACTGACTTTTTTTACTGTTGTTGGATAAGAAGTGATCTCCTCGGGCGCGCCGACTATTTCTGCTCTGTTGTAATCATTAAATCCCCAATATTCAGGCATGGTAACCTCCGGTTCATTCGAAGCCTCGCTTGATTCATTTTGCGATTGATCGGCTCCTGTACTTCCATTACTGTTAACATCATCGCTGCTTTGACAGGATGCCATTGTGGCTGCCAACAACAAAACTGCTAATGTAGATGATAAAAGCTTTTTCAGTTTCATAAATTTTCATTTCTCCTTTCAATGAGTACTATTGAAACATATTCATCATTATAACATAAAAATACTGTTTTGCAATAGGGATTTTGTTAAATTTACCTAACAATTGGATTTTTTGGCATATTTATGACCATTCCTTTCCGCTGCGCTACAAGGCACAAAACAGCATGAAAC
>CAZYRT010000018.1:0-32636 GCA_964650045.1 uncultured Ruminococcus sp.
ATATCCTCAAGGTTAACAAGGTCGCAGTTATGCATATGCTGAGCAAAATAATCGGAATCGTGGAAATGGATTATACCTTCGTTATGAGCGTCAACGATTTCCTTGGGAAGAAGGATTCTGTTGGTGATATCACGGGAAACCTCGCCTGCCATATAGTCACGCTGAGTAGAATTCACAACAGGATTTTTGTTGGAGTTTTCCTGCTTCACTTCCTCGTTATTACATTCAATAAGAGAAAGGATCTTATCGTCAGTTGTGTTGCTCTTACGAACCAAGGAACGGGTATAACGATAGGTTATATAGTTCTTGGCAACCTCAAAGGCACCGTGTGCCATTATTTTCTTTTCCACCAAGTCCTGAATTTCTTCAACGGTGGGAGCGCGGTTGAAGGATTCGCAGGCGATAACAACAGATTCGGTTATTCTTTTTATTTGAAGCTCAGTCATTCTGTCGGATTCATCGACCGACTCGTTTGCTTTGGTTATGGCTATTCGAATCTTGGATTCGTCGAAGTTTTCTTCGGCACCGTTTCTCTTAATAATCTTCATTTTTCAAACCACTTTCCTTTATTTTCAATATGTTTCAGCTTTTTTTAGTTAAAAAACCGACACAACATCTTGTGCCGCAGGAACCTTTTATCTTGTAAGCAAATACATTATATAGCACAAGATATTGTATGTCAATACCAAAAACACTATTTTTGTTTTTTTGTGCAAAACAGAGAATTTTAAAAATTTCGAAAAAAACTATTGCTTTGGGAAAAGGTCTTGAATTATGATGTATTAGACTATATTTTCGGAGAAATACAGATGGATATTAAAATTGCCGTATTGGACGGGGCGACATTGGGTCGGGACATGGATCTTTCGGTTTTTGATAATTTGGGTGAAACGGTTGTCTATCCATTGACACAAAGAGATGAAATCGGAAAAAGGATCAAAGACTGTCATGTATGTGTGGTCAACAAAATCAAGCTTGATGAAGGAGTTTTATCAAAAGCCAAGAATCTGAAGCTTATTTGCGAAGCGGCAACGGGATATGACAACATCGACACAGAATATTGTAAAAGCCACGGTATTGCAGTTTGCAATGTAGCAGGATATTCGGTCAATTCGGTTTCGCAGGTAACCTTAGCTATGGTTTTGTCTGCATCGGTAAAGCTTCCTCAATACCGTGAGGCTGTAGCAAACGGAAGCTATTCAAAAGGCAATGTACAGAACATTCTCACTCCCGTTTATCACGAAATTTCGGGAAAGACATGGGGCATTATCGGATACGGAAACATAGGAAAAAGGGTTGCCGCGGCAGCAGAAGCTTTGGGCTGCAGAGTTATTGCAAACAAGCGGAACCCTGTTGAGGAAATCGAATGTGTTTCTCTTGAAGAATTAATAAAGGAATCCGACATTATCACTATACACACTCCCCTGACCTCGGAAACAAGAGGCATGATAGGAGAAAAGGAATTTGATTCCATGAAGGACGGCGTTATTCTTATTAATGTTGCAAGGGGTGCTGTTGTTGATGAGAATGAAGCTGTTAAATGGATCGAAAACGGTAAGATAGGCTTTTTCGGTTGTGATGTTTATTCATGCGAACCGATGCCAGAATCTCATCCGTTCTATAAAATCAAAGACTTGGAAAATGTTTGTTTAACTCCCCACATGGCATGGGGCGCTTTTGAATCAAGAGAAAGATGCATAAATGAAATTTGCAAAAACATCAAAAGCTTTTTCGCCGGAGAATCGAGAAACAGGATCGTTTAATAGATAATATTTGATTTTAAATGTAAAAAGATTCGCCAAAACGCGAATCTTTTTTTCTTACCTATTCCCTATTACCTATTACTTACTATTACTCAGCAGCCATTCCATAAGTTCCTCTGTGTAGGCATTGAGCCAAACATTATGACCCACACCTTCTACCTTTGTATATTTAACATTTTTGCCGTTAAATTTAAGTGAATTGACCATATCCTCCGTATAGAAGGGGTTTACAACAGGGTCATCGGCACCGTGGAATGTCCAGACAGGCATATCCAAAACAAAAGCGTTCCAGCCCATACCGCCTCCGCAGACGGGAGCTATTGCGGCAAAAAGCTCGGGCTTTGCCATTGCGGTAAACCATGTACCAAAGCCGCCCATGCTTGAACCTGTGAGATAAATACGGCTTTCATCAATGTCATAATGCTCTTTTAATTGGTCGATAAATTTAAGAATAGATTCCACCCTTGCCGCCCAAAATGTGTTTTTGGGGCATTGGGGCATTATTACAAGGCAGGGATAATCCTTTGTTTCCAGAAGCTTGGAGAAGCCCAGAGCATCCACCAATGAAAGGTCTTCTCTTCCCTCTCCTCTTTCCCCGGCACCGTGAAGCTGAAGCACCAAGGGAAGCTTGCTCTCAGATTCCTCGGGAGAATATTCAACAAAAGGAAAAGCAAAATTTTCTTCTCTGTGTTCGATTCTTTTCATAATTCGTCATCCTTATCGATTGTGTTAACATATTATACATAACTATTGACCTTTTTTCAATAATTTGATTACACAATTTAAAATTAAATATCTTCTGCAAGAAAAGGAGCTGATTAGGTTCAGCTCCTTTTAATATTGATATCGGTTGAGCAGGTTGCGATGACACAAAGACAAGGCAAAGAAGGATAGATGCGATTCTTTTTAGCACAAATTCACCCGGAAAAAATATTTTAACATTTAATTATATCATGTTCACTTTTGTCTGTAAGGTCGAAAGATTATTTCGACCTTATGCCCGATTACAGCATATTACGACAGAGAAATTTGGTAAAATCAGAAAAAAGGTTTAATGAAAGGATTGTATAAATGGAAATAAAAAGTGAAAAGCGGCAAAAAGAAACAATCGCTTACATCTACGGTGAAATAGACCACCACAACGCCAAAGCCGCAAGAGAAAATCTCGACCGTATCATAGAAGAGGACCAACCTGTTATTTTCGGTCTTGACCTTTCGGGCGTCAGCTTCTGCGATTCATCGGGGTTAGGATTGGTTATGGGCAGAATGAGAAAATGCACCTCTGTGGGAAGCACCTTGGTAGTTAAAAACCCTTCTGCCGCGGCATACAAAATATTGGAGATCGCAGGCATGGACAAGATATTGAAAATCGAAAGAGGATGAAAAGATGACCGACAAGATTATAAACTCAATGAAAACCGAATTTGTTGCGAAAAGCATAAACGAGGGATATGCAAGGACGGCGGTCGCTGCCTTTGCCGCCCAATGCGACCCAAGCATAGGGGTCATTGCCGACCTTAAAACCGTTGTCAGCGAGGCTGTTACAAATGCAATCGTACACGGATATGCCGATGCAGAGGACAAGAATCAATGCTTTATCTACATACAATGCAAGCTGACCGACAAGGGCAGGCTGACTATTAAAATAAAAGACAAAGGCAAGGGTATCGAGGATGTGAAAACAGCAATGCAGCCTCTTTACACCACCGACACAGACGGCGAGAGAAGCGGTATGGGATTTACCATAATGGAAAGCTTCACAGACAGCATAAAGGTCAGGTCTAAAAAAGGAAAAGGAACCATTGTCATACTTGAAAAGAGGTTAAACGGAAGGTGAACGACGCAAAAACCGCCCTTATTGCCGATGCAAAAAACGGCGATTCGGAGGCTTTGGCAAGGCTTGTTGAGGAAAACACGGGATTGGTGCGTTCCATTGCGGTTCGTTTTATGGGTCGGGGTGCCGATTACGAGGACCTTTGTCAGATAGGTCATATCGGAATGATAAAGGCTATCCGCAACTTTGATTTGGAGCGAGGAACCGCCTTTTCGACCTATGCTGTTCCCTTAATAATCGGGGAGATAAAGCGTTTTCTTCGGGATGACGGCGAGATAAAGATAGGACGGGAAATAAAGCGCAGGGCGGCTGTTATCATGTCGGCAAAAGAAAAATTTGTAGGCGACAATATACGGGAGCCTACCGTTTCGGAGCTTGCTGCCCTTTGCGGATTTTCGGAGGAGGAGATCGTCGAAAGCCTTAACGCCGCAACCCCTACCCTTTCCCTATCCGAGGCTATCGGTGAGGACAGCACCTTGGAGGATCTTTTGGGAGTTGATTTCACCAACGAGCTGAACGAAAAAATCGCCTTGAAGCAGGCGATAGAGGGTCTTGAAACACAGGAAAAGGAGATTATTTTGCTGAGGTATTACAAAAATCTCACCCAAACCGAGGCAGGAAGGCTTTTGGGGCTGACGCAGGTAACGGTTTCGAGAAAGGAAGCCAAGGCTTTGGAAAAGCTGAAAAAGGCTTTGGTGTAGATTTGTAACAGCAAACGGCGGTCATGCAGACCGCCGTTTTTGTATCGATTTCCTATTACCTATTACCTATTACCTATTATCTATTTCTTATCCTTTATTCCGCGGATAAGCTTATAGTATTCATAAGCGGCGCGTTCGGTTTTATTCTCGCCGAATCGGTAAAATTCACCTTCCTCTATATCTGAGGGAAGGTATCTTTGGGATACATAGTGGTTTGGATAAACATGAGGATATTTATATCCTGTATCGGCATCGGGGCGGTGAGTATCCCTCAAATAAGAGGGGATATCCCTTCCCTTTCCTTGGTTTATGGCTTGGACTGCGGCAAAGTATGCATCGTGGGCTGAGTTTGACTTAGGCGCAGTTGCCAGCAATACCACCGCATCAGACAGAGGCAGAGATGCCTCGGGAAGTCCCACAGAGTTTGCTATATCAACGCAAGCCTTAACAATGGGAATTGCCATTGGGTAAGCCAAGCCCACATCCTCGCAGGCAATTACCATTAAACGGCGGCAGGCGGAGATAAGGTCGCCCCCTTCAAGAATACGGGCAAGGTAGAATATTGCCGCATCGGGGTCGGAGCCTCTTATGGATTTTTGGAATGCACTGAGAAGGTCATAATGCTCGTTGCCGTCACGGTCAAAGCGTATGCCCGACCTTTGGGCAAGCTCCTTTGCCAAATCAACAGAAAGCTCGGATTCCGAGGAATAATAGACATTTTCCAGCGCGCCTATTCCCTTTCGCACGTCGCCTCCGCATCCCCTTGCAATTGTCAAAAGAACATCGTCATCGCAGGTCTTTGAGTTGCCCTCGCTATTATTACAAATATCAAAGGCACGGCGAAGAGCAGGAAGCATATCCTCGGGCTCGACAGGCTTGAACTCGAAAACGCTTGAGCGTGAAAGGAGAGCAGGATAAAGAGAAAAGAAGGGATTTTCGGTTGTGGAGCTTATTAACGTAACACGTCCGTCCTCAACATATTCAAGGAGGGATTGCTGTTGCTTTTTATTGAAATACTGTATTTCATCGATATACAATATTATTCCGTCGCAGGCGGTTATTGTTCGGGACATGGAAAGGATATCCTTTATATCCGAAAGAGATGCCACCGTGGCATTGATTCTATGGAAATCCTTACCTGCCGACCTTGCCACTATCTCCGCAACGGTGGTTTTTCCCGTGCCGGGAGGACCATGGAAAACCAAGGACGGAAGATGACCGCTTTCGATTATTCTGCGGAAAGGCGCATTTTTGCCCAAAAGATGCTTTTGACCTGCAACCTCATCAAAGCTTTTCGGTCTTACTTTATCTGCAAGAGGCATTTTCTTTCACTCCTTTAAATAACTTAAGAACCTTTTTGTAAAAAGGTTCTTAAGAATCTCTAAAAACTTTTATTTCTTCTTTTTAAAGGAAAATTTGGATTCCTGATTATTTTATTTCTTCTTTTTAAAAGAAAATTTGGATTCCTGATTATTTTATTTCTTCTTTTTAAAAGAAAATTTGGATTCCTGATTATTGAACAAGCGGTAGATATTTGTTCTGTGCATAAATATTACCAAAAGACCCACCACGCAAGCGAAGATTATATCAAATGCCTGAGGAGGTGCGCCTGTACGAAGCTTTGCCGCATAGAATATTGCCGCGGGGTAGCAGATAGACGCGATTATGGAAGAAAGGGACACATAACGTGTTATTAAAAGGGTGAGAGCGAAAATAACAAAGAGAACGGCGAATATCATAGGGTCGATACACAAAATCATTGTAGCGGCTGTGAGGACACCCTTTCCGCCCTTGAAACGGTAATACACAGGGAAAATGTGACCGAGGATACAGAACAAGCCTGCAAGATATGCACCTGTTTGTCCTATTAAAAGGATACCCACAAGAACAGAAAGGACCTGCTTTGCAATATCGCCAGCCAATGTGAGCAACGCGCCGTCCTTACCGTAAACGCGGTGCATATTGGTCAAGCCTGCATTTCCGCTTCCGAAGGAACGGATATCCTGCTTATATTTGTATTTGGAAACGATTATAGCAGAATTGAAGGAACCGAAAAGATAGGCTATGATCGCGCAGAGGACACAGGCTACACCCGTGATTATCATTGCGGTAACACCGTTTTCAAAGGTGCTTGCCCATTGGGTCACAAGACCGAACATTTTGGGAAATACGTTATAAAGATAAATCATAATTATTTAACTCCTTTAGGATTTTCGCCTCTTTGTTTAATTACAAAGCGGATAGGCGTACCCGAAAAATCGAATGCTTCGCGAAGGCAGTTTTCGATATATCTTTGATAGGAAAAATGGAAAAGCTCGGCATCGTTACAGAACATTACGAAGGTAGGAGGGCAAACGCCCGATTGAGTCATATAATATATTCTCAATCTTCTGCCTTTATCGGAAGGAGGCTGAACTCTTGCGGTAACATCAGCAAGGAAATCGTTCAAAAGACCTGTTGTTATACGGCGGTTTGCGTTAGCGTAGCAATCATTTATCATCTGATAAAGCTTTTCTACTCTTTGACCCGTTAACGCAGAAACAAATGCAACCGGTGCATAACGCATATAACCCAAGGCTGTATAAACATCCTTTTTGAAATTGGTAACAGAGGAATTATCCTTTTCAAGAGAATCCCATTTATTAATTACGATCACGCTTGATTTTCCTGCATTATGGGAAAGACCTGCGATCCTTTCGTCCTGAGCTGTAACACCCTCGTTGGCATCCACCATTATAAGGCAGACATCTGCCTTTTCCACAGCGGAATTGGCGCGGATGACCGAATATTTCTCTATTTTATCTTCAACCTTTGCGCTTCTTCTGATACCTGCTGTATCAACGAAGATATATTTACCGTATTTATTCTCCACAAAGGTATCAACCGCATCACGGGTGGTTCCTGCCATATCGGAAACGATAACTCTGTCTTCACCTGCGATCCTATTGATTATAGAGCTTTTACCTGCATTAGGCTTACCGATTACCGCAACACGTATCGCTCCTTCCTCCTCGGGAGCTTCGGTTTCGGGAGGGAGATAATCGATAACTTTGTCAAGAATATCACCTGTACCTGTACCGTGAACCGAGGAAACGGGGATAACATCCTCGAATCCAAGCTCGTAAAATTCATAGAAGCCTGCAGGAACATCGCCTATTGTATCAACCTTATTTACCGCAACTATAATAGGCTTGCGGCTCTTTTTAAGCATTGAAGCGATTTCCCTATCGGCGGCTGTTACACCCACCGAAAGCTCGGTCATGAAAATGATAACATCGGCAGAGCCGATAGCAATGAGAGCCTGGTCTCGCATTTGTCTTAAAAGAGAATTTTCTGTGGTGGGCTCAATACCGCCTGTATCGATAAACAGCATTTGTCTGCCGTTCCAATCCACATCGCAATAGATTCTGTCACGGGTAACGCCGGGTGTATCTTCAACGATAGAAATACGCTCGCCTGCGATCTTATTAAAAAATGTGCTTTTTCCTACATTAGGTCTGCCGACAACGGCAACAGTGCATTTTGGCATAATTAATTCTCCGTTTCCTGCCCCAGCATAGCCTCACAAAGAGCATAGCCCCCTTTTGAGACAACCTTTATGGGCACATTGAGAAGCTCCGTCACCTGCGTGAGGGAAACATCGTCCAAAAACAGATCACCTTGGGCGCGGAGCATATTTTCGGGGATAAGCAATTGGTCGCCAAGGTCTCTGCCCGAGAGCTGAGCAACAAGGTCCCCGCCTGTTACAAGACCGCTTACTGTAACGCTTCCGCCGAAAAAGTTATTTTTCACGGCAACCACGTTTACGGTCAGATTTTTATATTTTTCGGTTGCACGGGAAGCCAAGGAGCAGATAAAATCATAGGCGGCTTCGCCTGTGGCAACGGTTACTTTTCTATTATAATCTATATCGGAAAAATTTTCAAGACATTCTAAAAATTCCACGGTATCGCTTCTTATCATGCCCACACCGTTTTCTATCTGGGGATAGCCCTCATAATAATCCTCATCGGGCACTTCCCTTTCGGCAAGGAGGAAAAATTCATCGGAGGGATAGATAAAGCTCATTCCTCTTTCCTTATAAAATTCCTCTCGGAAGCGGTTTGCTATATTGATAACCTCGTCAGCCGAAGCTTTATCATAAGGAACAAGAGGATAAAGACCTTCTCTGTGTCCCGTTAATCCCGAAGGCACAAGAGCAACGCTTTCGATATGCTCCAATTTGGAAATATCGGTCAGAGAGCGCACAAGCTCGTTTCCGTCATTAATTCCTCGGCAGAGGACAAATTGGAGGTTAAGAGAGATACCGCCCTTATCAAGCATTTCAAGATATTTAAGACATTCTCCTGCAAAGCGGTTATTAAGCATTTTTACCCTAAGGTCGGGGTTTGTTGTATGAACCGAAACATTAACCGGAGAAATACGCATTTTTATAATACGTTCTATATCCGATTCCTTAAGATTTGTCAAGGTAACATAATTTCCGTGAAGGAAGGAAAGGCGTTCGTCATCATCCTTGAAGTAAATGGTTTCGCGCATTCCCTTTGGGTTTTGGTCGATAAAGCAGAAAATACATTTATTACGGCAACGCTTTTTTTCGTCCATAAGATAAGAAGAAAACTCCAAGCCTATATCCGAATATTCCGGCTTTTCCAAAGAAAAGGACAGTTCCCTTCCGTTGCGGTCAACGGAAATATCGAGCTTTTTTTCCATTATATAAAAGCGATAGTCCAAAACATCGTTTATTTCATTACCGTTGACCGAAAGAAGGATATCGTCCTTTAAAAGACCGCATCTTTCGGCATAGGAATTTCTTTCCACAAAAATTATTTTTACCATAGGACACCCTGAAAATTTAATTATATCACAAAAAAGCGTGTTGCAGAGAATACGCAACACGCTAATTCGCTTAGTCTTTATCCTTGACCTGAAGAACTACTTTTCCGCCGTAGCTACCGCAGTTTTTGCAAACACGGTGAGAGAGAATGAACTCTCCGCACTTGGGGCATTTGGTCATTCCGGGAAGGTCGAGCTTCCAAACAGAAGAACGTCTCTTATCTCTTCTTGCTTTGGATACTTTTCTCTTAGGTACAGCCATCGTGAAATCCTCCTTAGATTAAGTTATATATTTTTATTTATTTCGAAAATTATTCGCTGAAATAATCCTTCAGCACATCCCAGCGGGCATCACGTTCTTTTGTTTGGCATTCGCATGAAGCGACATTCAAATCGGTTCCGCATATTTCGCAAAGACCTTTACAATCCTCACGGCATAGGAAACGGGAAGGAAGCTCCAAAATAAGAGAATCACGAACCAAAGCCTCCTCATCAACAGAGGAATCTGTCATAAGAAGAAATTCGTCCTCATCCTCATTTGCCAATTTATCTGTGATCTTCGCTTTGAGAGGGATCGGAGAAGAATAGTTGAATTCCTTTCCGCAACGTCCGCAGGAAACATACAGGTTGGGAAGAATCTCACCCGACAAAAGCACAACACCCGAATGATTTGTAATGATTCCCTTTGCTGTAACAGAGCCTGAAACAGAATCGTCAACAAACTCGCAATCATCGAGAGAAACATCAAATTCCACCGAGGGAACACTTCCGTCGAGAAGCTTTTTTAAATCAAGCATTCAAAAAACTCCTTTCCGAATAACTCGCATAAAAACGCACCACTTATTATATAATTCAAGATTCGATTTGTCAACACTTTTTGAAAAAAAGGTTGAAATAAAGTGATTTATATGATAGTATAACTTTCGGAATTATGCCGCATAATAGGTTTTGAGGTGAAAATTTATTATGATGAGCATGAAAAAAATGGTGGCAGCACACAAAATGTGCACCTATGTTACGGTTACAGCTATGTTTGCGTTGGCAGGAATGGCGGCGGCTAAATGTATGGTCAGCCGTTGCTGCTGTGCCGAACGGTTAAAGTCCAAGGCGAAAAAGGCATTTAAAGCCATGTCTTGCGATTAATATTGATCAAAGCATATTCGGGGCATTATCGCTCCGAATTACGGCAAGGAGTTACATATATGAATCTGGGTACCCGTTTGGAAGCCGCATTGGAATTTATTTCACGAACAGAAAACAATCTTCTTTTTGCAGACATCGGAAGTGACCATGCCTTTTTGCCTATTGAAGCATTGAAGCGCGGTTTTGCGAAAAATGCCATTGCCGCAGACATTAATATTCTTCCCCTGGAAAAAGGAAGAGAAAACGCCGAAAAGCAAGGTATCGACCTTGAATTTATTCTTTCCGACGGATTCGACTGCTTTGACCAAAGGGAGATCACCTCTGCCGCTATGTGCGGTATGGGGGGCGAATTGATTGCAAAGGCTGTTTTAAGAAGCAATGCCGCAAGAAAATGCATTTTGGTTTTGCAGCCTATGTCTGCTCAGGAGGAATTGCGAAAGGCTCTCTGGGACAACGGTTTTGAGATAATTCAGGAAAAATTCGTTATCGACAGCGGAAAGCCTTATACTGTTATAAAAGCAAAATACTCCGAAAAATCAAGTGAATATACCTTTACCGACCTTTATCTTGGAAAGGAAAGAAAGGATTCCCCCGAATTTTCGGAATACTGCAAAAAAATCATGAATGCCGCTTCTAAGAGAAAGCTTGGTATCATTGCCGCCCAAGGAGACACAAATGACATCGACAATCTTATCAATGAATGTCAAACACATATAACCAGCTTTTGAGCAGGAATATATTTTTTGAGAAATTCTCTTGCCTCGGCAGGAGACATATTGAGATTACGCTTGGGAATTATAAGAACCGAGCGTTTTTCTATATAAAGATAAATGGCATGCTTGGTGTCATAAACATATTCAAGCTCATCATAGAATATCTCATCATGCTCATTTTCCTCTTCGTTTTTGAAGAGAAGCTCGAATACAAAGCCGTTTTTGCCGAAGACGGCTTTTTGTTGTGCGCGGACAACCTTCGGCTGACGGTTGCAATGGTTCTTTACGTTATTGTTTATGGTATAAAACAGCATAAAAATGCAAAGAAGAATTGCGCCTGCCAAAATAAAATAACTTTTTTCGCCCTTTAAAACACCGTTTATTGCAAGAAGAGCGCAAACTATAAACGCAACAATTATGCCCACAACAGCCTTGACACGGTAATATTTACCTTTAAGAATGTTGAAACGGACAAAATGAGTATAATCACGGGGAGTTACATATCCCAAAGATTCGATAGCCTTCATCTATTTCCTCCCAAAAACATCTCCATAAGCTTTTCTCCGCTTTCTGCATAAACGCCGCTTTTCTCAGCATTTCCTTCGGAATAGCAATCGATTCCGCTGTTTACTTCATTTTCGGAATCGTAGATCACGAAAGGAACGGGCGCTCTTGTATGAGTACGGACGGAAACGGGAGTAGGATGATCGGGCAGAAGAAGGATGCGATAGGGTTCGCCTGTTGATTTAAGATAGTCTATCATACCCGAAAGGATGAATTTATCAATATTTTCGATTGAATGTATCTTTTCCTGCGCCTTACCCTGATGACCGCATTCATCGGGAGATTCAACATGGATATAAACGAAATCAGAGCCGTTTTTCAATTCCTGTATAGCGGCATCGCGTTTGCCTTGGAAATTGGTTTCAATCGCGCCTGTAGCCCCCTCAACATGGGGAACCTTCATTCCTGCGCAAAAGCCGATTCCCTTAATAAGGTCAACAGCGCAGACGACCGAGCCGTTTAAGCCTGTCTTTTCCTTGAAATCGGGAAGGGAGGGCTTTTTACCGGGGCTCCAAAGCCAAAGAGAATTGGCTTTTTTCAAGCCTCGGCTTGCTCTATCGATATTTAAAGGATGATTATTAAGAAAATCATAGGATTCTTTCATTAATTTGAGCATAGGTGCGCCCAAATCGCCGTAAGGAAGATAGTCCCCTATTCTTTTGCCGATTATATCGTGAGGACGGGAAAAATCCTTAAATTCAGGGCAATTCTTCCAGATAAGGCAATGACGGTAGCTTACGCCGCAATAGAATTTTTGAATATCGCTGCCGAATTTTTCCTGAATGGCATTAATTAATATTCTCGCTTCCTCTGTGGGAATCTCATCAGCAGAATGGTCAAGCATGATAAGGTCCTCATAGCTTCCCTCTCCGCCCAAGGAAACGATATTTGCACGAACGGCAGTTTCATCGTCAGCCATTTTGATACCTATGCTTGCCGCCTCCAAGGGAGAACGTCCCTTTGAATAAAGGCGAGGGTCATAGCCCATAACAGAAAGGTTGGCTGTATCGCTTTCGGGAACCATTCCCTCGGGAACTGTTTCTACCAAACCGTTGATACCCTTGGATGCAAGAAAATTCATTGCAGGCTTGTCAGCCGCTTCAAGAGGAGTCTTATTATCATAGGCAGGAAGAGGCAGATCTGCCATTCCGTCTCCCAACATTACGATATATTTCACTTTTCATCATCCTTTTTTGACATTTGCTATTGCTGAAATATCTGCTTTGCATAATATCAGCGGTAACATTATAGCAAAAGTTAATGACAAAATCAATGGTTTTTTAGCTTTATTCTGTATAATATTGGGCTTGAGCCTGCCAAAGCTCGGAATATTTTCCCGATTCATCCTTTAAGAGAATATCATGGCTGCCTGTTTGTAGTATCTCTCCTTCATGGAAAACCACTATCCTATCGCAGAATTTACAGGAGGAAAGGCGGTGGGAAATATAAACAGCGGTACGATCGTTTACTATTTCATTGAATTTACCGTATATCTCTGCTTCGGCAAGAGGGTAGAGAGCCGCAGTCGGTTCATCAAGGATCATAAAGGGGGCATCCTTATAAAGAGCGCGTGCTATGGCTATTTTTTGACATTCGCCGCGAGAGAAATCCACGCCTTCATCGTCATAACGTTTTGTTATAAAGGTATCGATTCCTTTGGGAAGGCTTTTGATCTTTTCGCCCAAGCCTGCTCTTTCAAGGCAATCCATGACCTTTTCCCTATCAGGATCATGAGAAGCCGAAACATTTGAAGCCACATCATAGGCGAATATGGCAAAATCCTGAAACACCACCGAAAACAATGACAGATATTCCTCATAATTATAGTCTTTTATATTGATGCCGTTTAAAAGTATCTCACCAGCATCAGGCTCATACAAACGGCAGAGAAGCTTTATAAAAGTAGTCTTGCCGCTTCCGTTCATACCAACAAACGCCAGACGTTCACCGAGAACGAATTTGAAATTAATATTTTTAAGAGCAAAATCCTCGGCACCCGAATATTTGAAGGAAACGTTTCGAAATTCTATTTCATATTTATCTGTTTTTTCAACGGGTATGTTGCCCCGATTCATTTCGGTCGGCAGCTCGATATAATCGAAAAGTTCCTTTAAATAATCGTTATTATAGCGAATACCGCCGATTTGTGAACCGAGAGTTGACACAGCTTCGATAAATTTGCCCACAGTTCCGTGATACAAAACAAAGCTGCCTATGCCGAATACACCGATATATGCCTTTGCACCGATATAGATAAACAGCCCAAGGTTCATTATAACATTCCAAATTATGCTTATAGTGGAATAATATGTGTTTATCTTTGTAAGGTCAAAAATATATTTGGGACGTTCAAAAACATCCTTGGTTTTACGGGAGATAAAATCTCTTGCCCCGAAAACATGAAGGTCTTCGGTGTTTCGCATCATGTCGAATGCTTTTTCCTGATGAACCGAAAATCCGTTCCAGGCATCCTTTTGCTTTTCACGTTTATTGGCAGAGCATTTAACTTGAATGACAACATTGACGATTATCATCCCCAGAACCGCCAAAGCGGAAACAGGGCTGTTTGCAAAGGCAAGAAAGCCTCGGAAATCGCCTTGGGCTGACATGGTAAACATGGATGCTGTGAGAACTATTGAAGCGATGAGATTAAATACACCTTGGGTGAGAAACCAGATAGACCAATAAAGCTGCATGATACCGTTAGAGCCGTAATAGGTATAATGGCGTATCTTACTTGCCATTAAGGCTATTTCGGGGTCTTCAAGATGCTTGTATTGCATTCTTGCTTCGGCATCGGTCATCATTTTTTCGTTGCGGTACCATTGAACCTGTTCATAGTCAACGGCAAACCTTCCTATAACTGTCTGGCTGAGTAGCTTTAGGAAAAGGTTGCCCGAAACGGTTATGACCGAAAGGGACAGAAGCCTTTCGAAGGATGCGCCGCCTACTATCTCATTGATTATGAGAGAGGACATATAAAGAGAGAAATAAGGGGAAACATAGAAGGAGATACAATAGAGAAAACGCCATATAACATTGGCAGGAGACATTTTCCAAAGAAGCTTATAGCCTTTTGCAATAAGGGCTATATCCTCTTTAAGAGTTCTTTTATATTTCTTCATTTACATCACTTCCCTCTTTGTAATATTGGCTTTGCACATCGAACAATTCTCGGTATTTTCCCTGTTTTGCCATAAGCTCGTCATGGGATCCCCATTCTGCCAAGGAAGAACCGTCAAGAAGATATATCTTATCGCAGAAACGGGTTGAAGCAAGACGGTGGGAAATGAATATTGATGTACTGTTATTGGATATTTCGTTATATTTGCGGTATATTTCGTCCTCTGCTATTGGGTCAAGAGCTGCCGTTGGCTCATCAAGAACAAGAACCGAAGCAGAGCGATAGATCGCACGGGCAAGAAGCAATCTTTGCTTTTCACCTCCCGATAGGTCTGCCGCCTCGGCATTATAGCGTTTATCAAGCTCGGTATGTATACCCTTGGGCAGACGGTTGATTCTGTCAAGAATACCTGCAGTTGATAACGCATGGTCAAGCTTATCCTTGTCAATGCTTTCAAATTCGCACAAAGCCACGTTTTCGGCAACTGTAAGAGGTAATATGGTATATTCCTGAGGAACGATAGCAAAAAGAGAATAAAGGTCAGAACGGTTATATTCAAACACAGAGTGACCGTCGATGAGTACCTCTCCTTCGCTGGGGATTATAAGACCGCACATCAAACGTGTAAGGGTAGTCTTACCTGCACCGTTCAAGCCCACAAGAGCGATTTTTTCGCCTGCATTAATTTTAAAGCTTATATTCTCCAGAACGTTTTTCTCACCTTGGGGATATTTATAGGTGACATTTTTAAATTCGATGGAAACAGGGCGGTTTTCAGGCTTTTCAATGCCCTTTCCGCGGTTTAGCCTGCCTTTGATCTCAAAATACTCACGGTAATCGGAGATACGCAAGGCGCCCTCTCGCATCGAGCCTACACCGCCGAAAAGACCTGTGAGAAATTCCGACATTTGGCTTATGGCAGAAAAATAGAGAACAAATTCGGCAGAGCCTATTTCGCCGGAAACTGCCTTTGTTATAAGAAAGGCATAGGCGATACCGTCTCGCAGGGCGGCGATGAGATAGTTTGAGGTCTCAACCACCGTGAAGGTGTTTTGATAGCGTGCGCGGCTTTTTCTGAAATCGCTTAATAGTGATTCGAAGCTTTGGCTTATGAAGCTATGAAAATTATAAAGGCGAAGGTCCTTTGCATTATCCTTAAATGGCGCTTCATAGGTTGTGTAGCCGGTTTTCTTTTGGATTTTATGGTGTTCATCGTTATAGCCGTAATCGCGGTTTTGCTTCCAGCGCATCATCATAAAATGAACAAAGGAGCCTATTACAAGGAGAAGAAGAACGATAGGGCTGAGAGATGAAATAACCGAGCCGAAAAGGAAAAAGCAGATTATATTTACCGCCATATTCCCCAATTCCTCGGGAAGGCAGACATTATAATTATTTGCCCCCTGCCAAGCGCGGTTTTGGGCTTCCTGACATTCCTTTTCGTAATGAAGGTAATAGTCCTTGTCGGCTATTTCCTTTTGAAGGTCGCCCTCCATACGGTAGGTTATGAAATCGGCAGACATTTGCTGTTTTTGCTGAATCATATTCTTTATAACCGAAAAAACAAGCTGAGCTATCAAAAGGAGAATTATGGTCAGCACAACATTTTGGAATCTTGATTCAGTCTCTAATTTGCTTATTATCACAGAGGGTGTGTAAAGATTCAGCGCATAGATTATAACAGCGGTAGGGATTATTGCAACAGCACCCACAGCCATTGATCTTTCCCATTGCCAAAGCTTTTTCAACAGCCATTTCTGGCAGGAAAGCATTCCGTATTTTGGTTTTCTTTTGGGAGTTTTGGGTTTCTTTGACATAAAAAACTCCTCCTGTTATCTTATTTTATTAAAATTATATCATGACTCTTTTAACCATGTCAATCAATCCATAGTTGAAATGGATTCTCGCTGTTGACAAAAAGGATGAGAGGATTTATAATACAAAAGCGAGGTGATAATGCATGAAGATTAAAGACGGTTTTGTTCTGCGTCAGGTTGCAGGAAGCTATATTGTTATGAAGCTTGGGGGAGAAAATTCTCTGGGCGGTATGATAACTCTCAACGAAACGGGAGCTTTGATTTGGAAGGCTATCGATTCGGGAAAGACTATTGATGAGATCGCGTCTGATATCACTAAGGAATATGATATAGACACAGAAACGGCAAAAAGCGATATTGCCATTTTTATAGATAAAATGAAAAAAGAAAGCATTATTGAGGAAGAAAGCTTATGAAGGTTGCGGTTATCGGGTCAAGAAGCATTACCGAGGCTGAAATAGGCAAATATATTCCGCCGGATACCGATTTGATAATTTCGGGCGGTGCTGTGGGTATTGATACTCTTGCGGAAAAATATGCCGACGAGCATGGCATTAAAAAGCTTATCCTCTATCCTAATTATGAATTATACGGCAGAAGCGCTCCTCTTATCAGAGACAAGCTTATTGTTGACCATGCGGATCTTGTTATAGCCTTCTGGGACGGCGAATCCTCGGGAACGGAATATACGATTTCTTATGCAAAAAGAAGAAAGGTTCCCTGTCAGATCTATATTGTTTAATTTCCGCGCTCGCTTTTAAAAAAGCGAGCCAAAATTTTTTAATTCCCGCGATATAGTCATTTCAAATCGAAAGCGCTCATTCGCGTGGAGCTTAGTTTGTTCTGATTGAAAGCGCTCAAGATGACACGGCGGAACCACCCTTGCTTTAATCACAATCATCAATAACAAAAACAGGAGGGGATTTATGCCCCTCCTTTAAATATTATAATTTGAATAAACAACAACTCTCGCGGAGAAGCGGTAACGATTTGAACAAGGTCAATCGCGGGAACTAAAAGAAGATTTGGCACGGTGATTGGGGATGGAAAATTCGGTGAAGGAATCGGTTGAATCCAGGGTTCTTTTATAGGATTCCAAGGTGTTGTTAAGATAATCACGGGTGACATCATTGGCTTCATCGGGGTTGGCATCCCAATATTCACTTAAACGCACCATTGCAGGAACGGCGGAAACACCCATTTCGTTTAAGGCGGTCACATCGATTGCTTCGGCTTTGCCTTGGATATAGCGGTCAACATTATAGTCGGCTATGATACCTATATAATTAGAAAGTGAAAGACCGAGAAACATTACAAATGCTACGGCAAATGACGAGGCGATAAGCTTGAATTCGGAGAAAACCTGCTTGACGATTATTAGAACAAAAATCAAGGCAAGAAGAATCATAAACCAAGAGGAAAGAACACGTTTGGGCGTAAGTCCGAAGGTTTTGATATACAATACCATTATTAATTTACAGGCACATATTAACACACATTTCCGTTTGTTAATAGTTTTTTATCGTTTTTCGATATATTTTTAGCTTTAATCGAAAATATAATTTTTTCGTTATTTTTTCAAAAAGAGGTTTAATTCTCATGATAAATATGATAAAATCATATCATCAGAATACACGGAGGCAGTTTCAATGAACATTTCGGGTACAACAAAGGCGTTTAATTTAATAAGAGGAGTGCTGGACACAACGAAAAGCATGGTGTCTCCTATTGAATTTAATGAGCACAAGCCTGTATTTGAGCCAAAATGCGAAATGTATTTTGAAGGTGCGTCACCCGAGGAATGCGGTGTCGAAAGCAATTATGTTTGGGAATTTATAGATGAGCTTACAAAGAACAAAAAGGTTGGGCTCCAGAGCATTATGCTTATGAGGAACGGAAGGGTGTTTTTTGAGGGTGATATCGGGAACCAGGATTCCCGTTATCCCAAGGCAACCTTTTCGGAATGCAAAAGCATTGTCTCTCTGGCTATCGGTGTTTTGGTGTCAAAGGGAAAGCTGCGTCTTAATGAAAAGGTTTTGGATATTATAGGCGGCAAAGCTCAGCCTATGGCGAAAATACGTCTGAATAATCTGACGGTAAAGCAATTGCTTAATATGACAGCTTCGGTTACATTTAATGAAAGCGAGGCTATGGTTACCAAGGATTGGGTCAAGGGATTTTTAAATTCCGACACAGACGGCGAAAACGGCAAAAAGTTCCGTTATAACAGTCTTAACACATATATGCTTTCGGCAATAATAACCGAAGTAACCCAAATGAGCTTAAGCGAATTTTTAGATTCGACCTTGTTTAAGGAATTGGAAATTGAGGATTATTATTGGGAAAAATGTCCTTTGGGTATTGAAAAAGGCGGTTGGGGTCTTTATATCCGACGTGAGGATATTGCAAAGCTCGGGCTTTTGGTAATGAATCGGGGTGTTTGGAACGGAAAAGCCTTGATATCCCCGAAATACATCGACCTTGCAACAAAAAA
Organism: uncultured Ruminococcus sp.; assembly: GCA_964650045.1. Lineage (GTDB taxonomy): Bacteria > Bacillota > Clostridia > Oscillospirales > CAG-382 > Coliplasma. Next base: position 18,990 of record CAZYRT010000018.1, read on the forward strand.
GCAGATCGATGTTCCCGAGGAATGCGGTGATTTTGATTACGGGTTCCAGATATGGTGCGGCAGAGAAACAAACAGCTTTCTGTTCAACGGTATGCTTGGACAGAATCTTTTGGGGTATAAGAACAGCGGTATTATGATAATTGCGAATTGCAGTAATTATGATATGTTTCAGCAAAACGACTTTTTCGGTATATGCAACAAATATTTTGCAAGGGAATTCCCCGAAGGTCTGCCCGAAAATCAAAGGGATTATGAAAGGCTGAATGTCCTTAAAGAGGATTTAAGAGCAAAAAAAGAACCGAGAAGCTTTTTGGTATCTACTCGGGATTCGAGAAATTTACAAAAGGATATTGATAGCATCCACGGCAGGATTTTTTATACAGATTGCCCTAACAGCAGGTCAACAGGATTCGCTCCCCTATTTCTTCAATTGATTCAAGGGAATTATACACAAGGATTGGAAAGTGTTGCATTTGAAAAACGAGAAGACAGCCTGACTGCCATATTCACCGAAGCAGACGAGGAGCATTGTATAGAAATAGGCTTCGAAAAAAGAAAGAGAAATACCGTTACAATTCACGGTGAGCCTTTTGCTGTTACGGCAAAGGGAAGGTTTTCGGAAAACGAGGACGGCGTTCCTGTTTTAATAATTGATTGCGATTTTTTGGAGACCCCCTATACAAGAAGCTATAAATTCTTTTTTGAGGAGGATAATTATTACAGTATCTTCCGTGAATCACCCGGAACCGAACTGGCATTGAATTACAAGACGTTGGTAGGGTTGTTAGGTGACAACGGAAAGAAGCTGGAGACCTTCTTCGCGAAGCTTGACGGTGATTATCTTGGGGTAAAATTCGAGAAGGCGTTTTGCCCCAAATTGGTTTTCAAGACCGAGAAGAATGTTGAGGAAAATCAAGTGGATAACGCTTGACACCTTTTTGAAAAAAGGTGTCCCAAAAACTTCAAATGCAAAAAGAGCAAGATGCTTATTGTGTGCCACGTAAGAAAAGCAATATGAATCGCCCCTACGCTATAATTTTAATGAAAATTTGTTGTGTCTTATCCCCTCGCGGAATATGTCTTTGCACACTTGTTACTGCATCGCGGGGACTAAAAAGAAAAAAAGAGGCTCGTTACCCAATCAGGGTAACGAGCATTTTGTAATACTTATATCAGGCGCAAAAAGCGCAGGAATGATTACGAATTTCTCTTCTTTGCGAAGCAGTCGCTGCAGTATACAGGTCTGTCATCGGAGGGTTGGAAAGGAATCTTTGCCTCGCCGCCGCATTCAGCGCAAACTGCGGTGAACATTTCTTTGGGTGCTCTGGTAGCAGCCTTTCTTGCATCTCTGCAGGATTTGCAACGCTGGGGTTCATTCTGGAATCCGCGTTCAGCGTAGAATTCCTGTTCGCCTGCGCTGAAAACGAATTCGTTACCGCAATCTTTGCAGGTGAGTGTCTTGTCTTCGTACATGAGTTTTCTCCTCTGTGGTTGGATTTATTTCGCCCTTTTTAAAGGGACTTTTCAAAATCATTTTGCAGGTCTTGGGAATCACCAACGATCTGCTTTAATTTTTTGCGGATGCGAAATATGGCATTATTGGTGCTTTTAACACTTTTCCCTGTAACAAAAGCGATGCTTTCATAGGTCATATCCGAAAGATACATTTCAAAAACCGTCTTTTCATAAGGGGACAAAGCTTCATACACCTTATCGTAAAGCAATTGGACCCGAACTCCGTCCAAAATAACTTCTTCTGCGGAAGGGGCAGTTTCATCTTCGGGAAAAATCTCCGACAGGTTTACAGTTTGCTTAACCTGACCCGAATATTTTCGCAAGCCGCTTATGATGCTGTTTTTAACACAGAGAGAAGCGAAGGTTGCAAAGGAGGCAGACTTACCGTCATAGCTCCGAACAGCCTTCATCAGCCCGATCAAGCCCTCTTGAAAAAGATCATCATAGAGGGAAGGAGGGGGCGAAAAATGCTTTATATGAAATTCTACAACACGCTTATAGGAATCTACAAGTGCTTCGAAAGCGGCATTGTCCCCGCTTTTGGCAGAAGCTATCAATGCCTCCTCAGAAGCGGTTATATCTTTTGCGGGAGTATTGGACAACAAGCTTAATTCCTCCGCGATGAACTGCTGTTTATTAAAAACAACATCATTCAGTTCTTAAATAATTATACACATTTAGTTGCGTTTGTCAAGTTTTTTTTAATTCGAACCGTAATTTTCGGCATTTTCGACAAAAATCACTTGCCGCAACTATTACATATACCAATCAAACGGGAGCGAAGCTCGGGCATTTTGGAATCTATATCCTTTGCCAGAGCTATCTGCGCTTTGGTTCTCACAAGATTGTGACGGGGCATTTTACATTTAAAATAAACGTCTCCGTTAAGATAATCTGTTAAAAACCTTGCGGCAAGCTCCAAGGTTATGGATAAAACGCCATCGGGCAAAGTTTCTATCTCCTTATCGGTGACCTTGCCCCAAATGCTGGGAACAAAGCCCTCGGCAAATGCAGAATAATAGTCAAGGTCCAAATAAACCTTGGAAACATCGGTATTATCCTCACCGCCCGGGTTTGCGGCAAAGCGCACAGCATCACCGAAATCATAGGCAACCAAGCCAGACATTACCGTATCAAGGTCGATAACGGCAAGGTGTTCTCCTGTTTCCACGTCAAACATTACATTATTACATTTAGTGTCGTTATGCACAACACGATTAGGCAATTCGCCGCTATCGCTGAGCTTGCAAAGAAGTGTCGCCCGAGGCTCCATAGACATAAGGTAATCGTATTCTTCTCTTACCTCACAAAATCTGCTTGCTTTATCCTCCTTTGCGGCTTGGCGGAGAGCATCGTAACGTTTTTGGGTATTGTGGAAATCGGGAATGCTTTCATAAAGGGTTTCGGTGGGAAAATCCGAAAGGAAATTCTGAAATTCACCGAAAGCCAAGCCTGTAGCACGGAGATGAGGGATATCCGCTTCATTGATGCTTATAGAATTATACACATAGGACAAAACTCTCCAATAGTGACCATCATCGGTTATGTGATAATAGGAGCCATCATTTTTACGGTAATAACGCATTACTTTTCTGCGGATATCGGGTTCGCCCTGAAGCTTTAACTTTTCTTCGATATGGTCGGTTACCTTACAGACATTTTCGGCAATACGGGCAGGCTCACGGAAAACATTATGGTTTACACGTTGAAAAATATAGCCTCTTTCACCATCGCCAAAAGCTGTCGTAGCAACATAAGTATCGTTGATATTACCGGTGCTGACGCAATGGATGCTTGTTAAAACACCTTTTAAATTAAAATCCTTGATAATTCTCTCAAAAAGAGGATAGAGTTCACGGTTATTCACGGTAATTCATCCCTATCTGTTTATTTTTTCGCCAAGGAAAATCTGTATCAGTCTTTTACCTTCAATGCGACAACTGTTTTTGAAGGTACTGATACTTTGTCATTATATTCTTCCATTGTCAAAAGGTTGACACAATGTGACGTTATGGCTGCAGTATAGTCATTTTCAGACATATTCGCAACAACTACAAGGCGTTCATTGCCGTTTATACGGGTTAATCTGACAACGCCCTGAGTCTCCTCGTTGATCTGAAGCTCGGTTGCCTTGAACAAAGGCTCGCTGAGTCGGATCTGATTGACCTTTTTGAAGAAATCGGAATAGCTGTCCTCGAATCCCCTTTCGGGAAAGGGACGGCGGTTGAACGGATCGCGGTAGCCCTCCATGGCGATCTCATCGCCGTAATAGATACAGGGCACACCCGGAAGAGAAGCAAGCAAAAGGTAGGCATTTTTCAGCAATTCCTTTGTCTTTGCACGTTCGTCGGGAGAAAGTCTTGCCGTTGCAAGCTGTGGATATTCATAATCGGTTTCGGGTCTTCCGCCTAAAACTGTTGTGATACGCTCGGTATCATGAGAACCAAGATAATTCAACAAAGCACCAAGCTTATGAGGGGGATAATGACGGTAAAGTGTGGAAACCGTTTCAACAAGGAAGCGGCTGTTACCGTATTTTACAAATTCGATAACCGCGTTACGCACAGGATAGTCTGTTACAGAATCGAGCTGTGTTCCGCGGAAATAACGCTTACGTTCATTATATGCAATTTTATTGGAAGCATCCTCCCAAACCTCGCCTATAACGATAGCGTCCGATTTATAGCTTTTGATAACCTTAACGATCCTATCAAGAAAATCACCTTCGAGCTCATCCACCACATCCAAGCGCCAGCCGTCTATACCCAATTTCATATATTTGGGTATAACTATCTCGGTTATAAATCGCATATAGCTTTCACAGCGGATGATTTTGGGAAGGTTGGTTATTCCCCACCAGCTATCATATTCATCGGGATATTTATAGAATTTAAACCATTCATAAAAAGGTGATTTCTTATTACTACAGGCGCCGTTGCCGAATTTGCCATAGGCATCGAAGTAAACGCTGTCGTTACCTACATGGTTGAAAACACCGTCAAGAACGATCTTCATTCCCTTTTCATGGGCTTTTTCTATCAATTCCTTCAAAGCCTCTTCCCCACCGAAGGTACGGTCCACCTTAAGAAAATCGGCAGTATCGTATTTATGGTTGGAAAATGCTTCAAATATAGGATTAAGATAGATGCAGTTTATACCCAAGGAAGCAAGATAGTCCAAACGTGAAATAACTCCGTAAAGGCTTCCGCCGAAATGGGTATTATTAGGAAAGGCTTCTCCGCATTTTGTAGGATGCTCGGGAATGCCGTTTTCCCAATTACTGTCATAGACCGCATCCGAGCGGAGGTTTATTTTACCTGCACGGGCAAAGCGGTCGGGAAAAATCTGATAAATATTTCCTCCGAAAATCCAATCGGGAGAAGAATATTTTTCATCATATACCAAAATTTGGGCTTCGTTAATGAAATGGTCATCAAGATAACAATTTTCGTTATAATCGAAGGTAGCAAAATACCTTCTCCCGTTCGAAACAAATTCAAAATGGCAGAAGTAGAGGCCGTCACGATCGCCCAAATCCTTTGTATTCAATTTTATTTCGGCAAAAAAGCCGTTTGTGTCGGGAGAATTGTCAAAAGGTACCTCTGTGCTGAGGATTACCCTTTCGTCGTTGCCGATATAGAACCACAAATGCTCGCATAATGTGCCCGACACAGATATGGAAACCTTAAAATCGCTCCCCTTCGGGAAGGCATGGCAACCCGAAGGAGAGGAATTAGAGGTTATTGAAAAATTAACCTTCATTATTTAAGGTGAACAGGCTTGAGATTCCAGATATTTTCTGCATAATCTCTTATACTGCGGTCTGCAGCAAAGAAGCCTGCACCGGCGATATTTGCAACCGCCATCTTATTCCATTTTTCACGGTCCTGGTAATCGGCATACATACGCTTACGAGCATCCTTGTAGAAGTCGAAGTCGGCAAGACACATGAAGGGGTCGGAAATACCGAAGGAATAAAGGAGGTAATTTGCGATATCGGAGAAGGAACGTCCGTTGAAGCCTGTTTGGAGGTAGTCGATCGCCGCCTTCAATTCAGGGTTACGGTTATAATAATAGGAAGAAGCATAGCCTCTGCGCCAAAGCTCTTCAACCTCGGGAGCCGTGTGACCGAAGATATAGATATTATCTCTGCCAACCTGCTCAGCCATTTCAACGTTCGCACCGTCAAGGGTGCCGATTGTCAAGGCACCGTTGATCATAAACTTCATGTTACCTGTACCCGAAGCTTCCTTACCGGCAAGAGAGATCTGTTCGGAAATTTCAGCAGCAGGCATAAGATGCTCTGCGAGAGTAACATTGTAGTTTTCCAAGAATACAACACGAAGCTTTTCGCGGATCTTGGGATTCTTTTCGATATCAGCAGCGATGTAGCAGATGAGACGGATAATATCCTTTGCGGTATAATAGCCGGGAGCTGCTTTTGCTGCGAAGATAAAGGTTGTGGGAGTTACATCAGCATCGGGGTTATCCTTAAGCTTCAAGTACAATGTGATGATATTGATAGCATTGAGGAGCTGACGCTTATATTCATGCAAACGCTTTGCCTGAACGTCAAAAACAGTATCAGGGTCGATCGTGATACCCTTAGTCTGCTTGATATAGTTAGCAAAATCAACCTTATTTTGCTTTTTAATATCATCAAGCCGGGAAAGAACGCCTGCATCGCCGGCAAACGACAAGAATTTAGAAAGTGTCTTGGGATCATGGCGGTAATCTGTACCGATGGTTTCATCCAACAATTTCGCCAAGCGGGGATTGGAATAGCAGAGCCATTTTCTGTGAGCGATACCGTTGGTTACATTGGTGAAGCGTTCGGGATACATATCGTTGTAGTCCTTGAATACGGTATCCTTCAAAATGTCGGAGTGCAAACGGGAAACGCCGTTGATCGTATGAGAACCGATAACAGAAAGGTTTGCCATACGCACAGAGCCGTTGCTGATGATAGACATTCTGCTGACCTTATCCCAGTCACCTGTAAATGCATCCCATGCATCAGCACAAAAGCGGCGGTTGATCTCCTTGATGATAGAATGTATACGGGGAAGCTTGAATGCGAAGAGATCCTCGTTCCAGCATTCCAATGCTTCGGGAAGAACGGTATGGTTTGTATAAGAAACCGTCTTGCAAACGATATCCCAAGCCTTTTCCCATGCAACATGGTGTTCATCAATGAGAATTCTCATCAATTCGGGAATACAGAGAGCAGGGTGGGTATCGTTAATATGAATTGCAACCTTATCGGGAAGGTTATCCAAAGACTTATAACGGAAGAGGTGGCGCCAGATAATATTCTGGAGAGAAGCGGATACAAGGAAATACTGCTGAGTAAGACGCAGGAGCTTACCTTCGTGGTGGTTATCAGCAGGATAGAGAACCTTGGAGATAGTTTCCGCGATAGTATTCTCTTCAACAGCCTTCATATATTGACCTTGAGAGAAAGCTTCCATGTTGAAGTTATTTATATCTCTTGCCTTCCAGAGGCGCAATGAGTTAACTGCCTTGCCTGCTCCGCCCGAAATGAGCATATCATAGGGAACAGCTTCAACCTCGTCATAGCCTTCATAGATAACCTCGCAATGGTTATCCTTCCATTCCTCGCGAACCTTACCGCCGAAACGTACGGTTACAGCTCTGTCATGACGGGGGATAAGCCAATTTTCACCTTCGGGGAGCCAAATATCGGGAAGCTCAAGCTGTTCGCCGTCAACAAGGCGTTGCTTGAAAAGACCGTATTCGTAAAGGAGACAGTAGCCGCGTGCAGGGTAATCCTGAGATGCAAGAGCATCCATAAAGCAGGATGCCAGTCTGCCGAGACCACCGTTACCCAAACCGGGGTCGGATTCACATTCGTAAACTTCCTCAAGATCGAAGCCGAGCTTCTTAAGTACCTTGCGATATTCATCCTCCAAGCCGAGGTTGCAGAGGTTCATTTTAAGCGAGCGGCCGATAAGGAATTCCATACACATATAGTAGACCTGTTTAGCCTGCTTTTTGTTGATTTCATCGGTGAATTCCTTGTTTTTGGTAGCGAGAATATCACGAACAGAGAGAACTGTTGCATGATAGATCTGCTTGAGATCCGCATCGCTTTCGTTGATTCCGAAATAACGGGAGAGCTTTTCGTTGAGAGCCTCACGGATTTCGGAGGCGGTGTTCTTATTTGCCATGAATAAATGTTTCCTTACTAATTAGAATTTTTTATAAAGATCTATATAGGAAAGCGCACTTTGATTCCAGGAGAAATCAACACGCATAACCTTTTGTTTAAGTGCTTCGAACGCATTTCTATCCTCTTCCCAAAGGGTGAGAGCGCGCTTTATGGAGCCGAGCATTTCATAAGCGCTGTATGCGGCGAAGGTGAAGCCGTTTCCTCCCTCTTCGTTGCCGATGTCCTTGATACTGTCGTACAAACCGCCGGTTTCATGGATAACGGGAACCGCGCCGTAACGGGAGCAGATCATCTGTGCCAAGCCGCAGGGTTCGCTGCGGGAAGGCATGAGGAACAAGTCTGCTGCCGAATAGATACGCTTGGAAAGATCGCGGTTATAGGTTATCAACGCGCGGCATTTCTCGGGATAGCGGTCGGCAAGAGAGAGGAAATAGTCCTCATAGCTCTTATCGCCCTGACCGAGAACAACAAGCTGAACATCGTTTTTAAGTATTTCATCGCCTGCAAGCATAACAAGGTCAAGACCTTTATGGCTTACAAGACGGGAGATAACGGCGATAACGGGAACATCTCTTTCGGGGAGACCGAGAGATTTCTGCAAGCCTGCCTTACAAGCAGCCTTGCCCGACATATCATCGGCAGAATAGTTGCCGTGTATCTCGGTATCGGTTTCGGGATTATAATATTCTCTGTCGATACCGTTAAGGATGCCCGAAAGCTTGAAGGAATATTGGTTAAGAATATGATCCAAGCCATGGGAGAATTTGGGTGAAAGTATTTCCTTTGCATAGGTGGGGCTTACTGTTGTAACAGCATCGGCACAAACGATAGCACCCTTAAGCAAATTAATACAGTTATTATACTCAACAATACCTCTGTCGTAAGTCATTAGACCGAAAATATCTCCCAACAGCTCGAAGCCGTACTGACCTTGATATTGGATATTGTGGATCGTGAAAACAGCCTTCATGTCGGCATAGCGCTCATCCATTTTAGCAAAGCATCTCTTAAGATAGATAACGCTCAATGCCGCATGCCAATCGTGAGCATGAAGGATATCGGGGAAGAAATCGATTTCGGGCATCATTTCAAGAACTGCGCGACAGAAGAAGGCGAAGCGTTCGCCGTCGTCATATTCGCCGTAAAGTGTATAACGCTTGAAATAATATTCGTTATCGATGAAATAGAAGGTCACACCCTTATATTCATATTTGAAAATACCGCAATAAAGGGTACGCCAGGATAGATTGATATATTTACAGGTAATATATTCAAAATCCTTGCGGTATTTATTATCAATATTATTGTAAAGGGGCATTATTACGCGGATGTCATTACTTCCCTCTGCGTTGAGAGCAGCAGGAAGAGAGCCGATAACATCACCAAGTCCGCCCGAAGAAGCAAAAGGAAGAGCTTCGCCGGCAACATAAAGAATCTTTTTCATAACATTTTCCTTCTTTATATATTATATGCAATTAAACTCTTATCAGACAGAGGCACCCTTATCGATGAAGAAGGGACGGGTCTCATGTCCCGAAAGAACTCTGCCGTCACGGATAACAACGTTTTTATCGGTGATAACGCAATTGAGATAAACGTTTTCACCTGTGATAGTATCCTGCATTACGATACTGTTTTTGATATGAGTATTTTTGCCAACCTTAACTCCGCGGAAAAGGATGGAATTTTCAACTGTACCCTGAATTACACAGCCGTCAGCTATCAAGGAATTGCGAACTATCGCACCGTCAAGATATGCTGTGGGGGCAGAATTGCGAACCTTTGTGAACACGGGACGGTTACGAACACCGAACACAGAACGGCGGATATCGGGATCCAAAAGGTCCATACTGCAATTATAATAGTCAACCAAGCTGCGGATCGTAGCAAAATAGCCTTCAAACTTGAACACACGGCAATCATGCTCGCGGAAGTTTCTGATAAGGATATCCTTGGTGAAGCTTGTATAGCCGTGAGCCATTGCGTTTGCGATAAGCTCTTCAAGATATTTTCTGCCGATACAAAGGATGCGGTTATAAACATCCTCAAAGCCTTCACGGGCGCCTGTATAGTCAATTATATCGGTAACCTTGCCGATTTCATCGGAATTAATGATGGTAACAGATTTATTACCGTTGCTTTCCTGAGCAACATAGCTGCTCTTAACGCCCAAGGTGATATCTGCACCCGAAGCGATATGCTGTTCTACCATTGCGGAAAGATCAAGGTTGCAAACAGTATCACAGTCGGAAAGAACAACAACATCCTCCTTGCAATCGCTGATAAAATCGCGAATGCTCATCAAAGCCTCAAGACGAGTGCTGTAAAGAGAATTGGTGTTATTTGCAAAAGCGGTTATGTAAGGAGGAAGGATCTTAACACCGCCGTGACGGCGAGCCAAGTCCCAATCCTTACCTGTTCCGATATGGTCCATGAGAGACTGATAGTTATAATGGGTAACGATACCAACGTGATTGATACCCGAATTTACCATATTGGAGAGAGCAAAGTCTATTAAACGGTAACGGCATCCGAAAGGAACAGAAGCCATTGTACGCTGTTTTGTAAGGTCATATACGCTTTTTTCATTAATGCTGGAAAAGATAATACCTACTGCGTTCATTTCACTACCCCCTTATTATTTTGCGGAAAGCTCCGCAATCATTGCCGCACCGCAGATAACACCGTCGGGAACCGAGATTCCTTCGGGAACGGTGAGGTTGCCGCCGAGAAGTGTGATACCCTTGGATTGGGATTTTTCCTTACCAACAGCCGCACCCTTTTCAACAACGGTATCGGAATCGATAACCGAATAGTCAACAACGGAATCTGCCTTGAGGGTAACATTGCTGAGAACAACACTGTCGCGAACCACCGCACCCCGTTCAACGATAACGCCTTCGGAAAGAACGCTGTTGATAACGGTACCGTAGATCTCGCAGCCTTCTGTGATGATAGAATTGTTCACAACTGCACCCTGACCGACAAAATGGGGAGGAAGGGCATTGTTACGGGAAAGGATCCTCCATTCTCTGTCCTTGAGCGTGAGAGCAGGACGTTCACCGAGAAGATCCATATTAGCTTCCCAAAGGCTGTCGATGGTTCCGACATCCTTCCAATAGCCTTCAAATTCGTAAGCATAAAGCTTTTCGCCTGCGGCAAGCATTGCGGGAATGATATTCTTACCGAAGTCTTTGGAGCTGTTTTCGTCAGCCTCGTCTGCTTCAAGGTAGGAGAAAAGCTTATCCTTATTAAACACATAAACACCCATAGAAGCCTTTGTACTCTTAGGTTCCTTGGGTTTTTCAGCAAAATCGGTTATATGCATTTCATCGTCTGTCATCATGATACCGAAACGGGAAGCCTCTGCAAGAGGAACATCGAAAACAGCGATAGTGCAGTCTGCGCCCTTTTTCTTGTGAGCATCGATCATTTCGGCATAGTTCATTTTATAAATATGGTCGCCCGAAAGGATAACAACATAATCGGGATCGAATTTATCGATGAATTGCAAATTCTGATAAATAGCATTAGCAGTACCCTTATACCAATCGGCACGCTTTTGGGCTTGGTAAGGAGGCAAAGTCATAACGCCGCCGTATGTACGGTCAAGGTCCCAAGGTTGTCCGTTACCGATATATTCATTAAGGGCAAGAGGTTGATACTGAGTGAGGACGCCTACTGTATCAATACCCGAATTGATGCAGTTGGAAAGAGGAAAATCGATGATGCGGTATTTGCCGCCAAAAGGAACGGCGGGTTTTGCAATGCGTTCGGTGAGCAAATGGAGGCGGCTGCCCTGTCCTCCGGCAAGAAGCATTGCAACTGTTTCTTTTTTAGTGATCATGCTTTCTTATCTCCTTTTTTAGCCTATCAGCCTTATTTTGTGGTGTGAAATCCGAGGTCTATTCCTCAACGGCATAAATCGTATCAAAAGCATCCCCATCTTCAGCAAAAGGAAGCATCCCCTGACGGAACGCAAGAATAAATGCCGCCATAAGCGCAGAAAGGGCTATTGCGGCAAAGAATCTCTTGATATGCTCCGAATGCTTTTTGATAAAAACGATAATTGCCATAAAAAACAAATCCTCAAAATTCTATCTATTAACAAGATTTTAACACTTTTGTTGACTAAAGTCAAGGGCAACGGCATAAAAAGCCAGTTTTCTTCCATAAAAAAATAATTATATATATCACAAATTTTAGGGCAAATTGGAAAAATTAAGAAAAAATTGCTCAAAGGTCTTTACAAAGAGAAAAAAATGTGGTATGTTATTGAGGAATGCGGATTCTTCCGTTTCATAGGGCTTGCTCGGTTTACAGGACACACGGGACAATGTTCCGATTTCACCAACCGTTTGCCAAGCTTGACCCAAATAAAATTTTATTTTGAAAGGTGAAAAAACCATGATCAGCAAGGAAACCAAAACAAGCATCATCAACGAGTATGCAGTTCACGAGGGTGACACAGGTTCTCCCGAGGTTCAGATCGCTATTCTCTCCAAGAGAATCTCTGAGCTTACCGAGCACCTCAAGAAGAACCCCAAGGACAACCATTCCCGCAGAGGTATGCAGCAGATGATCGGTAAGAGAAGAAAGTTCCTCAACTATCTTATCAAGAACGATATCGAACGCTACCGTTCCATCGTTGAAAGACTTGGAATCAGAAAGTAATTTTTTACTTTCGCAAAAGCAGGTCAAAGCAGGCTATGACACCTCGGAGGTTTTAACAGATTTCCGAGGTGTTTATGCAAGCAAAAATGTTTAAAACCCAGCATTCAGGCAATAATTTAACTTAAGGATATCGGGTGGTTTAGCAGTTAACCGAGAGCCGAAACGATCCTGCTTCGGCTTTGGGTTAAGTGTTAAACTGGCTCGGTTCCTTTTAAAAAATGTAAAAAAGAAAGGAAAATTGCTATGTTTGAAAGCTTCAAGACATTCAAGTATGAATTAGCAGGCAGACCTTTGGTTATCGAAACAGGTAAGCTTGCTCAGTTGGCAGGAGGCTCCTGCTTGGTTCGCTACGGCGAAACCGCTATTCTCGCAAACGCAACTATGTCTGCCGCACCCAGAGACGGAATCGACTTCCTTCCCCTTTCGGTAGACTATGAAGAAAGACTTTATGCTGCCGGAAAGATCCCCGGAAGTTGGAACAGACGCGAAGGACGTCCCACCGAGCATGCTATCCTCGCATCCCGTGTTATCGACAGACCTATCCGTCCCCTTTTCCCCAAGGACCTCAGAAACGATGTTGTTATTTCTCTCACCGTTATGTCTGTTGATCCCGATTGCTCTCCCGAAATCTCCGCGATGATCGGCGCATCTATCGCTCTCTCCATTTCCAACATTCCTTGGAACGGACCTATTGCAGGCGTTTTCGTCGGCTTGGTTGACGGCAAGATCGTCATCAACCCCACAGCAGAGCAGAGAGCAAAGAGCGATCTTGAGCTTACCGTTGCAGGCAGCAAGGAAAAGGTCGTTATGATCGAAGCAGGCGCGAACGAGGTTGACGATGCAACCATGTTTGAGGCTATTATGAAGGCTCACGAGGCTATTAAGCCTGTTGTTGACTTTATCAACGATATCAAGGCTGAGATCGGCAAGCCCAAGTTTGAATATCCCGCATTCGAGCTTGACCACGATATGTTCGACAGAATCGAAGCTATGGTCGGCGAGGATGTTAAAAAGGCTCTTGACACAGATGACAAGAGAATCCGCGATGCGGCACTCCAGCCTATTTACGAAAGAGTTTATGAAGAGCTTGCAGAGGATTATCCCGACAGCAAGGCTATGATAGACGAATGCATCTACAAGCTCCAGAAGCAGATCGTCCGCAGATGGCTTTTGGACGAAAAGAAGCGTGTTGACGGCAGAAGAATGGACGAGATCCGTCCCCTGGATGCCGAAGTCGGACTTCTTCCCCGTACCCACGGTTCGGG
>CAZYRT010000019.1:0-32405 GCA_964650045.1 uncultured Ruminococcus sp.
AACCCAAAACGAGCTTAACGGCGACGATGCAAAGGCTCTTATCGCAAACGGCGTTAAATATGTTGCAGAAGGCGCAAATATGCCCTCCACTCCCGATGCTATCGAAGCATTCCTTAACGCAGGCATCTATTTTGGCCCTGCTAAGGCTGCCAACGCAGGCGGTGTTGCAACCTCCGGTCTTGAAATGTCCCAGAACAGCATGAGACTTTCCTGGACCTTCGAGGAAGTTGACGAAAAGCTCCGCGGCATTATGGACGGTATCTTTGCAAACGCAACCAAGGCTGCCGCAGACTATGCAGACAGCGAAGACAACCTTGTTGCAGGCGCAAACATCGCAGGCTTCTTGAAGGTTGCTGATGCAATGAAGGCACAGGGCGTACTCTAAGACTAAGCATAGCGGTCCATATTGCACAAATGCTCCCATTCGCAGTAGATTTCTACAGCTTCAGGTCGCATTTGCACAATCTGTCCACCCTCTGCTACGTCTTATGACTAAGCATAGCGGCGCAGAACCGCAAAATAAATTTTGCTATAAAATAAACAGCACCTCTCGCAGTAGATTTCTACAGCTTCGGGTGCTGTTATTTTATTCTGCATCCACTCTGCTACGTCTTAAGACTAAGCGAAATAAAAATGGAGCTATGTTTATTTACATAGCTCCTTATTTTTATCGCTTAATCCCAAGATATAATCGGCACTTACATTATAATACCGAGCGAGCGTGATAATATGGCGCACGGGGATTTCGTTTTCGCCCTTTTCGTATCTGGAATATACTTGCTGAGTGGTTCCAAGAATTTTAGCGATATCCTTTTGCATGAGGTCATTGTCTTCGCGTAATTCCCGCAACCGATCTATATAGTTTTTTGCCATAAAAGCATCACCTCAAAAACATGATACCATACACCTTAAATGATGTATTGACATTACGCCAGATGTGGTGTATAATACTTGTGACAAAAATATGAAGTGAGGAATTTATTTATGAAACGTTTTATTTTAATCGCGTTGTCATTGCTTTTGTCTTTTTCTATAGCTTCTTGCGGAAACGATAAAAGCGAAAACAGCAAAAGTGAAGGTGCAAATTCGCAAGCACCTGCTCAAAACGAAAGCTCTAATGTGGGCTCGCCCAATGGTGCAGATACAAACGAAAGAGTTCCAATGCCCGAATATGAAAAATTGGGTGTTAATAATAGAATTGCCACATCGGACGGCAGATATATCTATTATGTATATTATGATGCCGAAACTCGCAATGAAGTTTTGTGCAGAGCAGATATGAACGGCGATAACGAAGAAATTCTTGTGAACAAGAACGACCCTGAGACTGTTTATATTGATGACGGATATTTATATGTTGCACGCAGCAAGTATTTATATAAATATGACATAGCAACTTCGCCGAGATTTTTCGGAAGTTCTGACCTCTGCTTCACAACCGAGGATGCCGAATCGCGTCAAAAAATGTTTGCCGGATATGTAAATCAAAGCCGCACCGAAGGTGACTATATATACTTTGTGGGCTCAGGTATTTACCGTGTAAAGAAGGATAAAAGTGGACTTGAAGACATAGCGAAGGATCACCCTAACGGTTTTTGTAATGTTTATAATTTTAATATTGTAAATGATAAATTGTATTTCGAAAATAATGATGACGACGATCTATATTGCATGGATCTTGACGGAAAGAATCTTACGAAAATATATGAAAATGTCGGCGATTATGTTATTTTTCAGGATTCAATATATATTACCGATAGGGAAAAAGGAACAACAAATCTGATAAAAACCGACCTTAACGGTGAAAACCCTCAGATAATATACAATTATCCCGAATATATGGTGCTTTATAATGCAATGGGCGATTTGTTGATTTATCAATCCTCCGATGATGAAGGCTTGTGGTTGAACTCCTATAACCTTAAAACAGGAGAAAACAAAACTATATGCCGTCTTGAAGATATCCGAATTTCCGATATTGACATTGTAGGCGATGTGTTATTTGTCAAATACAACTGTGCGTATCATATCTATGGAGACGGTCTTACCTTCAAGGTTAATATTGACGGAAGCGGATATAAATTATTCGGAACCTCAAATACACAATTATATCCAAGCGAAAGCTAAAAATACAAAAACGTACCTAAAGTCACCAACAAAAAGCCCGTCGGTTTTCCGACGGGCTTGACTATTTATGGAGTTTTCTGTTATAATGCTTATGATAAGTGATTTAATGTGAGGATTATATGAAGAAGCAGAAAAACATAAAGCAGCCTACAAGGTCTATCAAACGCAGTAAGTCGATAAAATTAATGTCAAAAGGGAAATCTATCGCCATGATGGTTATCTGCGGCTTGATAATCGCAGGGGCGATTGCCATTTTGGTATACATGGGCATGAACGGGCAGATTGAATTAACATGATTTTTTAATTCCCGCGATGTAGCCTTTCCAAACCGAAAGTGCTTATTCGCGTGAGTTGTAGTTTATTCGAATTTGAATTTTTTGATTCATTCCCAAAAACAGCGTATGCTGTTTTTGCATCTGAAGTTTTTGGTGCACCTTTTTGCAAAAAGGTGCGAAAAAATTTTCTGGTTCCGCGATGTGCTCGGTTAAATTCACTCTAAGTGGAGTTCTTCATTACCCCGAGATACAAAAGAGCAGTTCGATATGAACTGCTCTTGATTTTTATGTAAATTTAGGCTTTTTGGGCTATTTTGTCTTCAATATATGCCAAAACCGAGGGCTTTTCGATGTTAAGAGAAGCGGCAAGCTCACCAAACAGAAGGTCCTCTGCCTTTTTGAGAAAACGCTCGTCGATTGCCGAAAGCTTCTTTTTCTGTTCGAGAGTCTTCTGCTTTTTGTTGTAGATCGACTTTGTCAAGCGCACAAGCTCGGTACAATCATGAAGCTTGACGATTTTGTCATATTCCTCGGAAAGCATTCTGGGCGAGGAGGCGGTGAAGGCGGTCGCTTCGACCGATTCAATCTCCAAAACAAGCTTTTCGGCTTGGTCGAATGTGAGAATTGGGCGCATGAAGACCGATTCGTTATCGGCAGGCGTGAAAATAGTGCAGGATTGATAGATAGGCTCAAGCTTATAGCAATTCTGAACCTCTCCGAGAAAATCCTTTTCCACAATATCAAGAACTCTGCAGACACCTGTCTCGCCGTAAATAATCAAATCTCCAATCTTAAATCTCATAAAATAACCTCACTTACAAAGCACATCCAAGTGCAACGGCAAGGGCAAAAACCCACTTTATGTCTAAATTATAGCACAAAATTGAATTTTTTTCAAGGATTTTTTCGTTGAAGGGATGAAGAAATTTTCGTTAGGCAAACAAAAAACTGCGGTGAGCGTTGAAGCCTGCCGCAGTTGAACTGTATATAAAAGCTTTTGAGCATTATTTTCTTTGGGATTTTTAAGGGTATTTCTTTTTAAAAGAAACACCCTTAAATCAATTATTAAAAAAATCCTTTAATCAAACGTTTGCGCCCACAAGGGCGTTTTCTCTGAGGATGATATTTTGGAAGGTTTCCTTAATAAGGGAATGCCCCTCGGAGCTGGGGTGGATGCCGTCAAGACCGATCATATTCTGCATGGAACGGTGTGCAAGGAAGTTGGAGCGAAGATCGAGAATGGGGCATTGTGTGAGGGTTGCCACCTTCTCGGCAATACGGCTGTAATATTCCTGCCAACGGGCAATACGGTTTATGTCACCCATCCAGTTCATAAGGTTTTCAAGATTTAAGCCACGGGAGATCCAACTCATAAATTTATTGGAATCAATGGGGACAAGGTTGCAGATAGCAACGGTTGCGCCCTTGCTTCTTGCGTATTCAACCATTTTAAGATAGGTTTCCTGAAATTTTTCGGCAGGAGTGTTAGGAAGAAAGCTTCCGTCGGGGTTATCGGCAACAGCCGACCAGTTGTAGTTGCAATCGTTTCCGCCGTATTCAAGAATTACAACGGTATCCTCGTCGCAATCCTCCAATGTATCCTGCATTATTTTAAACCCCTGCTCGATGGTTGCGCCCATTTTGCAGTTGTTTTCAACCTCGATTCCGTTCTCTGCCAATTCATCGAAGCGGTAGCCGAAAAGCTTATATCTTTGAAGCTCCTCGTTATACATAACGCCCTTGAGAATAGAATCTCCGTAAATTTTGATTTTTTTCAATTGACCGATTTTCCTTTCGAAATTTCTTACCGTTTTTTGCTTAGGCAAAAAACTCATGTGGTTGTTCATATCTTTCGCTATTCATCATACTCCGACTAAATGAAAAAGTCCACCTACACCCATGTTTTCCTGCCCGACTATGGGTGTCTGCCTCGGTAGAGGAAAAATTCTACTGCTCTACTATAGGTAGAAAACCTTGGAAAATCAATGGTTTTGAGGTCTTGACAAGGTTTTTTATGTGTGGTATTATATATTTGTAATATTTTAGAAGGAAGCGGTAGGCTTATGGTTGATTACAAAAGAATTATTGCAAAAAATATTACTGAGCTTCGCAAGGCTGTGCCGCTGACTCAGGCTGAACTTGCCGAAAAGCTCAATTATTCCGACAAGGCTGTTTCAAAATGGGAGCGCGGGGAATCCATTCCCGATGTCATCGTGCTGAAGCAGATTGCTGACCTTTTCGGTGTTACGGTGGATTACCTTTTGGCAGAGGAGCATGACGATATGTCTTCACGTCAAAGCGTTCCCTTCCAAAAAAGGAAAAAGCATTTGATTGTAACAGCCCTTTCCTGTGCTTTGGTGTTTTTGATCGCAACAATGTTTTTTGCGATTTTGGGAATAACTACAGATTTGGCAAGACTTTGGCTTGCTTATGTTTATTGTGTTCCCGTTTGTTCGATTTTATTGATAGTTTTCAATTCCATTTGGTTTAATAAGCGGCACAATTATTATTTTATATCCCTTTTGGTTTGGAGCTTCCTTGCCAGCATTTATCTGACTATCGGTAATTACAGCAATTGGCTTATTTTCATAATCGGCGTTCCAGGGCAGGTTATTATCCTTCTTTGGGCGAGCATTAAGGCAAAATTCGGCATTTTTAAGAAAGATAAAGAATGACAAAAAAGCAGTTCTGTTTGAACTGCTTTTTTAGGCTCTGCGTCAACTATTGACATAGAGCCTAAAAACATACGAGGCACTCTTCTTTACGGAGAGAGTGCCTCGTGAACTGTTAATCAAAGTCCAAATCTCATTTTATAAGAAGTAAGAGTGTTTTGCATCAAAATTGCGATAGTCATGGGGCCGACGCCGCCGGGAACGGGGGTTATAAGGGATGCCTTTTCGGCGCAGGCGTTAAAGTCGATATCCCCTACAAGCTTGTCTTCAAGGCGGTTGATACCAACGTCAACAAGAACCGCGCCTTCCTTGACCATGTCGGCGGTTATCATATTAGGTCTGCCGCAGGCGGCAACGAGGATATCAGCCTGCTTTGTGATTTCAGAGAGGTTCTTTGTTCTGGAATGGCAGGTTGTAACCGTGCCGTCCTCAGCAAGAAGCAATGCGCCCATAGGCTTGCCGACGATGTTGCTTCTGCCGACGATAACACAATGCTTGCCCTTGATTTCAACATTATATTCCTTAAGCAAGCGCATAACGCCTGCAGGAGTGCAGGGCTGGAAACGGGGCGCGCCTGTGAAAAGCTTGCCTACGTTATATGCATGGAATGCGTCAACGTCCTTGTCGGGGCTTATTGCCTCGATAACCTTATCGGGGTCGATTTGCTTGGGAACAGGCATTTGAACGAGGATACCGTCAACATCGTTGTCCTTGTTAAGGGTATCGATAAGGAGAAGGAGGTTTTCCTCGGTTTCGTTTTCATCCAACAAATATTCCAAGCTTGTGATGCCGACCGCCTCGCAGGCTCTTTTTTTGTTGCGTACATAAACCTGACTTGCAGGGTCGTTACCTACAAGAATAACAGCCAAGCAGGGAGCGCGTCTGCCGTCGTTGGTCAATTCTTTGATTTCTTCGGCGGTTTCGCCCTTGCATTTTGCGGATATTGCTTTTCCGTCTATAAGCTTCATAATTATATTACTCCTGTTCGTTATCTATTTCTTATATATCGCCGTCAAGACTGTCCTGCTCGGCAAGAGTTTCCATATCGTCATCGTCGATTTCTTCTATGTCGGTTTCGGGCTGAAGCTCATCAATTTCCTGAGCATCGGTTTCAAACACACTTTGGTCGAGGGCATCTGCTTCATTTGCAAGAGCGACCTTGATTGAGGAATAAGCAGATTTGTATTCTGAAAGCTCGCTTTCCACCTCTTTGTGTCTTTTGTAAAGGATGATTTCGCCTACAATAGCGGCGATAAAGCACGTTGCGCCTACGAATACCGAGAATTTCACCTCACCGTTAAGAATATAAAGGCTGTCTGCACGGATAGATTCGATAAAAGCTCTGCCCAATCCGTACCAGCCCATATAAGCGAAGAAAATTTCGCCATGGAATTTCTTCTTGCGGTAGAGAACAAAGAGGATGATACACAATCCGATAAGATTCCAAAGAGATTCATAAAGGAATGTAGGATGAACAAATTTATAATCGGTCAAAACACCGTCAACATAAACCTTTTCAAGCTCCATTCGCCAAGGGAGGTTTTCGACTCCCTCGCTCCAACCGTAGGCTTCGGCATTTACGAAATTGCCCCAACGTCCGATAACCTGCCCAAGCATAACTGCAGGAGCAAGGGCATCAAGCATGGAAAGGGCATTGGTTTTTGCAATTTTGTTGTAAATAAGTATAACCAGCAATCCGACAATGATACCGCCATAGATAGCGAGACCGCCCGAACGGATATTTATCATGTCGAAAAACGATTTAGTCTTGTAATAATCCCATTTTGTTACAACATAAGCCAACCTTGCCCCTACGATTGCCAAGGGCACAGTTAAAAGTGTTGCATTATAAATGGAATCCGAAATAAATTCCTCTTTTTTTGTTCCAAGATAGTTAAAAAGAAGGAATGCCAAGGTTATTCCGATTGCGATAATAACGCCGTACCATTGAATATCAAGTCCGAAAACTGTGAATGCAGTAGGGTCGATGTTAAATTCAAGCCCCAAACCGGGGAATCCGATTTTGTTCATATAGCTTGTCCTTTCTTAATTTATTATACTTATGGAAGCATTGCTTGTGTCGATTGAAGCAAGGGCTTCCTTGACTTCGTCTATCGTGATATCACGCAAAACCTCTATACAGTCAAATTCATCATAATCCAAAGAACCGCAGACCGCCATTGCAGAAGTCAGATCCTCGGCTGAATCGAAAAGTGTTATGCTTTCGGCATAAGCCGCCTTCTTTTCTCTGAGAAATTGTTCTTCTGTGAAAAAGCTGATTTTTCGTTTGTCAATTTCTTCCTTTGCCAAACGTAAAATCTCGTCAGCTTCCTTTCCGCTGCCCGAAATAACCACATGACCGTTATTCTTTGTTTGAGCAAAGCCTGCATAAAAACGCTCGTTCAGCAAGCCTTTTTTATAATTATCGCAGTAAAAATCGCTTGCTCTGCCAAAAATAAGAGAAATTGCCAAACGAATGGCAGTTCCTTTTCGGAATGCATCGAGATCGTTTTTAGGGAAGGGAGGGCATTTGATTCCGATTGAAAACAGGGGGACAGCCACAACACCCTCGGCAACGGTTTTTTCTGTTTTTATTTGGTAAGGCTCATTTGGATATATGGTTTTTGGACGATTTTTTCCTTTTTCGGGGAAAAACTCCAAGGCTGTTTCCAAAACCTTGTCTTTATCAATGTCACCGCAGACGCAAAGTGTGAGATTTTCGGGACAATAGAAATGGTTGAAAGCCTGCTCCAATGTTTCCTTTGTGATTTGGGAAATGGAATCCAAGGTTCCCGAAATTGAATGGATGCAGGGGTGGACATGATACATGGATTTATAAAGATTGCGGTTCATTACCGATGTAGGCATATCCTCATACATCATTATTTCTCTTGCGATAATTTTTCTTTCTCTGTCAACCGATTCTTCGCTGCAATGAAAGCTTGAAACTGCAGAAAGGAGAATTTTCAGATTATCGAAAAAATTGTCGGTGCAGGAGAAATAATAGCAGGTGTTTTCAAGAGAAGTGAAGGCGTTTGCGTTTCCGCCGAAATTGTCAAATTCCAAAAAAGCATCGCTGCCGTTTTCGGTTTCGAACATTTTATGCTCTAAAAAATGAGCAGTTCCCGACGGAAAGGTATAATTATTGCCTTCGTGCTCGTATTCTAAATCGCCGTTGCCGAAATCACAGCAGACAAAGGCGAATTTATTGGGCATCTCCTTGGGAATAACTGTTATATTCAATCCGCAAAGGAGCTTGGTATAATAATATTTTTCTTTAAAAAGGGCGTTTTCCTTGAGCAAAAATCGGTTCATTCTTCAATCTCCCCTCGCATTAATATATATTCAAGCTCAGGAGAAACGGTTTTTGCAAAACTAATAACCTCATCTCGTGTTACATTGGATATTAAAGCCATATTTTCTTCAATAGAAACAGCATCATCAAGGAGAGCCTGACCGAGCATATATCCGTTTAAGGAGCCAAGGCTGCTTTCCATGCTTTGAATACTGCGGAGAATAGAGCTTTTGGCATTTCCCAATTCGGAATCGGAAAAATCACCGTTTTTCATGGCTTCAACCTGAGAATAGATTGCGGTTATAGCCTTTTCTTCGTTATCCGGCTCTAAACCGCAGGAAACAAAAAGCACATTTTTTCTGCCCGAGGGATAGCTTGAGCAATAATAGCAAAGCCCTTCCTTTTCTCTCACATTCATAAACAGCTTGCTTGAGGGGCTTCCGCCGAAAATTTCATCATAAACCGAAAGAATTGCGCGGTCTCTGGGAGATTCGGGCATTTTTGTAGAAAAACCGAGGATGAGAACGCTTTGCTCCATATCCATAGTTTCCTGTATCTTCATTATTTCATCACGGCTTTTATGAACCACAGGCTGAGGAAGGATCGATTTTCTCGGTGTAAAGGGGAAATTCTCCTTGATACATTGTTCAAGATATTCCTGCTCTGCCTCTCCCGCATAGGTTATAAAAACAGGGGCATTATTTATTGCATGGTTATAAAAATCTAAAAGGTCTTTGCTTGTCAGCTCCAAAACTCTTGGTATCTCACCACCTGCGTCAACTGCAAAGGGCTCCCCTTGACATAGAAGCTTTCTTGCATTTTTCAAGGCAAATGAGGGCTTGTTTTCAATGGCCGAGGCTATCTCCTCAACAAGGCATCTTTTTTCGCTTTCGATGTTTTCTGAAGGAAAATCACCATTTTCGGTCAAGCAGAGACGGAAGATCGCTCCGCCGAGAAGACTGCAGGCTTTTGCGAGAACTTTTTCTCCGTCGAATGCAAATGAATCTGCAATTGTATTGATTTCAAGGGTCAGCAACAAAAGCTCTCCCCGTCTTTGAACATAGGCGTCCAAGCCGAGAGCATAAAGCTCGTCTTTTGCAATCGAGAAGGATTGCATATCGGGATGATCGCCTGTGGAGAGGGAAAGAAGATTTGTCAAAAGTGAATAGCCCGATGCGGTTTCCTCCTCCAAGGGAAGGGCGAAGGAGACGGTCATCATGGCGGATTTGAATTTATCAGTTTTGCAGGAGGAAAGGTAAACTCCATCTGCAAGAGTCTTATTTGTTATATTCATTAATTATATTAATCGGATATCTCCGTTATTTTCAAATTTATTCTTCGATGCAGGCTATCGCCATTGCGGCAATACCCTCTTTTGCTCCCGTAAAGCCCAAGCCTTCCTCGGTTGTGGCTTTGATGCTTACCGCGCCCACGCTGAGATTAAGGGTATCGGCAATATTACGGCGCATTTCGTTGATGTGGGGAGCCAGCTTGGGAGCTTGGGCGATGATAGTCGCATCAATGTTGTTTATTCTGCAACCCATTGCAGCAAGCATATTCCCAACCTCTTTTAAAAGCAAAAGGGAATTTATGCCCTTGTATTTATCGTCGCTGTCGGGGAAACGTTTTCCGATATCTCCCAATGCGGCGGCACCTAAAAGCGCATCGCAGATTGCATGAGTCAAAACGTCGGCATCGGAATGACCGAGGAGACCCAATTCAAAGGGAATTTCTTTTCCGCCTAAAATAAGCTTTCTGCCTTCAACAAGGCGGTGGACATCATAGCCTTGACCTATTCTTATCATTTTGCGATAACCTTTCTTATTAAAAATTCCGCTATGGGCACATCATCCGGGGATGTTAGCTTCATGTTGGTTTTATTGGTTTTAACGTAATTTACCTTTATATTGATGCTCTCCAAAAGAGAGGTTTCATCGGTAAAGGTATGGATGCTTTCGACTGATTTAACAGCATCGAAATATAATTGCTTTTTAAAGCATTGAGGTGTTTGCACCGCGAAAAGATTTTCTCTTTTCGGTGTTGAAATATTGTTGGTTTCGGGGTCAACATATTTGACAGTATCGGTAACAGGGGAACAAACACAGGATGCACCCGTTTCTGTCGAAGCCATTATGGTTTCTTCGATAATCTCTTTGGTAATAAAGGGACGGGCGCAATCGTGAACACATACAACATCAATATCATCCGAAGCGAGGGAAATGCCCTTGAAAACCGATTCGGCACGGGTTTTTCCGCCAAGAGTGAATTTAATTGGCGTTTTATAGTCCTTCGCCAATTCTACAAGGGAATCCTTGTTATCCTCAGAACAGACAACCACTATTTCGTCAACATCGGAAGCATCAAATGCATCCAGCACATATTCAAAAAGTGTTTTGCCGAGGATTTTAATATTAGGCTTTGAAACACCGCCCATTCTGGTTCCGCTTCCTGCGGCGGCGATAATTGCGGCTGTCTTTTTTGCTGTCATAAAGTTCACCGTAATTTCGTGTAATTCCGTCAAAACCGAGGTTTCCCTCGGCTTTGACGTTGATTTAGATTAAAATATATACAATAAAATTCATAAAAATCCGCGACATGCGAACCACTTCCACGAAACAACAGTTTTGTGGAGACCCCAAATGTGGATTTTTATACCTTGGAGGTTCGCAAAATCGGACATTTATGCACGATTTTGGCGCGAGCGAACGAACATCCGATTGATCGAAAACGCCGGTTTTCAATCGAAGGCATCAGCCTTCAAAATCATATCCCATCTGGAGTGCCTTGGCGTTCAATTCGCCAAGCTCTGGCTTTGCCTTGGGAGCAGAAGCCTTGATGCATTCCATAAAGTAGTCCATGTCATAAAGACCTGTCTGCTTAACCACATAACCAAGCATAATAACGTTTGCCAGCTTGGAGATGCCTGCATCGTTTGCCATTTGGGTGGCAGGGATATAATATGCGTTTACATCGGAGCGTGTTGTTTCGACATCGATAAGAGAGCTGTCGATGAAAATGCTTCCGCCTGCAGCTGCTTTTCCTTCGAATTTAAGGAGAGAGGGCTTGTTCATTGCAATAAGAATGTCGGGAGATGTAACAAGAGGAGAACCAATAGGCTCGTCATCAATGTTAACCGAGCAGTTACAAGTACCGCCGCGCATTTCGGGGCCGTAGGAGGGAAGCCAAGAAACTTGCTTATCGTTTTTCATGCCTGCGAGAACAAGCTGTTTGCCTGCGAAAAGGATACCTTGTCCGCCGAAGCCTGCAAGAAGAATAGCGCTCATTTTGTTTCCTCCTTTGTAACATCCTTATAAACACCCAGAGGGTAATGTGCCATCATGTTTTCTCTCAACCATTCAAGAGATTTTTCGGGAGAAAGACCCCAGTTTGTGGGGCAGGTGGAAAGAACCTCGATTATAGAAAGCCCCTTTTTGTTCATCTGCATTTCAAAGCCCTTTTTAATAGCCTTCTTTGCATTAAGAACATGTTTTACACAGTCAACCGAAACACGTTCAGCATAGGCAACGCCGTCAAGTGTGCTGACCATTTCGCAAACGCGGATGGGGTTGCCCTGAATTTCCTTGATTCTTCCATAAGGAGAGGTTGTGGAAACCTGACCGAGAAGGGTCGTAGGAGCCATCTGACCGCCTGTCATACCGTAAATAGCATTGTTAACGAAAATAATTGTGAGATTTTCGCCTCTTGCGCCAACGTGAACCGTTTCTGCTGTACCGATAGCCGCCAAGTCGCCGTCACCCTGATAGGTGAAAACGGTAAGATCGGGGTTAGCTCTCTTAACACCTGTTGCAACGGCAGGGGCTCTGCCGTGAGGCGCTTCGATCATATCGCAGTTGAAGTAATTGTAAGCAAAAACAGAACATCCAACAGGTGCGATACCTACTGTTGTGTCTTCCAAACCCAATTCGTCAATAGCTTCTGCAACCAAACGGTGGATTATACCGTGGGTACAGCCGGGGCAATAATGAAAGGGTGCATCTGTTAAAGCGTGGGGTTTATCAAAAACTACCATTATACGTTTCCTCCCGCATATTCTTCGATTTTTTGGAGTATGTCTTCGGGAGAGGGAATCATACCGCCCGTTCTTCCGTAGTGATATACCGGTTTCTTGCATTCAATAGCAAGCTTAATGTCGTTGATCATCTGACCCATGTTCATTTCAACAGAAAGGAAGCATTTTGTCCTGTCGGCCAATGCGTTCAATTCCTTTGTGGGGAAAGGATAGAGAGTGATAGGACGGAAAAGCCCCGCCTTAATACCCTTCTTACGGGCATTGCGAACTGCGGTTTTTGCAATTCTGGAGGTGATACCGTAGGATACGATAACGATGTCTGCATCCTCGGTCATGTATTCTTCATACTTAACCTCGGTTTCCTCTATCTTCTTATATCTTTCAAAGCGTTCAATAACGATTCTTTCCAATTCCTCGGGCTCGATATAGAGAGAGTTTACGATATTATGTATTCTCTTACCGCCGTGACCGCAGCAAGCCCAATCCTTTTCGGGAATCTCGCGTGCAGGCTTTGCTTCAAAGTCAACAGGCTCCATCATTTGACCCAAAGCACCGTCAGCAAGAATCATACAGGGCATACGGTAAATGTCTGCCAAGTCAAAAGCTTCGCCAACCAATGTTGCGATTTCCTGAACAGAGTTGGGAGCAAGAACGAGGATGTGACCGTCGCCGTGACCGATTGCCTTGGTCGCCTGGTTATAGTCGCTTTGTGCAGGCTGAATACCGCCCAAGCCGGGACCGCCTCTTTGAACGTTAACGATAACGCAGGGAAGGTCGGAGCCGATAAGATAGGAGATACCCTCGCTCTTCAAGGAAATTCCGGGAGAAGAGGAGGATGTGATAACTCTTGCGCCTGTACTTGCTGCGCCGAGAACCATGTTTATTGCCGCAACTTCGCTTTCAGCCTGAAGACTCAAGCCGTCGCGCTTGGGCATCTGCTTTGCCATATATTCGGCAAGCTCTGTTTGGGGAGTGATAGGGTAACCGAAGAACAGCTTGCATCCCGAACGGATAGCAGCTTCTGCAATGGCTTCGTTGCCCTTCATTAAAAGCTTTTCACCCATTTCACACACCTCTTTCTACTTTAATAACAACATCGGGACACATTGTTGCACAGAAAGCGCAGGCAATGCATTTTTCGGAATCTGTAATTGTTGCGGGATGATATCCCTTTGCGTTGAGAATGCTCTTGTCAAGAATGATGATCTTCTTGGGACATGCTGTTACGCAAAGACCGCAACCCTTACAAAGTTCGGTTTTAAAGGTAACTTTGTTCATAGTCTTTTCCTCGATCAAAATAATTTTTTTGTTATATCTTTTATTTTTACTGTGTTGGGAACATCAAGCCAATCGGGTATCGTTGTGCAAAGCAAAGGAAGATTTGTCTTTTGGGAAAGCTCCTCTGCATAGGGAATGGCATTGATGATTACAGCTTCGTCGGTTTCGACCCCGATGTTGCTGTTATTTATAATACCGCTGAATTTCAATCCGCTTGCCCGTTCAATCGCTTCGAGGACCTCAATTGCCCCCTCGGCTGTTACGGTAACATAGCGATAGCGGTTATAAACGAAATACATTTTATATCCCGCGCTGATATAATCATCATGGGAAAATCCCAAAACTGCCGCACCGTCTCCGTCTCCGCCTACATCGGCAACAGATTTACCGTTCCCTGTAAACAAAAGCTGGTAATCCTTGGGGAGGGCAGGAATGTCAACATTAGTGTTGGCAAATTCGGGTATTAATGTACGGACACCGTATTCTGCAAGCATTTTTTCGTTGTCTGCGCTACGGAAATATGGGTTTACAATATCAAGGTCGGCAATACGGCATTCAACTCCGCTTGCCCCAAGCTCCATTGCAAGATTAACTGCAATGTTGGTCTTTCCCGAGCCATAAGGTCCCGAAATGACGGTTATTTTTTCGGTTGCTAAATCCTTTAGAGTCATGTTACACCTAAATAATAGATAATAGATAATAGATAAACCGTAGGGGCGGGCTTCTTGTCCGCCCGTTTTTCATACAAGTAACATCAAGCTACATTTTTGGGCGGCTGAGGGATCGTCAATTACAGTTCACCCTCTGATAATATCCCCTGACTTGGCGGAATCGATTTCCATATAAAATTCCATGCCTGCGTGAGGAGTAGATTCAATGGGATTCATGTCGATGTCATAAAGATTGCCGATTACAAAATCCCTGCCGAAGCATTTGGGGGAAAGAAGGTTGGCTTTTGCACCCTTAAACATCTTGTTCCTCTGGAAGCATTTCGCCAAGCCCTTTTCACTATCAAACTCTGTTACAGTCGCAAGAAAAGGACGGTCGGCAATATATTCGTTTGCATCAACAACATTTGCATCGGTATCGGGAGAGGAATAGAAATATCCTGTGCCGTATTCACGGTGGCTTACATTTTCGGTTTCGCAGGTACAGCCGATATCGTAATCCTTTCCGTCGAAATAATTATCTATCGCAATACGGTATGCGTTGGTTATCGCCGCAGTATAATATGCGCTTTTCATTCTTCCTTCTATTTTAAAGGAATCTATGCCTGCGTTGACCAAATCCCCGATATGCTCGATCATTCGCATATCACGGGAGGAAAATACATAGGTGCCGTTTTTGTCCTCCTCGGCATACATATTTTCGCTTCGCTTTTCCTCGCGGAGATGATATTTCCAACGGCATGGTTGGGCGCATTGACCTGCATTTGCGTTTCGGTTGGTAAGATAATTGGAAAGGAGGCACCTTCCCGAATAGGAAACGCACATGGCTCCGTGAACAAAGCATTCTATCTCGGTTTCGGGAGAAATATTTTGACGGATAAGGCGAATCTCGTCAAGAGAAAGCTCTCTTGCCAAAACAACTCGGCTAATTCCGTATCTTGCCCAGAAATTAATTGCCGCGGAGTTTACTGTTGATGCTTGGGTGGAAAGATGAAGATTCGCGTTGGGGATGCGGTTTTTGATAATATCCATAACACCGGGGTCGCTGACAATAAACGCATCGGGAGTTATTTCCGAAAGGATATTAACATATTCTCTTAAATCAGCCAATTCGGTATCTCTGGGCATGGTGTTCATGGTAACATAAACCTTAGCCCCCTTGGCATGGGCATAGTCCAATCCCGATTTTAACTCATCCGGAGACAGATTGCCTGCGCTTTTTCTCATTCCGAATTTATCAAGAGCGCAATAAACCGCATCGGCACCGTAATTAACTGCATATTTGAGCTTCTCAAGGTTTCCTGCAGGGGAAAGAAGCTCGGGTTTTGATTTATTCTTGTCCATAAGTTCCTGCTTTTATAGCTTCGTTGTCCTTCTTTACCTGAGCGATATTGTTTTCGTGACCGCTTTGGGTAGAAGCAAAATAGGTTTTGCCTGCATTGTTGGAAACGAAGTAATATGCGTTGATTTCGTTTTCATTAGAATCCAAGGGAGCCGAGGGGAACAAAATCGCGTTCAAGGCTTCAAGGCTGGGGTTACAGATAGCTCCGGGGGGCAATCCTTGGTGAGTATAGGTGTTGTAGGGCGAGTCGTATTTTGTGTCCAACTCCTCAGAGCCTACTCTTTCGGGAAGCACATACTGAATGGTGGCATCACTGTCAAGATATGGGAACACATCGGAATTATCGAGACGGTTCTGGAAAACATAGGAAATATAATAGAAATCCTCGGGTGTACCGCCCTCGCTTTGTACCATGGAAGCTAAGACCACAATATCGTCAAAGGTCATACCCTGTTCTTCCAAAAGCTTCTTTTGGTAGGAATTGCCCTGAGAATCCTCGTTGGTAAATTCCTTCCAGAATTTGTCGTAAAAAGCGTTGAGTATTTTGTTTATAACATAAACCTCATCGGTATCGTTATAAAAATCATAGGTATCCGGGAACAGATAACCTTCCAATCTGTATTTGCGGGTTTCGGGATAGCCAAGCTCGGTCAATTGCTCCACAAATTCCCATTTATAAGGATAGTTGTTGATGGCCTCAACATAATCTGTTCGCTCGCCTATTCCGTTTTCTACAAGAAGGTCGATTATCTGGTCAACTGTATAACCTTCGGGAATGGTTACGGTAACGACTCTTTGGGAGGAAGCGCCTGTTGTCAAAGTCTCGATTATTTGAGAATAATTGTAATTTTGGTTGAGAGTGTGTTCGCCCGAAATATATTGGGAATCATCATCGCCTGTTCCGCGGTATTTCATATAAAGCTCATATACCCAACCGTATTCGATTATTCCGTTATCAACAAGAAGCTGAGCAACGGTTTCATCGGTAGCGCCTTCTTCTATGGTTATGGTAACCTCTCTGGCATCGGAAACCAAGGCGAAAACATCGTTACCTATGGTAATGATATAATAGGAAAGATATACCGAAATCAATACAACAACAACAATATATATGAAAGCCTTGGGAACAAAGCTCATTCCCTTGAAAAATCTTGTAACTCTGCCAACCTTGGTTACAACCTCATATTCATCATCGTCGTAATCGTCCTCGTCTTCTTCCGAAACTGCTTCCTCTTCTGCTTCTTCCTGAAGCTCGGAATCGGCTTCCTCAGTAAAATGAAGATTGGGCTCCCCTATAACATGAATTTCGGTATCTTCGTTTTCGTTGGTAAGATGACAGTAGATGGCATCGGGAATTTCGGTATCCTCAGGCAATTCCGCCTGAACCAAAGGCTCCTCACGAAGCTTTTGAGCGTCCAGCATCTCTAAAATTTGGTCGATACTGCTGATACCATCGCCGTTAAGGTCTTTTGGGTCGGTTTCGGGTTGTTGAGGGTTCAAAATCTCATCGATAGCTTCCTGAGTTTGTTCGGGCTCGGCTATTTCGGGCTCTTGACTTTCAACCTCTGCCGAAGGCTGATCCCTGTTCTGACCGTCAGCGCCGTTATCAAATTCACTTAATATATCAAAAAGGTCATCAATATTGCTTTTATCTTTGTTGTCTGCCATAACAATTCCTTTCCTGCCTATAGAGAAAATCCTCTTAAGACATTATAGATAGAGCGTTGTGCAAATAAACACAATAATCAAGAGTATGAATGTAGGTGAGAAAAATACTTTGTGCCAATTGGATACGCTTTTGGGAGGTATTGCTTCTATAGGAGGCTTATCAGAATAGCTGAGGAAAATACTTTCCATTCTGGCAAGCAAAAGTATTAAGGCTATTCCTGCTAATACGGTTAGCACAAATCCGATGAAATATTCACCGTTTTTTACCATGGTAACTCTCAAAAAGCTATCGCTTGCATAGATGTTCAGGGTGTTGGAAAGTAAATGGAGAGCTATAGAGGGAAGCACCGAACGTGATACCGCTGTGACTAACCCTAAAACGATTCCCGTGAAAAGATAGATAGGGAAGTTTTCAAAGGAAAAGTGAAGCATGGAAAAGGCGATAGCCGAAACTATAACAGCGTTTGCAGTACCGTATTTGCGGTATTCGCTGAAAATTATACCGCGGAACAAAAGCTCCTCCAACACCGCGGGGATGATGATAAAGGACAGAATTATCTCGATATGCCTTGCTGTATCGGGGATTCCCGTCACGCTGTTGTAATAGTTAACCGCCGAAGAAACCTCCGCGCCGCTTACAAAATACAAAAACTTTATAAGCAGAGAGCCGCACACGAAAAACAAAGCAGCAAAAATTAAAAACACCATCTGAGGCCCGCTTTTTGATATAAGATAAACAGGTTCCTCAAGCTTTCTGCCCTTGACAACATAATAAATCACACAAGGCAAACCTATTGCAGCAAGCTGGATAACGCCGACTGCCACAAAAATATTAGTCTGGCTTTCCAGGGTTGCCAATGCGTTTCTCGAAAATATCATAGTACCGATAACAAAGATGACAAGCAACGGCGCAGTTATTATGGGACTTTTCAATTTTTCCTTAAGTGATTCCGACATTGCCGTCACCTCCCCTCGGTTTGTAAAATAAATTAGTTGTATCTGATTTGATAGCGTATATCGGCAACCTTTTCGCTTCCGAAAAGAACCTCGATAAGCTTAAATCCAAATTCAAAGGAAACACCCATTCCTTCCGCTGTGATGAAAATATCGTCGCGCTCGACCTTTCTTCCCGTGATGTTGGCATTTTTCATACTCGCCTCAAATCCGGGATAAACGGCGGCGTTTCTGCCGTCAAGGAGATGCATTTTTCCTAAAATAGAGGGTGCGGCACAGATCGCGCCAACATAAATACCGCGGCTTACTGCAAATTCAATAAGACCTGCAACTCTGGGATTGGACCCCAAAAGCTCAGTTCCCATTCCTCCGCCGGGAAGGATAAGGCAATCCATGTCTTCCTTGCGAAGCTCGTCTATTGTAATATCGGCAGATATTTTAAAACCGTGAGCGCCGGTAACGGCAAGACCGCCTTCGGCAGCCACCAAAACAACATTTGCGCCTGCACGCTTTAAAAGGTCCGCAGGAACGATAGCTTCGCTTTCTTCAAAACCTCTTGCGAGGAGCATATATACATTTGGCATGATTAATTCTCCTTTAATTCAGGTATTGTATCCTTAAGCTTTTCTATAATTTCTCTGTGAATATCCTCTCGGCTTCTTAATTCGCCTTCTTTGGCGCAATCAATTTTTATCCAGCCCAGCTTTTCGGCAGAATAAAGAGCCGCGCGATAGCTGTTTTCAAGATGCTTTTTGTTGCTTTCGTGGATGTCCTTTTCGGCTCCCGTTTCGTCACAGCGATGCTGAATCATCTTTTCCGAAACCTCGGGAGGTACACAGAGATAAACCACAGCATCTGGCTTGGGGATGCCCAGCTTGTTGTATTCATAATCCATAAGCCATTCCAAAAAGCTGTCGAATTCGCTTTCGTCAAGCTTGGAAAGCTGGTGTACCGCGTTGGCAGAGGTATATCTGTTTGCAAGAATTATACTGCCGTTGTCATAATCGTTTTTCCAATCAAGCATAAACGAGCAATATCTGTCTGCCCCGAAAAAGCTTGACGCGGCAAAGGGATTGACGATTTCGGGGTCGTCCCCAAACCTGCCCTTTAAATACATATTAACATGGGCGGAATAATCCTTGTCGTATGTAGGGAAGGAAAGATAACGGTAGGGAACGCCCTTTTCCGCAAGGACATCCTTAAGTAATTGGGTTTGGGTCATCTTGCCCGAAGCATCCAATCCGTCGATTGCGATAAGCCTTTTTTTCATTGCCGTCACTCCCTTTCTTCCGTCGTTACCCTCGTTTGGGTATAGTTATCGATTCTTTATCAATTTACTAATATACCACAAACATTATTAAATTGCAAGTGAAAACAGGCAGATATATTGTAAACATTGTTTTTACATAATGCAAACGAAAAAGAGAAGCTTCAACGCTTCTCTTTTTGCAATTGTTATTACGACATTATCATTGTTTTGAGCTTGAAGTAGTCCGAAGCAGTGATTTTTCCATCACCTGTGACATCGCAACGCTTGAATGAGGATTGTGTATCCTTAAGGTTTTCTGTGGAAAGACCGCTGAAGACTATTTTTTTGAGCATAAGATAATCGGTTGCGGTCAAAGCTCCGTCATTGTTGGGGTCGCCGATTTTGGGAGTGTAGCCCCAATGAACCATACTTTCATCAAAAGAGGGGAAGTGTTCAGCTATTAACCAATGCTCGTCCCAACCCTCAGGCTGTGATTCAGCTTCGCAATAAATGTCGGTAAGACTTGAACAGCTTTCGAAAATATTTGTCCCGAGATATTTAACTGAGTCAGGAATAACAATATCTTTCAGCGAAATACATCCCGAGAATGGGTTGTTTCCCATTGAACAAACACTTTGGGGGATGATAATTTTTTGGACGTTTGTACATCCTATGAATGCGCCGTCTCCGATATGGGTTATGCCGTCTTCTACTGTTATAGATAATATGTCTTGGACATATACTTCCCAAGGGCGATTGATTATCGTGTTATCCACAATATAGCTGTCGGTTTCGCCTGTTCCCGAAATAATAAGTGTTTTGGAAGCTGTATAAAATGTCCAAGCGGCATCCTTTCCGCAGTTGCCCCAATAAATTGGGTTTATATCGGATTTTTTCAATGTCATTACAGCGCAGTTGCCGGGCTGTTTTCTTCCGCCGTTACCTAATATTGCATCCTGCCATTCCAGCATACCGGGCTTGTCGTTGAAATTTTCCTGTGAGGCAACTGCATAAGAAAGACCGAACTGCGCCTCGGAACCCCAAGCGGTAATGCCGAAATCAGAAGCGGGAACGGCAATTTCGTATGTAGTGGTGCTTGCTTCATCATCTCGGACAACAACAGCATTCCATTCGTTGACGGAAATATCGTTTTCATCAATGCCTGTGGGATAGTTTTGGATAGCAAGAGCAATCTCGCCGTCTTCAACAAGGCCTAGGTATACTTCGAGATAGTTGTGGGAATAGTTTTCTTCGAAAGCAGGATGATTGGGAGTAAGCATGAACAGTAGGCAGGAATATTGCCACATATAGGGATAATCGAGTTCATCAAAGATACCGTCGCCGCTTGCGTCAGTCATGGGAAGACTTGCATGAACATCGGATTTGACAACCCAAGCCATGTAAAGGTTTTCGGCATCATAAGCGGAATAAAATTCAACATCCCAGTTGTCATAAGCATCAAAATCATCGGTGTCAGAGAACTGAGATTTGTCTTCGCTGTAGCTGTGCATAGCAAAAACGCTGCCGTATTCGCTAACGTTAACTACACCGTCTACTACGGGAGCGGTTTCAACATAGGGGATTTCTGCTTCAAAGTTTTTGTCATCATCTGCTGCCGCAGGCAATATCACTCCCAGTGAAAGAATTACTGTAAGGAAAATTGCTAATGTTCGTTTCATGGTTATTTACCTCATTATCATAATACATAATGTATAAGATATGTTATCACAAAATGTGACAATTGTCAATGTTTCATAACGAGATAAACTATAATAAAACCCGAGGAAGGAGAGGTGTTATGCGGTTAAGAGATATACGCGAGGATTCTGATATGACCCAACGAAAAATTGCTGAGCTTTTGCATATCCGTCAAAACACATACTGTCAATACGAAAACGGTCAACGTCAGATACCAATTGATTGCTTGATAAAGCTTTCTAAAATTTATAACGTTTCGGTGGACTATATTTTAGGTCTTACCGATGTTAAACAACCTTATCCCCGTAAAAAATAATCTCCCGAGCTTTTGTTAAGTCGGGAGATTTTCTTATTTCATGAATTTTTCGAAGAAGGATTTTAATTTGGAGTGGTTCTTTTCTTTTGTGCTTTCGTTAAATTCCTCCAAAAGCTCCTTCTGCTTTTTGGTGAGATTCTTAGGTGTTTCAATAACCACGGTTACCAACAAATCACCTCTGCCCTTGCCGTTAAGCTTGGGAACGCCCTTTCCGCGAACAGCGAAGGTGGAGCCGGTTTGTGTTCCTTCGGGAATGGTCAATTCGCCGTTTCCGTCGGGAGTGGGTATAGTAATTTTTGCGCCCAACACCGCATCGGCGAAGGTTATGGGTAATTCAAGGTGGAGATTGAAGCCGTCACGAACGAAAATGTCATGGCGCTTGATTGCCACCTGAATAATAAGGTCGCCGGAGGGACCGCCGTTTTCACCGCAATTGCCCTGACCGTGAACAACGATTCTTTGACCGTTGTCGATGCCTGCAGGTATGTTCACTTCGAGAGTTTTGTTCTTTCTTACAGCGCCGTTACCGCGGCATTCACGGCAGGGTGTTTTGATTGTTTTGCCCTTGCCGCCGCATTCGTCGCAGGCTTGCGTGCTTTGCATCATGCCAAAAGGTGTTCTGCGCTGAACATTGATAGTTCCGCGTCCGCCGCATTTACGGCAGGTTTCTGCTGATGTACCCTTTGCGGCACCGCTGCCGCCGCATTCTTCGCATTTGTCTATTCTTGTAAAGGAAACATCCTTTTTGCAACCGAAAACAGCCTCGTTAAAATCAACAGTTATTCTTACGCCTACGTCCTCGCCCCGCATGGGTGCGTTTGCCCGCTGGCTTCTTCCGCTTCCGCCGAACATACCTCCGAACATATCGAAAATATCGCCCATGTCGAATCCGCCCGAGAATCCTCCGCCGAAACCGCCTGCACCACCCGAAGGGTCAACACCTGCATAGCCGAATCGGTCATAGTTGGATTTTTTTTCGGGGTCGGAAAGGATAGAATAAGCTTCGTTGACCTCTTTGAACTTTTCTTCGGCGGATTTGTCGCCGGGGTTGGCATCGGGGTGGTATTGTTTAGCCATTCTGCGGTAGGCTTTTTTTATTTCATCGTCTGTGGCTGATTTGCTGATACCTAAAATTTCGTAACAGTCTCTTTTTTCTGCCATAAGGGTTTACCTCGTTTAGCCCACGAAAAGAGAGGACGTTTTGCCTCTCTTTTCTGTTGTGGAATAATTATTAATCAGTTGGATTTGTCGGTGAAGTCAGCATCGTAATAATCGCCGCTTGTGCCATTATTACCGTTGTCGTAGTTGTTGAAATCATCGGGGTTGGGAGCGCCGTTTGCACCGTTGGGGTCAGCCTGCTGATAAAGCTTTGCGCTGATTTCGTAAACTGCCTTTTGAAGAGCATCGGTGTCAGCCTTGATTCTGTCGGTGTCATCTGATGCAACGCTTGCTCTGAGTTTTTCAATGGCTTCCTTAACAGGCTGCTTGTCAGCATCGGTAAGCTTGTCGCCTGCCTCGTCCATTGTCTTTTCGCATTGGAAGATAAGGCTTTCTGCCATGTTCTTGGTTTCGACAGCTTCCTTGCGCTTCTTATCTTCTTCTGCGTGCATTTCTGCATCGCGGATAGCGGCATCAATAGCATCCTTGCTCATGTTGGTGGAGGATTGGATGGTAACGTGCTGTTCTTTACCTGTGCCCTTGTCGGTTGCGGTAACATTTACGATACCGTTTGCATCAATATCGAACGCAACCTCGATCTGAGGAACACCTCTGGGAGCAGGAGAGATTCCGTCCAAGCTGAATCTACCGAGGGTTGTGTTGTTTGCAGCCATTTCACGTTCGCCCTGGAGAACATGGATCTCAACAGAGGGCTGGTTATCTGCCGCTGTGGAGAACACCTGGCTCTTTTTAACGGGAATAGTTGTATTTCTGTCGATGATCTTTGTGAATACACCGCCCAATGTCTCGATACCGAGAGAAAGGGGAGTTACGTCGAGCAAGAGAACCTGGTTACCGCTGATATCCTTATTAAGAACACCGCCCTGGATAGCCGCACCGATAGCAACACATTCATCAGGGTTAATTCCCTTGAAGGGTTCCTTGCCTGTGAAGTTCTTAACTGCTTCTGCAACAGCGGGAATTCTTGTGGAACCGCCAACAAGGAGAACCTTGTCGATCTGACCAACAGAAATACCCGAGTCTGCAAGAGCGCGCTTAACAGGAACCATGGTTCTTTCAACGAGGTCACGGGTGAGCTCGTCAAACTTTGCACGGGTAAGAGTAGCATCAAAGTGCTTAGGACCTGTTGCATCTGCTGTGATGAAGGGCAAATTGATATTGGTACTCATCATGCCCGAAAGTTCGATCTTTGCCTTTTCTGCAGCTTCCTTGAGACGCTGCATAGCCATTTTGTCGCCCCTGAGGTCGATACCCGATTCAGCCTTAAAGGTGTCTGCGATCCAGTTCATGATCTTTTGGTCGAAGTCATCGCCGCCCAATCTTGCATCACCCGAGGAAGCAAGAACTTCGAAAACGCCTTCGCTGATATCAAGGATAGAAACGTCGAAGGTACCGCCGCCAAGGTCATAAATAAGAATCTTTTGGTCGATATCCTTATCAAGACCGTAAGCAAGAGCAGCCGCTGTAGGCTCGTTGATAATTCTCATTACCTCAAGACCTGCAATCTTACCTGCATCCTTGGTTGCCTGACGCTGAGCGTCGGAGAAGTAAGCAGGAACTGTAATAACAGCCTGAGTTACCTTTGTGCCGATATATGCTTCTGCATCAGCCTTGAGCTTCTGGAGAATCATTGCGCTGATTTCTTGAGGAGTATAGTTCTTGCCGTCGATTGCAACCTTGTAATTTGTACCCATTTCTCTTTTAATGGAGATGATAGTACGGTCGGGGTTTGTGATAGCCTGTCTTTTTGCAACCTGACCAACCATTCTTTCGCCTGTTTTGGAAAAAGCTACAACGGAAGGTGTGGTTCTGTTGCCTTCTGCGTTTGCAATAACAGTAGGCTCGCCTGCTTCATAAACTGCAACACAGGAGTTTGTTGTACCGAGGTCGATACCGATGATCTTTGACATAATTAATTACCGTCCTTTATATAGATTGAATTATTTTTTTAGTGCCCGCGATGTACTTTGTTCAAATTGTCATCGCTCATTCGCGTGGGTCATATTTTGTTTAAAATCGAAATAATATTTTATATTGCAGGGGCGTCAGTTTACTACCTTAACCATTGCATGGCGGATGACCTTGTCGCCGAGCTTGTAACCCTTCTGGAAGGTCTGAGATATCGTGTTTTCACCGAAATTCTCGTCATCCTCATGCATTATGGCATTGTGGAGATTGGGGTCAAATTCCTTGCCGTCGCTTTCAATTTCGGATATTCCCATTTTTGTAAAAATATCGGTAAGTAGCTTGGAAAGTGCCTTCAAGCCCTCGTCCTCGGGGCTGAATTCGAGACCCTTGTCAAGGCTGTCTGCAAGAGGGAGAATTGCTTTTACAGCATCGCTGTATGCATCTGCATAGGCATCGCTTTTTTCCTTTATGCTTCTCTTGCGGAAATTGTCGTATTCTGCCGCCAAGCGGAGGAATTTATCGTTTGTAGAAGCGATTTCATCTTTCAAAGCCTGAATTTCCTTTTCGGCTTTTTTGCCTATCACTTCGGGTTCTTCTGTTTCCGCTTCGGGATTTATTTCTGCTTCTGCTTCGGAAGCTGCTTCTTCGACTTCTTCGTTTACTTTATTCTTCTTGTCCTTGTTCATTGCTGTCTCCTATTAATAAATCGTTGCTTATGGCATTGCCTTTTGTCAGCCCCTCTGCAAAATAATCAAGGGAGGCAATGACCTTTTTATAGTCCATTCGCTTGGGACCTATAACACCGATAGCCCCCACAACCTTTCCGCCTATGCTGATAGGGTGGAACACAAACCCCGTTCCGGGCGGAGCGATATCCTCGGCTTCTTCACCGAAGATTATGCTGGTCTGACCGGGAACCGCTTTTTTCATAAGCTGGGAAAATCTCTTGCGCTCCTCTATCATTGAAAGAACGCTTTGAACCTTCGCGACATTGAAAAATTCGGGATGGGAAAGAAGCTTGGTAACACCGTCTATGTGAACCTTTTCGCTGTCGAAGGAATTGAACATTTCGTTTATAACCCTCAAAAGCATTGTGGAGAAGGATTTATGCTCTCCCATCTGGCTTTCGAATTCCAAAACGGTATTCAGATTTACCTGCTCGGGTGTTATACCCACAAAGCATTTGTTCAATGCATTTTTTGCGGTTTCGAGAACCGAAGGTGTGATTGCTTCCTGAGTTTTGACCTGACGTGAACGGACCGAGCCGTCCTTGCAAATCATAATGAGAAGAAAATCATGGTCGCCTATATACAAGGTTTCGTAACGGTCAGCTTCGCTTCCGCTTCCGCCGATAAAGGCGAATGAGGTGTAATTGGTAACCTCGCCCAAGGCGTGGGTGGCTTCTTCCATTAATGCCGACATTTCCTGAAGCTTATTCTCGATAACCTCGTCCAGAACCTCGACCTCTTCCATAGCCAGACAATAGCGTTCCATAAGGTTTTCTACATAAGTTCGATAGCCTTTTGCTGTGGGAACTCTGCCTGCAGATGTGTGAGGCTGTTCAAGATAGCCCATAGTTTCCAATGCGCTCATTTCATTTCGCAATGTGGCGCTGGAAACATTGAAATCGGCGTTGGTTGTAAGATATTTAGAGCCGACGGGCTCGCCCGTTGCGATATATGCATCTACGATTGATTTAAGTATTGCTTTTTTGCGGTCGCTTAATTCCATATACCGTGGCTCCTTTTTGAATTTAGCACTCGCGACACCTGATTGCTAATTACGCCTTTATTATACCCTGTTTTTTTCGATTGTCAATAGCTTTTGCAAAAATAATTAAGGCTAAATTGTTAATAATTTTAGCGGTTTGGACTTATTGGTGCTAAAATTGTTTTTTGAGCAAAAGCAGAAAAAGCCGTACAAGACGGCTTTTTGCTTTTCATTTTAATAAAATCGGCTGAAGCTGAATACCCTTAATTGCATTTTCCAATGTTGCCTCCAGCATATCAAAATCGCAAATAAGCGAGCTGGGCTTTCCGAACGGTTCATCCTGACCGAAGGGTACGAAATAAATGTTCTTCTTTTCCAAGGTCAGAGAGATATTGAAAAGATTTGCCCCCAAGCCGTCATTGGTCGCCAATGCGATTATAACGGGGCGGCGGTTTCGCAATTGAGCTTTGGCGCACATTGTGACAGTGGAATCGGTTATACCGTTGGCGATTTTTGCCAAGGTGTTTCCCGTACAGGGAGAGATTATCACAGCATCGTAGTCTCCTCTTGTTACGATCTCCTCGGCAGAGCTTATCGACAAAACGGGCTGATTTCCGCTTATGGAAATAACCGAGTTCATAAGGTCTTCGGCTTTGCCGAACCGTGTATCGATGCTTTTGGATATTTCCGAAAGGGCAGGTGTAATATTATGCTTTTCTGCAAGCCCTTTTAAGGCATTCAATGCTCTTTTGTGGGTGCAGAAGGAGCCGCACATGGCAAACAAAAGCTTCATGGAGTTATTCCTCTTTCATATAATATGGAAAGGACGGTTTTGAAGACTGTTTCGCCTGCGGTTTTCGGGGCGGTCTTGGCAGGAAGCCCCAATGCGCGTATTAACCTTATACCCTTTTCGGCACATTCCCTTTCGTCAACTCCCCCGGGAAGAGAAGCCAAGTCGATTATGGGAGTTTCGGGTTTTATCCAACTAAGCTCCCTTTTCTCGATTATCTTGTGGGGGACTGTGTTAAAGATAATATCGGCTTCTCTCAGCGGTGCTTCGCTAAAGTCAAAGCCCACCGCATTGAAATAATGAGTTTCTGCCAGCGCCCTGCTTTTCAGGCTGCGCGATATTACTGTTACGTTTGCGCCGAGTTCTCTCAGGCATCTTGCAAGATAGCCCCCGATTCTGCCATAGCCGATTACGGTTATATTTGCTCCGAAAATCGAAAAATCGGTTTCGGAAATTGCCAAGGCAATGGCTCCCTCTGCTGTGGTGACTGCGTTATAAAGAAGAAAATCCTCTCTTTCGGAATAATTGATAGAATTTTCGTTTCTTTGGGGCAGCATACCGCCCAGGATAAGACAATTTCTTTCAATATAAGGAAAAACTTCACCGAATTTGATTTTGCTGTCCGAAAACGGGGCATTGATGACTCCTTCTTTTTCCCAAGGCAAGGGTAATAAAACAGCTTTTGCTTTTGTTAAAGCATCTCTTGCCGAAGGTCGGCATTGTATATCCCAAGCTTCGGAGATTTCTCCGTTGAATCCGAACCATTGGCATTCGAAGCCCTCTTGCTCCAAAAGCTTTCCTGCATAAAGAGTTCTTTTGTCTCCTCCGATTATGGCGATCTTCATTGGTTCCCTCCTTGTATCACTAATATAATTATATTATAAATGATACAAAAGGGTGAATCAGGATTTGATGAGAATAGGCTCGCCGTTTGAAATGATAGCTCCGCTTTCGTCAAAAAGCTTGGGGTTGGCTTTGGAGATTTCATCGGGAGAAGCCCTATAAAGCTTAGCCACCGACCAAAGGTTTTCACCCTGCTGAGGGAAGCAGTAAACAAGGGATGCGCCTTCGTTAACAGCCTCTCGGGGGATTCGCTTGGAAACCTCGGATACAAAGGTTTCTTCGGTTTCATTGCAAACCGTTATTTTTGTTATTGCGATTATTCTCGCCGTTGCGCTCCCATCGGAATGTAATGTGGCGATAGTTTCAACAGGATAGGTTTTTGCAGAAATATCCCCTCCGCTTTCGGGGAATTCCATTGCCACAAATTGATTATAGGGGACCGAATGGTCAAAACTGAATATGCCTTCCTGAGTTTCTGTAAGAAGTGTTGTTATAAAATTGCCCGAAACGTTGATTCCGCCTTCGGCTTTTTCGATGATCGCTCCGTAATCCTTGGAATTTGCATCTAAAATAGTTTCGGGCTTGGGATTCATAACAGGAAGCTTTCCTTCTGCAGAAAATCCCGATTCGGTTTGGTTGAAAAGCTGCGGCATTTTTGTTGTTCCCTTGATGAGCGTGCTGTCGAAATCCTTTTCGAACATATCGTCAGCAACCGTGAATGCCTTAGGCTCGTTGATTTTTAAATTTGCGGTTACCGAAAAAGAGGCTTTTATCATTCGGCTTTCTCCGTATTGGTCTAATTCGGGAGAGAGTTGGATATCTGTTGCTTCAAGTTCTGCTGAAATATGCTTAAAATCCTCAATGGCATCGTTTTGAAGCTCGATGTTAACGGGAATAGACTTGAGAGCCATAAAATATTTGCCCTCGTTGTTTTCTTCCTCACAAAGAGCATGAATAAGCGCTGTGGTCTTGATCTCTGCACGAGAGGGAGAATAAACAGTTTGAGGAG
This sequence comes from uncultured Ruminococcus sp., assembly GCA_964650045.1. Lineage (GTDB taxonomy): Bacteria > Bacillota > Clostridia > Oscillospirales > CAG-382 > Coliplasma. The sequence continues at coordinate 29,012 of CAZYRT010000019.1, forward strand.
GCTGGAGAGTTACTGTTCCGCAAACTATTTCTCCGATGCTCTTTTCGCTTTGCGCCAAGCCTAGGGAATCGCTGAAATGGAAGTTTTCGGTGTAAAGTGAGGTTCTTCCTTCGAAACCGATGGTTTTCTTGCGGAAGAAAATATCCTTGCCGTCGGTGACGTTCAAAGCTTTGGCAGAGATGTCACCTTCCATTGTCATGGCTGCCGACAGGGATGATTTTAAAAGCAAACGCCTTGGGCTGAGAAGCTTACAACTGATCTTTTCACAACTGCAATTGCAAAAAGCATAAGGATTCTCTGCTCCCGAGGGTACGGGTACCGACAAAGAAAAATCCTGGGTAAAAGTACAGCACCGCAAACGGTTTTTGTAATCGGTTTCGTACAGAACATCGTAAACCGCTTTGCCGTTGACGGTGGCTTTGCCGTTTTCAATATTGCAGTTTTCGGTAAAGGGAGTGCAGTCCACCTTTATGAGTCTTGCAATGTCAGGACAGTAATCGGGGAGAGCGGAATCGTATTCCAGCTCCTTGTCAAGCTTTGCGCTGAAAAGCTTTTTGGGTATAAGTATTTCGTTGATCGTAATGGCTATTTTCATCGCGCCCTTTCTTTTTTTAGTTATATATATGAACCACAATTAAGTTTTATGAATAAAATATATTATGAATACAACACTAAAAGAAAGGAAAGGCTGTGATTTCCAATGAGATGTGTTGCAAAAACCGCAGGTGTCTCTGCGTTATCCTTCGGCGCAGGCGTCTTGCTTTGCCTTATTTTGCCCACAGGGGCTTTGGTATGCATTGAAGCGGCATTGATAGTAGGTGCAGGTGCGCTGTTATTTATAAAATAGGAGTTGGTATATATGAAGATTTATTGCTTTCGTGCTCCCAAAATACTAAAACCCTTCTTCAAGCTGTTTTCAAGAAGATAAATCGATAAAAAGATATTGACAGCAGGGCGGTCGGGTGATATAATTGGGGCAAATTGAAGAGTAAGGGCTTATTCGTAAAGTGTCGGCAGGACGGGGAGTTGTCTGTCGGACGAAAAACTTGATGGGAGTTTAATTTTCCTCGCATTAAAGGTTTGCGGTTTGAGCCCTGCATCCCGCTTCATAGAGCAAAAATACATAAGGCTGTCAAAACGACCTCCTTTTTCTTGCTGTATGTATAAGCAGGGAAGGAGGTTTTTGTTTTGAATAAATCGAAAAAGTTCACAATGCATTTAAGAAAGCTGGTTTTTGCGGCTTTGCTTACTGCAATGAGCGTTGTCATCGGTATGATATGTAAAACCTATTTTACCTTCGGTGCCATCCGTGTTACCTTTGATAATTTGCCGGTGATGCTTTCAGGCATTTTGCTTGGCCCCGTTTGGGGCGGTGCCGTGGGCGCGGCTGCCGACCTTGTTACAGCTCCTCTCACAGGGAGCGTTAATCCTATGATAACCTTGGGCGCCGCAGCAATAGGTATTATATCAGGCTTTTTGGGCAAGTATGCTTTCCAAAAGAAAACCTTTGTGTCTGTTCTTCTGGCAGTAATGCCTTCCCATGTGCTTGGTTCGATGATTATAAAATCTATCGGCTTATGGTATTTCTATGGCTATCCTATCGCCCTGCTTTTGCCGAGAATACCCCTATATTTAGGGATTGGATTAATAGAAACTTACATTATATATATAATAATTAAAAATCCAAGGCTTTCTGCCGCCTTTGAAAGAAAGTGAAGCTATGATGACTTATAACGAGGCGCTTGAATATATCCATTCCGTGGTTTGGCTGGGCTCCCGTCCCGGCCTTTCGAGAACAGAGGAGCTTTTGAGAAAACTTGGGAATCCCGAAAAGGATATGAATTTTATCCATGTTGCGGGTACCAACGGAAAGGGCTCCACCTGCTCGATGCTTGCTTCGGTTCTTAGAGAAGCGGGCTATAAGGTGGGATTGTATACTTCTCCCTATATTGTTCGCTTTAACGAGCGTATGTGTATAAACGGCGATCCCATCTCTGATTCCGAATTGGCTGAGCTTGTTGAGATAATAAAGCCTATTGCCGAAAGTATGGAGGATAAGCCCACGGAATTTGAGATAATAACCGCCCTTGCTTTCTTATATTTTAAAAGGAATTCTTGTGATGCCATCGTTCTGGAGGTTGGTATGGGAGGCAGATTGGATTCTACAAACGTTATTGAAGCTCCTCTTGTTTCGGTTATAACGGGAATCGCTCTTGATCATACTGCGGTTTTGGGGGATAGTGTCTCCGAAATAGCTTTTGAAAAGGCGGGTATAATTAAGGAAGGCAGACCTGCTGTTTACGGCGGAAGAGATGATGAAGCGTTTGATGTTATTTTAAAAACGGCAAATGAAAAACGCTGCCCCTTAAAACGTACCTGCTTGGATTCTGTAAAAATAAAGAAAATGGATATTGAAGGTACAATTTTTGATTATGACGAGCGTCCCGAAATGAAAATATCTCTTTTGGGAGCTTATCAGCCCGAAAATGCGGCTACGGTTATAGAAACTGTCGAAATGCTTAATAAATACAGCGACATTAAGGTTTTGGAATCGGATTTGCGTAAGGGTATCAAAAAGGCTTGCTGGCGAGCAAGGTTTGAGCTTTTGAACCGCGAACCCGTTGTTATTTTCGACGGTTCTCATAATATCCAAGGCGTTACCGCCGCGGTAAACAGTATAAAAAGCTTTTTCGGTGAGGAAAAGGTTGCATTGCTTATGGGCGTTCTTGCTGATAAAGATTATTCCGAAATGGCGGATATGCTGTCGCCGTTGGCAGAAAGAGTGTTTACCATAACTCCCGATTCGCCTCGCGCCCTTTCTTCCCAAAAATTAGCAGATGCGTTTTCTCAAAGAGGATTGCCTGCCCAAGGCTTCAATAAGGTGGATGACGGTGTAAGGTCTGCCTTTGAATATGCAAAAGGAAAAAATATCCCTCTTATAATGCTAGGCTCCCTTTATATGTACGGAGAAGTTTTTTCTGCGTTTGAAAAGGTAAAACACATATAAAAACATAAAAAACAAAACTTTTTTCAAAATAAAAACCCAGTGATTGCAAGGGTTTTGAGACTTTTTTGAAAAAAATTAAAATTTTTTCGAAAAAGGGGTTGACATTTGGTTTTTCCTGTGATAGAATAGCAAAGCTGTCTGCGAGAGAGCAAACGCAAAAGCGAGTGCGAGGACGAGCAGACAGAACGAACGGACATTGAAAATTGAACAACAGAAGTACAAAGCATAACTATGCAAAATGTACAAGACTCGTTAATTCTTTTAAGAACAAGTAAAGAGCAAAACAGGAAATTTAGTCTGTCCATGAGGCAGATAAATATAACAACTCATTTGAGAGTTTGATCCTGGCTCAGGATGAACGCTGGCGGCGTGCCTAACACATTCAAG